>NZ_JAMYUL010000001.1:0-846642 GCF_040322955.1 Mesorhizobium sp. M0077
CCACGTTGATAGGCCGGGTGTGGAAGAGCGGCAACGCTTGAAGCTTACCGGTACTAATAGTTCGATCGGCTTGATCGTTCTCATTCCTTATGCTCATCGTGAAACACGATGATCTGACCAGCGCTCACGCATGAGCGGCCCTTACAGGGCCTATGCTCCGCGAGGGCGCCGGAAAACCGGCGACGCGCAGTCGCGCTTGCGGGCTTACGCCCGTAAGCAAAACACAAACGTCGCCTTGGCACGAAAAAACAGCTTCTCGATATAACGTGCGTTTTGCCGACCTGGTGGTTATGGCGGAGCGGCTGCACCCGATCCCATTCCGAACTCGGCCGTGAAACGCTCCAGCGCTGATGGTACTTCGTCTCAAGACGCGGGAGAGTAGGTCGCTGCCAGGTCTGCAAAACGCACGTTGAACTCTCATCCGCAAACCGGATGAAACTGAAATCTTCTCTCTACGAAAAGGCCCGCCAAGGGATCACGGGCCGCGCAAGCGGCCCTTTCATTTGGTCAGCCATATACCTATCTGTAAGCCATCCTGTTCATAGGCCCAGGCTTACGTCCAGATAAGCAAGCAAACGCTTGCTTCAGATCCGGAGCAAGCAAGAGCTTGCCCTGGAGAGTCCGGAGCAAGCAAGAGCTTGCCCTGGAGGTGACGCGGGGTGGAGCAGCCCGGTAGCTCGTCAGGCTCATAACCTGAAGGTCACAGGTTCAAATCCTGTCCCCGCAACCAACAAAAAAAGCCCGCTTCACGCGGGCTTTTTGCGTTCGGACCGTGATCGATGGCGACGACCGGCTATTCAAGGATTGAGGAGGGCAGCAAGGTTGGCCTGCTCGGCTTTATTGAGAGGTCCGCGAACCGGGGGATTGATGCCGCCTCGGCGCATTTCGCGAGAGCTATACGTCGAGCATTAGGAAGTTCGCCAACCCGTCATGGCAAGCGATCTGCACGACAACAGCATGATTCGAGCCGCGGAGAGATCGTCGTGCGAAGGCGCGAACCGTTGATTTAAACAACCCGCGCCTTGCCGAAGCTTTTCGTCGCGGGCCGCGTCAGCCAGCTCGCCGCAATGACGCCTGGAAGGCCAGCGAGGTCCAGCTGTTGCTCGAGGCGAGATGGCAATAGAGCAGCGCAAGCGCGCCGGATTTCCTGAGATCAAGAAACGCCTCGTCGCTCAATTTGTTGAAGGCCGGCTCGTCGATCACCTGAAAGTCGGTGAGGTTGAGGGTCTCGCCGCCCTCCAGCGTCACCTTGCTCTGCCGCGGCGCGAACAGGCCGTGCGCGTCGATCTTGTCGATCATGGCGCGAGTCGCATTGAAGTCGGTCTGGAACTGGCTGCAGAAGGCGAGCGCCTGCCTCGAGGCCTCGGCCGGCTCGTTGCCGTCGAAGAAGGGCGCGGTCTCGTCGCCGCCCTTGGACGAAGGCGTCAGCTCGACGACGCGTTCGCTGGCGCGGTCGATGCACAACGTCAGGCGGCCGGTCGTTTTCGATTCATCGGCGAGGATGAAGGGGTACCGGCGGACATAGGCGGGAATGTAATGCGGCTCCGCCCATTTGCCGTCGGCGCCGACGAACAGGTTCTGGTCCTGGCGCAGGCCGGTGATGATGACAGGCGCCTTGGCGTCGCCGATGAAAACGATCGGGTAGGAGCGCATTGCCGCCGGCATTTCCGAGGCGACGACGGGGATTGCGTGCGCGGTGCGAGCAAAGGAGAAATCGGCCCGCGCCGCCAGGCCGAGTGAGCCGTGCCGTAGCGGATTGAGCGCCTCGGGCTTTTTGTAGAACAGCGGCAGCGCATTGGCCGCCGTGCTTTCCGCCCCGTCCGTTTTCGCATCAGTCATCCCTGGCATTCTCCTCTTATGCGCTCCCGGTTTAGGCCAGCGGCGGCGAGGGCGCAACGCGCTGACGACTGATCTACCCCGACATTAGCGGGATAAATCTACATCGTTGTTCGATCGTGCTCTTTTCTACTTCTGGAGATCAAGCTCTATAGACAGCATGCCATCAAGCAGCGACATTGGCTGACGGGACAGACTCTCAAGACAGCCGTCTGAAAGACAGACGAACCAGGGCAGGCGCATGGCATCGATTTCGGATTTCGAGCAGGGGCAGAGCTTTTCCGTCGAAGCCGGCGGTCAGACGCTCACGCTGGAACTCAGCGCGGTGCAGCCCATTGCCAACAGCCCGCGCGACGGCGGTGGCTTCACGCTGCTGTTCAGGGGGCCGCGCGACGCGGCGCTGCCGCAGGCTATCTATCGGTTCAACGGCAAAAGCGGCGCCCATGAGATCTTCATCGTGCCGATCGCTGCCGATGCGGCGGGGCGGCTTTACGAGGCGGTATTCAACTGATTTTTCGCGGTCCGATCGGCCAGGGGACGATCCGGTCATCAGGGTGATTGCCAGCGCGGCGGCTCGACATATGATCGACTATATCGAGATTGCGGACGTATTTGACGGAGCGGCGTGTAGCGCACTGTGCGCCGAAATCCGGGCGGCCGTGGGCCGTCCGGCCGGCCTGCTGGGGCGTGCCGACCAGAAGACGGCATGGATCCGCAAGACCGCGCGCGCCGAGGTTTCGCAGGCCACTGAAGAGCGAGTGAGTGCCCCTGTTGGCGCGGCAGAAGGCGGCTCTGGAGCGGCATTTCGGGCGGCTGCTCGGCCAGGTCGAGGAACCTCAGTTCCTTCACTATCGGGAAGGCGATTTCTTTGTGCCGCATCAGGATGGCAACACGCCGCTCATTCACGACGAGTCGCGGTTCCGAAAGATCTCGGCGGTGATCTTTCTCAACCGTCAATCGGACAACCCTTCGCCAGAAAGCTATGCAGGCGGCTCGCTGGTCCTGCATGGGCCTTACAGCGGCCCGGACCTGCGCGTTGCCATGCCCGCGTTGCCGGGCTCTCTCGTCGCCTTTCGTTCGGAAACCACGCACGAGGTCACCCCGGTCACGCGCAACGAACGTTTCACCATCGTCTCCTGGTATCGCGGCACGTGACGACCGGCACGGCCTTACGGCGAACGGATCATCAGGTCGTAGACGCCCTTGTCCTCGGCAACGGTGAAGCCGAGGCGTTTGTAGAGCCGCCGCGCTGGATTGTTCTTCTCGACATGGATCGAGACCGACTTGCCGACGGCGACGGCCTCATCGATGAGATCGGCGAGCAACGCACCGCCAGACCCCTTGCCGCGATGCGCCGGCAGGAAGGCGATATCTATGATGCGATGCTCGCTCGCCGAGCGCTCGATATACAGGCGACCGATATCTTGCCTTGCCTGCTCGATCACCAGCCAGTCGGCGTTGAGATAGTATTTCTGGTAATGCGCGTGCTGCGCTTGAAACTGCATGTCGAGGAACGCCGTTTTCTGCGCGTCGCTCCACGGCGTGACGGCAAGTTCTTCGGCGCGGGTCGAGGCGTAGAGCGCCGACATGAACGGCAGATCGGCGTCCGCCATCGGGCGGAACGTCAGATCAATCCGCGCCGCGCGCACCCAGCAAAATATAACAGGCCCGTTGTCCACAATCGGAAGCTGGATCATGGAGTGGCGCTTACGGACGCGCCGGATAAACGCCTTGCATGGCAATGATGAACGTCATCGCCAGATAGGGAGGCAGGTTGTTGTGAGGCAACGTACTGCCCGTCATGCTCAGTGCCTGGGGGTCCATCTGGACCAGATTTTGCGAAGTGTTGTTCTGATACAGCGTTCCGCCCCCCGACTTCCCCAGAACAACCGCATCGGTAAGAGTTCCCTGGGCGCCACTCTCGGTGGATATCGCGACAAAATGATTATGTTGCGGCATTTCCGTTTGCAGAAGGGTGATGGACGTTTCGCCACCCGTCTCGCCGAGAAACCGCTCCGACAAGCCATTGCCCTGTCCTTGCCCCATGGGCGCGGAGCCAGCCATATTCGGCAACGCGAAGGTCGACTTGCCGTCGCCGCCGTAAACTGTGCCCAGCAGCGAAAACAGCGCCGTATTCTGCGAGATTGGCAGGAGCTGGCCATCGCAGGTCGCCCACCCCGTCGGGGCGAAATCTCCGGCAAAAATTCGAATTTCGGCGACGAACGGATTGGTCATGGCAAGTCTCTAGCTTTGCTGGGGGAAGATGCCAAATAGCGAGATGATGAAACTGACGGCGAGGAACGGCACCATATTGTCGTGAGGCTGGCTGCCGCCGGCCGGCGAAATGGCTCCGGCGGCCATGTTGCCATCAGGTGCGATACCCACATAGGGCGTCAGCAGGCTCGATGTCGCCAGGACACCGCCGGACGGACCCGGATTCTTGGCGATATTCGACGAACCGGTCCAGGTATGGGAATGGTTCGGCATTTGTTGGGTTGAAACAGTGACGGATTCGACCCCGCCCAGTTCTCCGACGATATAGGTCTGGCTGACCAGCGGGCCCTTGCCAGCATGGACGGGGATGCGGGATGCGAGGTTGGGCAGGGCGAATGTTTCCTCCCCGTCGCCGCCATAGGTCGTACCGATCAGATTGAACAAGGTTTCGTTCTCGGAGATCGGCATCAACTGGCCTTGGCAGAACGCCCAGCCATTCGGAGGGAAATTGCCACCGAACATCCTGATCTCGCCGACAAAAGGTTGGCTCATCGAAGCGTCCTCTTAATTTCGCGACGGGAATATGCCTTGCAGGGCAATGATGAAATTCAAGACGATATAGGGCGATCTGTTCTCATGCGGCTGGCCGCCACCGACGAAAGTGATGTTTTCCTTCGCCATAGCCACCGCGCTGCCAGGCGGCTGATAGATCGGGCTGGCGTTCGCCCCCAACAGCGCGCCGGATGGATTGTTGACGTTTCCGGCAGTGTTCGATGCGTTGACGAAATGGTTGTGTGTCGGCATTTCGCCGAGCGTGAGCGTGTGAAACTCTTCGCCGCCCTGGCCGCCGACCATTGCACCAATAGGGCCGCCCGTATGAACCGGCGCACGTCCCCTCATATCCGGAAGGGCAAAATTTGTCTGGCCGTTGCCGCCGTACCTGGTGCCAAGAAGTGAGAACAATGGCTGGTTCTGGTTAAGCGGCAACAACTGGCCGTTACAAAATGCCCAGCCGCGCGGTGCATAGTTCCAGGAAATGATCTTGACTTCACCTAAATAAGGCTCACTCATCCCCGTTCCCTCCGTTGGCGGCTTACTGTCTGAATTCTTGTATTATGCCTAAGTAAGACAACAAGTCGATATCAGATTCATAAAATATATTTCCTAGGACGAAATCCAAGGTTGCTGACTACGGTGTCGCGGCAGGCAGCAGTGGCAGCGGCTGGTTGAAGAACGTCCGGGTGTCCGTCAGTGCCGTTGCCCCGCCATTGACGGTTTCGATACCGGCCTCGCTCGCCTGCGGTACGTTGATCGTGCCGTCGGCGCCGCCGAGGCCGTCCGCGAGGAAGCGGATGGCATTGGCGTTGTTGACGTTGGTGATGGTGTTGGCATGAACGTCGGCATTGATGATAGCGCCGGCAAATGTGGCGGTGACCGTGATGCCGCGGCTGTCGGCATTGTCGCGAATGGTGTTGTTGGTGACCGTCGCGTGCACGGTGCCCGGCTGCACGAGCTGCGTGATCGAGACGCTGTCGCCACCGCTTATGCCGTTGACGCCGATGCTCTGGATAATGTTGTTGTCGATCAGCACCTTGGCGACGCCGAGGCTTTCATGCCCAACCCTGATGCCGTTGCCGGTTCGCGATCCCGAGGTTGCTACGCCTTGCGTACCGATGACATTGTTGGCGATTGTGCCGTCAAGCGTCCGTGCGAGGTCGCCGCTGCTGAACACGTTGATGGCCGTCGAGTCGCTGTTGGTGACGGTGTTGTTCCGGACGGTGAAATTCAGATTGCCGCCCGTGCCGGCGCCGGAATTGCTGCTCTGGGTGAGGTTGATGCCGTTGTTCAGATTGTTGAATAGATTTCCCGTGGTCTCGCCGATGTGAGCGTTGACGGTGCCGTCATTGGCAATGACGAACAGACCGGTTCCAGGGATGACTCCCGGTCCGGGATAGGCGTTGTTGCCGGTGAAGGTTGCGCCGTCGACGGTCAGCGTCATCGTCGGCGCGCCGGCGACACCGGCGCCGTCCGCCTCGAAGATGAAGTCGCTGCCGGCATTGTTTGAGGCGCCGTTGTTCGAGAACGTGCCGCCGCTCACCACCAGGTTCGCCAACGTGCCGCCGGAATTGATGACCTGCACGTTATGGGTGAATGAGTTGGAGACCGTGAGGTTGGTGAACGTGGTGACGTGCGAGGCGTTGCCGGTAAGTTCGTTGAACAGGATTCCGGACTCGGTGTTGGCATCGGCATTGCTGTTCAGGGTCAGACCGTTGAGCACCACACCGTTGACGCGCAGGCCCTTTATGCCGTTGCCCGCATTGTCGCTGATAATCATGTTGCTCAGGCTGACATCCTGAGTGTCGGTCAGGCTGACGCCATCGCCGGTCGAGTTCTGGATCGTGCCGCCGCTGCCCCCCGTCGCGCCGGTGCCGGTCACCACCAGATTGCCGCTGGTGCCGGTGTTGTTGAGCACGATGCCGTTGGCTGCACCATTGGACGCAATGCTCCTGAACGTCACGTCGCCGGCGCCGATCGTCGTGTTGGCGACATTAAGGGCCGTGCCCGTGCCGGACACGATGGTGTTGCCGGTGCCCTGCACCGTCATCGTGCCGCCGCCGGTGGCATTGAAACCGGCGCCGCTGGTGGTGGCGATGACCAGCCCGCCATTGGTGAAGTTGATCGTCGCGCCGGCATTGTCGCTCAGGCTGACGCCAGCCGCCGTGGTCGAGGTGATCGATTTCGACGCGCCGGAGAAGGTGATGATGCCGGCGACATTGTCGTCCAGCAGGATGCCGATCTGGCCCGCCGCATTATGCGTGATGTTGCCCGACAGGGTGATGTTGCCGGCGGTCAGGGCGCGATCCTGGATGTTGACCGCCTGGCCGGTGCTGCCGCTGGTGATCGCGCCGGCATAGGTGAACGCCGCCGTGCCGCCGCTGTTGGCGGTGCCTAGGCCATCGCCGATACGGATCACGGCGCTTGTTCCGCCCACCAGCGCGCCGGTGCCGAGGTCGATCGCTCCCGAACCGGTGACGGAATCGAGGATGACGGCGCTGGTGCCGCCGACGCCTTTGTTTGTGGAAGCGAAGGTCACGCCGCCCGCCGCGATAGCAACGCTGTCAAGGTTGACCGCGACGCCGCTGCCGGTCGAAATTGTGTTGCCCGAGCCGGTAACGGTCACGGTGCCAGTGCCGTTGCTCGTGGCGTTGAAGCCGGTGCCGGAGGTGGTGGTGATGGCCAGGCCGCCGCCGGTGAAGTTGACCGCCGTGTTGGTGTTCGCCGTCAGGTCGACGGCATTGTTGGCGCCGGTGGTCAGTATCTTGCTGGCGCCGGAGAAGTTGATCGTGCCGCCGGTGTTGGCGTTGACGAGGATGCCGTTGGCCACGCCGCCGGTGGCGCTGAGAGTTCCCGACAGCGTCATGGTGCCGGCGGTGCGGGTGGAGATGCTGACGACGTTTCCGGCCGTGGTCTTGGTGACCGAGCCGGCATAGCTGATGTTGGCCGAGCCGCCAGTGACCAGGAAGGCGGCGCCGGTCGCGCCGCTGAGCGCACCGTAGCCGAGGCTGACAGTGCCGGCGCCGGCGACATTGGTCAGCGACACGTTGTTGGTGCCGCCGGTCGAATTGGTCGAGGTGAAATTGATGCCGGTGGTGGTGGCGATGCCGTTGAGGTTGACCGCCTGCGCGGAAGTGGAGCTCACCGTGCCGGTCGTGACATTGACTGTGCCGCCATTGATGGCGCTGAAGCCGGTGGTGCCGTTTGTGACGATGTCGAGGTTGGCGAAGCTGACGGTCGAGGCCGTGGCGCCGTTGTTGATTGCGACTGCGGTGCCGGTCATCGGCGTCGTGGTGCCGAGATCGACCGTACCGGTGAAGCTCACCGTATTGGCCGCCGTCGCGCCGGAAATGCTGATGCCGCTCGCAGCGCCGTTGGCGATCACCGAGCCGGCGAAGGTGAAGCTGCCGCCAGCGCGGGTCGAGATCGTGGCCGCCGCGCCCGACGTGCTGATGATGGAGCTGGCGCCGTCGAAGCTGATCACCGCGTTGCCGCCGGTCACCGAAAGGCCGCTGCCGCCCGATATTTGGACATTGGTGCCGCTGATCGTGCCGCCGGCGCCCGACGCGCCGCCGAAGGCGATGCCGGTGCCGGTCGCTGCGGTGGTGATGTTGACGTTGGTCAGCGTCGTCGTGCCGGTGGTGTTGTCGAGCCTGAAGGCAATGCCGGTGGCGCCGGTGCTGGTGACGTTGGTGATGGTGGTGTTGGACGCGTTCAGCCACACATCGCTGGCGTTGCCGGAGAAAGTAACGTTGTTGATCGTCGTGCTGTTCGACGGGGTAATCTCGATACCCTGCGTGGCGAAATTGCTGATGGTCATGTTGCTGATGACGGTATTCGCAGCACCCGCGCCATTGTCCTTGACGCCACGCGCGGCACCCGCCGGGCTGCCATTCAGGATGAAGCCGTCGATGATGTTGCCGCTGGCGCCGAGCGTGATGACATTGTTGCCGGCACTCGTCGTCAGCGTCGCGGCGCCATTGGGCGTCTGGTCGATGATCGAGATGCTGTTGCTGGCGAGCTGGATGGTCGAGGGCACCGTCAGCGCCAGATTGATGTTGCCGTTGCCGAAGCCGCGCACCTGCTCGCCGGTGGCGAGAGCCAGCGTGTCGTTGCCATTGCTGCCTGCCGCGGTGATGGTGCCGCCATCGTTGACGAGAACCAGGATGTCCGTCGCCACGGCTGCTGCTTCGGCGGTGGCCAGCGTCGCGAGATTGTTCTGGTCGCGACCGCTGCCGTCACCGGTCGCGGACGCGCCGACGAAATAGACCTTGCCGACTCCGAAGCCCAGGCCGGGAGCCGACTGGAAGTTCACATCCTGGAAATTGTAGGTGCCGGCAACCGGCGCACTGGATGCGTCGATGCCTACATTGGCGCCGATGGTCGAGAGCTGGTCGGTCGCCGATTCGCCGTCGCCATAGGTGAAAGCGAGGTTGGTGGCGCTGTTGAGGAACACGCCGGTGTTGACGCCGGCAATGCTGGAGCTGGCGCCGCCGACAACGGCATCGCCGAGGCGTACCGTCTGGCCGCCAGTGGCGCCACGCAGGTCGACGGCGATGGTGCTGCCGGCGGCGGCCGCGTTGGTCACGTCGAAATCATTGGCGGTGATCGCCGCGTTGATCGCCGCACCATTGAGGTCGAAGGCGATGCCTGTCGTGCTGTTCAGGCCGATGTCGAGATCGTTGAAGGACAGCGCCGCGCCAAGCGTGCCGGAAACATCGACACCACGCGTGGTCATGCCTTGCAGGTTGACCGTGCCGAGAATGATGGCGCCGCCGCCGGACGAGGCGATATTGTTCAGCGAGATGCCGGTTGCGGCGGCAGTGGCCGAAACACTGTCGAAATTCATGCCCGCAGCGCCAATCGCAACGCCATTGAGGTTCAACGCGGTGCCGCCGGCCGTCGTGGTGATGCTGTTGTCGCTGAGGAGCGCGCCGACGCTGACCGTGCCACCGCCGCTGGCGTTGAAGCCCGTGCCGGAGGTGGTGGTAATCACCAGGCCACCCGTATCGAAGTTGATCGTCGCGCCGGTGTTGGTCGTCAAGTCGACCGCCGTATTGGCGCCAGTGGTCAGCGTCTTCGTGCCACCGCTGAGAGTGATGGTCCCGCCGGAGTTGCCGTGGACATAAATACCATTGTCGAAACCGCCGGTGGCGCTGAGCGCGCCGGACAGTGTGACCGTGCCGCCGGTGACGCCGGAGATGTCGACGATCTTGCCGGTGGTGGTCTTGGTGACCGTGCCGCCATAGCTGACGGTCGCAGCACTGCCATTGAGCAGGAATGCGACGCCCGAAGCGCCGCTCAATGCGCCGGATCCGAGGCTGACTGTTCCGGTGACATTGGCCAGGCCAACATTGTTGGTGCCGCCGCCCGACGAGGTCGAGTCGAGCGCGATGGTGGCGGCGACGCCGGAGAGGCTGATGGCCTGGCCGCTGGTCGAATTTACCGTCTGGGCTGCAGCGGAAGCGGTGATGCCCATCGTGCCGCCGGTCCCGACAATGCCGGTGCCGCTGGTGGTATCGATGGTCAGGCCGTTGAGGAAGTTCACCGTGCCGGCGCTTTGCGAGAAGCCGACGCCGCTGCTCGTGTCGATGTTGGCGAGGCTGGCGATGTTGAGGTTGCCGCTGACCCAGTTGATGCCGCCGCCGGTCGTCGCGACGTTGTTCACCGTCACCGTGTTGAAGGTGAACGTGCCGGTGTTGGCGCCGGTGACGTCGATGCCGAAGCTGCCGGTGCCGGTGATGCTGGTTGCGCCGGAGACATTCACCGCCCCGGTGACGCCGTTGAGGATGATGCCGCTGGTGGCGCCGCTCGAGGTGATGCTGTCGAAATTGACGCCGCCGGCGCCGAGTGTGCCTTGCAGCGACAGCGCGGTCTGGCCCGTGGCGTTGATCGTCGTGGAACCGGCATTGGCGACGGTGAGGCCATTCAGTCCCGAAAGGCTGAGGCCGGTGGCCAACGATGTCGTGATGTCGAGGCCGCCATTGAAGTTGACCGCAGCTGCCGCGCTGCCGCCCGAAATCGAAACGCCGTTGCCGCCGGTGATCGTCACCTGGTCGGTGAAGGTCACCGCGCCGCCGGTGCGGTTGGCGATATTGATGCCGCCACCGGTCAGCGTTCCCGGAGTGGCGCTGTTGGGCAGGATGCCGCGCGACACCGAAATGGTGCCGGTGCCGCCGTTGACGTCGAGCAGCGTGCCGGCAACGTTGATGTTGTTGTTGATGATCGACAGATTGCCGTTGAGGCCGGCGACCTGGATGGCCGTCTGACCAGCGGCGACGTTGCTGATCGTCACGCCTTCGATGGTGATGCCGCTGGCATTGCTGAAGCCGACCGCGCTCTGATCGATGAGGAAGGCGGCACCGGTCGCGCTGCTGAAGTCGAAAGCGGTGTGGCGCACGGCGTTGTCGCCGAGCAATTGCATCAGGTTGGCCGTCCCGCTGACCACGGCCTCGTCGCCGGTGATGTTGCCGCCGGTGGCGCCGAGATTGCCCTGGACGTTGGCCGGCTGGATCGTGCCGGTCGAAACCACATTGCTGTTGCCGAAGCCGGTGATCGTCTGGCCGGAATCGAGCGTGAAGGCGGTGGCGCCGAGATTGATCGTGCCGACGAAGGCGAAGTTCTGCGTGCCGGTCAGCGCATCGGCGGCGGCGAGCGAAATGGTGTTGACGCCCATGCTGAGATTGCCGGTCGTGCCGGCGGCGATGAAGCCGCCCGACTGCGAGACCAGCGTGATCGAACCGGGCGCGGTGGCGAGGTTGGCGCTGCCGGTGAAGAACACGTCGTCGAAATCGTAGTTGCCGAGCGTCGGATCGAGACCGGCCGCGTTGACGGTGAAGCCGCCGGCGGCGGCGATGATGAAGGATTCCAGCCCGTCGGTCGAATCGCCGTCGCCGAAGGTGAAGTTGGCATTGGCGGAGGTCGCCGTGGTCTGGCCGGACGACAATTCGACGCCGATGCCGACATTGTCGATCTTCGAGCCCTGCAGGAAGGTGATGACCTTGTTGCCGGTGGTCGACGACAGGTCGATGCCGCGCGAGGTCAGGTCGCCCAGGCCGGTGATCGTCGTCAGGCCGAAATCGGCCGTCGTCGAGGAGCCGCTGAAGTCGATGCCGGTCTGGTTGGCGCCGACATCGTCGATGGTGGTCGTGCCGAAGCTGACATCGTTGTTGGTGCCGGCGAAGTTGATGCCGGCAGTGCCGCTCGTGGTGCCCAGCGTGACCTGGGTCGTGCCGAAGGTCACCGGGCCGGCATTGCCGACAATGTTGATGCCGATGCCGCCGGCGCCCGTCACGGTCACCGCCCCGAAGGTTGCCGATGCGGTGCTCGCGACACCGGAGACGGACAGGCCGGTGCCCAAGGCATTGGTGATCGATAGCGGGGTGGTAACATTCAACGTTGCGGTGCCGATCAGGCCACCGACCACCGCGCCGCCGCCACCACTCGCCGACAGGGTCGGGCCGGTGAAGCTGAACGCACCGCCTGCCGGGGGCAATGTCGAGCCGATTGCGAACAGATTTCCGGTGCCGGTCGACGTGACGCTGCCGCTGAACTGGGCCGAGCCGCCGATGGTGCCGTCGATCTTGACCGCCGTGCCTGGTGCTGTTGCCGAGCTGGAGATGTTGGCCGAGACCGTGATCGCGGCGCTGCCGCCAAAAACCACGACGCCGTTGCCGGTGCCGGAACCGGTGATGGTGCCGCCGATGTTGATCGTGCCGGTGTTGTTGGTCAGGCTGACGTCGTCGCCCGAAACCAGCGTCGTCACCAGATTGTTGACATTGACCGTCGCGGCGCTGCCTTGCACCACGAAGCCGGGGCCACCGCCAACAACCGTGTCGATCGTCGTCGTGCCATTGAAGGTAACGGCGTTGGCCACGTTGGTGAGGCGGATGGCGTCGCCATTGACGCGATTGATGTCGACAGCGCCGAAGGTGACGCTGCCGCCGCTGGTGTTTTCGATGAGGATGCCGGTCTGCACGGCGCCGCCTGAGCCGTCGACGGTGACGCTGTCGAAAATGACGCCGCCTGCGCCGATGGTCAAACCGCCGGCGCCACCGAGATGGATGCCGTTTTCGACAGGGCCGAGCCCAGATGCGGTCGTGTTGGTGCCGGTGACGGTGAGCGTGCCGCCATTGATGGCGCTGAAGGCAAGGCCGCCATCGGTGGTGAGGTCGAGCCCGCCGGTGAAATTGATCGTGCCGCCGGCATTGCCGGTCAGGTCGATGGCGTTGGCCGCGCCGGTGCTGGCGGTGATTTGGCCGGCGAAGGTGGCGGAGCCGCCGGTCATGCCGCTGATCATGACCGCGCTCGCGGCACTCGTCTGATTGATGGTGCCGTTGTAGGTGAGGTTAGGCGTTGCTCCAAGAATGCTGAGCGCCGTGCCCGTCGTGCCGGCGATCGAACTCGCATTGTCGAAGGTCAGCGTGCCCGTGGAACCGCCCGTGACGCTGACGCCGATACCGGCGCCGGTGATATCCAAATTGTTGAAGGTGCCGGTGCCGCCGAAGTTGCTGGCCAGCAGGCCGGTGCCGCTGACGCCGCCCATCGTCGTGTTGGTGATGTTGATCGCACCCGTTGCGCCGGTCAGGTCGATGCCGGTTACGGCGCTGCTGATCGTCACCCCGGTGATGGTGGCCGCGTTTACATTCGATCCGTTGATCGCCGAGCCCGAACCCGCATTGCTGACGCTGAGGTCGGCGACGCGGTTGCCGTTGGCGAGATCGATGGTGCTGCCGGCCGAGTTGTTGAGAGTGGCGGCGCCATTGCCGAACGGATCGACCTGGGTGCCCGAAGTAACCACCTCGGCGCCGGTGACGTTGGCCGGCGGCCCGCCGAGAGCGACGGTGTTGCCGTTGGCGAAGGAGACGATCTGCTGGCCGTCGGCAAGCGTGAAGCCGTCGGCATCGGTGTTGATGGTTCCAGCGCCGTTGTTGACAAGGACGAAGATGGTGTTGGCTTCGGTCGTCAGACCGTCGGCGGCGTCGGCGTTGATAAGGTCGCCAACGCTCGCGCCGGAGCCGGTCCCGGTGTTTGCTGCGCCGACGAAGATGACGTTGGCGGTGTCGAACAGCTGCGGGCCGACCAGATGGGTGGCGTTGAAGGCATAGGTGCCGTTGCCGGCTAGCAGGCCGCGCATGTCGAGCGAGGCGGTCGTCCCGGTGATCGAACTGGTGCCGACACCGGCGCCGAACGAGAAGGTCGTGTTTGCGCTGGTGCCTGCCGCGCCGTTGGTGCCCATCTGGACGCCGGTGCCGGCGGAGATCACACCGGTGCCGATCGTCACCGAGCCGCCGGTGGTGCCGGAAAGGTCGATGCCGGTCGAAGTGCCGGCGCCGGTGATGTCGAGCGAGGTGGCGGTGAAGGTCGACTGGCTGCCCGACAGGTCGAGCCCGGTCTTGCCGGTCGGCAGGCCGGTGATGTCGATGTTGGCGAAGCTGATCGTGCCGTTCGTACCGGAAATGTCGATCGCGTTTTGGCCCGGCTGGTCGATCGCGACATCGCCGAAAGTGATGGCACCGGAATTGGCAGCCAGTATGATACCAGAGCCAGAAGGAGCGGTGACCGTGACATTGCCGCCAAAGCCTACCGTTGCCGAGCTATTCTGGATGACAATGCCGTTTGCGACGTTCGAAATCGTCGTCGAGCCGGAGATATCGAAGCTGCCGGTGACGTTCGTGAGGCCGACACCGGTCCCGCCACTAATCTGGTTGAGGCTGGTCAGCGTGACATCGAGCCCAATCTGGGATGCGCTGAATCCGTTGCCGCCATTGCCGGAGATCGTTCCGCCAGTGGTCGTCAGCTTGCCGGCGCCCGTCGATGTGGCGTCGACGCCACTGCCGCCATTGACCTTGGCGTCAAGCGTCTCGAAGCCGTAGGTACCGTTGCCGTTGATCAACAGGCCGTCGGTGCCGTTGTTCGACAGCGTCGTCGTGCCGTTGAACGAATAGGTTCCGTCGCCCTGGATCGACAAGCCGGCGCCGCCATTGTTGGTCGAGCTGAGGTTGGTGGCGGTAACGGTATTGGTGCCGTCGAACAGCAAGCCGTTCAGGTCGGCGCCGCTGACGGCCAGGCCCGTCATTGTGACATTGCTGACGGCGCTGCCGTGAACCGCGTTGCCGCCACCGGTATTGGACAGGTTGAAGTCGAGCAGCGAGGTATTGTTGGCGAGCGTCACCGTGTCGCCGGCACCGCTATTGGTCAGCGTGGCTGCGCCGCCGGCGTCGGAGACGGTGCTGCTGTGCACGACATTGTCGCCCGTCACATTGATCGGGATGCCGCCGAGCGAGAACGTGCGGCCGTTGCCGAACGAAGCCAGCGTCTGGCCGGCGCTCAGCGAGAAGGCGTCCGCATCGTCTATGTCCGTGCCGCGATTGACCAGCACGAAGATGGCGGTGCCGTCGGCATTGGCATCGGCCGTCGCGACCGTCGCCAGGTCGAGCAGCGAGGATCCGGTGCCCGAACCGGTCGCGGTCGCGCCGACGAAAATCACATTCTGCTGGTCGAACAGCTGCGGGCCGCTGAAGGTCGTCGAGCCGAAAGCATAGAGCCCGAGCGTCTGGTTGAGCCCCCGCGCGTCGAGGGAGGCGGTGATGCCGGCAATCGAGCCGCCGCCGAAACTGAATTGGGCATTGGCCGAATTGGCCGGCGAGCCGGAAATGCCGAAGCGCACGCCGGTGTCGACATTGGCGATCGCGCCGCCATCGGTGATGACGATCGTTGCCCCGCCCGCGCTCGGGGAAGATAGATCGACGCCGATCGAGCCGGCGGCGCCTGTGCCAGTGATGTTGAGCGACTGCGCGGTGAAATTCGTCTGGCTGCCGGAGAAATCGAGGCCGACGCCGGAGCCGAGGCCAGCAATGACGATGTTGCCGGCAATTATTGATGTGTTGGCGCCCGCAAACACCATGCCGTCGGTGCCGGGATTGGTGATGTTGATGTCGCCGAAGCGGATCGCGGCCGGCGAATCCGTGATCGCGATGGCCGGTCCGGTCGTGTTCGAGATCGTCGTCGCGCCGTTGACGGTGAGGCTGCCCGAAAGATTCTCGAGCACGACGCCCGATGTGCCGCCGGTCTGGGTGATCGAATCCAGCACGATATGGGCGGTGATCGGATCGATGAAGACACCGACGCCGTCGTCGCCGAGCGCCTTGTTGCCCGACACCTGGCCGCCGGTGATGGTGATCGAGCCGGCGACCCCGGTGCCCTTAACGGTAATGCCGGCATCGTTGTTGTCGAGCGCGTTGAGGGTGGCGAAAGTGTAGGTGCCGTGGCCGGTTATATCCAGGCCGTCGTCGCCATTGCCCTGCAGCAGCGTCGTGCCGGTGAAGTTATAGGTGCCGTCGCCTTCGATGTGCAGTCCGTCGAGGCCGTTGCCGGTCGCGGTGAAGTTCGAGCCATTGACGCCGGTCGATGTACCGGTGAAGTCGGCGCCGTGGCCGCCGGTGCCGGTGACCGTGACGTTGGTCAACGTGGCGCCGGTGATGTTGTTGCCGAAGATGCCGTCCTTGCCGCCGGTGATGGTGATACCGCTCAGCGTGTTGCCATTGGCGAGCGTCAGGACGTTGTTGGCGGGGTTGGTGCCCTGGATGGTGCCGTTGGAGCCGCCGAAATTGTAGGTGCCGATGCTGCCGTCGGCGAGCCGCGCCTGGACACCGCCGCCACCGCCGATAACGGTCTGTCCGTTGGCGAGCGTCACGCCGGCTGTCGTAATGTTTCCCTTGCCGCCCAGCGCGACGACGACGCCGTTAGCGCCGGCGCCGGCGACTGCATTGTCGAGCGTGGTCGGGTCGCCGATCGTGCCGAGGCCGAGCGCGTCGTTGTCACCATCGGCGAAGAAGAACTGGCCGAATGCCGTGTTGGTGGCGGCATTGATCGCCACCCGCGTCGACGTGCCGGTAACTTTGTCCTGGCTCTCGATGCGAACGCCGATGTCGCCGCGTACGCGCTCGTTGACGCGTTTGCGCAGGCCGGGGCTGACCGGATAGACCGGCTCGGCGCCGTCATCGGCCGAAGACGAGCCCTTGTCGAAAGCGTTGAGCGGCACCGTCAGCCGGATGCTGCCGGCGAACTGGGTGTCATCGCGGTTGTCGTTGCGCACCTCGCCGGTGAAGGTCAGCGACGTGCCTTTGCCGATGACGTCGCCGATCGAATATTCCAGGCCGGCCTTGGCGCCGGTGATGCTGCCGTCGTCGCCGTCGGGATCGCCGAAATGGTAGGCGCCGACATCGAAACGCAGTGAATGGTTCTCGGGCAGGTTGAGCGGCACCTGAACGCCGACCTCGCCCTCGATGCCCCAGGCCGCGTAATCGCGGTGGGCGATGGCCGATATCTGCTCGATCAGCTGATGACCGACCAGCGACAGGCTCGACTCTTGCCCGGCCGTGCTGCGGTCGCCGCTGATCGGCAGATAGACGTTTACGTGCGCATCGTATTTTGAGGTGATGGCCTCGAGGCCGAGCGTCGAGGCGACGAACTGGTGACTGTCGTGGTTCTGGATGTTGAGATAGGCGTAGCCGCCGATCATCAGATCCGGATTGACGATGCGGCGAACGCCGAGGCCGACGTCCTGGCCGAAGCCGTCGTCGAAATCGTATTTCGAGCGCACATCGAGAAAGAGAACGGATTCGAGGTTCTGCTTCAGCGGCAGGAAACCCTCGATCGCCGTGTTGCCGCCATTGTTGTTGGCGCCGATGATGACGCGGACCTGCGGCTGCCACAGTCCGGTGTCGCCGGCATGGGCGGCTATGCCGGAAAGGGCAAGTGCCAGAGTGGACAGCGCAGTCGTCTTCCAGAGATGCCTGGAAAAACCTGACCGGCGATACTTGCTATTCGCCCGGAAGCTTCTTCCGTGCGTCGCCATGTCATTGATCTGCCGAGTTTTCTCGGTCGTCTCCATCCCTTGCGAACCCCGACGAGTACACGCTCCGTCGCTAATACTATCCGAATCCCAGTGTATAGCGAGCATGATTGTTTGCTTTACACGTACAAGATTTCAAAGTTGTTTATTGTGACAATTCAGCAACAGTAATTTAGCCTGAGCTCATGTACCGTATTGGCTTCCCCGCCAGGCTCGGCTGTTGTATCAACGCGCTCGGCGAAACCCTGACACGACGAGGATCGGGTGGCTTCATTGCTGAGAACCGTTTGTGGGCGGGCCGCCTGGGTTGGCGCGCTATGGCTGGTCGTGTCGGCAGGGTCGGTGCTTGCCGAAGAGCCGAAGTCAACCAAATCTGCCGAGACGAAGCCTGCAGAAGGCAATCCGTGGGCGCTAAACTGCGCCAGCGGATCGGCCGGCACCGAGCTTCAATGCCAGGTCTCCCAAAACCTTACCGAGGCCAAGACGGGGCAGCGCGTTCTTACCGTTACGGTTCGCCGCGACAATGGCAACGGCAACCTCGCCATGCTGCTGGCCTTGCCGCACGGGCTGTTCCTGCCTTCCGGCGCCTCGTACCAGATCGACCAGGGGCAGAAGACGACCATCGCCATCCAGACCAGCGACCAGAACGGCGCCTATGCCGCGACCCCTTTGTCGGCGGACCTCGTCAAGGCGATGAAATCGGGAACCAACCTGAACATCGGCATGGAGTCGGTGACGCGCAAGCCGGTGACCATTCCGGTCTCGCTTGCCGGATTCACTGCCGCGATCGACAAGCTTCAAGCGTTGAAATAGCCGGCCTATCTCGGCAGATGCGTAAGCATCAGCTTACGTTGTGGACTGGCCGGGCTCACACGTGCTTGCGGCCGCCTGTCTCGTGGAACCAGCTGTCGGGGTAAGGGTACCACCAGTCCTGGGTCGCCGGTCTGTGGTCGATGATGACCATCTTGGAGCGTCGGAAGGCGTCGAGTCCCTGGCGTCCCAGCTCGCGGCCAAGGCCTGATGCCTTCCAGCCGCCGAAGGGCAAGGCGTCATTGTCGATCAGCGGGTTGTTGACCCAGACCATGCCGGCCTCGAGCCGCTCGGCCGCCTCATGCGCCTCGGCGAGGTCGGTGGTGAACACCGAGGCGCCGAGGCCGAACGGGCTGTCATTGGCAAGCCGGATCGCCTCGTCGAAATCCTTGACGCGGCAGATCGCGGCGACCGGTCCGAAACACTCTTCGCGCACGATCGCCATATCGGGGGTGACGCCGGTCAGGATCGTTGGCTCGTAGAACCAGCCAGTGTTGTGCGCCGGCGGAATGCGCCCGCCGGCAACGGCTATAGCGCCGTTGCTGATAGCATCATCGACCAGCCGCATCACTTTCGCCCGGGCGGCTTCGCTGACCAGCGGGCCGATCTCGGTCTTGTCCATGCCATTGCCGATGCGCAGCGCCCGCGTCTTCTCGGCGAACAGCTCGACGAAGCGATCGTGAACCGAGTCGACGACAAAGAAGCGTTCGGCCGAGGTGCAGACCTGGCCGGTCAGGTGGAAGGCGGCGGTGACGCTGCCGGCTGCCGCCACGTCGAGCGGCGCGTGCTCGCTGATGATCAGCGGATCGCTGCCGCCGGCTTCGATGACGCAAGGCTTCATGCGCTCGGCGCAGGCGACTGCCACGGCCTTGCTGGCGGCGACCGAGCCGGTGAAGGCGACAGCGTAGGTGCGCTCGGAGGCGATCAGCGCCTGCGCGGTGGCGGCCGTGCCAGGCAGGCAGGCGACCAGCCCTTCCGGCAGTGAACGGAACACCGTCATGTAGTCCAGCGTCGACAGCGTCGTCGCTTCGGCCGGCTTGATGACGCAGCCATTGCCGGCGGCAAGCGAGGCCGCAACGGTCCAGCACATCAGCAGGATCGGGAAGTTGTAAGGCATGATGTGCACGGAGACGCCATACGGCTCGTAGCGCGCATACTGGAACGACCCGGCCTGCGTCGTACCGGCGATCTTGCCGGCGTCGTCGCGCGCCATCTCGGCATAGTAGCGGAAGATCGGCGCGCAATTGGCGATCTCGCCGATTGCTTCGGGATAAGGCTTGCCCATCTCGCGCACCATCAGCTCTGCGCAGCGGGTGAAGTCTGCCGCCTCGATGGCGTTGGCGACCGCATGCAGATGCTTTGCCCGGCTCTTGGCATCGAGCTTCTTCCAGGCGGCTTGTGCCGTGGTTGCGGCACATAGCACCGCATCGACCTCACCGTCCGTTGCGGCGGAGATCGAGCCGACGGTCTCCAGCGTCGCCGGATCGATCACCGGTTTTGCCGTGCCGGTCATCGGCCGGTAGTCCGGATTGACGAAGAAAGCCGGCCGGTCAGCGGAGAATTGCATGGTCGTCCTTTCAGGTCCGCTCAGCGGATCATGTAGACCTTCTTGATGGTCTCATGGACGGTGCAGACGCCTTTCCAATTCTGAGGAAAGAACGCCGCCGTGTCCGGCTCGATCTGGATGACCTCGCCCGATTCGTGCACATAGGTGCAGCGGCCCTCGAGGAAGTGGCAGAACTCGTCGCGGGTGACATGGCAGTGCCATTTGCCGGGAGTGCAGACCCACAGGCCGCATTCCGAACGGCCCTCCGGCCCCTTGTAGAGCAGCTTGCCCGAGGTGTGGGACTCGCCCTCGATCATGGTCGGGATGACGCCCCAGTCGACGAGGTCGGTGATGGCAAGCGGGGATTGCATGATGGGCGTGGTCATGGCGATTTCCTTGAAAAAAGTGCTCAGCGGCACATGAAGGCCTTGGTCAGTGTTTGCGTGATGGTGGAGGTGCCGGCCCAGCCGGCGGGGAAGAACACCAGCATGCCGGCCTCGACCGGGATCTCTTCGCCATTCTCGCGGACATAGGTCCCGCGGCCCGACAGGAAATGGCAGAACTCGTCGGCGGCAAAGGTGACCTTTCGCGAGCCGGGCGTGCACGACCACAGGCCGCATTCGCTCGATCCGTCCGGGTTCTGCGACAGGATTTTGCCCGAGGCGCGCGGCGAGCCGGCAAGCGTGTTGCTGCCCGCGCCCCAATCCTCCAGTTCCACGGTCGAGGCCTGCGGCCAGTGCGGTGTCGGCATGTTGTGAAGCTCCACTACGGCGATGCCAGCATGTAGACGTTGCGCATGGTCTCATGCACGGTGCATTCGCCTGTCCAGCCGGCAGGGAACATGACCACGGTCCCGGCTGCGACTTCTACCACCTCCCCGGCATCCGACCGGTACGTCGCGCGGCCGGCGACGAAATGGCACAATTCGTCGCGCGGAATCGAGAGCCGCCAGCGGCCGGGCGTGCAGACCCAGATGCCGGATTCCGGCTGGTTGTTGGGTCCTTTGTGGACAAGCCTGCCGGTCGAGTGCGACGCGCCGTCGAGCGCGTCGGACTGGGCGCCCCAGTCGACGAGGTCGGTGCGGGTGGAGGCTTGGTAAAGGTGCGGAGCGGAGGAGGTCACAGCAACTTCTCCAGCAACCCTGCGGCCTTTTCCGGTCCGTTCTGTGCCCGCATCTGCGACGAGGTCTTCGCCAGCTTGGCCTTCATCTTGGGGTCGGTCAGGCAAGCCTCGATCCTGCTGACCAACTGGGCGTCGCTCCAGTCGTAGCGCGGCATGCCGAAGCCGTGGCCGGTTTCCTGGACGCGGGTGGCGTTGTCGTGGCCGTCCCAGACATAGGGCATGATGATGGCCGGCTTGCCGAAATAGAGGCACTCCGTGAACGAGTTGTTGCCGCCATGGTGGATGACGGCATCGACCTGCGGGATGACTGAAGGCTGCGGAAACCAGCTCTCGACGATGACGTTGTCCGGCACATCCGTGTACAGGTCCTTGTAGCCGCCGACATTGACCAGCGCGCGGTAACGGGTCTTGCCCAGTGTTGCGATTATGCGCTTCAACAAATCGACATCGCCGGCGCCGAGGCTGCCGAAGGAGACATAGAGCAGCGGCCCGTCATTGTTCTCGGCGAAGGTCGGCACGGCGTATGGCTTTTCCTGCCGCACGCAGCCTTCGAGATACTGGAATTTCGTCGTATCAAGCGGATGGCGGCGTTTGAACTTTGCCGCTTCGGGATAGAGCAGGAGATTGAGATAGGGCGAGGCCTCGAAGAACTGACCGACCGGGTATGGCGCTTCATTGTTTGCGGTGAGGAAGGCGTTGAAGTCGTCGTGGATGGGCTTGATCACCGCATTGAAATGATCGCGATAGCGCTGGTGGCCGACATGGTCGTTCTCGCCGCAACCGGAGAGATGCGGCGGGATGTCCTCATCCTCGATCTCGTTTTCCGAGCAGGAGATGACGCGCACCCAAGGCTTGCCGAACTGTTTGATGGCCGGAAACAGGATCACATTGTCGACGCAAATGACATCAGGCTTGATGGCGGCCAGGACTCGCGGCAAATCCTTCTGCGCCCATTTGGCGCTGTCGACGATCGCGGTCCAGCAATCCTTCACGTAATTGTCGACCTGATCGTAGGGCGATTTGCGGAAGTTCGGGATGTGGCCGTTGATGAAGTCTTCCCAGAATTTCGCCATCTGCTCGGGCGGCATCGGCTCCGACAGGTTCACCGGATGCGCTTCGAAGCCGTAACCCTTGTAGACATCGACAAAGCCGGGGTCGGACAGGAACACTGCCTTATGGCCGCGCGCCTCGACGGCTTGCGCGATGCCGACCGAATTGAGCGCCGGGCCGTAGGCCGCTTCGGGAAAAAACGCGATCGTCTTCTGCGCCATCAAGCTCTCCTATTCCTGAAAAATTCTGACATCGGCGGCGTCCCAGCCGAGTTCGACCTGATCGCCCGACGAGACCGGCCGGCGGTCGGCGGCATCGGCGGTGACGCGCACCAGGAACGGTTTTGGCGACAAGGGCGTGCGGATATGCAGCTGCAGGTCCAGCCCGTGATAGGCCAGCGCCTCGACCGTGCCGGCGGTGCGGTTGGCGGTCTCGGGTGACGGGAACAGCCGGATGCGCTCGGGTCGCACCGAAGCGACAGCGGAAGCGCCGGGTGTGAGCTTGGCGGGAACCTTGCCGGTGATGCGCGCGCCGTTCGCGGCGATCACGCCATCCGCAGACACCTTGCCCGGTACGAAATTCATCACGCCGATGAAGTCGGCGACGAAACGGTCGGTGGGATGCTCGTAGATCGCGTGCGGCGTGTCGCATTGCAGCAGCTGGCCGTCCTTGAGCACCGCCATGCGGTCGGCCATGACGAGTGACTCTTCCTGGTCGTGGGTGACGATGACGAAGGTGATGCCGACTTCGTGCTGCAGGCGCTTCAGCTCCATCTGCATGGCGCCGCGCAGTTTCTTGTCCAGCGCGCCCAGCGGTTCGTCGAGCAGCAGCAACCGAGGCCGTTTGACCAGCGCGCGGGCGAGCGCGACGCGCTGCTTCTGGCCACCCGACAATTGCTCAGGCTTACGGTCGGCGAAGGGGACAAGCTCGGTGGTGGCCAGAATGGCCTCGACGCGGGAACGGATTTCAGCTTTCGGCAAGCGCTCCATCTCCAGCCCGTAGGAGACATTGGCGCGCACGCTCATATGCGGGAACAGCGCGTAGGACTGGAACATCAGATTGACCGGCCGATTGTTGGGCGGGGTCCGGGCGATGTCCTTGCCATCGAGCAGTATGCGGCCGTCGGTTGGCGTCTCGAAGCCGGCCAGCATGCGCAGCAGCGTGGTCTTGCCGCAGCCGGAGGGTCCAAGCAGCGCGAAGAACTCGTTTTCGCGGATGTCGAGCGAGATGCCGTCGACGGCGGTGACCCGGCCGAACTTCTTCGAAACGTTATCAATGGCCAGCAGCGTGCGCGGTTCGCTCATTGGCCGATGATCCCACGGTTGAGCCGCTGCGACAGGGTCAGCGCGGTGATGGATACCGCCATGACGATCGTCGCCAGCGCGTTGATCTCCGGCGTGATGCCGAAGCGGATCATGGCGTAGATCTGCATCGGCAGCGTCGTCGAGGCGCGGCCGGCACCGGCGGTGAAGAAGGCGATGATGAACTCGTCGACCGAGAGCGTGAAGGCAAGCAGAGCGCCGGCGACCACTGCCGGCGCGATGACCGGCAATGTCACACGCCGGAAGGTGGTCAGAGCCGAGGCGCCGAGGTCGGCGGAGGCCTCGACGATCGACCAGTCGAAACTCTTTAGCCTTGCGCGCACCACCGAGCAGACGAAGGCGAGGTTGAAGACGACATGGGCGAGGATGATGGTGTGCAGGCCCATGGTCAGGTTTAGCATGGAGAAGAACGACAGCAGAGCGATCGCCAGGACGATGTCGGGGATGATCATCGGTGCGAAGATCAGCGCCTCGAGACCCCTGCCGTATTGCCGGCGCATCTCGATGCCGATGGCCAGCAGCGTGCCGAGCAGCGTGGCGATGGCCGTGGAGACCAACGCCACGATCAGCGTGTTGAGCGCAGCGGAAAGGATGGCGGAATTGCCGGCCAGCGAGGCATACCATTTCAGCGAAAAGCCCGACCATGCCGTCGGCAATCCGCCTTCGTTGAAGGACAGCGCCACCAGCACGGCGATCGGGATGTAGAGGAAGGCGAAGACGAGGGTGAGGATCGTCCGCATGCCGAGCGTACGGGTGAAGGAATGGGTCATCGCCGGCCTCCGACAATTGGAACGCAAGCGAACGACCAGAGTCCTTCTTCCCGTTCACGGGGAGAAGATGCCGGCAGGCAGACGGGGGGCAGCGTTGAGCGTCGCAAAGGTTGACGCCGCCCCTCATCCGCCCCTTCGGGGCACCTTCTCCCGGTGAACGGGGAGAAAGCAAGAATTGCGCAGCGCTCAGCCATCGGCGTCGCCCCTTGCCTCAGTCGCACGCCCCGCGGCGCGGTCGGCGGCGAGCGCCTGCGCCATCAGCACCAGAAGCATGATGGCGATCAGCGCCATCGCCAATGCCGCGCCAAACGGCCAGTCATTGGCGGTCAGGAACTGGTCGTAGACGAGGTTGCCGATCATCTGGAAGCGGCCGCCGCCAAGCAGCGCCGGGGTGACGAAATTGCCGATCGACAGCACAAAGACGAAGACAGCACCCGCAGCGATGCCGGGCACGGTCAGCGGCAGGATGACACGTCGGAAGGTGGTGGCAGCGGAGGCGCCGAGATCGCGTGAGGCCTCGGCCAGTTCCGGGTTGAGGCGTGACAGCGGCGCGTAGCAGGCGAGGATGACGAAGGGCAGATAGTTGTAGACGAGGCCTGCGATGACCGAGCCTTCGGTATAGAGCATCGAGGGCGGTTCGCCGGTGTAGCCGAACCAGCGCAAGAGCTGGGTGATCAGGCCTTCGCGGTTCAGCAGCACGATCCAGGCATAGGTGCGGATCAGGTAGTTGGACCAGAACGGCAGCACGGCGAAAAACAGGAACACCGGCTGCCACCGGCGCGGGGCGGCCGCGATCGCATAGGCGGCGGCATAGCCGATCACCACCGCGATCAGGGTCGCGGTGCCGGCGATACGCGCCGATTTGAGTAAGATGCCGGCATAGAGCGGGTCGAAGACCAACCCGAAATTTTCCAGCGTCAAAGTGTAGTCGATGCCGCCATAGACGCCGCGCCGGAAGAAGGCGAGCGCCAGCACCAGGGCGCATGGGATAACCATCAGCGCGGTCAGCCAGACCAGCGCCGGGGCCATCAGCAGAGAGGAACGAAGTCGGGTCTGGGACAATTTCTCGGGTACCGCTCAGGGCCGGCGGCAGAAGTGCTGCCGGCCGTGAAGTCTGCGCCGCTTACTGCGCGGCCTTGATCTCGCTGACGATCTTGGAATAGTCGCGCTGGGCTTCGCCGACGTCACGCAACTGCTCGAACTTGACGAGATCGGCCACCGGCATCGCCATGTTGGGGAATTTGGCCAGGAAGTCGGCCGGCAGGCTTTCCATCGCCGGCTTGTTCGGCACCTTGCAGTCGATGTTCTGCGCCGCCCAGGCGTGGTTCTTGGCGTCGAGCATGAAGTTGATGAACTTGAAGGCGTCGTCCTTGTGCTCGGACGCCTTCATCACCACCATCGTGTCGACCCACAGGTCCGAACCTTCTTTAGGGATGACGTATTTGATCTCCGGCTTGTCGGCGATGCCGTAATTGCACCAGCCGTCCCAGGCCTGCACCATCAGCGCCTCGCCGGAAACCAGCTTGGAATAGAAGGTGGTGTCGTCATAGGCGAGCAGGGTCTTCTTGGCGGAGATCAAGAGGTCCTTGACCTCGGCCATCTTGGCCGGGTCGGTCTCGTTGACCGAATAGCCCTTGTCGAGCTGCCCGGCGGCCAGCAGCCAGCGATCGGTCGCCAGCATGGTGGTCTTGCCCTTCATCTCGTCGGAAGGGGCGAGCAGGTCGCTCCAGCTCGTGGGCGCCGTCTTGACAAGGTCAGAGCGGTAGCAGAGGCCCGTCGTGCCCCAGGTGTAAGGCACGGAGAAAGCGTTGCCGGCATCGTGCGGCAGCTTGGTCGCTTCGGGATAGAGGTTGGCGAGGTTGGGGATCTTGGCATGGTCGATCGGCTCGGTCAGGCCAAGCTTGTTTAATACTTCGGCGAAGGGCGAGGAGACGAAGACCACGTCATAGCCCTTGCCGCCGGCGGCAATCAGCTTGCCCATGATCTCTTCATTGGTGGCGTGCACCACCACTTCGCCGGCAATGCCGGTGGCGGTCTTGAAAGCGGCCATGGCGTCGGGTGCCATGTACCCATCCCAGTTCGAAATAACGAGGTCGGCTGCGGCGGCCGGCCCCGAGAGCGTCAGGGCGAGACCGAGAGCGATTGAGGATGTATTGAGCGCACGGCGCCGCAGGCTGGTAGCGGTCATGGCAGTCTCCCATTCGGTTTGATCGTCGAAATCATTTGCCGGACCAAGGCCGGCGACGCGCGCGCCTGCCTCGATCCTGTTCCCTCGGTCTTTTCTCGCCGATTGTGCCGACAGTACTATTGCAGAAAAAAGTACGTCAATCCATAATCTGTCAACCGACGGAGGAATTTGGCCGATTGTCCCTGTTCCGGCGATCAGCCAGACCAATGCGCCACATTCGCATTCGAGAAAAGTCATGCAAGCCGTAGCCAGACGACCTCGCACCAACCATCTCGATCTGGCGCAGCGCATCCTGGATGTGGCGCGGCAGCGTGGCTTCGAGCCTGGCGCCCGCCTGCCCGAACAGCAGATCGCCTCGCTGTGCAATGTCTCGCGCACGCCCGTACGCGCCGCACTCGGCCTGCTCGCGGAACGGGGCGTGGTGCGCTGGGAGGCCGACAGCGGTTATCATCTGACGGTCGACCTCGCCGCCCAGCCCGCCATTGCCGCCGAACTACCTAGTGCGGAGGAAGACGAGCTCGCCGAAGCCATCCTGCGCGACCGCTCGGCGCGACGGTTGGACCAGACGGTGACCATCGCGGGGCTGATGCGACGCTACGACGCTGATCGCAAGACGGTACTAAAAGCACTTAACAAACTGACCGACGAGAATCTTCTGGATCGTGCGCCTGGGCAATCCTGGTTGTTTCGCCGCGCGCCGGACGATCCGGAGGCGCAAGGCGAAAGCTACGAGTTCCGCCTGGTGCTGGAGCCGGCGGCCATCCTGACGCCAGGCTTTCGGCTGGACGGGGCGCGGGCAGCAATGTTGCGGCAAGGCATGGAAGCGCTTGCAGCGCTGCCGGACGAGACATTCGACACGCGCGAGTTCCAGCGGCTGGACATGGATTTTCATGGCATGATCGCCGAGGGCTGCGCCAACCGTTTTGTGTCGGATGCATTGGCCGATCATCTCCGCCTGCGCCGGCTGCCGGGCATCTATTCCGGCGTCAACGTGTTTCGGCTGCGGCAATCGTTGCGCGAACACTCGGGCATACTCGACTATCTTGAAAGCCGGCAGTATGAGGTGGCTGCCGATCTGCTTCGCATCCACCTGCGGCTCTCCCGCAGCCAGCGACCGCAAGCAGCCAGCCGCGGAGCTCCCGCACTGTTCGGCATGATCAGCCGGCCGGATTGAAGAGGAATAATTGACGCGTAAAGCCAGCCCGACCATCGCGCTGTTTCCCGAAGCCAGTTTCGGCGCCGCGTTGAATTGCGTCGGTATCGCACAGGCATTGCGCGCACGGGGCGCTCGCCCCGTCTTCATCTGCCATGCCGGCTTCTCCGGCGTCTTTACCGACTATGGCTTCCAGGAATACCATCTGCCGACGGATGAGCCGCTGAGCGACAGCGAGCGGCAGAGCTATTGGCAGGCCTTCGTGCGCCGGCACCTGCCGCATTTCCGGCTGAGCCCGATCGACCAGCTCGAGACCTATGTCGCGCCGACCTGGCAAGCGATCGTCGACACCGCCGTCAACGCCGAGGCGCCGCTGCGCCAATTGCTGGCGCGGCTGAAGCCGGATGTGGTGGTGCTCGACAACGTCATCATGTTCCCGGCGATCGCCGCCGCCGGCTGCCCGTGGGTGCGCGTCGTCTCCTGTGCCGAGACGGAACTGCCGGATGCCGAGGTGCCGCCCTATCTCTCGGGGATGGGTGCCGACGACCCGCAACGTGCGGCGTTCGAAGCGCGCTATCTCGCGGCCTCCGCACCCGCGCATGAGCGCTTCAACCGTTTTCGCGCGGATGCCGGCCTGGCGCCGTTGCCCAAGGGCCTGTTCCTCGAGACATCACCCGACCTCAATCTGCTGCTGACGCCAGCGATCGTACGGCGTGAGCGGGCCGAGCCGCTCGACCCCAAACGCTTCGTTTATCTCGAAGGCTGCGTGCGCTCGGAAGGGCCGTTCGAGGTGCCGGTGTTTCCGCGCAATGGCGGGCCGCTGGTCTATGTCAGCTTCGGCAGTCTCGGCGCGATGGATGTCGGGCTGATCGAACGCATGCTCGCCGTCTTCGACCGGCTGCCGGCGCGCTTCATCGTCAATGCCGGCGGCCTGCGCGACGCCTATCGCGCGGTGCCGGACAATGTCTATCTCGACGCCTGGTTTCCGCAGCCTTCGGTGGTGGCGAAGTCGGACCTGTTCATCCACCATGGCGGCAACAACAGCTTTTGCGAGGCGCTGCGCTTCGGCGTGCCGTCGCTGATCATGCCCTATTGCTGGGACGGTCACGACAATGCGCAACGCGCGGGAGAGACAGGTGTCGGCGACCATATCGGCCGCGACGCCTGGACGGAAGGGGGATTGGAGAGAGCCATTCTCGGCCTGCTGGCCGACGATGCGATGCGCGCCCGCCTCAGGGACAATGCTGCCAAGATGGCGCTGACCCCTGGAACGGATGTGGCCGCGCAAGCCATACTCTCTCTCATAGGTACGTGAACCAAAATGCAGGACAAAAATACCAACACCGCTCTCTTCACCGGCAACGATCCCAAGGCCTGGCTCGCCCAGCACGGCATCACGGAGGTCGAGTGCCTGGTGCCCGACATGAATGGCGTGCTGCGCGGCAAGGCGCTGCCGACGGTGAAATTCCTCAAGGCGCTGGAAGACCGCGCACTCTACCTGCCGAGCAGCGCTTTCCTGGTCAGCATCGATGGCCGCTACTCCGGTTCCATCGACGAAGGCTTTGCCTATCAAGACCCGGATATGCGCATGGTGCCTGATATGTCGACGCTGTGCCTGGCGCCGGGCGGTGGCGTCGGCAAAGCCTATGTCTTCGCCGACGCCTTCCACATGCAAGGCAAGCCCTGGATGGCCTCGCCACGACATGTGCTGCGCGCCGTGCTCGATCTCTACCGGAAGCGCGGTTGGCGCGCGGTGGTGGCGCCGGAAATCGAATTCTATCTGACCGCGCCCAATCCGAATCCCGACCAGCCGCTGACGGCACCGGTTGGCGCCAATGGCCGCGCCGAGGGCTCGCAGCATCCCTATGACATGGTGGCGCTGGAAGAATTCGAGCCGGTGATAAGGCGCGTCTATGATTATGCCGCAGCCGCCGGCCTGCCGCTCGACACGCTGATCCATGAGTCCGGCACCGCGCAGCTGGAGATCAATCTCTTGCACGGCGACGCGGTGCCGCTCGCCGACCAGGTGCTGCTGTTCAAGCGGCTGACTCGCCAGGCGGCGCAGCAGAGCGGCATGCACGCGACCTTCATGGCCAAGCCGATCGCGGCGCAGGCGGGAAGCTCGATGCATCTGCACATGTCTGTCGTCGATGAAACGACAGGCGCCGCGCTGTTTGCCGACAGAGATGATGCAGACACCGAAATGTTCGGCCATTTCATCGGCGGCCTGCAGAGATATGTGCCCGAGATCATGCCGCTGTTCGCACCCAACGTGAACTCGTTCCGCCGCATCCGGCCGAACCACAGCGCACCGGCCAACATCGAATGGTCGCATGACAACCGCTCTTGCGGCCTGCGCGTGCCGGCAGGTGGCCGCGCCGCCCGGCGGGTAGAGAACCGCTTGCCGGGAGCGGATTGCAATCCCTATCTGGCGATCGCCGGTTCGCTGCTTGCCGGCTATCTCGGCGTCGAGCAGAAGCTGGCGCGCTCGGCTGAGGCCTCGGGCAATGCCTACAGGATCAAAAGCACGCTGCCGAAAACGATGGAGGAGGCGCTTGATCGTTTCATTGCTTGCGAGCCGGTGCGGGCATTGCTCGGCGAGGATTTTTTCCAGACCTATCTGCGCGTCAAGAGCGTCGAACTCGACCTGTTCCAGAGCGTGGTGACGAGCTGGGAACGCGACCATTTGCTGCTGAAGGTGTGATCATGGCCTCCGGCTCAACAGGTTTCAATTCGAGCCTCGATATCGGCAATTCCTATTATGTCGCCACCGCCAATCCGGCGCCGGACCATCCGGCGCTGGTGGGAGATGTCGGCGCCGATCTGGTGGTGGTCGGCGGCGGCTGCACCGGCCTGTCGGCCGCCCTTCATGCCGCCGAGCGCGGCCTGAAGGTGGTGCTGCTCGAAGGCGGCAAGATCGGCTGGGGCGCGTCGGGCCGCAATGGCGGCCAGATGATCCCTGGCCTGCGCAAAGGCGCCAAGGGGTTGGTCAAGCTTTACGGCCCCGAGCGGGCGAAGGCGCTGTTCGACCTCGCCTTCGAGGCGCGGGGCCTGGTGCTCGACATCATCGAGCGCCACGCCATCGATTGCGATCTGCGGCTGACCGGCCATCTCGTCGGTGCCGTTAATGGCTCCGACCTCAGGGATCTCGAAGACGAGGCCAAATGCCTCGAGAGCGTGATGAAGTTCCGCGACGTCGAGATCCTGTCGGCGGCGCAGGCACGCGGCAAGGTGGACACGCCCTATCATGGCGCGATGTATGAGCCGCTTGGCGGCCATATGCATCCGCTGAACTACACGCTCGGCCTTGCCCGTGCCGCCGTGGCGGCCGGTGTCGTCATCCATGAAAATTCCGTCGCGGTAAAGCTGGAGCGCGAGCCTTCGATCCGGGTCTCGACGGCGCAGGGGTCGGTAAGGGCCAAACATGTCGTGCTGGCCGGCGACGCGTTGCTGCATGGGCTGGAGCCGCGCGTCAACAGCCGCATCATGCCGGTCGGCAACTACATCGTCGCCACCGAACCGCTGGAGGGCAAACACAATGTCATCCCGGCCAATGTCGCGGTGTCCGACACGCGCTTCGTCGTCAACTACTACCGCATGTCGGCGGACGGTCGGCTGCTGTTCGGCGGCGGCGAGCGCTACACGCCATCGCCGCCGGCCGACATCGCCGGCTTCGTGCGGCCGCACATGGAGGCCACCTTCCCGCAACTGAAGGGCTGCCGCATCGATCATGCCTGGGGCGGTCTGGTGTCGGTGACCACGTCGCGGCTGCCGCATGTCGGGCACTATGGCGAGGTCTATTTCGCGCATGGCTATTCCGGCAAGGGCGTCATCCTGTCAACGCTGTCGGGCAAGCTCTTGGCCGAAGCGATTACGGGCGACGCCTCGCGGCTGGACCTGTTCTCGACGCTGACGCCGATGCCGTTCCCGGGCGGTACAGCGCTGCGGGGCCCGCTCTATGTGCTGGGGATGTTGTGGTACGCCATGCGCGACCGCATCAAGCATTGAAGGCTGCGGCCGGCGGGCGCGAAATCATTGGAGGCGATTGCATGCGTGATTTTCAGTTCCCCGGCCGCTCGCCAGTTCGCGCGACAGAAGCGATGGCGGCGACATCGCATCCGCTGGCGACGCTGGCCGCCATCGACATGCTGCGCTCCGGCGGCAATGCCATGGATGCCGCTGTCTGCGCTGCGGCGGTGCAAGGCGTCGTCGAGCCGCAATCGACCGGCATCGGCGGCGACTGTTTTGTGCTCTACAGTCCCAAAGGCGAGGGCGATGTTCTCGCTTTCAACGGCTCGGGGCGTTCGCCCGCTGCGGCAACCGCCGAATGGTATCTGGAGCGGGGGCATAGCGAACTGCCTGCGGCCGGACCGCATGCCGTCACCATACCAGGCGCCATCGATGCATGGTGCCGGCTACTCGAGGACCACGGAAAAAAGGGCATCGACGCCGCGCTGGCGCCAGCCATTCGCTATGCCGAACAAGGCTGTGTCGTTTATGATCGCGTCGCCTTCGACTGGGCCGACGAGGTCGCCCTGCTCTCAGCCGATGAACACGCCGCGCGCATATTCCTGCCCGAGGGAAGGGCGCCGCAAGCCGGCGATGTGCATCGGCAGCCGCACTTGGCGGGCACCTTGCGCATCATTGCCAACCGAGGCCGTGCAGGGTTTTATGAAGGTGAGGTCGCGGACGATCTGGTGGAACGTCTTCGCGCGCTGGGCGGGCTGCATGCATTGGAGGATTTCGCCGAGACCCAAGGCGACTACGTTACGTCGGTGAATACGTCCTATCGCGGCTACGATATCCATCAGATGCCACCGAACAATCAGGGCATGACGGCGCTGATCATGCTGAATGTGCTTTCGGGCTTCAGCCTTGGTTCGTTGGAGCCGAACAGTGCCCAGCGGCTGCATCTCGAGATCGAAGCCGGCCGGCTTGCCTACCAGGACCGCGATACTTTCATCGGCGACCAGGATTTCGTCCAGGTCCCCGTCGAACAACTGCTGTCGGCAGCCTATGCGGAGCGGCTGCGCGCCGCCATCGATCCGGCCCTCGCCATGACGCATCTGCCGCGGCTTGAGCTGTCGCGCAGCGACACCGTCTATATCTCCGTGGTCGACCGCGACCGCAATTCGGTCAGCTTCATCAACTCGACCTTCGGTTCCTTCGGCAGCGGCGTCGTCGGTCCCAAGACAGGCGTCGTGCTGCAGAATCGCGGCAGCAGTTTTCGCCTCACGGAAGGCCATCCAAATCGTATCGCGCCGCGAAAGCGACCGATGCACACCATCATGCCTGGCATGGCGACGCGAGGGGGTAAGGTGGTGATGCCGTTCGGGGTGATGGGCGGCGGCTACCAGCCGTTCGGCCATGTCCATCTGCTGACCAACATGATCGATTTCGGGATGGACCCGCAGCAGGCACTGGATGCGCCACGGGTGTTCTACAAGGACAATGCCGTGCTGGCCGAGCGCGGGATTCCGGCTGAGGCGATCGCCGGCCTGCGTCAGCGCGGCCATCAGGTTTCGATCGCCGAGGAGCCGCATGGCGGCGGCCAGTTGGTGCTGATCGATTGGGAAAAGGGCACGCTCACCGGTGCCTCCGATCCGCGCAAGGACGGTTGTGCGCTGGGCTACTGATCTGCGTTGCTGGAATGCGCATTCAGAACCAGATCAGCCAGACAAGCTGCAGGATTACCAGTGCAATGGCGTCCCAGAAGATGAGTTCCCCCATCGAGAACCAGCGCCGCGACAGGTTGAAGCTGTAGAACAGCCGCCAGACAAGTGCCGCGGCGGCCAGCGGCACCAAAGCGAGTAGCGAGCTCACGGCAGCCGCGCTCCCGAAACCGCATCGAACGTGTGCAGCGCTGCCGGCGGAAAGCGTAGATAAAGCGGCTGGCCGGGATCGAAAGCGCGATCGACATTCACTGTCCTGACGATCAGCGCGTTCGCCTCGCTCTTGGCGAAGATCAGCACGTCCGGCTCGACCGGTTCGACGACGTCGACGGCAAACTGGATGGCATCGCTTGCGGAGGCGTCGACCAGTTGGATCTGCTCGGGGCGAATGCCGAGCACGATGGGACCATCAGGCTTTCCCGGAAGCGGGCAAGTGAAACCGCTGGCGTGGAAGACGCCGGCGCGGACGTCACCATCGAACGTGTTCATCGCTGGACGGCCGATGAATTCGGCGATGAAGCGATTGGCCGGGCGCCGGTAGATCTCGCGCGGGTCGTCGTACTGGATCAGCGCGCCTTCGCGCAGCACCGCGACCCTGGTCGCCAGCGTCATCGCCTCTTCCTGGTCGTGGGTGACGAAGACGAAGGTCTTTTTCAGCTCGCGATGCAGCCGCTTCAGCTCGGTGCGCATGTGGAGCCGCAACAAGGCGTCGAGATTGGACAGCGGCTCATCCATCAGACAGAGGCTAGGCTGCCAGACCAGGGCGCGGGCCACAGCGACGCGCTGCGCCTGGCCGCCCGACAATTGCGAAGGGCGGCGGTCGAGGTAACGGGTGATTTCGAGCAGCTCGGCCATGGCGCGGACGCAGCGGTCGAGCACGGCGGCCGGCATTTTTCGGATGCGCAAGGGATAGGCGATGTTCTCGTAGACGCTCTTATGGCTGTAGAGCGCATAGTTCTGGAACACCATGCCCATGCCGCGCAGGCGCGGCGGCAGGTCGGTGACATCGCGACCCTCGACCATGATGCGCCCGGCGGTCGGCCGCTCCAGCCCGGCGAGCAGCCGGCAGGCTGTCGTCTTGCCCGAGCCGGAGGGCCCGAGCAGCACGAGGAATTCACCGGGCTCGAAAGCAAGGTCGAGCGCCTGCAGCGCCACCGTCCCATCGGGGAAAGCCTTGGTGACGCCGTCGAAAACAATTGCCATGCGAGATCCCTTCAACCCTTGACCGCGCCGAAGGTGAGGCCGCGGACGAGCTGTTTCTGGACAAGGAAAGTGAAAAGCACGATCGGCAGCGTCGCCACGATGGCGACCGCCGCGACTTGGCCCCATAGCGTGCCATGCGGCGTCACCAGCCCCGGTATGCCGACGGTCAGCGGCCGCCCGTCGAAGGCGACGAGGATGAAGGCGTAGAGGAACTCGTTCCATGACAGGATGAAGCAGAGCACGGCCGTCGCGCCGATGCCGGGCGCGGCCAGCGGTGCAACGACGAAAAAGAATGCGCCGAGCCGCGAGCGGCCGTCCATCATCGCGGCTTCGTCGATCTCCCTGGGGATTTCGGCGAAGAAGCCGCGCATCATCCAGACGACGAGCGACAGGTTGAAAGAGGTGTGGGCGATCACCACGGCGTAGATGGTGTCGATCAGGCCAAGCGAGGTGAAGAACAGGAACAGCGGCACGGCGATCGAGATCGGCGGTGCCATGCGCGTCGTCAGGAAGAAGAAGAACAGGTCTTCCTTGCCGGGGAAATTGGAACGGGCAAAGCCATAGGCAGCCGGCGCGCCGATGACGATGCAGAGCATCGTAGACGACACCGAGATCAGCACCGAATTGATCGCCAGCGGCCAGTATCCCTTGTCGATGAAGACGGCCGGATAGTTGGAGAGCGTCGGCGAAAAGACCCATTTCGGCACAGAAGACAGAAGGTCGACGCGGTTCTTGAACGAGGCCAGCACCATCCAGACGTAAGGCGTCAGCGCAACAACCACTGCGACCAGCAGCACGGCCCAGGCAAAGCTCCTCCAGGCGCGGTTGGTGGATTGATCGATCATCGCAGCGCCCTCAAAACGCCCCCACCTGCTTGCGGCTCGACCAGTAGACGGCCTTGTAGAAGACCGAGCACAGGATCAGCACGACGAGATAGATCATGAAGGCGACCGCGGCGCCGTAGCCGAGGTCCCAGTTGCGGAAATTGACGCGGTAGGCATAGATCGAGACCAGCTCGGTCAGCGTTCCCGGTCCGCCGCCGGTCATCAGGAAAACCTTGTCGAACTCCTTGAAGGCGTCGATGCCGCGCAGCAGCAGCACGAGCGCGATGACCGGCCGCAGCAGCGGCAGCATGACGTCTCGGAAAATCTGGAACGGTTTGGCGCCATCCATCATCGCCGCCTCGAACGGCGCGCGCGGCAGGCTCATCATCCCGGCGAGCATGATCAGGGTGACGAAAGGCGTCCACTGCCAGACATCGATGGCGACGATGGTCGGAAACACCAGGTCGGGTGCCGAAAGCACCGCCGAATTCTGCGCCAGCAGGCCGACCTTGCGCATGTAGAAGGTGAGCATGCCGAAATCGCCCTGCAACAGCAGCCGCCAGATCAGCCCGACGGCGACCGGCGCGATCATCATCGGGATGAGCAGCAGTATGGTGAGAAGCCGCTGGCTGGCGACGAAGCGGAAGATCAGGAAGGCCAGCGCAAAGCCGAGCAGGAACTCAAGGCCGACGGCGATGACGACGAATTTCAGCGTCAACAGGAACGATGCCCAGAAGAATGGGTCGTTGCGCATCAGCTTGCGGAAATTGTCGAAACCGACGAAGGCGCCGGCATGGCTGGCGTCGGCGAAGCTGAGGTCGGTCAGCGCGGTGTAGACCATGTAGTAGAACGGGCCGACCAGGAAGACGACGACGAGCAGGGTCGCCGGCAGCATCAAGAGCGGCCCCACCCCACGGTCGAGAAGCGGCATTCCGCGCGGCGATGGAGTGCGGTTCGTCACGGGCGTTTCCTGCGGACAAGAACGGCTACCCGCTTGTGCGGGTAGCCTCTGCGCGACATCTCAAGGCCTATCGTGCCGGATAGGTCATGGGTGCGCAAGAACCGAGCAGTGTCGAGATGTCAGTGGCGGCGGTGTCAAGGGCGGCCTGCGCCTCCTTTTCGCCGGCGAGGTAGGATGACAGTTCGCGCACTAGTATGTCGGTCATCTCGGCCGATTGCGGCAGCGTCGCCTTCGGCACCGCATGCTCGTTGGCCTCCATCGAAGCCTTGGCATAGGGCAGCTTCTGCACCTCGGCGGAGGCATAGACATCCGGCCGACCTGAAGCGCCGCCATTGAGATGCTGTTCGAGCTGGCGGTCATAGCCCATCATCCACTGGACGAAGAGGAAGGCGGCCTGCTGGTTCTTCGAATAGACCGGGATCAGATAGGTCCAGCCCTCGACCTGGCCGATCTTCCCGCCGTCGCCTTGCGGCACGAGATCGAAGCCAACCTTGCCGACCACGGTGGAGGCCGTGGTGTCGACCGACACGGCATAGGTTGCGTCGTTCCACATGATCAGCTCGGCGACCTTGGCTTGCTGCATCAGCGCCATGACATCATCCCAGAAATAGTTGAGGCTGTCCGGCGGCGAGAATTCCAGCAGGCTCTTGTAATATTCGAGCGAGGCGACGGCCTTGGGGCTGTTGACGATGACCGGGCCGCAGGCCGAGCCGCTCTTCACTTCGAGCACGTCGCCGCCGAAGGAATAAAGGAAATTGAGCCACTCATACCACAGTGCCTCATGGCGCTTGCCCTGCAGGGCGGTGCCGTAAAAACCCTGGTCGGGGCGATAGAACCATTCGGCGATATCGCGGTATTGCTTCCAGTCCTTGGCGGGAGCGAGGTCGTAGCCATACTTGGCCTTGAAGCCTGCCTGCTCCTTGGGATCGGCGAGCAGGTCCGAGCGATACCACATGAACATGTTGAGCACTGTGAAGGGGAAGCCGTACTCCTTGCCGTCATACCAGGAGATTTCGTGCCAGGCGGTCTGGTAGAGCTGCTTCTCCGGCTCGAAGCTCGGATCGCGCAAAGCCGGGTCGGCCATCATCTTGGCGATTTCGACCAGATGGTTGTTGGTGGCGAACTTGCCGAGTTCGCGATGCGGCTGGATGATGACGTCGTAGCGGCCGCGGTGCGAGTTGAGATCGAGCTGCACCTTGTTGACGGCTTCCGAGTGCTCGTACATCTCGACTTCGACATGGATGCCGGTCTGTTTTTCAAACTCCGGCGCCATCTTCTTCAGCGCTTCGAGCGGCGGCAGCGCCTCGCCGACCATGCGGATGGTCTGGCCGCTATAGGGTTTCGACGCCTCTTTCAGATCCCACGCGGCCGCTTGTGTCACTTGCCACGTCAGGGGCCACACAAATACGACTGCGACGAGCAGTCTGGACGCGGTACGTCTCAGCGGCTTGAGCATTCTTCCCTCTCCCTAGAAGTCGTGCCTGGCGGGCCGGCGCCCGTTTTGTCATAAAATGTGTGGTACTGCAAATCAAAATGTGGCACCTTGCAACAAATGGTTAGGAGGTGTTAACAGACCGGCAGCAAACCGGCTTTCCCGACCAGGCGAGGGACCTTTCGGATGGACTTCATCTTCATGCTGACGCGCAACGATCGCACGGTCGAGGACTGTCTCGACCTGGTCGATTTGATTGAGCCGGTCGGCCTGAAGCATGTCGGCTTCAAGGATATTGGCGTCGCGCCGGATGTGCTGCGCAAGCTCGCTGTCGCCATTGGCCGGACAGGCGCCACCACTTACATGGAAGTTGTCTCGACGACGGCTGAGGCCTGCCTTAATTCCGCGCGCATCGCCAGGGATCTCGGCATCCAGCGCCTGCTCGGTGGTACCCAGGTCGACGAGATCATGGCGTTGCTGGAGGGGAGCGGCACCGAATACTACCCTTTTCCCGGGCGGCCGGTCGGCCATCCGACCAAGCTCGGCGGTTCGGCCGAGGATGTTGAGGCCGACTGCCGCGCCTTCGCCGAGAAGGGTTGTGCGGGATGCGACATCCTCGCCTATCGCGCCACCGAGGCCAACCCGGCCGAACTGGTGCGCGCAGCCCGGCGCGGGCTTGGTCCGTCGCGGCATCTGATCGTCGCCGGCGCTGTGGCATCAGCCGATCGCATCAAGGCAATCAAGCTGGCCGGCGCCAACGCTTTTACCATTGGCACAGCGGTTTTCGATGGCTCCTATTCGCCGACGAAAGGTTCTATCCTCTCGCAACTGCGGGATGTCCTCGCGGATTGCGAGCGTGTCTAATGCCAGTCATCGGCATCGATCTCGGCACACAAAGCCTAAAGGCGATCGTTGTCGATGACGAATTGCGGCTGCGTGGCGAGGCCGCTGTGTTGTACCAGCCGGCCTTCCCGGCGCCCGGCTGGGCCGAACAGAACCCGGCGCTGTGGCTGGCGGCGCTCAAGCCGGCCATTGCCGGCGCGCTCGACAAGGCTGGGCTTGCGCCGTCCGACATCAAGGGTATTGCCATTGCCGGCCAGCTCGACGGCTGCGTCGCGGTCGATCGCAATGGTGAGGCGCTGGCTCCGTGCATCATCTGGATGGACCGGCGGGCGGCAGGAGAGATCGCCGGCATCGACCCGGACTTCATCCGTGAGCGCACCGGTCTCGTTCTGGACGCCACCCATATGGCGGCGAAAATCCGCTGGGCCGCGCGCAACCTGCCCGAAGCGCGCCGAGTGGCGCTCTGGCATCAACCGGTATCATTCGTGGTCGCAGCGTTGTGCGGTCGTGCCGTCATCGATCACGCGCTGGCCTCGACGACCATGCTCTATGGGCTGAAGGAGCACAATTATGCCGGCGATCTGCTGGCGGCCTTCGACATCGATGCAGATAAATTGCCCGGCATCGACGATGCATCTGAGATCGCCGGCGCCTTGACCCACGCCGGCGCCGAGCTCACCGGTCTTCCTGTGGGCACGCCGCTGGCGGTCGGCACCGGCGATGATTTTTCGGCCGCCATAGGCGCCGGGGTTGTCGTGCCCGGTGTCGTCGCCTGCAATCTCGGCACGGCCGAAGTGGTCGGCGCGGTGTCCGGCACGCTTCGCCTCGACCCCGGCGGCCTGGTCGAGACCCATGGCTTTCTCGGCAACGGCTATTTCATCTCCAATCCCGGATGGCTCTCGGGCGGCGCGGTGACGTGGTTTCTAACAACCTTCGGCGTCGATTCGCCGGCGGCGATGTCGGAACTGGCGGCGACGGTGGTTGCCGGCAGCGACGATTTGCTGTTCTTGCCCGCGTTGTCCGGTGCCATGGCGCCGCGCTGGATCGCCGAAGCGCGTGCCGCTTTCTACGGCCTGACATCCTTCCACGGCAAAGCCGCTTGTGCCCGTGCCGTGCTGGAGGGCTGTGCCTTTGCCATGCGCGACGTGGTCGACCGGCTGGACGATCTCGATATCGCGACGGATCGCATCCGGCTCTCAGGCGGTGGCGCGCGCAGCCGGGTATGGGCGCAAATCCGTGCCGATGTCAGCGGCAGGCCGGTCGAGATCGCGGGTGCGGCCGATGCCTCGCCGATCGGTGCGGCAATCCTTGCCGCCGCAGCCATCGGCCTTACCTCCTCAGTGCAGCAGGCGGCTGAAAGGCTGGCCGGCCACATCGAGACGATCGACCCTGATCCTTCCGCCAAGGCCGCCTACGACAGAAGTTACCGCCGGTATCGCACCTTGTTCGATGCCCTGACCCCGCTTCATGCTGACTGACCGGACTGCATCCTATGTCCAGACAAATGCTCGATCGCCTTATTGCCGGCACGCTGCCTGACCCGGATAGCCAGGGAATGCTGTCGGTGCCGCTGAAGACCATCGTCATAGGGCGCGGTCTCGGCGATGAAGCCGATGCGCTGGTCAAGCCGCTGCCGCTCGGCCGCAGGCTCGCCGTTGTCATGGATCCCGACACAAGGCTGGCTCTCGGCGAGAGAGTGTCGATTGCGCTGCGCGGCTCCAGCGATGTCGACAAGATCATCCTGCCGCGCCATCCGCATCCCGACATGGACACCGTGCGATCGGTGATCGCCCGCACGAAAGACGCCAGCGGTCTGGTCGCGGTCGGATCGGGCTCGATCAATGACATCACCAAATATGCCGCCCATCTGACCGAAAAGCCCTATGCGGTGTTCGGCACCGCGCCGTCGATGAACGGCTACACCTCGGTGTCTGCGGCAATCACAGAGGACGGCCTGAAGAAATCGCTGACGGCGAGCCTGCCGGTCGGTGTCTTCCTCGATCTCGATGTCATGGCGCGAGCGCCGCACCGGCTGATCGCTGCCGGCTTCGGCGATTCGATGGCGCGGCCGACCGCGCAGACCGATTGGCTGATGGCGCATCTGTTGCTCGGCACGCCCTACCGGGAGGCGCCGTTCATGCTTCTGGCCGAGGACGAGGAGGCGCTTATCGCCAAAGCCGGCGAACTCGGGACCGGCGACCTTGAGGCAACGGAAGTGCTGGTGCGCACGCTGGTCATGTCGGGCCTTGGCATGACTTTGTGCGGCGGCTCCTATCCGGCCAGTCAGGGCGAACATCTCATCGCCCACTATATCGACATGCGGGGCCAGGGATTGCCCGAGGCGCATCACGGCGAGCACATAGCGGTGACGACGTTGACGATGGCGCGGCTACAGGAACGCGTGCTGGCGCTGCGGGAGCTGCAGCTCGCGCCGTCCGCCGATACGCCAGACCGCTTCATCGAAATCTTCGGCGAAACGCTCGGACGTTCCTGCTGGGCGGCATTCAAGCCCAAGCTGCTGGACCGCGAACGGGCGGACGCTGTCAACACCATGCTGGCCAGGCAGTGGCGCTCGCATCGCGAAAGGCTGCTGCGGGTGGCACGCCCGGCGCGCGAGATCGCGGCAGCACTGCGTGCCGCCGGCGCCCCGACCACGCCGCAAGAGGTCGCCATACCGGCTGGCTTCTACGACGAGGCGGTCGCCAATGCGCGGCTGATCCGCGACAGGTTCACCATGCTCGACGTCGCTGCTGCCTCGCTCGAAACGGTTGCGGCGGGAGCCTGAGCGGGTGCTGCGTCCGCTCACCGACTTCACCGCGCCGGACCGGCGCAACATCGCTGTCGTGCTGACCGACATAGACGACACCTTGACCGACAAGGGGCGGTTGCCGGCAAAAGCCTATGCGGCGCTCGAGCGGCTGAAGCAGGCCGGCTTCATTGTCGCGCCGGTTACCGGCCGCCCTGCCGGCTGGTGCGACCTGATCGCCCGGCAATGGCCGGTGGACGGCGTGATCGGCGAGAACGGCGCCTTCTATTTCCGCTACGACGACGCCAAAAAGCGGATTGTTCGCCACTACGCCAAGAGCGCTGCCGAACGGCAGGCCGATGCCGCACGCCTCAAGGAGATCGAGCAAACCGTTCTGAGCGAAGTTCCGGGTGCGGCGGTCGCGGCCGACCAGGCCTATCGCGAGGCCGATCTGGCGATCGATTTTTGCGAGGACGTGGCGCCGCTGCCCAAAACCGAGGTTCTGAAGATCGTCGGCATCTTCCAGCGCTATGGCGCGACGGCGAAAATCTCGTCCATCCACGTCAATGGCTGGTTCGGCAAATACGACAAACTGTCGACAAGCCGGCTATTCTTGCGGGACTGTTTCGGTATAGATATCGACCACGACAAGGACAGCATTGTCTTCGTCGGCGATAGTCCAAACGATGCACCAATGTTCGGCTTCTTCCCCAACAGCGTCGGCGTCGCTAATGTGCTGGACTTCGCCGACGAGCTTCCTGCGTCTCCCGCCTTCGTCACAAGCGGGCGCGGCGCGGAGGGATTTGCCGAGCTTGGCGACGCGCTGATTGCTGCAAAGGGAATGGAATAGTCATGGACCAAGGCCGACTGACGAAGAAGGAGCGGCACGCGCTTATCCTTTCGGAAGTGCGCCGGTCGGCGTCGATACGCATCTCCAAGCTCGCACGGCGCATCGGCGTCGCCGGCGAGACCATCCGCCGCGATCTCATCGAACTCGGCGATGCCGGACTGATCAACCGCACCTATGGCGGTGCGACGATCTCGCTGGTGACATCAGAACCGGTGATTTCCGAGCGTGGCCTGACCCTGATCGAGGAGCGCGCCCGCATCGGCCGCGGCGCGGCAAGCCTTGTCGAGAAGGGCCAGATCGTGATGATCGATGGCGGTTCGACCACCTATGAGGTGGCGCGCAACCTTTCGCAGCTGAAGCGCGACCTGACCATCATCACCAATTCCACCGGAGTGGCCTCTGTGGCCGGCGCCAATCCGACCTTTCGGGTGCTGCTCTGCCCCGGGACCTATGATAGCCGGGAAGGCAGCGTGTTGGGCGAAGACACCGTCGAGTTCCTGCGCCGCTACAATGCCGACGTCGCCATTATCGGGGCATCGGGGATAAGCGCCGATGGTCCGAGCGACATGATCTCGGGCGCCGCAGCCGTTAAACGCGCGATGATATCGCGTTCATTGTCGACGGTGCTGGTGGTGACCCACGACAAGTTTGGCCGCAGCAGTCTCGAACGCATCTGCGGGCTCAATGACATTGCCGATATCGTCACCGACAGCGAACCGAAGGCCGACCTGCGCACTGCTGCCGAACAGGCGGGCACGGAGCTGCATGTGTTTGCCGCCGGCTGATCAGCAACTGCCTATTCGGCGGCATCCCGGTTGGTCAGCGCGATGTGGCAGCAGCCGGAGCCGTGGCCCGGCGTCCAGGTGACATTGTCGAAGCGCACGCCCGTTGCCTCGAACAGACCACGGTCGAAAGCGCCGGCGATGCGGCAGAGCGTGGCGAGTTTTTCATCACCGACACCGGCCTCGACCCAGGCGTCCTTCAGCGGACAACGCTTCACCTTGAAGGCGATGTGGTCCGGCCCGCGCTCGACATCGGTCGGATACATCAGGCCGCCATCCGGGCTGACGGCCAAAAATGCCTCGCCGATGGCCGGCGCGTCGTTAGGTCCGAAACGGACGAAGGCGGCCGCCGCCACCTCCTTGCCGCGCTGCTCGATGGTGCGGATCATGATCGCCTCGGCCTTTTCCGCGCCGAGTTCGCCGGTCAGCTCGTCGAGAAACAGACGGTAGAGATCGGCGCGGTTACGGAAGGCGGAATCGAGTTCGCGCGAGAGTTTTTCGGCTCTGGCTTCTGGTTCGGTCATGGTACTTGCCTGCTGCTTCTGTCCAATCTTGGCGCCGCCGCAACCAGCGCCTTGCCGATTGCCGATTGCGGCGCGTCGACTACGTTGCGGGCGTCGCCGCTCTCGGCGATCCGCCCGGCGTCGAGAAGAACGACGCGGTGGGCGATGGCCCGTACGACGCCGAGATCATGCGAAATGAAGAGATAGGCGATCCGTTCCCTGGCTTGCAGGTCGAGCAGCAACGCAAGGATCTGTCCGCGGACCGAAACGTCGAGCGCCGACACCGCCTCGTCGAGCACGATCAGCGACGGTTTGGTTGCGATGGCGCGGGCGATGGCGACGCGCTGGCGCTGGCCGCCGGAGATTTCGTGAATGGCGCGCGGGGCGAGATCGGCTGCCAGCCCGACGCGATCCAGCAAGGCAGCAATGCGGGCCGGCCTCTCGGCGCGGGAAGCGATGGCATGGATGCGCAAGGGATCGTCAAGCACGCGAGCCACCGTGGCGCGCGGGTTGAACGCGGCGAGCGGATCCTGGAACACCATTTGCAGGCGCGCGCGCTTGGTGCGCAGGGCCGCACCCTTCAAGAGCAGAAAGTCATCGCCTTCGAACTGGACGGTGCCGGCGTCGGGCTCGATCAACCTAAGCACCAGCCGCGCGATCGTCGACTTGCCGCTGCCGGAGGGCCCGGCCAGCGCCAGCGTCTCGCCGGGTTCGATGGCGAAGGAGACACCGTCGACGGCCGCGATGGCCTTGCCGCCACGACGGTATCGCTTGGTAAGACCGGAGACGGTGAGCAAGTTCATGCCGGCGCCCGTCGTAGCAGCGGATCGGCGTCGAGGCCGAGATGGGCGTCGAGCAGCGTTCGCGTATAGGCATGGCGCGGGGCGTTTATGATTTGCTCAGTCGGGCCGAGTTCGATCAGTTCGGCGTTCCGGAATACAGCGATACGCTCTGCGAGTTCGGCGGCCAGCGCGATGTCGTGGCTGATGAACAGCAGCGTCATGCCGTCCTCCGCCACCAGTTGCCGAATGAGGCTGACGATTTCCGCTTGCACAATGGTGTCCAGCGCGCTGGTCGCCTCATCGGCGATCAGCAGTTTCGGACCGGCTGCAATGGCCGCGGCAATTGCAACGCGCTGCTTCTGGCCGCCGGAGAGCTGGTGCGGGAAAGCACGCATGGCGGTTTGTGGGTCGGGCAGGCGGACGCGTTCGAGCAGGGTCTTTGCCTTGGCGTAGGCTTGCGGCCAGTCGAGGCCGAGGTGGGTGCAGGCGACTTCGGCGATCTGTTTGCCGACGGTCATGACGGGGTCGAGGCTGGCGGACGGGTCCTGGAAGACGAAACCAATGTCGCGGCCGGGAAGGGGGTTTGCGACGGATAGTTTGCGCTCTACGGCGCCCCCCTCTGTCCTGCCGGACATCTCCCCCTCAAGGGGGGAGATTGGCAGCTTTGCGGCCAGCGCTCTTCCTGCAATGCCAGTGATTGGCGAAAGCGCAGATGAGAGCTTAATCTCCCCCCTTGAGGGGGAGATGTCCGGCAGGACAGAGGGGGGTGCCTTGACGCCTGCCTCTCCTGTCGATCTCAGGAACCAATCGATCCTTCCCTTAACCTTGGCTGACCCGGGCAGCAGTCCAGCCACCGCCAGCGCCAGCGTGCTCTTGCCCGAACCGCTTTCGCCAATGATCGCCAGCCGCTCGCCGGCAATAACATCCAGGCTGACCCCCTTCAGCGCCGTCACCTCGCTGCCATCTCGCCGATAGCGCACTGACAGATCGCGTATCTCAGCCAGTGCGGTCACGACAGGCTCCTCCGCACCGCCGTCGTCTCCACCACGCCTTCGCCGGCGAGATAGATACCGAGCACGGTCAGTACCAGGGCAATGCCCGGAACGATCGACAGAAAGGGCGCGGTTCGCAGCACAGTGCGGCCCTCGGCAATCATGCCGCCCCAGGTGACGCGATTGGGGTCGCCGAGACCGAGGAAGGAAAGCGCTGCCTCGGTGAGGATCGCGGCCGCCACGATCACCGAGGACAAGGCCAGCACCGGCGGCAGAGCGTTGGGAAGCACTTCGCGAAAAGCGATCTCAAGCGGATGCATGCCGATGACGCGAGCGCCGGCGACGTAATCGCGCTCGCGGATCGACAGCACTTCGGCGCGCGCTACACGCGCCGGTCCGGTCCAGGCGCCAAGCGCTATTGCCGTGACGACGACGCCGAGCGACGGCCCGACGACGCTGACGAAGGCCAGCGCCAAGAGAAAACTCGGCACGGTCTGGAAGGCATCGATGATGCGCATCAGCCCCTCGTCGACAAGGCCGCCGGCAAAGCCGGCCAGCGTGCCGACGATCGCGCCGACGAAGAGTGCCGCCGCCGCCGCCGCCAGGCCGACCGCCAGCGAGGTGCGGGCGCCGTGGAACAGTTCGGCCAGCACGTCACGGCCGAGCCGGTCGGTGCCGAGCGGCAGCGACCAGTCCTGCAACGGCGGCAGCAGTGCTGGTCCGGCAATGGCCTGCGGGTCGCCGGGGAAGAGCAGCGACGCAAACAGCGCCATGGCGAACAGAAGCGTCAGGATGATCGCACCGGCGACCGCTTCCGGCCGGCGCAGGAACCGCGGCAGCGCGCTCACGCGCTGGCCTCGCCGGCGCCGACGCGCGGGTCGAGGAGGGCGTAGGCGATGTCGACGGCAAGGTTGACGGCAATGACGAGGACGGCGCTGGTGAGGATGATGCCGAGCAGCAGCGGCGTGTCGCGCGAGGCGACCGCTTCCTGCGCCAGCCGGCCGAGGCCGGGCACGGCAAAGACGCTCTCGATGACGACGCTGCCGCCAAGCATCTGCGCCGATTGCAGGCCGAGCATGGTGACCAGCGGCAAGAGCGCGTTGCGGGCGACATGGGCGAGCACGATGCGGCGGCGCGACAGCCCCCTGGCGCGGGCGGCGAGCACAAAATCCTGCCGCCACGCCTCGGCCATGCCGGCGCGCATCATGCGCAGATAGAGCGCGAGATAGATGAAGCCGAGCGCGGAAACCGGCAGGACGAGATGGACGGCGATGTCGGCGGCGCGGTCCAACCCGATTTTGTCCGAGGCCAGGCTCTCGATGCCGCCGATCGGCAGCCAGCGCAGGTCGACGGCAAAGACGACGATCAGCACCAGGCCAAACCAGAAACCCGGCACGGCATAAAGCGCCAGCGAGCCGATCGACAGGAAGCGGTCGCGAAAGCTGCCGGGTCTGGCGCCGGCGTAGATGCCGAGCGCCGAGCCCAAACCGAAGGAGAGCGCAGTGGCGGTCACCATCAGGAGCAGTGTCGTCGGCAGGCGTTCCAGGATAACATCGCGAATTGGCCGCGAGAAGGTAACGGACTGGCCCAGGTCGAAATGCAGCAGCGCCCAGAGATAGTTCGCGAGCCGTGTCAGCTCGGACTGGTCGAGGCCCCAGCGATGACGCAGCAATTCGATCATGCCGGCGTCGCCGCCGGTCGAGACGATGTAGGCGTCGACCGCGTCACCGGGGGCAGCTTCCAGGAGGAGGAATGTGCCGATGATGACGATCAGCAGCACGAAGATGCTGCCGACGAGGCGACGGCGGATGAGGGTGAGGGCGCGGGTCATGGGAAAGGCATAGCGCTGCGCCAGTCGGGAGAGGTGCGGTGTCTAGGCACCCCCCTCTGTCCTGCCGGACATCTCCCCCGCAAGGGGGGAGATTGGATGTCGCCTCTGCCTTCGCCAATCTTCGATGCCGAATGTACGCGACAGCGAAGCTGCTGATCTCCCCCCTTGCGGGGGAGATGTCCGGCAGGACAGAGGGGGGTGTGACGAAACGCGGCCCTACGCCATGCCTTCACACCAATTTCTTTGCGAACTTTCATCCGCGCAAATGTGTCACGATTCCAGATACGTGTCCGCCCAGTTCGAAACCGCCCAGCGCGGGTTGTTGGCGATGTTCCCCACCGTCTCGCGCGCCACGCTGATGAAGCTCCATTCGGCGACGTTGATCAGCGGCAGGTCCGCCGCGACCTGTTTCTGGAATTCCTTGTAGAGGTCGGTGCGCGCTGACGTATCCAGCGTCTCCGAAGCCTTGGCGATCAGCGCGTCGAGCGCGGCGTTCTTGTAGCCGCCCTGGTTGGAGAACGGCACGCCGTCGGGAATGCCGCTCTGCACCAGGATGGTGGTCGAGATCGCCGGGTCGCCGCGGAACACCGGCGGGCCGACGGCGAGGTCGAAGGCGTGGTCGGTGTAGACGGCCTTGATGTGCGCGGCCGAGTCGTTGTTGACGATCACGGCGTCGATGCCGATTGCCGCCAGCGCCTGGCGCAGATAGTCGCCGAACTGCTTCGTCTCGTTGAAATAGGGTGCCGGCAGGAGTTTCAGCGCAAAACGCTTGCCGTCATCGGCGCGCTTGTACCCCGCGTCGTCGAGCAAGGCGTTGGCCTTGGCGACGTCGAATGGATAGATCGGCACGTCGGCAGTGTAGAATTGCGGATCGTTCTTCGGCACCGGGCCGGTGGCGGTGGCGGCATAGCCGAGGAACACCGTCTTGACGACGAAGTCCTTGTCGATGGCATGCGCGATCGCCTGGCGGACCTTCACGTCGGCCAGTTCCTTGCGGCGATGGTTGATCTCGACGACGAGCTGATAGGTCAGCCCCTCATAGCCCTTGGAGATCACCTTCAGGCCCGGCACCTTGGAGATGCGGTCGAGGTCGGCCAGGGGCACGGCGGAGAAGGCGGCGAGCTGGATCTCTTCGGCCTCGAGCGCCGCTGCAGCCGACGTGCGGTCGGGCAGCACCTGGTAGATGATCTCGTCGAGATACGGCTCGTCCTTGGCCCAGTAATCCGCATTCCTGGTCAGCTTGTAATACTGGCCGGCCTTGTATTCGCCGAACTTGAACGGCCCGGTGCCGATGGGTGCATTGTTGGCCGGGTTGTCCTCGATCTTGCCGACCTCGTAGATGTGCTTCGGCACCACGCTTGACAGCGCCGGCAGCGCGTTGCGGATCAGCTGGAACGGCGTTGGCTTGGCGAATTTGAAGACGGCGGTCAGATCGTCAGGGGTGTCGACGCTGGCCAGATCCTTGAACACGGTGCGGCCGAGATTCTGCAGCGGCTTCCAGATCTGCAGCGCGGAGAAGGCGACGTCGGCCGAGGTGAACGGCTCGCCGTCATGCCATTTGACGCCGTCGCGCAGTTTGAAGGTCACCGACAGCCCATCGGCAGCACCTTCCCAGGAGAGCGCAAGGCGGGGTTCCAGTCCGTCCTTGCCTTCGAACGAGGCTTCGGCCAGCGTTTCGACGATCTTGCTGGAGATGAAGAAGACGCCGTTGGAGGCGACGATGGCCGGATTGAGGTTGCGCGGCTCGGAATCGGCGGCAAGCACGAGGCGGCCGCCCTTCTTCGGCGTCTGCGCCCAGCTGAATGTGGGCATGGCGGTGGAGGCCAACAGTAAAACTGAGCCGCCAAGCAGCGTGCGTCTGGAAATATCCGACATGATCAACCTCCGTCCTCTCCGCGACCAGATGGGCGCACCCCTCGAAGCTGGCCGCACCCGCCAGCATCCTCGCGGCGATTATGACCCTTGCCAAGGGTTTCGCCAGAGACGGAATTGGCGCATCCTTGCTTGGCTTTGAAATTTTCGTCCGCTGGACCAGTTTTAGAGGTGGCCCTTTCATTCTGGTATTCTGGTAGGACCAGACTGCCTGAGCGTGCAGCAATGACGAGTGGTGACAGCCTGCCGAAGCAATCCAACCTGTTTCTGGCTGGACCAGAGTTAACGAAATGGTGCAGATTTGATCGAAAGCCAAGGGATCGGCCGCTGCACGATCGGCGATCCCACGGAAATCAGGGAGAGAACAATGAACATTGCCCCGGGCAAGAGCGCCGTCAGCAATATCCCGTTCGACCAGGCGAGGGTCGACCGGCTGATGGAAGAGGCCGGCATCGATGTTCTGCTCGCGACGTCCAAGCACAACACGCAGTATCTGCTCGGCGGCTACAAGTTCATCTTCTTTGCCGCCATGGATGCGATCGGCCATAGCCGTTACCTGCCTGTCGTCGTCTATGAAAAGGGTGGGCCCGATCATGCCGCCTACATCGGCAACCGCATGGAAGGCGCCGAGCACCAGAACAGCCCGTTCTGGACGCCGACGCTGCATGCCGCCTGCTGGGGCACGCTCGATGCTGCCAATCTTGCGGTCGAGCACGTGACGAAAATCGGCAAGGTAGGCGCCCGCATCGGCATCGAGCCGGCCTTCCTGCCGTCCGATGCTTATGCACTGATCCGCAAGGCGCTGCCGGACGCGAAGCTGATCGACGCGACCGATATGCTGGAGCGCATGCGCGCCATCAAGACGGACGCCGAGCTGGAAAAGCTGCGCATCGCCTCCGAGCTGATCACCGATTCCATGTTGGCGACCATCCAGTGGGCGCACGAAGGCAAGACCAAGGCCGAGATCATCGAGCATCTGCGGCGCGAGGAGACCAATCGCGGCGCGCATTTCGAATATTGCCTGCTGACGTTGGGCGCCAGCCACAACCGTGCGGCGTCACCGCAGGCGTGGAAAAAGGGCGAGGTGCTGTCGATCGATTCCGGCGGCAATTATCACGGCTATATTGGCGACCTCTGCCGCATGGGCATTTTGGGCGAGCCGGATGCCGAGCTGGAAGATCTGTTGGCCGAGGTCGAGACGGTGCAGCAGGCGGCGTTCTCGAAGGTGAGGGCAGGCACCATCGGCGGCGATATGATTTCGCACGCGGAGGGCGTGCTGAAGGCGTCGAAGGTCGCGCCCTATACGGATTTCTTCGCCCATGGCATGGGCCTGATCACCCATGAAGCGCCGTTCCTGATGACCAACCACCCGGTCACCTATGAAGGCACTTATTCGGCCAAGCCGCTGGAGACGAACATGGTGCTGTCGGTGGAGACGACCATGCTTCACCCGACGCGGGGGTTCATCAAGCTGGAGGATACGCTGGCGGTGACGGATGCGGGGTATGTGATGTTTGGGGATCGGGCACGGGGGTGGAATAGAGGTGGGATAGCCTAGCTCGGCGCTACCCCCTCACCCGGATTGCCATCCGAATTGCGAAGGGCAATTCGGGGCTATCCGACCTCTCCCCGAGGGGAGAGGAGTTTGCGCCGGCGCTGGCTTCTGCCTCTTCTCCCCTCGGGGAGAAGGTGGCCGCGAAGCGGCCGGATGAAGGGGGCCTTTCGCGATTACTTCCCCGCCGGGATCAGCCTGAAATCCGGCAGCTCCCGCAGCACCAGTTCCGGTCCGGCCGGCGAATAGACGACGAAGAGCTGCATCGGCCCATCGCCGGTATTCAGCGTCGAATGGAAACGGCTTTCCGGCACATAGATGGTGCAGCCGGGGCCGACCTTGGCGACGACCGGATTGCCCTCCTCGTCCTCGACCATCTGCTCGCCATTGCCTGAGATGACGAAGATGATCTCTTCCGCGCCGGGATGGTTGTGGCGGGTATGGCCCTTGCCTGGGGGCAGGTCGACGACACCGCCGGAAAAGCGCTCAGCGCCATTCACTTCAGGCGCCACCGTCAGCGACAGCTTGCCCCAGTCAAAGCCGAAGGCGCTCACGTCCTTCGGGTATACGAACACCTTGCTCTTGTCGGTCATGATCTCATCCCTTCTTTTTCTTCTGGTCGTGCGGCGTGACGGCCTTGAAATCCGCCGTCTGCCTGGCGATCGCGGCTTCAGCCGGCAGCCGTTCCATCGAACTCGCGCCATAAAAGCCGTGCAGGCCCTTGCAGCGGTCGAGGATGTAGCGGGCATCATCCGGCATCGAGATCGGCCCGCCATGGCAAAGCAGGATGACATCCTTGCGCACCGAGCGCGCCGCGTTGGCGATGGCGTCGATCTCGACCACGCAGTCGTCGAGCGACTTGGCCGACGTGGCTCCGATCGAGCCGCCGGTCGTCACCCCCATATGGGCAACGACGATGTCGGCGCCGGCTTTTGTCATGGCGCGCGCCTCGTCGGGGTTGAAGACATAGGGCGTGGTCAGAAGATCGAGCTTGTGCGCCTCGGCGATCATGTCGACCTCCAGCCCGAAGCCCATGCCGGTTTCCTCAAAACTCTGGCGCATGCTGCCATCGAATAGGCCGATGGTCGGGAAATTCTGCACGCCGGAAAAGCCCATCGTCTTCAGCTCGGCAAGCAGCAGCGGCATGATGACGAAGGGATCGGTGCCGTTGACACCGGCCAGCACCGGCGTCTTTTTGACCACCGGCAGCACCTCGTAGGCCATTTCCTTGACGATCTCGTTGGCGTTGCCATAGGCGAGCAGGCCGGCAGCCGAGCCGCGCCCGGCCATGCGGTAGCGGCCGGAATTGTAGATGATGATGAGGTCGATGCCGCCGGCTTCCTCGGCCTTCGCCGACAAGCCGGTGCCGGCGCCGCCGCCGACGATGGGCACGCCGTCGGCGATCATCGCCTTGAACTTCTTCAATATGTCCTTGCGCGGTATTGCGGGCATTTGTTGACTCTCACTATCTGGCGATGTCGAGGAAGGCCGCGGTTGCGGCTTTGGCAAATTCCGGATCGTTGATGTGCAACGGCAGGCGTGTGACGCGGCGCGTGGCGCTCGGCCTGATGGTGCGCTCGATGGCATCGAACAGCACGGCGTCGGCTTCGAGGTCGAAGAAGGCGCCGCCCTCGATGTCGAGTGCCGAGACGCCTTTTTCGGGGATCAGGAAATGCACAGGGCCCTCGCAGCGAGCGAGCCTGGTGCCGATCCACTCGCCTATGCCGCGGCATTCATTCGCCGTGGTGCGCATAAGCGTGACGTTGGGATTGTGCTCGTAAAACAGCCGGCCCCTAAACTTCTCGGGAATGGTCGGCGGCGCCCAGAAATTGACCATGTCCAGCGCGCCGACCGAGCCGACATAGGGCAGCTTGGTGCGGGCGATGGCGCCGAAGCGGTCTTCCGTCGCCGGCAGCACGCCGCCGAACAACAGGTCGCAGACTTCCGTCGTGGTGATGTCGATGACGCCGGCGAGCAGGCCCGAGTCCGCGAGCTTCTCCATCGAGCGGCCGCCGGTGCCGGTGGCGTGGAAGACCATGCAGTCGTAGTTGGCGCGCAACTGATCCGCGATGGCGGTCACGCAAGGCGTGGTGACGCCGAACATGGTGAGCCCGAGTGCCGGCTTGCCAGTGGCGACTGGCGCCGGCCTGGCGGCCATGCCGGCGATTGCCTGCGCCGCATTGTGCAGCACGACGCGTGACAGCCGGTTCAGTCCCGCCATATCGGTGACCGATGGCATCATGATGATGTCGGAGACGTCGACATAGGGCGCGGTGTCGCCGGAGGCGAGCGTCGAGACCATGATCTTGGGCAGCCCAAGCGGCAGCGCGCGCATGCCGGCAGTGATGATCGACGTGCCGCCGCCGCCGCCAATGCCGATCACGCCTGATATGTCGTCGCGCGACTGAATGAAACTGGTGAAGGCGGCGCCCATGCCGGCCACTGCCGTGCCGCGATCATCGATGCCGAGCATGCCACTGGCTCCATCCGGATGATGCGCCGCGACCTCGCTGGCCGGGATATCGACCGGCACCGTGGCACCGCGCGTTCCGATGTCGACGCGGGCAACCGAACTGCCGGTGGCGGCAATAGCATCGGCCAGGAAGGCAAGTTCCTCGCCCTTGGTGTCGGCTGTGCCCACCACGTAGATGCGCTTCATCGCGTTTCTCCCGTCACCGGCCGACCGGCGCCGGGCCGCCTGTCGCCCTTTGCCGGCCTTTCGGTGGGCAAAGGTCATTGCAATTTTTTGAGACGCGCGTATCGTATTGACATGGAAGTCTCACGTCAACAAGCCGCTGGGAGCGACGACGCCAACGAGGCTGCCGAACGCGGCCCACGGGCCCGCACAAAACGGCTGATGCTGAAGACGGCGACGCGGCTGATGCAGGCGGGCGTCACCCCGTCGGTCAGCGAAGTCGCGGAGGCGGCGCAAGTGTCGCGCGCCACCGCCTATCGCTATTTCCCCAGCCAGGCAGCCCTGGTGCAGGCGGTGGTCGACGAGGGGCTTGGGCCGATCCTGACCTGGCAATCGACGTCCACCGATGCCGGGCGGCGCGTTGCCGAATTGTTCGATACCGCCATGCCGCGCATCGAAGCTTTCGAGGCAACTTTCAAGGCAGCGCTGAAACTGTCGCTCGACCAATGGGCGCAGCGGCAGGCGGGCACGCTGGGCGGCGAGCCGCAATTCACGCGCGGACATCGCGTCCAGCTGCTGAAGGATGCCATCGCACCGCTCAAGGGCCGGCTGCCGCCGCGCGAGTTCAAGCGCCTGGCGCAGGCGCTGTCGATGATGTTCGGCGTCGAAGTGCTGATCGTGCTGAAGGATATATGGGGGCTCGATAGCCGCGGCATGCGGTCGGTCGCGCAATGGGCGGCGGGCGCCCTTGTGCGCGCCGCGGTGGCGGAATCGACGGCTGAAATCGATGCGGCCCCGACAGCGGCATTGGCGAAATAGCGCCAATCTGGTTCGACCAGATTTGGATGCCCACTATTGATGTTAACCGGGATGGCAGTGCCGAAACAAGGCTCTCCTATATCAACGAGTAGGAAAATTAAGGGAAAACAGTCGGATACATGAAGAATCCGGTTATACAAGGTCCGGTGGTGGTCCAAGAAAGAGCTTGACGGCTATCTAAAATTGGTAATACCAGATCAGGACAGAAAAGCGGATCGAAAGTGAGAGCTGCGATCCAGTTTCCGGCAAAGCGAGGAGGCTTGGAACCGGAAAGGTGCGATCTCGGGAGGAACTACCAGGCCGGCTTCACCGCCGGCTAGCATGACAAGGTAGAATGCGCACAAGGGAGGAAATCATTATGCGCAAGACAATGACCAGCCTGCTTGCTGGTATCGGCTTAGTACTTGCCTGCGGAACGTCCGTCTACGCGCAGGACAAGGAGCTCACCATCTTTTGGGCGGAATGGGATCCGGCCAATTATCTGCAGGAACTCGGCAACGAGTACGAGAAGGAAACCGGCGTCAAGATCACGGTGGAAACCACGCCCTGGTCCGACTTCCAGACCAAGGCTTTCACCGAGTTCAACGCCCATGGCGACGCCTATGATATGGTCGTCGGCGACTCGCAATGGCTCGGCGCCGGCTCGACCGGCGGCCACTATGTCGACCTGACCGACTTCTTCAACAAGCACAAGCTTGGCGAAGTGATGGCGCCGGCAACGGTGAAATATTACGCCGAGTATCCGGGCGGCAGCAGCAAGTACTGGGCGATCCCGCTCGAAGGCGACGCTGTCGGCTGGTCCTATCGCAAGGACTGGTTCGAGGACCCGAAGGAAAAGGAAGCCTTCAAGGCCAAGTACGGCTACGATCTCGACGTGCCGAAGGATTTCAAGGCGCTGCGCGACATCGCGGAGTTCTTCTACCGGCCGGATCAGAAGCGATACGGCATCGCCATCTACACCGACAATTCCTATGACGCGATGGCGATGGGCTTCGAAAACGCGCTGTTCTCCTTCGGCGGCGAACTGGGTGACTACAAGACCTACAAGGTCGACGGCTTCATCAACTCCGACAAGGCAATCGCCGCACTCGACGCCTACAAGGAACTCTACACGTTCACGCCTCCGGGCTGGGCCAAGTCGTTCTTCGTGGAGGACAATCAGGCGATCACCGAAAACCTGGCCGCGATGAGCATGAACTACTTCGCGTTCTTCCCCTCGCTGATCAACGAGGCGTCGAACCCGAACGCCAAGAACACCGGCTTCTTCGCCAATCCTCCAGGCCCGAACGGCGATCAGTTCGCCGCACTCGGCGGTCAGGGCATCTCGATCGTTTCCTACTCCAAGAAGCAGGAAGAGGCGACGAAGTTCCTTGAATGGTTCATCAAGGACGAGACCCAGAAGAAGTGGGCGGCGCTCGGCGGCTACACCTGCAGCGCCGCCGTGCTCAAGTCGGAGGAGTTCCAGAACGCCACGCCGTACAACAAGGCCTTCTACGAGACCATGTTCAAGGTGAAGGACTTCTGGGCGGTGCCGGAATATGCCGAGCTGCTGCAGCAGCTCAACCAGCGCGTCTATCCCTACATGATCGGCGGCGAAGGCACCGCCAAGGAAACGCTGGACGCCCTCGCAGGCGACTGGAACGCGACGTTCAAGAAATACGGCCGCGGCCAATAAGCAGCTTTTCTCGCGGAGGAGGCATCCGTGCCTCCTCCGTTCTTTTTTCCGAAACGGGAGCAGGGTCTTGGCGACCACGATGATCACCACGCTGGACACTTCCTCGCGGGCCGCTGCACGCGGCTTGAGCGACATGTCGATCCGCAACCTCTTCATAATCCCGACGATCCTGTTCCTGATCGTCTTCAACATTTTCCCGCTGATCTATTCGCTGGGCTATTCCTTCACCGATTTCCGCGCGTCGACCAACGCGCCGGCGAATTTCGTCGGGCTGCAGAATTATCGCGACCTGCTCAACGACCCCTATGTCTGGTCCAACTTCGCCATCACCGCGAAGTACGTCATCATCTCGGTCGCGGGTCAGCTGCTCGTCGGCTTCGGCGTGGCCATGCTGCTCAACCGGGATATTCCCCTCAAGGGTCTCATCACAACGCTGCTGCTGCTGCCGATGATGCTGTCGATGGCCGTCGTCGGTCTGTTCTGGAAACTGCTCTATGATCCGTCATGGGGGGTCATCAACTATGCGCTTGGCCTCGGCAATTTCGAGTGGCTGGCGGATCCCAAGATGGCGCTCTATGCGGTTGCGCTAACCGACATCTGGATGTGGTCGCCCTTCGTCATGCTGTTGTCGCTGGCCGGTCTTTCAGCGGTGCCGAAGCATCTCTACGAAGCAGCGGCGATCGACCGCGCCGGACCGTTCTACACCTTTTTCCGCATCACGCTGCCGCTGGTCGCGCCGATCCTGATGATCGCGGTCATCTTCCGCACCATGGAAGCGTTCAAGACCTTCGACCTCGCCTATATCCTGACCAGCCAGCCGACGGCCGAGCTGATCTCGATCCGGCTGTACAAGATGGCGTTCCAGGAATGGCAGACCGGGCGCTCCTGCGCGCTCGCCTACATCGTGCTGATCATGGTGCTGGCCATCACCAACATCTACGTCAAGTACCTCAACAAGGTGAAGGAGCGCTGAGATGGCCGCCGTCCGCACTTCTTCCGAAATAGGCTTCAATCGCGTCGCCATCGTCGCCGTCCTTTTGGTGACGATCATCTTCCTGGCGCCGATCTACTGGATCGCCTCGACGGCGTTCAAGCCGCGCAATCTTGCCACGACCATCCCGCCGACGGTGGTGTTCCAGCCCGAGATATCGCCGTTCGTCAAGCTGTTCACCAAGCGCTCGCAGATGCGCAACCCGCCGTCGCCGGAAGAGTATGCGGCGGCACCCTGGTGGGAACGTGTCGTGTTCGACGGCGGTGAAAAGATCGTGCGCGACGGCAAGGGCCAGGTGCAATGGTCCGGCTATCCGAGCCGCTTCATGAACTCGCTGATCATTGCCATCACCTCGACGGTGCTGGCTGTCGGCATGGGTACCTTCACCGCCTACGGCTTCTCGCGCTTCAAGGTGAAGGGGGAGGCGGATCTGCTCTTCTTCATCCTGTCGACGCGCATGCTGCCGCCGGTGGTGGTCGCGATCCCGATGTTCCTGATGTACCGGGCCGTCGGCCTAAACGATTCCCATATCGGGCTGATCATCCTTTATACCGCCTTCAACCTGTCCTTTTCGGTGTGGCTGATGAAGGGGTTCATGGACGAGATCCCGAAGGAGTATGAAGAGGCAGCGCTGGTCGACGGCTACACCCGCATGGAAGCCTTCTTCAAGATCGTGCTGCCGGAGGCCGCCACCGGCATCGCCGCGACTGCGGTTTTCTGCTTCATCACGGCGTGGAACGAGTATGCTTTCGCGCTGATCATGACCAACCGCCGCGCCCAGACGGCGCCGCCCTTCATCCCCAGCCAGGTCGGCGCCGGCCTGCCCGACTGGACGGTGATCGCCGCCGGAACCTTCCTGTTCCTGCTGCCGGTCGCAATCTTCACCTTCCTGCTCCGCAACCATTTGCTGCGCGGCATGTCCTTCGGAGCGATCCGCAAATGAGCTTTCGAGCCATCAACCAGAAATATCTCGAACCGGGGTCTCAGGTACTGATGGTCCTCGGCATCATCGCGCTTTGCCAGCCGTGGAACCTGCTGCTGCACAGCTATGGCGTGACCATCATCCTGATCGGCCTGATCGGCTTCAACATCACCTCGAAGATCGCGCCGGCGGAGAAGGCCGGTACCGGCCAGGTGCGCAATCCGGGAGCAGAGCATTGACCCAGATTGAGCTTCGCGGCGTCCAGAAATTCTTCGGTGCGGTCCAGGTCATCAAGGACCTCAACCTCAAGATCGACGACAACGAGTTCATCGTGCTGCTCGGTCAGTCGGGTTGCGGCAAGACGACGACATTGAGGGCGGTTGCCGGGCTGGAGACGATCGACGGCGGTGACATCCTCATCGACGGCAAGCCGGTGCAACACCTCAAGGCCGCCGACCGCGACATCGCGATGGTGTTCCAGTCGTTCTCGCTCTACCCGCATATGAGCGTCTATGAGAACATTGCTTTTCCCTTGCGCGCGACGCGCAAGAGCAAGGCCGAGATCGATAGCGAGGTGCGCTCGGTCGCCAAGACGCTGCAGATCACGGAACTGCTGGCCAAGAAGCCGTCGGCGCTGTCGGGCGGCGACATGCAGCGTGTGGCCATCGGCCGGGCTCTGGTGCGGCGGCCGAAGGCGATGCTGATGGACGAGCCGATCGGCGCCCTCGACGCCAAGCTGCGCGAAGAGATGCGGGCCGAGATCAAGCGGCTGCACATCAAACAGGGCTCGACCACCATCTATGTCACGCACGACCAGATCGAGGCGATGAGCCTCGCCGACCGCATCGTGATCATGCATGAGGGCGTGCTGCAGCAGGTCGGTTCGCCCGACGAGGTCTATTCGCATCCGGCCAATCTGTTCGTGGCGCAGTTCGTCGGCAGCCCGGTGATGAACGTCGCCGATGCGGCGATCGCCGAGACCGCATCGGCGGCCTCGGTCACCGTCGGTGGCGCTGCCGCCGGCTTCGAATTTCCGCGCACGCTTTTGTCCAAGCTCAACGGCCATGCCGGCGGCCAGCTGGCGCTCGGCATCCGGCCCGAAGGCGTGCTGGTGCGCCATGAAGCGGCGGAGGGTTTCTTGCCGGTCGAGACACAGATCGTCGAGCCGCTCGGCTCGTTCGACATTGTCGATCTCAAGGTCGGCTCCAAGATGCTGCGCGCGCGCACCAAGAGCGGCTTCGTCGGCGGCCCGGGCGAAAAGGTCTTCGCCAGGATCGATCCGACGCAAGCACATTTCTTCGACACGGCAAGCGGCAAGTCGCTTGAGGTGAGGCTCTGATGGCTCATATCCAGCTCAAGAATATTTCCAAGAGCTTCGGCAACCACACCGCACTGACCGGGCTCGATCTCGAGATCGCCGATGGCGAGTTCTTCGTGCTGCTCGGCGAGACCGGCGCCGGCAAGACGACGACGCTGCGCATGATCGCGGGTCTGGAAAAGCCGACCGAGGGTCAGGTGTTCATCGACGGCGTCGACGTCGCCGACTGGGGTGCGGCCGAGCGCGATGTGGCGCTGGTGCTTCAGCAATATTCGCTCTATCCGCGCTATACAGTCCGCGAAAATCTCGAATTCCCGCTGAAGCCGAAGATACGTCGGCTGCCGGATGCCGAGATCAAGGACCGTGTTGCACGAGCGGCCAAGACACTGCGGATCGAGCATCTGCTCGACCGCAAGACCGATCGTCTGTCCGGCGGCGAGATGCAGCGCGTTTCGATCGGCCGCGCCATCGTGCGCAAGCCGCGCGTGTTCCTGATGGACGAACCGCTGTCGGCGCTCGACGCCAAACTGCGCGAGGCGCTGCGCACGGAACTGAAGAACCTGCAGATCCAGCTTGGCGCCACCTTTCTGTTCGTCACCCACGACCAGATCGAGGCGATGTCGATGGGCGACAAGGTGGGCGTGCTCAACCATGGCCGCATCATCCAGACCGGCACGCCGCACGAGATCTATAACAATCCGCGCGATACCTATGTGGCGAGCTTCGTCGGCTCGCCGCCGATGAACCTGATCGATGGCAAGCTGGTCAACGGCCGCGCGGTGATGGCGCCGCTGAATTTCGAACTGCCTTTCTCTGGGGGTGCCAAGGCGGGCGGTGCGACCGACGGTCGCCCGCTCGTCTTCGGTATTCGACCTGAGGATGTGTATCTTGAAAGCGGTGCGCCGGTCGAGGCACGCGTCCACGATGTCGAGAACCATGGCGTGGAAAAGATCCTGACTCTGCGGGTCGGCGACACGACGCTGCGCGCCACGGTGCCGGCCAGAACCGATGTCCAGATCGAGCAGCCGGTGCGCTTTGCCTGGAATCAGGACAAGGTGGTGCTGTTCGACAAGGGCAGCGGCGTGAGCTTGCGGCACGCCAGCTAATTTAGACTACATCCACTCCCAGCTTGCGCAGCGGCCCATCACGGTTTTCGGGCCGCTGTTTTGGTGATGGCTGCAACGAAGCACTTGAGGCTTTCCTCGACATAGGTGGCCACCTCGATCGTCGGGTCAAAACTCCACCACAGCAGTGAGCCCTGCCAATGCGATGCCATCAGCAGGCCGATGTCGCGCGGGGTGTCGGGCGTTCCGGCCAAGCAAGCCGCAAGGGCCTCGCTCAGGAACGCTTTCCAGGCGGCGCCTCGCGCCCTGAGCACGGGGTCGCGCAGATCCTCGCGCAGGACGAGCAGGCCCTCGGCGTAGGCTTCGATGCCGCCGTAGCCCTGCGACAGCCCCACCAGCAATTCGATCGCGCCGGCCGGCGTTTTGGGAACGGTGGCTGCGAGTTCCCTCGTCTTGGCATCGAGGCAGTCCCACGCTTGCAGCAAGGTGCGCTGCTTCAGCTGCGCCTTGTTGCCGAAACGCTGCACCAGTGTTGCGCCAGAGAGGCCGCACGCCTTTGCCAGCCGCTCGAAGGTGAGCGCCTCGGGTCCATGTTCGTGAATCAATCCCAACGCGGCTTCCAGCACCTGCTCGTCGGATTTGGTTTTTGGTCGCGTCACCTTGACATCTCAATATAACCGAATAATCATTTATATATAATGCGAGCGGCGTAAGCCAGATCGGTTTGGTCGATAGATTCGGTTGGGAGACTACCATGACGTTGCAAGGAAAGGTCGCCCTGGTCGCCGGCGCCACGCGTGGTGCCGGGCGGGGGATCGCGGTTGAACTCGGCGCCGCCGGCGCCACCGTCTATGTCACCGGGCGCACCACACGCAGCCAGCAATCCGACTATGCCCGGCCCGAAACCATCGAGGAGACGGCGGAGCTGGTTTGTTCGCATGGCGGCAAGGGCATTGCCGTGCAAGTCGATCATATGGTGACTGATGATGTGCGCAGTCTGGTCGAGTGCATCCGGGCCGAACAGGGTCGGCTCGACATTCTGGTCAACGATATCTGGGGCGGCGAAAAGCTGTTCGAGTGGAATAAGCCGGTCTGGGACCACAATCTGGAAAACGGCCTGCGCCTGTTGCGGCTCGGCATCGACACGCATCTGATCACCGCGCATCATGCGCTGCCGCTGATGATCGAGCGGCCGGGCGGGCTGCTGGTCGAGGTCACTGACGGCACCGCCGAGTACAATGCCGATCACTATCGGCTGTCGCCGTTCTACGATCTCGCCAAGGTCGCGGTGAACCGCATGGCATGGGCACACGCCAAAGATCTTGCTGCGCATGGCGCCACCTCGGTGTCGCTGACGCCCGGCTGGCTGCGTTCCGAAATGATGCTGGAGGCGTTTGGCGTCACCGAAGACAATTGGCGCGACGCCACCGCCAACGTGCCGCATTTCGTCATTTCCGAAACGCCGCGCTTTGTCGGCCGCGCGGTCGCGTCGCTTGCGGCGGATCCGGATCGTGCGCGCTGGAACGGCCAGTCGCTGTCCAGCGGTGGGTTGGCGCAGATTTATGGTTTTACCGATCTCGACGGCTCACGCCCGGACGCCTGGCGCTATGTTCCGGAGGTACAGGACGCCGGCAAACCCGCCGATGCCGCGGGTTACCGGTAAGCTTAGACCGAGCGGCCATCGAAGTCGAAAATCGACAGACCGGCAGCATCAATATCCGCAACGCAGTTGAGGTTGATGTAGGCGCTGCGTTCGTTGCCCTGACTGACATCCTCGGCAAAGGGATGGATGCCGCAGGTGCGGCAGAAGCGATGCGCCATTGCATGATTGCCGAATGTGTAGGTGCCGAGATCGTCGCCCCACGCCAGCACCGTCAGGCTGTCATGCGGGATGGCGGCCAACAGCGCGCCCTTGCGCGAGCAGATCGAACAATTGCACCGCACGGCGCCGGTCAGCTGCGCCTTGAATTCGAACGCAACCTTGCCGCAGTGGCAGCTGCCTTTGTACAGCATCAGTCCCTTCCTATCGCTGGCAGGTGCAAAGGCACGCTGTCCGGGCTATTCCTTCCGCTGACCTAGCGGCCCATATGCCTTAAAGACGCTCCACCTTGACGGAATCCGACATCGACATGCAATCAATCCGCGATCGTCTCGAGATCATCCTGTCACGTCTTGCCAGTTGCGCGGCAGGCGAGAAGGTGTTCACCAAACTCTATGCCGAGGCGGCGCGCGCAGCGGCCGAGGCCACCGATGCGCGCAAGAAGGCCGGCGTATCGCTCGGGCCGCTCGACGGCACCATCGTGTCGATCAAGGATCTGTTCGATGTCGCCGGCGAGCCGACCACGGCCGGGTCGCTGATGCTGAGGGACACCGCGCCCCGTCGGCACGACGCTGCGGTCGTCAGCCGTCTGCGCCAGGCCGGCGCCGTCATCATCGGCAAGACCAACATGACCGAATTCGCCTTCACCGCTATCGGCGACAACATGCACTACGGCACACCGGGCAATGCCGCCGACACCAGCCGCATTCCAGGCGGTTCGTCGTCGGGCGCCGCCGTGTCCGTTGGCGAGGGGACGAGCGACATTTCCATCGGCTCCGACACCGGCGGTTCGGTGCGCATCCCGGCATCGCTGAACGGCGTCGTCGGTTTCAAGCCGACGGCGCGGCGCGTGCCGCTGACTGGTGCCTATCCCCTTTCCGCGACGCTGGATTCGATCGGGCCGCTGGCGCTGAGTGTTGCTGCGTGTGCCCTGGCTGACGCCGCGATGACGGGCGAGCAGATGCCGCAACTGCCCCTGCCGTTAGCGCTTGCCGGGCTTCGTGTCGGCATTCCGCGCGGCCTGCTTTTCGAAGACACGGAAACGGAGATTGCCGCCGCGTTCGATCGCAGCCTTGCCGGGATCGAGCAGGCAGGCGCGTGGCTCACGGACATTTCGATCGACGACCTCATTGCCGATCTGCGCCTGGCCACCAAACGCGGCTCGATCGCGGCCATGGAAGGTTCTGAAATCCATGCCGACTGGCTGGCGACGGGCGCATCGGTGCCGGTCGATCCCCATGTCAGCGGGCCGCTGTCGCGGGCGGCGGCCATACCGACGCCGGTTTATATCAGGGCAATGCGTCGTCGCGCGGCACTGTGCATAGCCATGGACGAGCGGTTGGGTTCGGTCGATGTGCTAGCTCTGCCGACCACGCCGGTGACAGCGCCGACTATCGTTTCGATGGCCGAGGATACGGCTCTGCGTGAACGCACCGAAGGTCTGCTGCTGCGCAATACCCAGGTCGCCAACCAGTTCGACCTCTGCGCGATCTCGCTGCCGATGCCCGGCATGACGCTGCCGGCCGGACTGATGCTGGTGGCGCGCAATGGCCACGACCACCATCTGCTGCGCATCGCGGCTGAAGTCGAGCGGCTGCTCCGATAGGCAGCGAGCCGTAGGTCGGCAGTCAACGTGCCGCGCAGCGCTTGCGCTCGCTTTTCTTGGAGGAGCGTTCGATTTTGGTAACGACCAGCATCGGCGGATCGTTCGGCTGGCCGCGATGCTGGATCGATCCTCGGACGACGAGTTTTCCAGCATAAAGCTTGTCGGAGAGGTCAGGTGCCGATCTGTCCAGCGGCGGCAATTCCGTAGTGTTGAGCTCCACGCCTTTAACGACATTGCCGGTGGTCAGATCCAGCGCATTGCCTGACGGGCAGGGCGCCATCATGCAGACGATCCCATTGCTGCAATAGACATAATCGCTGCTTTGTGCCGCCGCGAGCGAAGGTAAGGCCACGATCGACGACACTGCGAGAACCAGAGATGCGAAGCGAAAACCGGACATGGTTCACGCGTCCGCCGGGAACCGTCTGCGGTAATGCTCGACCACGTCGGGATTGCGCAGATTGACAGGCAGCCGGTTGGCCAGCACCAGCAAGGTCTCGCCGGCCGCGCCCACGCCCATGCGCATCATCGATTGCTCGGTAATCCCCGCCATATGCGGGGTGACGATAACATTGTCGAAACCGAAATAGGGATGGTTTGCCGGCAGCGGCTGCGTGGCAAAGACGTCGAGTGCGGCGCCGCCGATCCGGTCTTGGCGCAAGGCCTCGATCAGCGCCTCGTCGTCGATCACCGGTCCGCGCGAAATGTTGATCAAAAGCGCGTCCGGCTTCATGCGGGCAATGCGTTCGCGGCTGATCAGGCCGCGCGTTTCCGGCGTCAGCGGGCAGCAGAGCACGATGATGTCGCTCTGTTCGATCAGCGCATCGATCGACAGGAAGCCGATCCTGTCGGGTGCCGGCTGCATGCTGCGGGTCGTCGCCACGACGTCGAGGCCAAAGCCGTGCGCGGCGATATGGGCGACTGCCTGACCGATGGCGCCGAAGCCGATGATGCCGATGGTCTTGCCGGCAAGCTCGCTGGCATGGCTGGCATGGTCGCGGCCGGCATTCCAGCCCTTGGCGCGCAAGTCGCGGTCGACCGAACGGAAGCGCCGAAGCAGGGCAAGGGCCGCGAACATCACATATTCGGCGACCGAACGCGCATTGACCGCCGGCACGTTGGCGACCAGCACGCCGGCCGCGGCCGCGGCCTCCATGGGCACCATGTCGAGCCCGGCACCGTGGCGGACCGCTGCTCTGAGTTTCGTGGCGTTTTCGAACAGCGACGGCGGCAGCGGTGCGCGAACGATGATGACGTCGGCATGCTTCGCCTCGGCGGTCAGCGTTGCCGCATCGAGCGCTGAGGCGACGACGAGTTCGCCGGCGCCCGCCAGCATGGCGGAGGCACGCGGGTGCAGCGTGTGCGTCGACAGGATTCTGGGCATGGGGCTCTCGCTAGTCGCAATTCTCAAAGGAAAGCGCCGCGCGCTTTTCCCAGAAAAACCGTTTCACACCTTTCCTGGAATTGCACTAGACCTTCTCAAGTGCCAGGCTTTGCGCTTGCGCCTCCCGGCCCTCGATGATCCCCTTCCAGTAGCTTTCCGCGCCTTGCAGGTGGGCGCTCATCAGCGCCTGGGCGAGATTGCCGTCGCGACGCAGCAGCGCCTCGTAGATCTGGATATGCTCGGCATGCGAGCGCACTGAGCGCTCGGGATCGTTGAAGTAGATCGGCAGCCGCTGCTCGCCCATCAGGTAATAGACACTGCAGATATTGTGGAAGACGCCGTTCTTGGTCGCCCGCACGATTTCGAGGTGGAATTCGCGGTCTTCCTTGGCGAGGCCTTCGCCGGCGGCGATGCACTCCTCCGAGGCTTTCAGGATCTCCCGCAGGCGTTCGAAATTCTCTTCAGTGGCACGCGAACAGGCAAGTTCGGCGGCCTTGATCTCGTGGATCTTGCGCAGTTCGACGGTCTCGTAGATCTGCACCGGATCGAGCGGCAGGCCCGCGCGGGCGAAAAGAGCCAAGGCTTCTACACTGGCCTGCCTGGTGTCGACATAGATGCCGGATTTGGCGCGGCGCTCGACGATGCGCATGGCCTCGAGGATGGCCAGCGCCTCGCGGATCTGGCCGCGGCTGACGACGAAATGCTCCGCCAGTTCGCGCTCCGAAGGCGTGCGGCCGGTCTCCTTGTCCGAATGGGCGAAGAGATAGGCGGCGAGCTCGGCGAGAAGGTTCTTTTCTTTCATCGTCAACCGCGTTGCGCGTGCGCCTCCAGGAACCGCTCCGAAATGGTGAATCCCAGACCCGGCTTTTCAGGGATCGCTATCATACCGTCCCTTGCTTCGACAGTCTCTTCGATAAGATCGTGGATCATCGGGTTGGCGCCGAGCGAATATTCGACGGTAAAACTGGCAGGCGAGGCCGCACAAACATGCAGGCCGGCGAAGAAGCATGGGGCGCCGGCCCACAGATGCGGGGCAAAGCGCAGATTGAAGGCACTGGCGATGGTGCCGATCTTCATCGCCTCGCTGATACCGCCGCAAAAGGCCGGATCCGGCTGGAAGATGTCGGCGGATTTCAGCACCGCGAGATCGCGGAAGGCGTAGCGCGTCGCTTCGCTTTCGCCGGTGGCGATCGGGATCGAGCCCGAGGCGCGCACCTCGGCCATACCAGCCTTGTCGTCGGCGATAACAGGCTCCTCGAACCAGGCGAGGTCGAGATCGCTGGCCAGGCTGATGAAGCGCTTGGCCTCGGCCACCGTATAGGTGCCGTGCGCGTCGACCATCAACTCGACGTCAGGACCGAGCGCCTGCCGTGCGGCGCGGACGCGGGCGGCGGAAATGTGCGGGGCGCCGTCCATGGCGCCGACGCGCATCTTCAGCGCCTTGAAGCCGCCTTTGGCGATGTAGGATTTGAGCTGCTCGCCGATAGCGTCGGCGGCAGCCCAGCCGCCGGAGGCGTAGGCCGGCATGCGGTCGAGCTTGCGGCCGCCGATGAGCCGCCACACCGGCTGTCCCAACGACTTGCCCAGAATATCCCAGAGCGCGATATCGACGGCGCTGATTGCCGCAATGCTCATGCCGCGCCGCGCCAGCTGCGGCATGGCATGGCCGGCGCGCGCGGCACTGTCATGGCGCACGCCGTTGTAGAGCATCTCCCAGATCATGCCGATGTCGGCGGGGTCGCGGCCGATCAGCTGCGGCCCGACCTCGTGATTCAGCATGTAGACCAGCGCACCATAGCTGCCGGCGCTGCCGGCGGCGTTCTTGCCCTCGCCCCAGCCGATCAGCCCGTCGTCAGTCTCAATGCGCAGGATGGCGGCGTCGAACGTCGTCACCTGGCCAAAGTCGCTGCGATGCTGCTTCGCGGCCTCAATCGGCACGCGGACCCACCACGCCTGGACCGTTTTGATGCGCATCCCGATCGGCTACTTGATTAGCGGCAGCAGCGTTTCGGCCGTGATGCGCATCTGGTCGGTGTAGAATTTCTCCGTCAGCACGCTGGAGCCGTGATCCTGGATGAACTTCAGCTGTTCGGGAGAAATGTCGACCGGATTCCGGTCGACCATGTCGGGATAGGGCGCGGCGGGTGTGCGGTCGACGGGCGCGACGAATTCGTTGGTCAGCGCGCCGTCATAGCCGACTTCCTTCAGCGTCTGCACGATCCGTGGCCAATCGATCTGGCCAAGGCCGGCGGCAAAGCGGTTGTTGTCGGCGACGTGGAAGTCGAACAGCCGTTTGCCGACCTGACGGATCGCGTCATGGACGTTAAATTCTTCCATATGGATGTGATAGGCGTCGAGGCAGACGCCGCATTCGGGGCTCACCGCATCGGCCAGGGCCAACGCCTGCGCGCCGCGGTTGAACAAATAGGTCTCGAAGCGGTTGAGCGGCTCGACCGCGATCTTGACGCCGACCTTCTTGGCATGGGTGAAGCATTCGCGGGTGGCGTCGACCACCCACTTCCATTCCTCTTCCTCGGTGCCGTCCGGCACCACTTTGCCGACGGTCGCGGGCACCAGCGTTATGATCTCGCCATCAAGTTCGCTGACCATGGTCAGCACGTCCTTGACGTACTGCACCGAGCGTTCGCGCTGGCCCTGGTCCCTGGCGGCAAGGTTGCGTTCGCCCAGCATCAGCGTCACCGACCCCCAGCAGCGGATGCCGTATTCTTTCAGCAGCGCGCGGGTCTCCTTGGTCTTGTATTGCTCGGGCTCGCCGGAAATCTCGATCGACTCGTAGCCGAATTTCTTGATGCGCTTCAGCGTCACCTCCAACGGTTCCGCGCGCATCCAGTTGTGCGTCGAAAGATGCATGGTCTATCCTTCCCAGAATTCGTCTGTGCCAGTTCGCCTGCGATGCGCCCCACAAGGCGCGTCGCGTGTTTCCTCCCCAAGGCGCTCCAGCGTTTTTGCGCAACTGGTTCGACCAATTGGGCCCTAATGGAGGTCTACAGCAATTTTTGTCGCGCGGCAAGAACCGCCGCCATGCGATATCGGCATCTGTGTACCGTATTGATTATGCTGGTATATATCGCCAAAAATGGAATGCCCTAGCAGCTTTGTGCGTGAGTCAAATGGCTTGACCCATTTTCGGTATTTGGTAATACCAGAATGCCGATACGAGAATGCACATCACGAGAGACCAAAGAGGCTGGCCCTGCTTTCATCAGACGCTATGCTTGGTCCTTGGAAAAATGAATTGGGAGGATGCCGATGCCGTCGACAATGAAGGGTCCGGGGCTGTTTCTGGCGCAGTTCGCGGGGGATACCGCGCCGTTCAATTCGCTGGCCTCGATCACCAAATGGGCGGCCGGTCTCGGTTACAAGGGCGTGCAGATCCCGACCTGGGATGCACGCCTGTTCGACCTCAAGAAGGCGGCATCTTCCAAGACCTATTGCGACGAGGTGAAAGGCATCTGCGCGGATGCCGGCGTCGAGATCACCGAACTGTCGACGCATCTTCAAGGGCAGCTGGTGGCGGTGCACCCGGCCTATGATGCCCAGTTCGACGGCTTTGCACCGCCTGCGGTGCACAACAACCCCAAGGCCAGGCAGAAATGGGCGGTCGAACAGATGGAGTTCGGCGCCAAGGCCTCGAAGAATCTTGGCCTGAAAGCCTCGGTGACGTTTTCCGGCGCCCTAGCTTTCCCGTACCTCTATCCCTGGCCACAGCGGCCGGCCGGGCTGATCGAGGAGGCCTTCGCCGAGCTCGGCACACGCTGGAAGCCGATCCTGGACGTCTATGACGAAAACGGCGTCGATGTCGGCTACGAGATCCATCCTGGCGAGGACATCTTCGACGGCGCAACCTTCGAGATGTTCCTAGATGCGGTTGGCGGTCACAAGCGCTGCAACATCAACTACGACCCGTCGCATTTCCTTTTGCAGCAGCTCGACTATCTCGAATTCATCGACATCTATCACGAGCGGATAAAGGCCTTCCATGCCAAGGATGCCGAGTTCAATCCGACGGGGCGGCAAGGCGTCTATTCCGGCTATCAGAGCTGGACCAATCGCGCGGGGCGATTCCGTTCGCTTGGCGACGGGCAGGTCGATTTCGGCGGCATCTTCTCCAAGCTTACCCAGTATGGCTACGATTCCTGGGCGGTGCTGGAGTGGGAGTGTTGCCTCAAGCATCCGGAGGACGGCGCGGCCGAAGGCGCGCCCTTCATCCAGCACCACATTATCCGGGTGACGGAAAAGGCCTTTGATGATTTCGCCGGCGGCGCCACCGACAAGAAGATGCTGCGCGCCATGATGGGTATTTGAGACAAGCAGGAGAAAGACATGGTCGGCGCATCGAAGTCGGAAGCGGGGGGCGGCCCGATCCGCTATGGTATGGTCGGCGGCGGCCAAGGCGCCTTCATCGGCGCGGTGCACCGGATCGCGGCGCGCATGGACAATGACTTCGTGCTGGTGGCCGGCGCCCTGTCGGCCAGTCCCGAGCGCGCCAAGGCTTCCGCCGCCGAACTCGGTCTCGACCCGGCGCGCAGCTACACCTCCTATGCCGAGATGGCCAAGGCCGAGGCCAAGCGCCTGGACGGCATCGAGGCGGTGGCGATCGTCACCCCCAACAATGTGCACGTGCCGGCGGCCAAGGCCTTCCTCGAGGCGGGCATCCACGTCATCTGCGACAAGCCGCTGGCGACGACTTTGGCCGAGGCCAAGAAGCTCGCGGCCGTGGTTGAAAAGACCGGCAAGGTGTTCGTGCTGACGCACAATTACACTGCCTATCCGATGGTCCGGCAGGCGCGCGAGATGGTGGCCAAGGGGCAGCTTGGCGACATCCGCATCGTTCAGTCCGAGTACCCGCAGGACTGGCTGACCGAGGATCTTGCCGCCACCGGCCAGAAGCAGGCGGCGTGGCGCTCCGACCCCAAGCAGGCGGGCGCGGGCGGCGCGCTCGGCGACATCGGCACGCATGCCTACAATCTGGCGCGCTTCGTCTCGGGTCTGGAGCTCGATTCCCTGTCGGCCGATCTCGACGCTTTCGTGCCGGGGCGACTGCTCGACGACAATGTCAATGTCATGCTGCGCTTCAAGCCGGTCGGCAAGGTGCATCCGGCCAAGGGCATGATCTGGGCAAGCCAGGTGGCGCCCGGCCACGAGAACGGGCTGAAGCTGCGCATCTATGGCTCGAAAGGCGGGCTGGAATGGGTGCAGGCCGATCCGAACTATCTCTGGTACACGCCGTTCGGCCAGCCCAAGCAGCTGCTCACCCGCAACGGCGCCGGCGCGCTGCCGGTTGCGGGACGCGTCAGCCGCGTTCCGTCTGGCCATCCGGAAGGCTATCTCGAAGGCTTCGCCAACATCTACCAGGAGGCGGCGCGCGCGATCCGCGCGGCACGCAAGAAGGGCGGCAGACCGGGCAAGGACGTGGTGTTCCCGACCATCCAGGACGGCGTCGAAGGTATGGCGTTCATCGAGGCCTGCGTGAAGTCGTCGAAGAAGAACGGGGCGTGGACGAAACTTTAGGTAGCGCCGGCGCCAAGTCTCTTCTCCCTTCGGGGAGAAGGTGGCCGCTAAGCGGCCGAATGAGGGCGCATGGTGCGAGGTGCGAAAGAAACCAGCGCGCCGTCAAATGGGGAGGGGCTGTCGATGAAAATCGGCATGTGCATGTTTTTGTGGACGACTTCCGTGTCTAAGAAACACGAGCCGTTGCTGCGCGACATCAAGGCGACCGGCTTCGACGGCGTCGAGATACCGATCTTCTCAGGCACGCCAGAGGACTACAAGAAGCTTGGCGATTTGCTCGACCGCATCGGGTTGGAGCGCACGGCTGTTACGGCGATGGGCGACCCGGCGATGAATCTGATTTCGCCGGATGCCGTGACCCGCAAGGCCGGCATCGGCTACATGAAATGGGCGATCGATTGCGCCCAGGCGCTCGGCGCGAGTACGCTGAGCGGGCCGCTGCATTCGACGCTCGGCGCCTTCTCCGGCAGCGGGCCGACCGCTGCCGAGAAGAAGCGCTCGATCGCCTCGCAGCGCGCCATTGGCGATCATGCCGGCAAGCGGAACGTTACCATCGGGTTGGAGGCGCTCAACCGTTTCGAGTGCTATCTGCTGAACACGATGGCCGATCTGTCCGAGCACGTCGATGCCATCGACCGGCCGCACATCAAGGCGATGTACGACACCTTCCACGCCAATATCGAGGAAGCCGACCCGATCGGCGCCTATACGAAGCACCGCAGGAATGTCGTGCACATCCACATTTCGGAGAACGATCGCGGCGTGCCGGGACGCGGGAACATTCCGTGGAAAGAGACTTTCGCGGCCATCCGCAAGAGCGGCTATGACGACTGGCTGACGATCGAGGCGTTTGGCAGGTCGCTGAAGGATCTGGCGGCGGCGACCAAGGTGTGGCGGGATTTTTCCGAGACGCCGGAGGCAGTTTATCGCGAGGGATACAGGCATATCAGGGATGGGTGGAAGCGGGCGGCTTAGCCGCTCACTTCCTCATCCACGGGCGGAGCGGGAGCGCAGCGGACGCGGCGCAGACCCGAGGACCCATGCCGCGACTGTCGCGCGCGCAGCGGTGCAAGTAGGAGATGCGAATGGACGCCTCTTTTTGCACCGCTGGATTCTAGCGCAGACGTCACCGAATGTCCTCGGGTCTGCGCCGCGTCGCTTCGCTCCTTGCTCCGCCCGTGGATGAGGAAGCGACGGGCCTTTTCGCAAATCGCCGAGGTATGCGATCTGCCTTAACTCGGCACTTATCGCTCCACCAAATTTTTCGGATGTCTTACCCCACCTCGATCACAGCCTTGATCAACCCCGATTTCTCATGCGCCCAGCGGGCGAGATCATCCGGCGTGCCGGCCAGCGTGGTGCGGTGGGTGACGAGTTTTGCCAGAGGCACGGCGCCGTTGCGTATCGAGGCGGCGACGTGATCGAAATCGACTTTCAGCGCGTTGCGGCTGCCGATCAATGTCATTTCGCGCTTGTGGAATTCCGGGTCGGAAAAGACGATGTCGTCCTTGACGACACTGACCAGCACGAGCGTGCCACCATGCGCGACATGTGCGAAGGCCGACTGCACCGAGGCGGTGTTGCCGGTGGCGTCGAAGACGATGTCGAACCCTTCGCCGCCGGTTGCCTCGCGCACCAGTTCGGCTGCCGCTTTTTGTGAGCCGTCGAGCGTGGCGAAGCCAAGTTCGCCTTTTGCAAAATCCAGCCGCTCCGTGCTCATGTCGAGCAGGCTGACATCGAGCCCGGCGATGCGCGCAAATAGCGCTGCGCCAAGGCCGATCGGCCCGGCACCGATGACCAGGGTGCGGGCGCCTGGTTCGGCGCGGGCACGCCGCACGGCATGCGCGCCGATGGCGAGGAATTCCACCGCCGCCGCGTCGGCCAGCGATAGGCCGTTTGCCGGATAAAGATTCTGCGCCGGCACCAGGATCTGCTCGGCCATGGCGCCGTCGCGATGGACGCCAAGCACTTCGATCCTGACGCAGCAATTCGGCTTGCCGTGCCGGCAGGCGATGCATTTTCCGCAAGCGAGATAGGGATTGATGATGACGGGCTCGCCCACGGCAAGGTCGACATCTTCGCCGGTCTCGACGACGGTGCCCGACACTTCGTGGCCCATGATGCGGGGATAGGCGAGGAACGGGTGCTTGCCTTCGAAGATGTGGTAGTCGGTGCCGCAGATGCCGACATGGCTGACGGCGACCAGCGCCCAGCCGGCAGGTGGCGCTCCTGGCGCCGGCCGGTCTTCCAGGACAAGCTCGCCGGGCGAGCGGCAGACAACAGCTTTCATTCGGCAATTCCAGTGTTTCTCAAAGGCGCCGGTCCGTTGTTAAGCAGGCCGGCGCAGAAGGTCAGGGAGAATTACTTGCCGCGACGGCGCAGCCCGTCGAAATAGACGATGATTATGATCAGCGCGCCGGTGATGATGCGCTGCCAGAACGAGTTGACGTTGAGCAGATTGGCGCCGTTGTTGATGGTGGCCAGGATGAAGGCGCCGAGCAGTGGGCCATGCACCGAGCCGACGGCGCCGAACAGCGAGGTGCCGCCGATCACCGATGAGGCGATCGCCTGCAACTCCCAACCTTCCGCCTGGGTCGGGTTGCCGATGCCGATGCGCGCCGCCAGCAGCACGCCGACGAAGGCCGCGCATAGGCCCGACAGCGTGTAGGCCATGTAGATGGTGCGCTGGACATTGACGCCCGAGAGGCGCGAGGCCTCGGCATTGGATCCCACAGAGAAGAGATAGCGGCCCCAGCGGCTGTGGTGCAGGAAGATGTAGGCCGGGATACCGACCAGGATCACCATCCAGAACAGATTGGGGATGCCGACAAAGGAACTGCGCGAGAACGCGGTGAAGCTGTCGCTGTTGATGTTGATCGAATTGCCGTTGGTCATCAACAGGCCGATGCCGCGCAACGAGGTCAGCGTCGCCAGCGTGATGATGAAGGGCGGCAGGCCCATCTTGACGATGCCGAAGCCATGGAACAGGCCGATGGCAACGCCGACCAGCAGCGTCACCAGAATGGCGACCCAGATCGGGAAGCCGGCATTGATCATCATGGCGACAATGACGGTGGCGAAGCCGACCACGGCGCCGACCGAGAGGTCGATGCCGCCGGTGATGATGACGAAGGTCTGGCCGACCGCCATGATGGCGATCATCGAGCCCTGCCGCAAAAGATTGGCGATGTTGTTGGAGGACGCGAAGCTCGGCGTCGCCACCGACAGCACGATCCAGAGCAGAACCAGCAACGCCAGAAGCGTCAGCCCGAACAGGACGTTGTAGTTCCGTTTCGGTTTTTCGATCGCGGCGGTTTCGATGCTCATGGTTCCTCCCGTTTCTTGTTTTGTCAGCCGATCGCCTGTGTCAGCACGTCTTCGTGGCTGGCGGCGCGAAAGCCATGGCTGGCGACCAGTTTGCCGCGCCGGAACACGTGCAGCGTATCGGCGAGCTCATAAACCTCGGGCAGATAGGACGAGATCAGGATGATGCCGGCGCCCTTGGACAACAGTTCCCCGAACAGGCGGTAAATCTCGGCCTTGGTGCCGACATCGACGCCGACGGTCGGCTCGTCGAAGATGAACAGCTTGGCGCCGTGCGCCAGCCATTTGCCGATGACGATCTTCTGCTGGTTGCCGCCGGACAGGCTGGAGGCCAGCGCGCCGCGTGTCGGCGTCTTGATGCGGAGGCCGGCGATCTGGCGATCGGCTTCAGCCTTTTCCTTCGTGTTCGAAATCAGCAGGTTGTTGGAGATGCGCTTGTAGATCGGCAAGTTGAGGTTGAGGCCGACCGGCAGGTTCAGGCACAGGCCCTGGTCGCGGCGGCTTTCCGGCGCCAGCGCCATGCCGAGCTTAATCGCGTCGTGCTCGGAATTGATCAGCACCGGTTTGCCTTGCCAGCGGATCTGGCCGGCCGACTTCTTGTGGCGGCCATAAAGCGTGGTGACAAACTCGCTGCGGCCGGCGCCGATCAGGCCATAGAGCCCGACGATCTCGCCGGCGCGCACTGTCATCGAGACGTCTTCGAAGCCCTTGCCCGACAGGTTTTTCGCTTCAACGATCACGGCACCGGGGGTGAAATGCTCCTTGTGGTAGACTTGCTCGATCGAGCGGTTGATCATCATCTTGACCAACTCGGCGTCATTGGTCTCGGCAATGTTACGAGTGCCGACCAGCGTGCCGTCGCGCAGCACCGAGACGCGATCGGCGAGTTCGAACACCTCTTCCATGCGATGGCTGATGTAGATGATGGTGACGCCTTCGCCCTTGAGCCTGCGGATCAGCGTGAACAGCTGGTCGGCTTCCTTGCGGGTGAGATAGGCGGTCGGCTCGTCGAAGATGAGGAATTTGGTGCCGCGCACGGTGGCGCGGGCGGCGGCGATCAGCTGCTGCTGGCCGATGGTGAGGTCACCCAGCATGACATGCGCCGGCAGGTCGAAGCCGAGACCGTCGATGATCTTCTGCGCTTCCTTGACCATGGCGCGCTGCTGCAGGATGCCGAAGCGCGAATTCTCCTCGCCGAGGAACATGTTGGCGGCGACGGTGAGGTGGCGACAGAGCACGACCTCCTGATGCACGGCGTTGATGCCCAGCGCCATTGCCTCGTGCGGGGTTGCCAGCGCTGCCGGCTTGCCCTCCCAGATGACATCGCCGGAGGTGCGCGGCATGACGCCGGTCAGAAGCTTGATCAGGGTGGATTTGCCGGCGCCGTTCTCGCCGACGATGGCGTGGATCTCACCTGCCTTGAAGGCAAGGTGAACGGGCTTCAGCGCATGCGTGCCGGGATAGCGCTTTTCCAGCCCGTGCAGTTCGAGGATCGTCCTGCCGGGCGCTAGCGTTGGGGCCGGGTGCAGTTCCTGCGCCATGGGCGTCATGACAATCCTCCCAGATTGGCCTTACGATTGGCACGTCGCGATGCAGTCAAGCCGCATCGTCGAGGTGATTCAAGCCGGTGGATATTCAAGCTTGTATCCGGTGTTTCCGGGGCGCGAGGCCCCGGAAAGGATTTTTGGTCGACGGGCTCAGAGCTTCGGGTTGAGCAGGGCGTCGATCTTGGGGTCTTTCATGTTTGCCTTGGTCACCAGGTTGGCGCCTGTGTCGACATTGGCCTCGACCTTCTCGCCCTTCGAGGCGGCGAGCGCGGTCTTGATGCCGTCATAGCCCATCCGGTACGGATCCTGGACGACGAGCGCGGAAATGACGCCGTCATTGAGGAACTTGATCAGCTTCTCGTCGCTGTCGAAGCCGACCAGCGCCAGCTTGCCGCCAAGGTTGTTCTCGGCGACTGCCTGACCGACGCCCTGCGCCATGATCAGGTTGGACGCGAAGATGCCCTTGAGGTTCGGGTTGGCGGTGATCAGGTCGGTGGCGATGTTGAGACCGGTCGTTGCCTGGCCGTCGGCATATTTGTCCGCGACGAGCTTGAGCCCCGGATATTTCGCGGCCAGCTGCTCGGTGAAGCCCTGCTTGCGCTGCTCCAGCGAACCGGCGCCCGGCGCGTTGGTGATCAGGGCGACGTCGCCCTCGATCTTGCCGCCATTGGCTTCGCCGATGGCTGCTGCAAGACCGTCAGCGGCGACGCGTCCGCCCTGCACATTGTCGGTGGTCAGGAACGAGGTGAACGCCTTGGAGTCGGCGCCGGAGTCGATGCCGATGACCTTGACCTTGCTGGCCGCTTCATCGATCGGCTTGCCAAGCGCCTTGAATTCGGTCGGCGCGATGACGATCGCGGCCGGGTTGCCGGCGACGGCATTCTCGAGGATCGAGACCTGGCCGTTGACGTCGGTTTCAGCCTGGGCGCCGAGTTCGGGTACGTTGACGCCGAGATCCTTGCCGGCCTTGCGGGCGCCGGCCAGGACGATCTGCCAATAGAAGGACGTGGTGTCCTTGACGATGATCGGAATGGTCACGTCCGCCGCCGAAGCCGGCGCCGTGTGCAGCGTGCCGGCAAGCATCGAGGCGGCAGCTAGTGCCATCAGTGAGCGGCGGTTGAGAATGCTGGTCACGAATTTCATTAGGAATCCTCCCTAGATCGCCCGGTGAAGGTTACGGAAGCTCCATTTGGATAGGCGCGGCCCAAACAGAACTTTATCAATAAAAAACAGTTGCCGCTTTTTGATAGTGCATCGGTCCGGCCGACGCAAGCGGTGTTTCATATCGGCCTGCGCATGGCTTGGCGGGGAAACCTCCCTGCCGATCCTCAGTGCCACGTCCAGACGCTCCCGATCCTCCTTGATCATCATGGAATATTAATTCCACCGTCGAGTCAATATGGAATATTCATTCCTTCTTGAGAACCGTGATTGTGGCGTTTCGTCACCCGAGCTCCTGCACGATGGTGTAGGGAGCGTAGCGGGCGAATTCCGCTTGCGGCACCTGGACGTCGAACAGGTCGAGGTTGCGCGTCAGGTTGGCAGGCTTGGCCGTTCCGGTCAGCACGCTGGCCACGACAGGCTCCTGCAGCGGAAACTGCAATGCAGCCGCCGCCAGCGGATATCCGCCCTCATCAGCGATTTTCTCCATCGCGCCGACACGCTCGAGTATGTCCTGCGTCGCCGGCAGATAGTCGAAATGCGCGCCGTGCACCGGTCCGGTTGCCAGGATGCCGGAGTTGAAGACGCCGCCGATGATCAGCGAAGTCTGTCGCTCACGACACAGCGGCAGCAACTCGGCTTCAGCCGAGCGGTCGAGCAGCGAATAGCGGCTGGCCAGCAGGATGCAGTCGAGCGGTGCTTCGCGCAGCACGTCGAGGCAGATCTGCACCTCGTTGACGCCGAGCCCATAGGCGGAAATTACACCCGACGTTTTAAGCTCGTCCAGCGCCTTCAAGCCGCCGTCCATCAGCTGGCGAAAGTGCAGCTTCGTCTTCTCGACGCCATGTGTGTAGGTGCCGATGTCGTGCACAAACAGGATGTCTATCCGGTTCAGCCCGAGCCGGGCATAGGAGAACTCGACCGAGCGCATGATGCCGTTATACGAGTAGTCGTAGTCGAGCGCGAAAGGCAGCGGGTCGACATAGGAATGATCGGGAACCTGGTCTTCCGGCACCGGGCGGAACAGGCGGCCGACCTTGGTCGACAGCACATAGGAATCCCTCGGCTTGTAGCGCAGGAAATCGCCGGTCCGCCGCTCCGACAGGCCGAAGCCATAGAAGGGCGCGGTGTCGAAATAGCGCAGGCCGGCATCCCAGGCTGTCTGCAGCGTCTCCATCGCCGCTTCGCGCGGACAGGCCCGGTAGAGCCCGCCGATCGCCGCCCCGCCGAAGCTTATCTCGGTTACCTCGAGCGCAGTCGTGCCGATGCGGCGTTTGTCCATCCAAAGCCTCCCCTTGTGAGCCGTCGTTGCAGCCCGTTTTTTTTCGTCGGTGGTTAGAGCGTCGCGCCGAGGTGCCACGGCACGAACTCGTTGTCGCCGTAGCCGAACGCCTCGCTCTTGGTCTTGCGGCCCGATGCCGTCTCGACGATGAGTTCGAAGAGTTCCCGGCCCATGCCGGCGATGGTCTTCTCACCCGAAGCGATGACGCCGCAATTGACGTCCATGTCCTCTTCCATCTGGTGGTACATGGTCGAGTTGGTGGCGACCTTGATCGACGGCGTGGGCCGGCAGCCGAAGCAGGAGCCGCGGCCGGTGGTGAAGACGATGATGTTGGCGCCGCCCGCCACCTGACCGGTCGCCGAGACCGGGTCGTAACCGGGCGTGTCCATGAACACCAGGCCACTGCCGGTGACCTTTTCGGCATAACCGAAGACGCCGTTGAGCGGAGTCTGGCCGCCTTTGGCCACGGCGCCCAGCGACTTTTCCAGGATGGTGGTCAGGCCACCGCGCTTGTTGCCGGGCGAGGGGTTGTTGTCGATCGAGGCGCCGTGCTTGGCGACATGGTCCTCCCACCATTTGACGAAACCGTCGAGCTTCTTGGCGATCTCCGGCGTTGCCGCGCGATAGGCGAGCAGATGTTCGGCGCCATAGATCTCCGTCGTCTCCGACAGGATGCCGATGCCGCCGACGCCGGCCAGGATGTCGACCGCCGCTCCCAGCGCGGGATTGGCGGTGATGCCCGACATGCCGTCGGAACCGCCGCATTGCAGGCCGACGACGATCTCCGAGACCGGGATCGGCTCGCGCTGATACTGGCCGACTTCCTCGGCGATTTCGGCGAGCACGCCCATCGCCTTTGCGACCGATTTGCGCGAACCGCCGGCGTCCTGGATGTTGAAATGGCGTTTTCCCGCCGCCGCACCCTTCTGGCCGTAAAGGGTGAGCTGGTTGACCTCGCAGCCGAGGCCGACCATCAACGCGCCGCCGAAATTCGGATGGCGGGTGTAACCGGCGAGCGTGCGGTGTAGCACCATCATGCCGTCGCCGGTGCCGCTCATGCCGCAGCCCTGGCCATGGACGATCGGGACGAAGCCGTCGATCCCCGGATATTTCGGCAACAGCACGCGGTTGGCCTCGTCGGCAATGGCGTGGCAGACGGTGGCCGAGCAATTGACGCTGGCGATGATGCCGATGAAGTTGCGCGTGCCGGCACGGCCATCGGCGCGACGATAGCCCATGAATGTCCGGGCGCGGTCGGCTTCGGTGGCATGCTCCGCTTCGCTCGGCGGCACGACCGGCAGACGGCCGGACTCGAAGACCAGATTGTGCGAATGGACGTGGTCGCCGGGCGCGATGTCCTGGGTGGCGCGGCCGATGGCCTGGGCATACTTGACCACCGCCTCGCCGACGGCGATAGGCTTGATCGCCACCTTGTGGCCGGGCTCGATCAAGGCCGTGGCGACGGCGCCGCCGGGCAGAGGGGTGCCGATCTCGATGCGGCCATTGGCGACCGCGACATTGTCGGCGGGGGACAGAAGAATGCTGTTCGAGGCGTTCACGGGCAGTTTCCTGGGTCTGTTCCTGGGGATGCGCGGATTGACACGCGTCTGTTTACATATAATGTCTTTTATCGTGAAAAAACATTTGTGCGTCAATTGTTTTTTCAGGAGGAGACCATGCGTCCGATGGACGCTTGGCTTGTGGGGAGCGGCGTCTGACACGCAGAGCGTTTGCTCTGCCGGGTGAGAGCCAGGACATATGTGATATCGCGCTTCAAGCCAGCCACAGCAAGCGCCGGCGCGCAACGGGGCAGGGATGTCGAAGAGCAACAACGTCTACAAGGACGCTTACAACAGGGGTCTGCGGCTGCTCGATGAAACGCAGAGCCTGCCGTCGGAGCCGGAACTGGGCACTTTGCTCGGCGTCAGCCGGACCACCGTGCGCACCATTCTGGCGCGCATGGAAGAGACCGGGCTGATCGCGTGGAACAAACGCAGCAAGACAGTGCTCAGGGCGCCGAAGCCGGATGATTTCTTCCCCGAGGAGGAGACAGACACACTGGCCCAGATCATCGAGCGGTCGTTTATGCGCAGATTGCTGGCTGGCGGCGCCGAGGCCGGCATGCAGATCAACGAGCTCGAACTGGCGCGCGAGATCGGCGTCGGCACCACCAGCGTGCGCGAGTTCCTCATCCGCTTCTCCCGCTTCGGCCTGATCGAGAAGCGGCGCAACAGCCACTGGGTGCTGAAGGGGTTTACGCGAGCCTTCGCGCTCGAACTCACTGAAATCCGCGAGATGTTCGAGATACGCTCGGCGGCGGCCTTTGCCGCCTTGCCTGGGGATAGTCCGGTCTGGGCGGATCTCGACCGGCTGGAAGACGAGCACCGGCTTCTGGCCAGCGAAATCGCCATCCGCTTCAACGAATTCTCTGAGCTAGACGAGCGCTTCCACCGGCTGATCCACCGGGCGTCGCACAACCGCTTCATCGTCGATTTCTACGACGTCATCGCCATGATCTTTCACTACCACTACCAGTGGAACAAGGCGCAGGAGCGCGAGCGCAACGAAGTCGCGGTGAGCGAGCATCTCGCCTACATCGCGGCGCTGAAATCGCGCGATCTCGGCAAGGTCGACGCCGCCTGCCGCAAGCATCTGAAGTCGGCACGCCACACGCTGTTGACGTCGATCCCGGAAATCGGTCGGATTGCTTCTTAACGCGCCGCGTTGCCGCAGCGATGATTTGGCGATTTTCCGCCGACATGCCGCGTGCTAGATATCCAAGCGTTGCTGCGTGAAGAGGCAGGTCTTTGGACTTCCGGCGTAAGAGATGGAGCATGACGGCCGCCTTTGTCGCGGCCTGTGTGCTGCTGCTCCAGTCGACGCTCGGCGTGTTTGCTTTCGGCATTGCGCCGGATGCCTCGCAACTCGACGTTTTCGGCAACGTCATCTGTACACATGAGGGGGCGGTCCAGCTTCCCGGCGGCGATCCGCACCAGCCGCACATGCCGGCATGCTGCATGCTCGGCTGCAGCATGGCCTCCGTCGCCTATGCGCCGCCGGCAGGCGTCGGCGTGGCGCCGGTGAGCCTGTCTTTTGAAACAGTCGCGTTTCTTCCGCCGGCAGTCAGGCATCCCGACGTTACGCGTGAGCGCTCTCCGGCCAATCCGCGCGCCCCGCCGCTTGCGGGCTGAAAAACCGCCGCTCGCTTGGCGTAACCCGCGCGGGCGATAATCATCCAATGATAAACTCGTTCGCAGCCGGACAAAGGCGCGACCTCATATTCATGGAGCCTACCCATGTCCCGTTTTCGTCATGCCGGCGCGTTGCGCCGCAGCACCCCTATCTTCACCACTATCGAGCAGCGTCTCGGCAGCGCCCTCTTTGCCTTTGCACTGTTGTTCGTCGGCGCCCATTCCGTCCTTGCGCATGAGTTCAAGGCCGGTGACATCGAGATCGAGCATCCCTGGTCCCGTGCCACGCCAGCCGGCGCCAAGGTTGCCGGCGGCTATTTCACCATCGTCAACAAGGGCAGCGCACCAGACCGGCTGCTGTCGATTTCCTCCGACATTTCGGGGAAGGCCGAACTGCATGAAATGGGGATGAAGGATGGCGTCATGACCATGCGCCCGGTCAGTGGCGCCCTGGACATTCCGGCGGGCGGCAAGATCACGCTGGGTCCTGGCGCCTACCACGTGATGTTCATGGATTTGAAGCAGCCGCCTAAAGAAGGCCAGATGTTTGCCGCCACGCTGACTTTCGAGAAGGCCGGAACCGTGACCGTCGAGTTTGCCGTGCAAGCCATAGGCAGCGCGCCACCCCTGGAAGACAACGACTGACCAATCAATTTGCCAACCGATTTTTCGAGAGGGACCATCATGAACAAGTATCTTTTGCCGGCCGCTGCATTCCTCGTCCTGGGGACAAGCGCTGCCTTCGGCCATATCACGCTCGAAACCCAGGAAGCGCCAGTCGGTTCGACCTACAAGGCCGTGCTGCGCGTGCCGCATGGCTGCGAAGGCAAGGCGACGATTGCCGTGCGCGTGCAGATCCCGGAAGGGGTGATCGGGGTGAAGCCGATGCCCAAGCCCGGCTGGACGCTGCAGGTCAAGAAAGGCAAGTACGAGAAATCCTACCAGCTCTATGGCGAGGCGGTGACCTCGGGCGTCAAGGAAGTCGACTGGAGCGGCGGCAGCCTGCCGGACGAATTTTATGACGAGTTCGTCTTCCGCGGCACGTTGGCCGCCGATCTGCCGGCCGGGCAAAAACTCTATTTTCCGGTGGTGCAGGAATGCGATGGGGCCACCACGCGTTGGATAGAGATTCCGGCGGCTGGTCAGGATGAGGATGCGCTGGAAGATCCGGCGCCCGGCCTCAACCTGCTGCCGAAGAAATGATGCATTGGCGGCGCGCTGCTTCGAAGCGGCGCGCCACTGTTTTGGTGGATGGCATGAACGTGGCCTGTTTTCAGCGGATAGAACGGACAGCCGGCAGGTGCTTCGGCCTGCTGGCCGCGATCCTGCTGCTTGCCGTCCTTGCCACGCCAAACCAGGCCTTTGCCCATGCGGCGCTGATCAAGGCCGAGCCTGCCGACGGCGCGGTTCTGGAGCGAGCGCCGACGCAATTTTCGCTGACCTTCAGCGAGCCTGTGTCGCCGCTGGTGCTGACCTTGGTGCGGCCCGACGGTACGCCTGTCGCTTTGACCTCGTTTCGGTTGAGCGACCAAACGGTTGAGATCGACAATCCACAAAAGCTCGGGCCGGGCACCCATGTCTTGAGCTGGCGGGTGATTTCCGCCGATGGCCATCCGGTCGGCGGCTCGGTGCTGTTTTCCGTTGGCGCGCCAAGTGCGGCGCCGGCGGTGGGGGAAGCTGTCGATATAGATTTGCGGTCAGCGATCTGGACCGGCAAGGTTCTTCTCTACATCGGGCTTTTCCTCGGCATTGGCGGCGCCTTCGCGCTGACATGGCTGGCGCAAGGCCAGCGCTCAGGCCAGCGCTTCGTCATTGCCGCCATCCTGTGCGGGCTGGTCGCAGCACCCCTGTCGCTCGGGTTCCAGGGGCTGGACGCGCTGGGCGCGCCACTCGCCCGGCTGGCGCAACCGGTGGTCTGGCGGACGGCGCTTGGCACCAGCTTCGGCTGGACGGTGCTGATTTCGCTGGCGGCGCTCGGGCTTGGCCTGCTGTCGTTGGTCGGATCGCGTGCTGGCGCCAGGCCGTTGGCGCTCGCCGGGCTGGCCGGTGTGGGTGCAGCCCTTGCCGCCAGCGGCCATGCCAGTGCAGCCGAACCGCAATGGCTGACGCGGCCTATGGTGTTCCTGCATGGCGCCGGCATCGCTTTCTGGGCTGGAGCACTGCTGCCGCTCGGCCTGGCGTTGAGCAGCCAATCGGTGGAAGCCGGGGCGTTCCTGCGGCGGTTTTCGCGCGCGATCATGCCCGTGGTGGTAGTGCTTGCCGCCGCCGGTGTGGTGCTCGCCATCATCCAGGTGCAGACACCGGCGGCACTGGTCAACACCGCCTATGGCCGGCTGCTGCTGATCAAGCTAGCGCTGCTGGTGTTTCTGTTCACGCTGGCGGCGGTCAATCGATGGCGGCTCACCGCCTTGGCCGAGGCCGGAGCGACGGAAGTGCGGCGACGGCTTAGCCGCTCGATCTCAGTCGAAATGCTGATCGTGCTCCTGATCTTCGGCGTTGCCGCCGGCTGGCGCTTCACGCCGCCGCCACGGGCGCTGGCAATCGCCGCGGCACAACCGACGTCGACCCATATCCACACTATGAAGGCGATGGCCGACATCGACATCACGCCCGGCCATACCGGGGAGGTCACCGCCTCCATCGTCATCATGGATGGCGATTTCGGCCCGCTCGACGCCAAGGAAGTGACGCTGGTGCTGTCCAAGCCCGATTCGGGGATCGAGCCGATCAAGCGTCCGGCGACCAAGCCAGGCGACGGCACCTGGCGGGTCGATAATCTCGTCATTCCGATTCCAGGCCGCTGGACGGCGCGGCTCGATATTCTGGTTTCGGATTTCGAAGTGATAAAGATCGAAGCGCCGATCGATATCCGCGCCGAGTGATATTCAGCCCGCCCGCGAAGGACGCTCAGCCGAGTTCCTGGGCTAACCCGATGAGATGCCCTTCCGGCCCGTGGATGTAGCAGAGCCGATACACCTCCTGGTAACGGACGACTTCACCGACCAGCTGCGCGCCACGCTTGCGGAGCCTTTCCAGCGTGTCGTCGATGTCGTCCACGGTAAACATGACGCGCAGGTAGCCCAGGGCGTTGACCGGGGCGTTGCGGTGATCGGCGACGACAGTCGGCGTGAGGAAGCGGGAGAGCTCGAGCCGGCTATAGCCATCCGGTGAGCGCATCATGGCAATCTCGACGTGCTGATCGCCGAGCCCGGTGACACGTCCGGCCCACTCGCCTTCGATCGTCGCCCGCCCTTCCAGTTCGAGGCCGAGCTCGCAAAAGAAAGCAATCGTCTCGTCAAGGTCATCGACGACGATTCCGACATTGTCCATCCGTTTGACTGCCATAAGTTCAACCTAACGTCATATGTTCGATCGGCAAGGCGTCGCCTGGTCACCAACTGACCCTTCCTGACTCGGTCTGACACAACGCAGACGCAACACAATTCGGCGAGGCGGTTGACGTGGCGCGAAAGGCCCGTCAATCATCTCGCCGAAAAATGGGCATCCCGAAAAACGCGGCCTCAACAAAATCCGAAAGCAGGGAAGAAACGATGGAAAAAGCCGAAATAGGCCTGATCGGCCTTGGCACAATGGGCTCCAACCTCGCGCTCAACATTGCCGAGCACGGGCACCGCATCGCCGTCTTCAACCGCACCAAGGCGCGCACCGATGCCTTCCTCGAAGGCGCCGGTTCGCTCAGGGACATGGTGGTGCCCTGCTACAGCCTGGAGGAACTGGCAGCTGCGATCAAGCCGCCGCGCCCGGTCATCATCATGGTGCTGGCCGGCAAGCCGGTCGACGAACAGATCGAAGCGCTGCGCGGCGTGTTGTCTGACAACGATATCGTCATCGATGCCGGCAACGCCAATTTCCGCGATACGATGCGGCGCTTTTCGGAACTGTCGGGCTCAGGTCTCACCTTCATCGGCATGGGCGTATCCGGCGGCGAGGAAGGCGCGCGCCATGGACCGTCGATCATGGTCGGCGGCACCGAAGACTCGTGGAAGCGCGTCGAACGCGTGCTGACCGCGATCTCGGCCAAGTTCAAGGATGAACCGTGCGCTGCCTGGCTCGGCACAGACGGCGCCGGGCATTTCGTGAAAACCATCCACAACGGCATCGAATATGCCGACATGCAGATGATCGCCGAGATCTACGGTTTCCTGCGTGACGGTCTCGGCATGGGGCCGAAGGAGATCGGCAAGGTCTTCGAGGACTGGAACAAGGGCCGGCTCGATTCGTATCTGATCGAGATCACCGCCAGGGTGCTGGCCGCCGACGATGCAAAGACCGGCAAGCCGGTGGTCGACATCATCCTCGACCGTGCCGGCCAGAAGGGCACCGGCAAATGGTCTGTCATCGAGGCGCAGCAGCTCGGCATTCCGGCGACGGCCATCGAGGCGGCGGTGGCGGCCCGCGTGCTGTCCTCGATCAAGGATGAGCGGCAGGCGGCCGAAAAAGCCTATGGCAATATCGGCGTCACCAAGATCTCCGGTGACAAGGCGGCACTTCTGAAAGACCTGGAGCTGGCGCTGCTCGCCGGCAAGATCGCCGCCTATGCACAAGGTTTCGCGGTGATGAGCGCCGCCTCGAAGGAGTTCAACTGGAACTTGCCGATGCCGACCATCGCCAAGATCTGGCGTGCCGGCTGTATCATCCGCTCGCAGATGCTCGACACCATGGCGGAAGCCTTCGGCTCGGGCGGCGCGTCCACCAACCTTTTGATGGCGCCGGCTTTCACCACCATGATGCAGGAGGCGCATCCGTCGCTCCGGCGCATCGTCGCAAGAGCGTCGGAGGCCGGTTCGCCCGTGCCGGCGCTGGCGTCGGCGCTTGCCTATTTCGACAGCTACCGCCAGGGCCGCGGCACCTCGAACCTGATCCAGGCGCAGCGCGACTTCTTCGGCGCGCATGGCTTCGAGCGCATCGGCGAGCAGGGCGCTTTCCATGGGCCATGGGGCAGCGGCGCTGCCGGCTAGGGTCAGGTGAGGCGGACCTCTCAGGTCGTGCCAGTCAGCCCTGATAGGCGACGACGTCGCCTGGCTTGACTACAGTCTGCAAAGAGCCAGGTGCCGCGCCGCCTATCCAGCCCAGCACGGCGCGGGCAAGCTCGGTGCCGGCGAGGCGGAAGTCTTCGTTGACGATCAGCAACTCCCGGCGGAACAGATGCAGCAGTTCCGACGATTGCTTGGACACGACATCGACGTCGCGGCCGAGTTTCAGGCCGGCATCCTCGATGCCGGCGACGATTGCCAGCGTCGCTGCGGCGGCGCTGCTGACGAAACCGTCCGGCCTGACGTCGCGGCGCATCAACTGCGCGGTCCGCGTCCTGATCTGATCGATCGACTGGTCGATTGAAACAGCGTTGAACGGCACTTCGCTGGCATCGAACTCGCTCAGTGCGTCGGCAAAGCCATTGACCGTGTGGTCGTAATAGGTGAGCCCGACCGGCGGCGCTACCAGCGCCAGCCGGCGCCGGCCGACGCCGGCCAGATGGCGCACCGCTTCGGCGGCGAAGGCGTAATTGTCGAAGTCGTGATAGGGGTGGACAAGCCCCATATCGGTGCGGCCATGCGTGGCAAAGGGTATGCCACGCTCCAGCATGTAGCGGGCGCGCGGATCGTTGGGCTGCGTGCGTGAGATGATGACGCCATCGGCCGAGCCGGACTCGACCAGATACTTTACCGGGTCCAGCGGATCCTGCGAGCGCGAGTAGGGCGTGACGATCAGGTGATAGGGTGTGTCGGCAATGACCTCCGAGACGCCGTAGATGATGTCCGAGACAAAGCTCATGATCTCGCGCTCGGTATTGAGCACGAGGCTGATAACATTGGTCTTGCCAGTCCGCAGGCGCACGCCGGCGCGGTTCGGCCGGTAGCCGATCTGCCTGGCGACGAGTTGAACCCGCCGCCTGGTCTCGGCGCCGATCTCGGGTGCATCCTTGAGTGCGCGCGAGACGGTGGTGACGCCGAGCCCGGTCATGAAGGCAAGCGTTTTCAGCGTCGGCCGCTCATGCGCCGACGCCTCGTCGTCCTTCTCCGTCTGGTCCCTGTCCATTCGTCCCGCCCCGTCAGGCGCATAGCAGCCGCCGGACCGGCCGACAATCGCTTCGATGACGATGTAGCACGGTTCTTCGCCGTCAGGCCAATATACTGAAACGTTACAGATTTCCAACATCGCAGCGCGTGGGTCTCTCAAGCCTGGTTTTGGCAGGGTTTTGGCGGCCAGAAACGTTGCGCGACAATCAAGTTCGAGACGGCTTTCTTGCGCTGCAGCATGATTTTGCAGCGCAGCACCCGGTTTTGCGCGGAGTTTGCCGGTTTGCACGCAACGAATTTGTTCGGGCCTCGAAAAAAGTTCGGCGGCGTTTATCTCAGGGGTTGCACGCACCGCATAATTGCCGTATCGAAAATCTGTAACGTTTCAGATTCTGGGAGGAACCGAAATGCGCTATAGACTTTTGACCGCTGCCCTTGCCGCGACGGCCGCGCTGCAGCTTGCCGGCCCGGCGGCCGCCACCGACCTGGAAGTCACCCATTGGTGGACGTCGGGCGGCGAGGCGGCGGCGGTTGCGGAATTCGCCAAGGCCTTCGACGCGACCGGCAATCACTGGGTCGACGGCGCCATTGCCGGATCCGGCGGCACGGCACGGCCGATCATGATCAGCCGCATCACCGGCGGCGATCCGATGGGCGCCACCCAGTTCAATCACGGCCGGCAGGCCGAAGAATTGGTGCAGGCCGGCCTGATGCGCGACCTCACCGAGGTCGCCACCAAGGGCAAGTGGACGGAAATCGTGCGGCCGAAGAGCCTGCTCGACAGCTGCACCATCGACGGCAAGATCTATTGCGTGCCGGTCAATATCCACTCCTGGCAGTGGTTGTGGCTGTCGAACGAAGCCTTCGAGAAGGCCGGCGTGCCGCTGCCGAAGGACTGGAATGAATTCGTGGCGGCAGCGCCCGCCCTGGAAAAGGCGGGCATCATCCCGCTCGCTGTCGGCGGACAGGCCTGGCAATCTTCCGGCGCTTTCGACGTGCTGCTGGCGGCGGTCGGCGGCACCGACGCGTTCCTTAAGGTTTACAAGGACAAGGATGCCAAGTTCGCCGCCGGGCCCGAGATCGCCAAGGTCTTCAAGGCCGCCGACGATGCCCGCAAGATGGCGAAGAACACCAATGTGCAGGACTGGAACCAGGCAACCAATCTCGTCATCACCGGCAAGGCCGGTGGCCAGATCATGGGTGACTGGGCGCAAGGCGAGTTCCAGGTTGCCGGCAAGGTCGCCGGCAAGGACTATGCCTGCCTGCCGGGCCTCGGTCTGAACGAAGTTATCGCCACCGGCGGCGACGCCTTCTATTTCCCGCTGCTCAAGGATGCCGACAAGTCCAAGGCGCAGGAGGTGTTGGCAGAGACGTTGCTCGACCCTAAGACTCAGGTCGCCTTCAATCTCAAGAAGGGCTCGCTGCCGGTGCGCGGTGACGTCGATCTCAATGCGGCGAACGACTGCATGAAGAAGGGTCTGGCGATCCTCGCCAAGGGCGCCGTCATCCCGTGGACGGACCAACTGCTTTCGCAGGATACCCAGAAGCAGAAGGAAGATCTCTTCGCCGAATTCTTCGCCAAGCCGGACCTGACCATCGAAGACGCGCAGAAGCGCTTCGCCGACCTCATCGCTTCGGCAGACTGACGTTGGAGGCAATACACCTCGCTCCCGGCCTTGCGAAAGCAGGGCCGGGATCGCACCGCCCTTACCAGCCGGCTGACGAGATGAGCAAGAGCGAACGCCCCAACCCGCTGTTCCGCAACATCAATGCGAAGGTCGCCTCGATCCCGATGATCCTCACCGCGTCGGTGGTTTTCGTCGGCGGCACCGTCTGGACGGTGTTCTATTCCTTCACCAATTCGAAGCTGCTGCCACGGCTGAATTTCGCCGGGCTCGATCAGTATTACCGGCTGTGGGCGACGCCGCGCTGGCTGATCTCGATCGAGAACCTTTTGATCTACGGCGCGATCTCGCTGGTGTTCTCACTGGTCATCGGCTTCCTGCTTGCAGCGCTTCTCGACCAGAAGATCCGTTTCGAGGACACGTTCCGCACCATCTTCCTCTATCCGTTCGCGCTTTCCTTCATCGTCACCGGCCTGGTCTGGCAGTGGCTGCTCAATCCGGATTTCGGCATCCAGCATGTGGTGCGGGACCTCGGCTGGACGAGCTTCAACTTCGACCCGCTCTACAATTCCAGCATCGTCATCTACGGCATTTCGATTGCGGCGCTGTGGCAAGGCACCGGGCTCATCATGTGCCTGATGCTGGCCGGCCTGCGCGGCATCGACGAGGACATCTGGAAGGCGGCGCGGGTAGACGGGATCCCGATGTGGAAGACCTATCTGTTCATCGTCATCCCGATGATGCGGCCGGTTTTCATCACCACGCTGGTCATCATCGCGTCGGGCATCGTCAAGGTCTACGACCTCGTTGTCGCCCAGACCAGCGGCGGCCCCGGAATCGCCTCCGAAGTGCCGGCCAAATATGTCTACGACTACATGTTCTTCGCACAGAATCTTGGCCAGGGCTTTGCCGCCTCGACCATGATGCTGCTCTCGGTGGTGATCGTCGTTGTGCCGTGGGCCTACCTTGAATTCGGAGGCAGGAAGCGTGGCTGACCCGGCCGTCCCTTTGCCCGCCAGCGCCGGTGCCGCCGAGCGCGAAGCCTCGGGGCCGCGCGGGCCGAAGCCGCGGCATGTCTTCTCGCGCCGCAACATCTTCCTCTATGGCACGCTGATCGTCGTGGCGGTCTACTATCTGCTGCCGCTCTATGTGATGGTGGTCACCTCGCTTAAGGGCATGCCCGAGATACGGATGGGCAATATCTTCTCGCCGCCGCTCGAAATCACCTTCGAACCGTGGGTGAAGGCGTGGGCGACGGCCTGCACCGGCCTCAATTGCGACGGGCTTTCGCGCGGCTTCTGGAATTCGGTGCGCATCACCGTGCCGTCGGTGCTGCTGTCGATCGCGATCGCCTCGGTGAACGGCTATGCGCTCGCCAACTGGCGCTTCAAGGGCGCCGACACATTCTTCGTCATCCTGATCGTCGGCGCCTTCATCCCCTATCAGGTGATGATCTATCCGATCGTCATCATCCTGCGCGAGATCGGCCTCTACGGCAGCCTCAGCGGCCTGGTGATCGTCCATTCCATCTTCGGCATGCCGATCCTGACGCTTTTGTTCCGCAACTATTTTGCCTCGATGCCGGAAGAGCTGTTCAGGGCGGCGCGGGTCGACGGCGCCGGCTTCTGGGGCATCTTCCTGCGCATCATGGCGCCGATGTCGCTGCCGATCTTCGTCGTCGCCATCATCCTGCAGGTGACCGGCATCTGGAACGACTTCCTGTTCGGCGTCGTCTACACCCGCCCCGACACCTATCCGATGACGGTGCAGCTCAACAACATCGTCAATTCGGTGCAAGGCGTGAAGGAGTACAACGTCAACATGGCCGCCACCATCCTGACCGGGCTCGTGCCGCTCATCGTCTACTTCATTTCCGGCAAGCTTTTCGTGCGCGGCATCGCCGCCGGTGCGGTGAAAGGGTGATGGCGATGATGGCAGCCAGCGGCACCAGCGTTTCGATCCAGGACCTGTCCCTGAATTTCGGCTCTGTATCGGTGCTGCAGACCCTCAATCTCGAGGTCGCAGAGGGCGAGTTCATCGTGCTGCTCGGTCCCTCGGGCTGCGGCAAGTCGACCTTGCTCAACTGCATCGCCGGGCTGCTCGATATTTCCGAAGGCCGCATCTTCATTAAGGGCAAGAACGTCACCTGGGAAGAGCCCAAGGATCGCGGCATCGGCATGGTGTTCCAGTCCTATGCGCTTTATCCGCAAATGACGGTGGAGAAGAACCTGTCGTTCGGCCTGCGCGTTGCCGGCGTGCCCAGGGACGAGATCGCCAAGCGCATCGCCCGCGCCGCCGAGATCCTGCAGATCGAGCCGCTTTTGCAGCGCAAGCCCGCGGCCTTGTCCGGCGGCCAACGCCAGCGCGTGGCGATCGGGCGGGCGCTGGTGCGCGACGTCGACGTCTTCCTGTTCGACGAGCCACTATCCAATCTCGACGCCAAGCTGCGCTCGGAACTGCGCGTCGAAATCAAGCTTCTGCATCGCAAGCTGCAGAACACCATGATCTACGTCACCCACGACCAGATCGAGGCGATGACACTGGCCGATCGTATCGCGGTCATGCGCGGCGGCGTCATCCAGCAGCTCGACGCGCCGCAGACGATCTATAACCGGCCGGTCAACCGGTTTGTCGCCGGCTTCCTCGGCTCGCCGGCGATGAATTTCCTCGAAGGGGAGCTGGAGGCCAGTGCTGCTCCAGTGTTCAGGACCGACGGTGTTTCGGTGCCGCTCGATCGCTATACCTTTGACGGCACGGAGCGCCCGGCCGGCGCTTGCGTGCTGGGCATCCGGCCTGAACATATCGCTTTCGGTGACGCTGCAAAGTCGATGCCGTTTTCCGCCGGCGGTTCGGTCGAGATCGTCGAGCCGATGGGTTCCGACACGCTGGTGTGGACGAAGCTTGCCGGCCGCAACCTCTCCTTCCGCGTCGAGGCGGAACGGACGCTGCGCAGCGGCGATCCGATCCAGTTCGGTTTCGATCCGGCGCGCGCCTCGCTGTTCGACGCCGCGACCGGCAATCGCCTGTGACCCTCTAGAATCATCCGCAAACCATCCTCCCAAGAACGATCCCCCTAAAACGATCTCGCGAAAACGATCCCCCGAAAACATCCCCAAGCCTTCCACCCAAGAAACGGACAGAGACGATGAACTGGTCATTCCAACTCTACAGCGCCCGCAATTTCCAGCCGTGGGAAGGCATCCTGAAAATGCTCGGCAAGCTCGGCTACAAGGAAGTCGAAGGTTTCGGCGGCGTCTATGACGACCCCACGGCGTTCCGCGCCGAACTCGACAAGAACGGGCTTTCGATGCCGACCGGACATTTCTCGATCGATGCGCTGGAGAATGATTTCGACGGCGTACGCAAAACAGCCGACGCACTCGGCATCACGCTCGTCATCTGTCCCTATCTGCTGGCCGAGCAGCGGCCGGCCGACGCTGCCGGCTGGCGCGGCTTCGGCGAGCGTCTGGCCAAGGTCGGCGAGACCGCAAAAAAAGCCGGCTACGGCTTTGCCTGGCACAACCATGATTTCGAGTTCAAGACACTCGCCGACGGCTCGGTGCCGCAGGATCACATCCTGTCGACTGCGCCCGACATCGGCTGGGAGATGGACGTCGCCTGGGTAGTCCGCGGCGGCGTTGATCCGCTTCCGTGGATCGAAAAGCACGGCAAGCGCATCAGGGCCGTCCATGTCAAGGACATGGCCAAGTCAGGCGAAGGCCTTGACGAGGACGGCTGGGCGGATGTCGGCCACGGCACCATCGACTGGGCCGGCCTGATCAAGACACTTCGGGCGAAGAGCGCGGCCAAATATTACGTCATGGAACAGGACAACCCCAACGATATCGAGCGCTTCGCCAGCCGCTCGCTCGCATCCGTCAAGGCTTACTAGGAACAATCATCATGGCAAAGAAACTGGGTATCGGCGTCATCGGCTGCGGCAACATCTCGAAAGCGTATTTCTCGCTGGCGCCGCTGTTTCGCGGCATTGAGATGCGCGCCTGCGCCGACATCAACATGGACGCGGCCAAGGCACGGGCGAAGGAGTTCAAGCTGCGCGCCGAGACCGTCGAAGAACTGCTCAAGGATGACGAGATCGACATCATCGTCAACCTCACCATCCCGGCGGTGCACTACGGGGTGTCGAAGCAGATCCTCGATGCCGGCAAGCACGTCTATTCGGAAAAGCCGTTCGTGCTGTCGGTCAAGGAAGGGCTCGACCTCAAGAGCCGGGCCGAGAAGAAAGGGCTGCGCATCGGTTCGGCTCCGGACACTTTCCTCGGCGGCGCGCACCAGCTGGTGCGCAACCTCATCGACACCGGCGCGCTCGGCAAGATCACCAGCGGCACCTGTCATGTGATGGGCCACGGCATGGAGCACTGGCACCCCAATCCCGATTTCTTCTTCCAGCCGGGCGCCGGGCCGGTGCTCGACATCGGGCCTTACTACATCACCAACCTGATCCAGCTGATCGGGCCGGTGAAGCAGGTGGCGGCCTTCGCGACGACGCCTGCCAAGGAACGCACGATCTCGTCGAAACCGCGCGCGGGCGAAAAAATCCCGGTCAACACGCCGACGACGATCCACGGCCTGCTGGAGTTCGAGAACGGCGCCGTGGTCACGCTCAACACCAGCTGGGACGTCTGGGCGCATGGTCATGCGCCGATGGAACTCTATGGCGAGACGGGCACGGTGTTCGTGCCGGATCCGAATTTCTTCGGTGGCGACGTGCGCATAACCAAGGCGGCAAAACCGGTGAAGAAACTGCCGAAATGGCAGCATCCGTTCGGCGTGCCCAACGAAATGCACGGCCAGGGCATGATGGCCAACTACCGCACCGCAGGCCTTGCCGACATGGCGCTGGCGATCGCCGAGGGCCGGCCGCATCGTTGCTCGATGGAGCTCGCGCTGCATGCCGTCGACGTCATGACCGGCCTGTTGCGGTCGGGCGAGACCGGCAAGTTCGTCGCCATGCAGACCAGCTGCGAGCGGCCGGCTGCACTCGGCGTCAAGGACGCAAAAGGACTGTTGGCGAAGCAGAAATGAGGTAGAAGGGTGTCGGCGCGCTCGCGCCGACACCCATACAATCCAGGATCTGTACCCCATGCGCTGGCAGCCGGCTGAACACCGCTATGAGAAAATGCTCTACAACAGATGTGGGCGATCCGGCCTGAAACTGCCGGCGATCTCGCTCGGCCTGTGGCACAATTTCGGCAACGACACGCCGCACAAGACCAAGCAGGCGATCGCGCGCAAGGCCTTCGATCTCGGCATCACCCATTTCGATCTCGCCAACAATTACGGTCCGCCGCCGGGCTCGGCCGAGATCGCCTTCGGCGAGATATTGCGCACCGACTTCGCCGGCTATCGGGACGAGCTGATCATCTCGACCAAGGCGGGCTATGAGATGTGGGCAGGGCCTTATGGCGAATGGGGCAGCCGCAAATATGTGCTGGCGAGCCTCGACCAGAGCCTGAAGCGGATGGGGCTCGACTATGTCGACATCTTCTATTCGCACCGCTTCGATCCGGATACGCCGCTTGAGGAAACGATGGGCGCTCTCGACCATGCGGTGCGTTCCGGCAAGGCGCTCTATGCCGGCATTTCGTCCTACAATTCGCAGCGCACGCGCGAGGCGGCCGACATATTGAAGCAGCTCGGCACGCCTTGCATCATCCATCAGCCGAGCTATTCGATGCTCAACCGCTGGGTCGAAGAGGACGGACTGCTCGATACGCTGGAAGGGCTCGGTGTCGGATCGATCGTGTTCTCGCCGCTGGCGCAAGGCATGCTGACCGACAAATATCTCGGCGGCATCCCCAAGGGCAGCCGCGCCAGCCAAGGCAAGTCGCTGCGGCCCGCCTTCATCAACGAAAAGACCATCGCCAACATCCAGGCGCTGAACGCGATCGCCGGCAAGCGTGGCCAGACGCTGGCGCAGATGGCGCTAGCCTGGGTGCTGCGCAAGGGCCGGGTCACCTCGGCGCTGATCGGCGCCAGCCGGCCCGAACAGGTCGAGGACTGCGTCGGCGCGCTCAAGGTGCTCGAGTTCAGCGATGCCGAGCTCGCCGAAATCGACACTTACGCACGCGAGTCCGACATCAATCTGTGGGCGGCGTCGGCCGAGCGCAAAGGCCCGCCGCGGAAGTAAGCGGAACAGCCGGCACCGGACATGAATCAAACGGCGGGAAAGATCCCGCCGTTTTGCGTTTATCAAGCTTCGGGCCCGTTCAGGGCTTCTTGGCCGTGCCGAGACCGGCCTTGGGCGCCGCCGCGGCTGCCGGAGCCGGGGTCTTCATCTTGGCTTCGATCCAACCCGTATAGTTGGCCAATCGCGTGTAGATGCCATAGGCATTCTTGTGGCCGCAAGCGGCGGTGCCGTCGGACGGACCTTCGCCCCAGGAGACGACGCCGACCTGGACCGGACCGTTGGCGCCGGTCATGAACAGCGGACCGCCGCTGTCGCCGTTGCAGGCGTCGCGTTCGCCGCTGTCGGTGCCGGCGCAGATCATGTTCTTGGTCAGCGGATCCGACATATCGGCGGCGATCGCATTGGCGGCGGCATCGATGCCCTTTTCCGAATAACGCATCCGATGCGAGAGATCGCCAAGTGCCGCCTTTAGGTCATGCGCATAGATCGACTTGATGCCGCTGTTGCAGGCAGCGCTCGGCTCGAGATCGAGATCGGCCACCATCAGCGCGGTCGGGAAGGTGCCGTCCTGCATCTTGCCCCAGCCGATGACGGTGGTCTTGCCGCTGTCTGGCGTCGGCTCATTGGTGATCTTGATGACCGGCGCATCGGCGGGCTCCGCCAGCCGGAGCAGGCCGAGATCATTGTCCAGCGTCTGTTCGCTGTAGCCCTCGTTGACGATAACCTCGATCACCTTGTAGCGCTTGCCTTCGGTAAGATCGGTGGCGCCGGTCAGCACGGTCACCGTGTCGGGCGAAATCGGCCGGCCCTTGTCGTTGAGGCAGTGCGCCGCCGTCAGCACCCATTGCGGAGCAATCAGGCTGCCGCCGCAGAATTGCGCGTTCGGCTGCGAGGCCGGGCTGGGGTCCAGCCGGGCGCTGGTCAGCAGCGCCACCTGGAACGGATAGGCCCCTTTGTCGGCTTCCTTGCCGCCATAGACGCGGTCGGCCCCGTCGGGATTCTCGGCCTTGGCCTTGTCCCGGGATTCGGCGACGCGCTGCATCGGCGAGACCGCCGCTTCCGGCCTGGCGGCGTCGTCGGCTGCATAGAGCGCGTTGACGGCGGGGAAAGCGGCCGCGATGCCCAGCAGCGATGCAGCGGCAAGCGGCCTGAACCGATGGATAATGTTCACCTTGAAACCCTCCTGAGATGAAAAATGCCGAGCCATGCCGCCATGACGCATAACCAACAGAAGCGGTACCGGTACCTCGATCGCCTTCTGCCAGAACGAACGACATCCGCGCGGTCATAAAACCGAAATACGACTTTTGCTAATCGTGCCCCATCGGGCAGAGCCCACCCAAACCCTATAGCCCCCCACGGGCTACGTGGAAGCGATTTGTCATTGCCAATGTTGGATTATTTTAGGCAGTATATCGACGCGGGTGCGTTTGGCGGAGGGCTTTAACGAGGCCGCCCGGACCGATGATCCGATACGGGCGGGTAACCAAACTAATTTTTTAACTCCACCACGATCTCGACAATATTTCTGTATTTTGCTCCACTCCTTGCTGACTTTTGGGAGAGTCTCACCATGACGAAACTGACAAGCACTATCATTGCGTCCGCACTGCTATCCACCGCACTGTGGACGATGCCTGCCTTCGCCGCCGATCCCGGCTCAGCGAATGCCGGCAATGGCGAAAGCATGCGCGATCTCGGAACGGGCGACTACCAGCCCGGCCGTGCAAAGCCGATCGCGCCGCCGAAACTGACCGAAGATGAAGCCAGCCGGGCAGCGCCGCTGACCGACGAGGGCACGGCGGTCAAATCCTATGGCATCGTCGGACGTTCCGCCGATGGCAAGGACATCAAGATCGATGCAGGCGAGACGCTGAAGGACCTTGTCATCAAGGAATTGAACGCGCCCGCCAACACACCGAACGCCGACAAGACCGGATTGACGGGCGGCGACGAAGCCGGCCGCCAGGTGTTCGGGGCCGACGATCGCGAGCAGATCAAGAACACCAAGACCTACCCGTTCACCGCGATCGGGTATATCGAAGGCAAAGCCAAGAGCGGTTATGGCAGCTGCTCGGGAACCCTGATCGGTCCGCGCACGGTGCTCACCGCCGCGCATTGCCTCTACAGCAATGAAGACAAGGCTTGGCTCGACGACGTCATCTTCGTGCCGTCGCTCAACGGCAACACCGCCGACGATGCACCGTTTGGCGCTTTCAGCTACGAGAGCGTCTATATCCTGCAGGGCTTCATCGACAATTATCAGGGTTACTACGGCTCGGTCATTCCGTGGGACCTCGGCATCATCACGCTGAAGCAGGATGTCGGCACCAATCTCGGCTGGCTGGGTTATGCCAACTATGAGAACCTCGGCGATTTCACCGCAAACATCGTTGGCTATCCCGGCGACAAGCCGATGGGAACGATGTGGAAGGCGACCTGCGAAGTGAAAGCCGAAAACGTCGGCGCGGAGTATTTCCAGTACGACTGCGACACCTATCCGGGGTCGAGCGGCAGCTCGGTCTACGCCTACGACAATGGCGCCAAGCAGCGCGTCGTCACCGGCGTGAACGTGGCCGAAAGCCCCAACGCCAACACTGCGGTGCGCCTGAACGCTGCCAACGTGGCGTGGATCAACAGCCTGTACAAATAAGGCCCGATCTTTCGCCGGCAAACAGCGGCGATAACCAGCACTACCAAACCGGCGGCGGGACGTTCCTGCCGCCGGTTTTTTTGTATCGAAACACCTCTCTTGCACTGTGTTACAGCGGTGCTTACGCTAGGCAATCCAAGGGGTTGGGTAAGATGGCGCGGGCAAGAATGAGCTTTGGAGTCAAAGCGATGGCGGCTGCATCCATGCTGGCCGCACTGACATGCTTTTCCGCTATGGCCGATCAAGGCGGTGCCACACCCGATGGCGCCTGGGCCGAGCGGGTGCAAATCCTCTATAAAAGCGAAACACGTTCGGTGCTGCGCAAGAATGTACGGGTCTGGGATTCCCACCCGGAATTGAGTCTTGATTTCACCTGGGAGCCGGCAGCCGGCGTGTCGCCGGACCGCACCGTCGCAGCCGACGGCACCGTCAACGGCAAGGGCAGGCTGGTCTGGCGCGTACGCGGCTCGGCGAGCTACGACCCCAAGACGATCTATTCCAGCTATTTCGGCGAGATCAGGAATGGCCGCCCCGAAGGACAAGGCCGGCTGGAGCTGCGTTCAGGCGAGATTCTCGACGGCCGTTGGGTCGCCGGCCAGCTCGACGGCCATGCGATCCATGTCGATGCCGACGGCAATCGCTATGAAGGGCAATTCAGGGCCGGTGTGCCGAATGGCGAGGGCAGGCTGGAGACGAAGACAGGCAAGATATTCGTCGGCTCTTTTGCCGATGGGCTGAAGGACGGCAAGGGCCGCACCCGGTTGCCCGGCGGCACCGTGTACTGGTCGCAATGGGCGAAGGGCAAGGAGATCGGCGGTGCGCGCCCCGATGTGCTGGCCGATGCCAGAGTGGGCGGGTTGCTCAAGGCGCAGACCGGCGGCGGTTCCGCCGACAAGGTCGAGATCGGCATTGCCGTCGACCAGCGCATGACGCAGCAGGCCGACATGCAGTACCAGCATCTCGTGCGCGACGAAGACATCGCGATCTATCCGGTGTCGGACCAGTACAATGATGCCTGGAACGGCACCGGAGAGATTCGTACCGGCAATGTCTATGAAGGCATGGACTGGGAGACGGCGCCGGCCTTCGCCGAAGTCGACCTCAAGACCACCGACCAGTCGAGGGTCAAGATCGACAGCCTGGAAATGAAGGTGGCCGCGAGCGAGGCCTACCGCAAGCCGATGCTGTCGATCAGCGAGCATTATGGCTGCGTCGGCTTCCGCCCCGACTTCTCGATCGTCAACAATGGCTGGGGCGACGTGAAAGACATGAAGATGTCGATCCAGTTCACCAGGACCGACGAGGAGGACAACGCGACCGGCGAGCCGAGCCGCACGTTCACGAAGGACATCGGCACTTTCGGCGACGGCGTCGACGTCTCGATCAAGAACGTGCTGATTGAAGCCGGCGTCGACACAACCACGCTCGAGACCGAGCGCTTCACCTGCCCGTCAAGGGACAGCCTGGATGTCTGCCGCGCCCAGGTGGCCAACAAGGTCAAGTTCGGCGACGTTGCCGATTACATCAGCGGCAGCGTCGAGAAAATGAGCGTGACCGGGATTGGCAAGCTCGATTATTCCTGGGCGGACGATCAGGGCGCTGTCTACCAGCAGAGCGAGCCGTTTCGCGTCATCGTCTCGCTGGTCAGCATCGAGGTCCCAGAATCGCTCGCCGAATGCGGCGATGGCGGCGGCGCGTCGCCCGAAGCGCAACGCTACCAGAACATCGAATTTCCGATCGGCAAGACCGATTACAGCATCCCCATGCCGGTGCGCGGCAACAAGAATCTCAGCGCCTACACGGCACGGCTGAAAATGTGGTCGTCAATGTCGTCGATCCATCGCTTCAGCATCGCCGCCCATTTCGCCGATGGCAGCACACGGGAGAGCAAGCCGGCCACGTTCTTCTATTTCAGGCCGAAGCAGTCGCTGTTTGAAACCAGCACCAAGCCGGCGGTCTGCTATCTGCCGGAAGATCTGCAAGGCTGTTGAGGTCCTGTCACGTCCTTTCGGGAATCGCGTTATTTCGAGCCCATCTCGAAATAATTGGGCAGCGGGATCAGCCTGGCAAAGATCGTGCCCTGGCTGAACACCCTGAGTTCCAGCATCGACCCAGACGATCGTTCGGCCTTCTGGTCGAACAGGAAATTGCCGAGCGAATAGATCTCCGCAACATCGCCGCCGCCGAGCGGCAGGATCGCCTCGCTCGATACATGTGGATGACCGCCGACGATTGCCGTGACACCGCGCAGCCGCATCTGGTCGGCAAGCATCTCCTCGCGCGGCGACGGCTCCGTCTTGTACTCGCGGCCCCAATGGACGAAGGCAATCACCGGCCGCTCGGCATTGCCGTGCAGCAGCCGGTCGAGCAAAGCAGGCGTCAGAAGGTCGGTGTTCCTGGAGCCGTTGGTATCGATGTCGGTCAGCCCGACCAGGTCGAGATCGGCAAGCGCCAGCGTCTCGCCCTGCCCGAAATGGGCGATGCCGGCCGCATCGAGTGCGGCCAGCGTCTCGGCATAGCCTGACGGGCCGAGGTCGTAGGCGTGATTGTTGGCGAGGCTGACAGCGGCGACATGCAATTTCTTGAGCATGTCGATGGCGAGGTCTGCGGGCATGGCCAGCGTCATGTCGTCGATCGCTTCAGGGACGTTGGGCAGGATCACGCCTTCGAGATTGACGATCAGCGGCCGCGAGCGGGTCAGGGCCAGCACGCTTTCGACGATCTTCTCGGCAACACCGTCGCGGACCAGGATCTTCTTCATGGCGCGGCCGAAATTCACGTCGCCCGCGAAATAGTAGAGCTTGTCGTCGGGACGGGCAGGATTGTTGAAGCCGGGGCCGAAGGCGCCGAACAGCGCCACGACATAGCTGGTGGTGCGCTCGACATAGTCGCTTGAATGCGCCTGCGAGTTCTCGTTGGCGACGACCAGCGGCGCAGCACCGAACAGTTCGCGCTGCAGCCTGGTCTGGATATAGAGCGCACCGACCGAATCGGCGTGATCCGGCTGGCGCAGCGCCGCGATGCCGTCGAGCGAACCGGCGGCGAGCATGTTCAGCGTCTGCTGGTCGAAACGCCTGGCTTCGTGCTGCGGCAGATAGTGGGAGAAATCGGTGGATTCGACGATCAGCGTGTCCTTGTCGACGATCGCTTTCAGCGCCTGCGCCAGCCGGTCCCAGTCGGCTCGCTTGGCTTTGACCGACATCGCCACCGGCACGATTTCAGCTTCGGGGAAATAGTGATGCAGGAAAGGCAGCATCGCCTGCACGCCATGCTCCCTGGCGAATAGGCAGGAGTCTTCGACCATGTCGCTGTTCGCTTCCAGAAGGTGCACGGCTTCCGTGTCGGCCTGGACTGGACCGAGCACTGTTTCAAAACCGCGCGGCGTCGTGGCGAAGAGTTTCTGCGTCTCGTGGAAATGGTCCGGCGACAGGATGACGATGCGCTTGTTGCGGAAGCCGGACGCGGCATGGAAACCGAGCGCGACCAGATCGGCGACAAGCAGGTGGTGGGGGACGGTGATGCCGGTGAGGCGTTGGTTGGAGGGGGTGAGCTTGGCGACGGCGGAGATGGCGTCGGTGAAGAGCGTGGGGTCGGCGTAGAAGGACGGGAAGTTGGCATCGCCCGGTGGACAGGTGATGGGGGCTGCGGACGCTTGGAGGGGTGACAAAATAAAGAAGGCGCCTGCAAAATGCCGCACGATGGTTTGCGCCCAGGCACCCCCCTCTGTCCTGCCGGACATCTCCCCCTCAAGGGGGGAGATTAGCTGTTTTGCGGTTTTCGCTAATCTCCAACGGTGAAGAAAAAGGCGTCGCCAAAGAAGCTGCCAATCTCCCCCCTTGAGGGGGAGATGCCCGGCAGGCCAGAGGGGGGTGCCTGGGTGCCGACCTCTCACGGCTCAGCCAGCACAATGTTCTCCACGCCGCCGACATAGTAGAACGGCTTCTGCTTGGACGCGGTCAGCCGCAGCACTTCGCGCGAAATATAGTCGGCGAGGCCGAACAGCGTCACGCCGCCGTCGGAGGTCTTGGCCCGGCCGCGCAGGCCTTCGAGGATCGAATAGGTGAAAACGCCATGGCCGAGCTCGGGCATTTCGGCGGCGGTGTTGTTGGCAGCGGTGGCCGAGAAGACGACGATGCGTGCGTCCTGCGCGTCTTTTTCCAGGCGCGGGTTGAAGGCGTTGGCGGCGTGGCAGGTGTCGAGCAGCATGAAGCGCATGCCCTTGGCCCGCTCAACCGATTTCTGGATGTCGCCCCAGTCGACCAGCGAGGAGCGCTTCCAGCGGTCGGCATCCTGTTTGCGGCCGTCCGTGGGGATGAAATAATAGTCTTCGTCGATGTTGATGCCGTGACCGGCGACGAAAATGATGGTGGTGTCGTTCTCGCCGGGTCTGTCGAGGAAGTCGGCGAGCTGGTCGTCGATGGTGTCGGAATCCGGTTCCAGGATGGTGTCGGCGCTGGCGACCTTGAACACGTCCTTGCCGGAATCGGGCGCCTCATCCAGCGCTTCGCGGTTGACCAGAACCAGCGTCTCCATCGCCGAAAACAAGGGCGCGGATTTCTGCGAGATCACCTTGAGGAATTCGGTGGCGTCATCGACGGGATAGCGCAGATCGCAGGCGTGGCCGGCGCATGCATCGGTGAGGAAAGGATATTTGTCGACGCCGATCACGGCGACGTAGAGCTTGCCCTTGTTGGCGGGCTTTTCGGTTTTCCTGCCAAGTGCTGTGACACTGCGCTCGGTCAGATAGCCGAACTCGTTGGTGCCGGTGATGCGAATGGTGTTCTCGCCATTCTCGACCGGCACTTCGACGATGGTGCTCTTGCCGCCATCGGCCGAGCGCGCCGTGACATTGCCGACATTGCGGCTGTTCGACAGGATCGAAAACCCGGCGACGTCGGCGCCTGCTTCCTGCACGCCTGATATTTCGACGGCGACATAGCCTTCGCGGACACTGCTCTGGTCGGCGGCAAGCTTGATGCCGAATTCCGGCGGTTTGCGCTCGAGCAGCTTTTCCAGCTGGCGGTCGACGCCGGGGCGCATTTCCTGAACCGCCTGTTCGGCGCTGCGCAGGATGATGGCCCGGCGCACCATTTCCGGGCTCCAGAGATATTTTTTCAGCTGGCCGGCGCTGATGAAACGCCCTTCGTGGTCGCGACCCTGATTGACGTGCCAGCCTATCAACTTGTCGCCGTCGGCGGAGGAATAATAGTAGCCCTGCGGCATCCAGGCGATCCATTCGGAGCCGGCGAAGAACATCGACACTATCAGTTTGTGTGTCTTCAAATTCCACAGCCGCACGGTCTGGTCGGCGCTGCCGGTGGCCAACAGCCCTTCCTTCTCGGCGGCAACCATGGCGTTGATCTCGCCGGTGTGGCCGGTGAATTCACCCGATAGCTCGGCGGTCGCGGTTTTGTATTCCAACAGCGTGCCGTCGCTGCCGCCGGTGATCAGGCCAAGCCCATTGCCGATCAGCGTGTAAGCCGAATGGACGAAGCCATTGGTGGCGGCATTCTCGATGCTGTGCATCACCTTTCCGCCGCTCGCGATTTCGAGCACGGCATTCTCCAGGCCGTCCTTGCCGCCGGGGGCAGCACGGAGCGACCACTCACCCTCTGCGAGTGCCGCGCGGGCATAGGCGCCCTGTTCCGCAAACGCCACCGGGTCCTCGAAGAACCGCTCGGCCGTCGGTAGCGCCAGCACCTTGTCCAGCGTGCCCTGCAGCTCGGGACAGGACACGCGTTCAGGGCAGGGGTTGGTGTTGCCCCAAGCGATGGAGCTGCTCGCCGCATCGATCCCGATCGCCGTCACCGGTTCGCCGACCCCTTGCAGCAGCGCCTTGCGCTCGCCGGTCATGGGGTTCCAGACCTGGATGGCGTTGCGGGTGCCGCCGGCTGTCGCCACCAGCGAGCCGTCGGCATTGCCGGCGCCAGCAAAGACCGTGCCGTCATGGCCGTTATAGTCGAGCAGTTGCTCGCCGCTGTCGGTATTCCAGACCACCGAGCGATGCTTGTCGGCGCAGCGATAGCTGCATGACGCCACAAGCCGCGAACCCGTCGCGAAGCTCAGAGCGCCGATCTGGAAATCCTGCTTCGGCATGGCGCGGACGAATTTGCCCGTGCTGGCCTGCCAGAGCTGGACGTCGCCGTCCTTGCTGCCGGTGGCGAACAGCCTGCCATCCAATGACACGGCGAGTGCGGCGACGCCGACATCGCGCAGCGGTTCGGCCTCGGCGGGCAAAGCGATTTCCTCTGACTTGGCGACGTCCCAGAGCCGGATGCCATTGTCGGTGGTCGTCGCTGCCAGCCGGGTTCCCGCAGCGGCGAAGGCGAGCTTTTCCACACGCCAGGAATCGGCATCGAATTTTTCCGCCAGCGTCCAGCCCGACGCGGATTTGTCGTCCGCCCGCCAGAGGTAGACGAAACCATCGCCACCGCCGGCGGCGAGCGTGTTTCCGTCGGGTGAAAAGGCGACATCATAGATGGCATAGTCGGCGGCCTTGAGCACGGTTTTGATCCTGCCGGTGGCGAAATCGAACAGCCTGATATCGCCATAAGGGGGCTTGTCGCCGATGCCGGCGCCGAAATAACCGCCGGCGGCGATCGTCTTGCCATCCGGCGACACGGCAATCGCAAAGACCTTGCCGTCATTGCCATTGCCAAGATAGCCGCGAATGGTGCGCAGCGTCACCCCGCTCTGCCAGTCCCAGATGCGGATGGTCTTGTCGTCAGATGCGGAGACCAGTTCCTCGCCGTCCGGCGTGAAGGCAAGGTCGGTGACCCTGGCGCTGTGGCCGCCGGTGTTGAGATCGAGGTGGAAATCGAGGTCCTCGGCACCGGCGGTTGACGTTAACGCCAGAAGACCGACCAGGATTAGCCACCGGATAGCACGCAAGGGATGGGAGCTGCCCGGCACCTTGTTGCGCCGCTATTTGGAGTCGGCGGGCGGCGCCGACCCGTGACGCACATAATTCTCGATCGCCTGGGCATAACTGGCGGAACCGGCCTTGCGCTCTTTTTCGATGTAGCCGGCAAAATAGCTCCAGAACGACACCGCATAGTCGCGGAAATAGGCATCGGCGACATCGCGCGAACAGAGCTTGCCCTCAACGCAGATGGAGAGACGATTGAGGAAATAGACGATGCGATCAAAATTGTCGTTGAAATCGGCGATCGGCATGGTGCCGCCGCCGGCAGTCATCGCCTCAATGCCAATGCGTTGCCGGAAGACCCGTTCCTCGGTCGGCGACGGCGTGGCGCTGAGCAGATTGTCGTATTTGGCGTTGAGCGACGAGAGGCGCTCCTTGAGCGCGCGCTGCGCCTGCTGAAAATCCTTGCTTTCCCAAAGCTCGACCAGCGACATCGTCTGCTCGACGCGCTTCTGTTCCTGGTTTGCCAGAAACTGGAAGACCGAGAAGCCCAAGGTGAAGACGATCGCCAGGCGCACGGCGAGACCCGACCAGGCATAGATCAGCATGCGCCAGTCGCGGTCGGTGAACGGGTTGGCTTCCTTCTTGATCTCGTGACTGCTCGGCCACGGAAAGCCTTCGGTGGTTTCGGGCAAGGTCGCCGGCTTCTTGGCCGGTGCCGGCGCCGATGTGGCTGGCGATTTTTGCGTTGCAGTGCCCCCCGGCTTTTTCATCCGCAGCTGTCCAGTCGGATAATGGCGGTGGGATCGAGCACGATGCCGGGTGTCTCCAGCTTCTTTTTCAGGCAATCGAGCTGCGTGCGCGAAATCATGAACTGCACGTCCGGTTCGGCAGCCGCCTTGCTGGGTGACGGCAAGGGCTCGACCACGCCGCGCGAGGCGCAGCTGGAGAGATCGACGACAACGGCCGTGTTGCCGGTCTTGGCGATCTGGTCGTACTGGTCGAGAAAGCAGGTGGCGAGCTCGGAGTTGGTGACGATCTGCTTGGCGCACAGGCCGCAATTCTCGTCCGCCGAGGCGCTGGCAACCAGCAACAGGCTTCCGGCAAGGCCGGCCGTCGCTGCACGCCAGGAGAGCACGGGGATAGTCACTGATGTCCTCATCTGTTGCATTCAGCCGCGGCGCATAGAAGTGTCGCGAGCCGGGAATGTTCATATATCACGCCGGCAAGAGCCGGCGAAGCGATGTCAGGTCAGGCGCGGGGCACCGTCTCCATCGGGAAGATCATCACCGCGCCTTTGGGACCGCTCTTGTCGGCAAGCCGCATCACCGAGCGCGTCGCCGGCGCCATGCCGATGTCGGCCAGCATGTCGGAAAAACCAGGCGTTCCCGATGCGGCACGCGTCACGGCGCGCACGCCTTCCTGGGCAAGAAAGCTCAGATCCTCTTTCTCGCTCTGCGGCGGCGCCTCGGTCAGCACGGCAATCATGCGCTCCATGCCGAAGCTGGTGTCGGTGAAGGCGAGCAGCCCTTCCTTCAGGCCCTGATCGGCCTGCTGGTTGATCGGCGCCAGCCGCTCGGCGACGATATGGGTGATCGAATAGTCGCTGCCGATGTAGAGCACGTTGATGTCGACGAACTCGTCGGACCCGTTCTTGGCCGCAATGTGTACCTGATCGCCCGGCGAAACGCGCGGCACCGTCGAGGATTCGATCGGCTCCAGCACATCGCTGTCCTGGCGCTTGATCAGGAACTGGACGCTGACCTCGTCCGGCCGGTAGTCGGACGCCGCGGCGAGCCGCGACAGGCCGGTGGCGCGGAAGATCGTGGTCAGGTTCTTGGCTGTGTTTTCCGCAAGCTTGTCGCGGCCATCCTGATGGATGACGATGCGCGGCGGCTTGCTGCCGTCCTTCAAGCTGATGTCGCCGGACGCCGGCAGGAACCACAGCGCCGGTTCGTCGCTGGCGTTGGCGGCAGCGCCGTCCATGGATTTTTCGCGCAGCACCGCAAGCCGCAGATCGGCGCTCTTGCCGGGCTCGACCAGCGCGATGTGGAAGCCGGACTTCGGCTTCGCCACCAATTCGTCCAGAACCGAATTGACCAGCTCGGTTTCTTTATCGAGCCCTGCGGTCGGCGCCGGCTTTGCCACCAGCAGCTTGTAGTCGACTGCGAGTTCGGCAACGCGCGCATAGGCGCCGGCGGGCACCGCCGTCGGCGCAAGCGCCGGCTTGCCGTCGAATTCGACCGGTGCGAGCTGGCTTTCGAGGTTTTTTGCCAATTTCACTTCGAGATAGCCGACGGCGTCGGAGAGCTTCGACAGCGCCGAAGGCAAAATGGCGAGCTTGCTGCCGGGGGTCAGACCCTGCAGCAGCCCGGCGCCGATCGCGACATCGCCGTCCTTGACGGCAATCGGCCATTGCATGACGGCGTCGGTCTTGTCGGTGCCGAACACGCGGGCGTCCAGTTCGCCCTCGAACAGGGGCGTCGGCCTTGTGCGGCCGTCGGCCGAATATTGCTGCAGCACGGCCTGGCCGAGCTGGCGATAGGTGACGTTGGGGTTCTCGGCCAATTTCGACAGGATGGTGAAGGTGAACAGGCCGAAGCGCGGCGCGTCGGGCGTGCCCTTGGGCAGCGGCATTTCCGGCGTCGTCTCGACCGTCTGCGCGGCATAGAAGGCGACCAGCTTGCCCCTGGCGATCGGCTCTGCGCCGGTCGGCGTCAGGTTGAAGGCCGGCTTGCGGCCGCCATTCTCGTCGAAACCGCGCGATGCGCTTGCCGAGATGTCGTCATAGGCCTTCACCGCCGCTGCTCTCGCCGCGTTGTCGCCGCCGACGAGGTCGGCGAACTCGACCTTGCGCTCCAGTTCGTCATCGACTTCCGCGGCGCGCGTCGCGGTGCCCGAATGGCAGCAGTCGAACACCACCCAGACAAAGGCGCCCTTGTCGCGGATGGCGTCGAGTGCGGCGCCGACCTCGTTGTCGACCAGCGCGTTCGGCACGCCCTCTTCGCGGTTGATCCATTTGTCGATATCGGACGGCAGGAAAATCTCGTCGAGGCCGTCGGTCTCGTCACCGGCCTTGGCTTGCGGCTGCTGGGCGCCGTGGCCCGACAGATGCAGATAGACGAAATCGTCGCGTTGCACCTTGCCGGCGAGGTCGGCAAGGGCGGCCTTGATCGCCGCATGCGTCGGCGGGCCGTTGGCGCCTTCGACGTCCTTGGCGAGCAGGATCACATTCTCGGCCGAGAACTTCACCGGATCGGGCGTGTTCTTCAGGAGATAGTCGCGCACCAGGCCGGCATCGTTCTTCGGCCCGATCAGCCAGTTCTTCTGCGGCAGGTTCGGATAGTCGGTGCAGGCAACCAGCAGCGCGTGATAGGTGCGCGAGGCGGCGAGAGCGCGGAACGAAACCGTACCGGCAGCCACAAGCGCCGACGTGCCGACGAGCAGCGTCCGTCGTGTCAGTTTGATCATAATTGCTTCCCCAAGCCCGATCGAATTTGCAAGTGCGGCACCTTTCGTCGCGAATTTTGTCAGTATTTTGAATGTGGTCGGTGCCGTCAATCGGCGGTGGTGGTCATGGTGTCGATGGCGATAACGGAAACAGTGGCAAAAAGCCTGCTTCATCGCTATCTCAAGAGAATTGAGACCGTCGCATGGCAGAAATGATTTGCGAGCGGCGCTGGGTCAAACAGATGGAACGTGATGTCGTCCGAGAACCGCTCCACACTTTTCGGCATCATGCTCTAAACGATCGGAAAACGGGATCATGGCGGCAAGGGATGTGCTGACGAAGAATCAGCTGAGCGTGCTCGAAAAGCTCGAGGCCGCCAGCGGACCGCTCAGCGCCTATACGCTTCTCGACCAGCTGCGCGAGCGCGGTTTCCGCGCGCCGCTACAGGTTTACCGGGCGCTCGACAGCCTGGTGAAGTCAGGCTTCGTGCACCGGTTGGAAAGCCTCAACTCCTTCGTCGCCTGCGCCGAACCGCACGACCATACGCATTCGATGACAGCCTTCGCTATCTGCGACACATGCGGGCAGGTGATGGAGATGTCCGACCATGACGTCGACCATCGGCTGGACGAATGGGTGCGCTCGACCGGGTTTGCTGCGAAGAAGGCGGTGATCGAGTTTCGAGGGACGTGTGCCAAGTGCCTGGCTGAGGCGGCTTAGCTTGCTTCCTACTTGAGCCGAGGCGGTGCGCTATTCTCGAATTCGTTCAAGAATGTCTCATAGACGACGTACCGCGTAGGCCCAGGTGTTAGCTGCTCCATAAGCAGGGGTTTCACCTCGTCGAGCCAAGATAATTTGCCAAGGCCAGACCCGATTTTTGGCAAGGCGATGGATTCTACCCGGTTTTTGTCGGCCCATTTCACAAGCCCGCGAACTGCTTTCCGTAAATAGGGAAGCGTGGCGTGATACATATCTGGCTGGGTTGCCAGATAAATGAAGCCCGGCCGATTGCCGTCTGGCTCCAATGTCCAGATATGACCGCCAATAAACCTGCCGGTCCGAGCATATTTCTTGAACGCAGCCTGCACATTCGGCCACTTTTTCGAAATCTTCAGCGCAAGTCCGGTGCCAAGGCCCTCTTGATTGCCCTCTGCCACGCCTTGAGCGATATAGCTTTCCTTGGCGGCCAGCAGGTCTCCCGTGACAAAGACAATCATCGCACCTTCAATGCGCCTCGTCCCAGTTGTTCGCCGCCCGCGCATCGACATGCAGCGGCACCGACATCGAGATGGCCGGCATCGGCGCGTTCTCCATCACCCTGCGCACCACGGGGATCGTCGCCTCGACTTCCGCTTCAACCGTCTCGAAGATCAATTCGTCATGCACCTGCAAGAGCATGCGGGCGGACAGGCCGGCCTTTTCCAGCGCCTCGTCCATATGCACCATGGCGCGGCGGATGATATCGGCAGCGGTGCCTTGCAGCCTGGCGTTGATCGAGGCGCGCTCGTTGAAGGCACGGATCGACGGGTTTGACGACCGGATCTCAGGATAGTGGATGCGGCGGCCGAAGATGGTTTCGACGAAGCCATGTTCGCGCGCATAGGCCTTTGTTGCCTCGATATAGTCGCGGATGCCGGGGAAACGCTCGAAATACTTCTTGATGTAGGCGCCGGCCTCCTCGCGCGGGATCGACAGCTGGTTGGCGAGCCCAAAGGCCGAGATGCCGTAGATGATGCCGAAATTGATCGCCTTGGCGCGGCGGCGCACTTCGGACGGCATGCCTTCGACCGGCACGTTGAACATTTCCGAGGCGGTGATGGCGTGGATGTCGGCGCCATCGGCGAAGGCCTGCTTCAACTGCGGGATCTCGGCGACGTGGGCAAGCACGCGCAGTTCGATCTGGCTGTAGTCGGCCGAGACCAGTTTCTGGCCCTTGTCGGCGATGAAGGCCGTCCTGATCTTGCGTCCCTCCGCGGTGCGCACCGGGATGTTCTGCAGATTGGGATCGGAGGAGGACAGCCGGCCCGTCGTCGTTGCGGCCAGCGCATAAGATGTGTGCACGCGCCTGGTGTCGGGATGGATGAAACCGGGCAGCGCGTCGGTGTAGGTCGATTTCAGCTTGGTCAGCTGACGCCAGTCGACGATCTTGCGCGGCAGTTCGTGGCCTTCGGCGGCGAGGTCTTCCAGAAGCTGCGCGGAGGTCGACCATTGCCCGGTCTTGGTCTTGGAGCCGCCGGGCAGGCCCATGCGGCCGAACAGGATGTCGCCGAGTTGCTTTGGCGACCCGATGTTGATGCGCTCGCCGACAAGGCCGTAGATTTCCTCTTCCAGCCGTGCCGCGCCTTGCGCCAGCTCGCCGGAGAGCCGCGACAGAATCTGGCGGTCGACCGAGATGCCGCGCTGCTCCATACGCGCCAGAACCGGCACCAGCGGACGCTCCAGCCGCTCATAGACCGAGACAAGGCCCTTGGCGGCCAGCCGCGGCTTCAGCACCTGCCATAGCCGCAGCGCTACGTCGGCATGGCCGGCGGCGTAGGCGGTCGCCCGGTCGATGTCGACCTGCTCGAACCCGACCGAGCTTCTGCCGGAACCGGCGAGGTCCTTGAGCGGCGTCGTGGCATGGCCGAGCCATTTGTCGGCAATCGAGGACAAAGTGTGGTGGCCGGTGCCGGCGTCGAGCACATAGGAAATCAACATCGTGTCGTCGAAGGGTGCGATATCGATGCCGTGGCGGCTCATGACGACGATGTCGTATTTGGCGTCCTGGGCGATCTTGAGCACCGATTTGTCTTCCAGCAGCGGCTTCAGCAGCGCCAGCGCCTCGCGGACCGGAATCTGGTTCTCCAGCGTGCCGCCGCCGAGCAGGTCGCCGGCGCCGCTCTTGTGGGCGAGCGGCACATAGGCGGCGCGGCCGGGGCCGATCGCCAGGGAGAAACCGATGAGGTCGGCCAGCATCGGATCGGAAGACGTGGTTTCGGTGTCGAAGGCGACGATCCCGGTCTCCTTGGCTTGGGCCAGCCAGGTCTTGAGCGTCGCCGTGTCGCGGATGGCGACATAGGCGGCGGGATCGATTTTGGCCGCAGCGGCCGTTTCCAGGCGAAGTGCGGCAAGCAGCGAAGGGGCGTCGCCGGCCCTGGCGGTTTCGGTTTTGGCTTCATCCTGTGTTGCCGCAGGCGCCGCTATGCCGGAACCGACATCGGGGCCGTGCGCGGTGTCGGCGCGCTCGACGGTGACGGCGACAGCCTGCACATCGCCGGCTTCGGTGCTGGTCGCTTCAGCAACGCGCCGGGTCAGCGAGGTGAATTCCATGGTTTTGAGAAAGCCGATCAGCTTCGGCCCATCCGGCGCATGCAGCACGAAATCGTCGAGCCCGTCGGTCACCGGCACGTCGTTCTTCAGCGTCACCAGCTGGCGCGATATGCGCGCCTTGTCGGCATTGGCGATGATGGATTCGCGCCTCTTGTCCTGCTTGATCTCGCTGGCCCGGGCGAGCAGCCCGTCAAGGTCGCCGAACTGTTCCAGAAGCTGCGCCGCCGTTTTCGGCCCGATGCCGGGTACGCCCGGCACATTGTCGACGGAGTCGCCGGTCAGCGCCTGCAGGTCTATCATCTTTTCCGGCGGCACGCCCCATTTCTCGATGACTTCGGGGATGCCGATCTGGCGGTCCTTCATCGGGTCGTACATGCCGACCGTGGGTCCGACCAGCTGCATCAGATCCTTGTCAGAGGAGATGATAGTGGTGTCGCCGCCGGCCTCGCACGCCAGCCTGGCATAAGTGGCGATGAGGTCGTCGGCCTCGTAGCCTTCGATCTCGATGCAAGGCAGGTTGAAGGCCACGGTTGCCTGGCGGATCAGACCGAATTGCGGGATCAGGTCTTCGGGCGGTGCGTTGCGGTTGGCCTTGTATTCCGGGTAAAGATCATTGCGGAAGGTTTTCGACGAATAATCGAAAATGACCGCTAAATGCGTCGGCACGATGCCTACATCGGTGTTGCGGGCGTCCTGCATCAGCTTCCACAACATGTTGCAGAAGCCGGAGACCGCGCCGACCGGCAGCCCATCGGATTTGCGGGTCAGCGGCGGCAGCGCATGATAGGCGCGAAAGATGTAGCCGGAGCCGTCGATAAGGAAGAGATGGTCGCCTTTTTTCATGCCGGCAGGGATAGCGCGGCAGGACGGCGCGGTCCATGGCAAAGGCGGGCTTCCAACAGGTGTTGCGGCGACATGCTGACAGAGCCTGCCTGCCGATAGGTCCTGCTGCTGTTTGCCTCGGCGCTCACGGCTATGTTACAAAAGTGTAATTTTTGTGCCCTTGAAACGCCACGATCCGAGACACAAATAAAGGTCATCGGCAGTTTTCGCCGAGTCCGGAGCAAGGCCCGTCCCCCGCCTATCCCGGACAATTGCGGCAGCCTATCCCCCCTCTCCGGGCTGCCGCATCGTTTCGAGTAAAAGACCGCCGTGGTTCCCCTCCACCACGGCGGTTCTTTTTTGCCTTCTGACAAGTGTTTACGGTCCGTGGTCCAACGATCGCGGGCTTTTCGTTTTGATGCGCTGCCTTTACGGTCCCGGCACCGAAAAGAAAGGCCCGCAGTAATGTCCACCATTTCCTCCGTCCTCGACCGTCTCGACAAAAATCTCGACCAGAGCCTGGAGCGCCTGTTCGGCCTGCTCCGCATCAAGTCGATCTCCACCGATTCAGACTATGCCGCCGACTGCCGCAAGGCCGCCGAATGGCTGGTGGCGGACCTCAAGCTGATCGGCTTCGACGCTTCGGTGCGCGACACGCCGGGACACCCGATGGTGGTTGCGCACCATGAAGGCCCCGCCGGTTCGCCGCATGTGCTGTTTTATGGCCATTACGACGTGCAGCCGGTCGATCCGATCGAGCTTTGGGAGAACGACCCGTTTGCGCCGGCGGTCAAGGAGATCGAGCCCGGTCACAAGGTAATCACCGGCCGTGGCTCGGCCGACGACAAGGGGCAGCTGATGACCTTCGTCGAGGCCTGCCGCGCCTGGAAGCAGGTGCATGGCAATCTGCCCTGCCGCATCACCATCCTGTTCGAGGGCGAGGAGGAGTCCGGTTCGCCGTCGCTGAAGCCGTTCCTCGAGGCCAATGCCGATGAGCTCAAGGCCGATTTCGCTCTGGTCTGCGACACCGGCATGTGGGACCGCGAAACGCCGTCGATCTGCGTTTCGCTGCGCGGAATGGTCGGCGAGGAGGTCACCGTCAAGGCCGCCGATCGCGACCTGCATTCGGGCCTCTATGGCGGCGCCGCCGCCAACCCGATCCGCATCCTGGCGAAAATCCTCGCCGACATCCATGACGAGAACGGCCACATCACCATTCCCGGCTTCTATGACGGGGTCGAGGAAACGCCGTCGCAGATCCTGAAATCATGGGAAACTCTGGGCGAGACCGCCGAAACCTTCCTCGGACCGATCGGCCTCTCGATCCCGTCGGGCGAAAAAGGCCGCTCGGTGATGGAACTGACCTGGGCGCGGCCGACGGCCGAGTTCAACGGCATCATCGGCGGCTACACCGGCAAGGGGTTCAAGACGGTGATCGCGGCGGAAGCGTCGTCGAAAATCTCCTTCCGCCTCGTCCACAAGCAGGACCCCGAGAAGATCCGCGCCGCGTTCCGGGAATTCGTCAAGGCGCGCATTCCCAGGGACTGTTCGGTCGAATTCCACCCGCATGGCGGCGGGCCGGCAATTCAGCTTTCCTACGACTCGCCATTCCTGGCCAAGGCCAAGACTGCGCTGTCGGATGAATGGCCGAAGCCAGCGGTGACGACCGGCAGCGGAGGCTCGATACCGGTGGTCGGCGACTTCCAGACCTATCTCGGCATGGAATCGCTGCTGGTCGGGTTCGGGCTCGACGACGACCGCATCCACTCGCCCAACGAGAAATACGAGCTGACCTCCTTCCACAAGGGCCAGCGCTCCTGGGCGCGCATTCTCGATGCGCTGACGCGCTGAGGAGGCTGGGAAGTTTTCTTGTTGATTTTTCAGCGGATCGCGGCGAGGACGAGTTACGCCGCGATCCGGAGACAACTATGCCCGACATCCGCTTCCACAAGAACGATCTGCCCGACCTCGCCCACTACAATGTCGACGCGGTGGCCATCGATACCGAGACGCTGGGGTTGAACCCGCACCGCGACCGGCTTTGCGTGGTGCAGATCTCGCCCGGCGATGGCTCGGCCGACGTGATCCAGATCGCGCCCGGCCAGAAGAAAGCGCCGAACCTCGTCAGCCTGCTCCGCAACCGCGGCATATCGAAACTGTTCCACTACGGCCGTTTCGACCTCGCCGTGCTGTACAATGCCTTCGGCGTCATGCCGGAGCCGGTGTTCTGCACCAAGATCGCCTCGCGGCTGACCCGCACCTATACCGACCGGCACGGCTTGAAGGACATCTGCTTCGAACTGCTTGGCGTCGGCCTGTCGAAGGCGCAGCAATCGTCGGACTGGGCGGCCGAGACCCTGTCGCCCGAACAGCTCGAATATGCCGCTTCCGACGTTCTCTATCTGCACCGTCTGCGCGAGGTGCTGGCTGGACGCCTGGCGCGGGACGGGCGCACCAAGGAAGCCGACGCCTGCTTCCGCTTCCTGCCGACGCGTGCCAAGCTCGATTTGATGGGTTGGGACGAAGAGGATATTTTTGCCCACAGCTGATGGCCTTCGGATAACGCTTCCGGCAGCCTTGCAACCAGACACGCGTCGTGGCGTTCTGTCGACTCAATGAGGGGGATGACGTGGCAGACCGCAAACCGATAGCGACCGCCCCGACGGATGGATCCAAGGTCACTGTTCTGTGGAAGGACGGCGCCGGCGTCGTCAGCGAATCCGTCGGGCAATATCGCGACGGCGCCTGGTGGGTCTACACCGACAGCGATACCCAGAAAAAGGTCGACCCGACCAGCTGGCGGCCAGTCTCCAGCGACGATGACGACGATCAATGAGCGCCGCTGGCGGGTGCAACTGCTTTCGCATAGCCTGAAGTCGTTGATATCGAGGCCGATTCGGGGCCTTCCGCTCCGTAGCCTCTCTTCCTGGAGGAACGCGTCATGGGCATCGAAAGCCTTCTCATCTTCATCATAATCGGCGCCATTGCCGGCTGGCTCGCCGGCCTCATCGTCTCGGGCTTCGGCTTCGGCCTCATCGGCAACATCGTCGTCGGCATTATCGGCGCCCTGATCGCCGGCTGGCTGTTTCCAAGGCTGGGCTTCGCAATCGGCGGCGGCATTCTGGCTGCCATCATCAACGCCACGATCGGCGCTGTCATCCTGCTGGTGCTGGTCAAGGTCTTGAAGCGAGCGTGACGCTCGATACGAAACGGAGCGCGCCATGAAACAGAACACCCTCTATCTCCTCATCGGCGCGCTCTTGGTCGTGGTCATTGCGCTAGGTATCTATGTCTATCACGAGCAGACCAAGCCAAAGGGCGTGGAGCTGAAGATCGACGACAAAGGCATTTCGATCCAGCAGAATTGATGATGTCCGCCTGCGGGTGGCGCTGATTTGTCATCCAGGCATTTTACGGCGATTGGGAGTTTCCTTGTGCAAATATTTGCACATCGTGATTGACTTTCGTTTCCACTATGTGCAAAAATTTGCACATAGATTTGAGCCGAGAAATGAACGAAACCAACACCGCCAAAGTCAAGGCCCGGCTCGAGAGGGAAGGCTGGAAGAACGTCGGCGGCACGAAGCATGACAAGTACAAAAAAGACGGCATGCCGACGATCATGGTTCCTCGCCACAAGACTCTGACGCCGTTGGTAGCTCGGTCTATAGCCAAGGCGGCAGGCTGGGAATAAACCGACCTCATCGCGTTCCGAAGCCTAATGGACATAAAGTCGGAATAAGGAAAGCTGTTAGATATGTCTCGCTATGTCGCACTCGTGGATGCTGCCGACGGCTTTGTCGGCGTCTCGTTTCCCGATGCTCCTGGCTGCGTCGCGCAGTCGGAAAGCCGGGACGAGGCTGTAAAGGACGCTATGGCCGCGTTGGCCGAATGGGTGGCTGAAGAAATCGCGGACGGCCGTAAAATCCCCACTCCTCGCAAAGTCGAGGCGCTTTTAGAAGATGCTGAGGTTCGAGCAGCGCTCGCCGCTGGCGCTATCTTGATGTCCGTGCCCTTGATCCGAGATGCCGGCCGTCCGGCCCGGGCCAATATCTCGTTGGATGCCGGTTTGCTCGCCGAGGCTGACGAAACAGCCAATCGGTTGGGGGTCACCCGATCGGCCTTTGTCGCCGCCGCGTTGCGAGACAAGATCCGTCAAACTGTTTGAACAGTGATCTCGGGCACCCGCCAAAGTACCGCGTTGCCGACGCCTGTTAGCCAGCGGCAGCGGATTTTAGAAATTCTTAAGGAATTTCAGAAGGGTGCATAAACCCTGCTTTAACGCGCCCTTAAACCGCCGCATCTACCCTCCAACCCGAGCGCCATTGATACCGGGAAGACAGCGCAACGCATGGCGAACCGCAGAGACAGTCGCGTCGAACCCAGCTTCGAGGGATCGCCAAAGGCGAAATCCGCGGCCGGTTTTTCGGTGAACGAGGAGGATCGGGTCGTGCCGGCCAATCGCAAATCATCTTCGGCGCGCAAAACCTCCAAGGCAAAATCATCGTCACGCGGCAAGCGCGGCAAACCCCGGCGCGGGCTGTTCGGCGTGATGGCCCGGATGTTCTACTGGTGCTTCGTGCTCTGCATCTGGGGCGGCATCGCGGTGGCCGGCATCGTCGTCTATTACGGCGCCAAGATGCCGGCGGCGACCACCTGGTCGATCCCCGACCGTGCGCCCAACATCAAGATCGTCTCGGTCGACGGGCAACTGCTTGCCAACCGCGGCATGAGCGGCGGCGAGGCGGTCGGCCTGCACGAAATGTCGCCCTACATTCCGGAAGCCGTCATCGCCATCGAGGACCGCCGCTTCTATTCGCATTTCGGCATCGACCCGATCGGCCTGTCACGCGCCATGGTGACCAATGTTCTGGGCCGGCGTTTCTCGCAGGGCGGCTCGACGCTGACCCAGCAACTGGCCAAGAACCTGTTCCTGAAGCCCGACCGCACGCTGGAGCGCAAGGTGCAGGAAGTGCTGCTGGCGCTGTGGCTGGAGCACAAGCATACCAAGGACCAGATCCTCGAAATGTACCTCAACCGGGTCTATTTCGGCTCCGGCGCCTATGGCGTCGAGGCGGCCTCGCGCCGCTATTTCGGCAAGAGCGCGCGCGACGTCACTCTGTCGGAGGCGGCCCTTCTCGCCGGCCTCTTGAAGGCGCCGTCGCGACTGTCGCCGGCGCGGGATCCGAAGGCGGCGGAGGAGCGTTCGCAGCTGGTGCTCGCCGCCATGCGCGACGAAGGCAAGATCAGCGCCAAGGAACTGGCCTCGGCGATGAGCGCGCCGGCAACGCGCGCGCCATCCTACTGGACCGGTTCGGAAAACTACGTCGCCGACACCATCATGGAAGAGCTGCCCGATTTGATCGGCGACGTGCGCAGCGACATCGTCGTCGACACCACCGTCGACCTCAACCTGCAGAAGCTCGCCGAAGAGTCGATCCGCCGGCTGATCGACGAGAGCGGCAAGAAGCTCAATGTCAGCCAGGGCGCGCTGGTCTCGATCGACAATTCCGGCGCCGTGCGCGCCATGGTCGGCGGCTACGACTATTCGACCAGCCAGTTCGACCGCGCCTCCGAAGCACGCCGTCAACCGGGCTCGGCCTTCAAGCCGTTCGTCTATATGGCCGCGCTGGAAGCTGGTCGCACGCCCGACAGCGTGCGCAACGACGCACCGATCAAGATCGGCAAGTGGACACCGGACAATTACGGCGGCAAGTATTTCGGCAAGGTGACGTTGGCGACCGCTTTGGCGAAGTCGCTGAATTCCGTCGCGGCACAGCTAACCATGGAGGTCGGCCCCGACGCGGTGGTCGAGGCGGCGCATCGCATGGGCATCCAATCCGATCTGATCGCCAACACCTCGATCGCGCTCGGCACCTCGGAAGTGACGCCGCTGGAGCTGACATCGGCCTATGTGCCGTTCGCCAATGGCGGCTACAAGCCCGACATCCATTTCATCCGCCGCATCACCACGACCGAAGGCAAGGTGCTCTATGACGACAATGGCGGCAGCGCGCCGCGCGTCGTCAAGCAGAACATTGTCGGCATGATGAACTCGATGATGACCGGCACGGTCGAGATCGGCACGGCGAAGAAGGCGGCCTTCGCCTGGCCGTCTGCCGGCAAGACCGGAACCAGCCAGAATTCGCGCGACGCCTGGTTCGTCGGTTACACCGCAAACCTCACCACCGGCGTATGGTTCGGCAATGATGACGGCACGCCGATGAAGAAGGTCACCGGTGGCGCGCTGCCGGCACAGGCCTGGCACGAATTCATGGTGGCGGCGCATGAAGGCGTGCCGGTCAGGCCGCTGCCCGGGACCTGGAAATCGACGCCGCCCGACACCATCGTGCCCGACGATATTCCGTCAGTCGATAACAATCAGGCGGCGCCGTTGCCTGCCGTGGCCGTCAGCCGTTCTGAGCCTGCTGCCGCGCCGGCACCTGCTGCTGTACCCGCACAAGCACCGGTCCGCCGTCCGGCCGAAACCGTCGATGCCGACGGCTTCGACATGCCGGGCGACGGCGGCACCACGGCCTCGATCAAGCATCCGGTACCGCCGGGCAGCGTCGGCGGCCCGACCAAGAAGCGGAAAACCTCAATCCTGGATATTCTCGGCGGCGGCTGAGCGGCTCGTCATTCTAGCTTCGAACCAAATGCGAGCTGGCAATCCGTTCCTCATATGAGAGCTGCGGTGACAATTCGGCCTCTCGCCACCTTCGCGGCATTCGGCTACATCTCCGGCCGGAGTGACAGACATGGCTGAGACCGACACCAGAAAAACCATCGTGCTGACCGGAGCCAGCCGCGGCATCGGCCATGCCACGGTCAAGCGCTTTTCGCGTGAGGGCTGGCGGGTCATCACCTGTTCGCGCCAGGCTTTTGCCGAGGATTGCCCGTGGCCGGCCGGCCCAGAGGACCACATCAAGGTCGATCTCGCCGACCAGGAAGATGTCGGCATCGCCGTCTCGGAGATACGTCACCGGCTGGAAGCGCATGGCGGGCAATTGCACGCGCTGGTCAACAATGCCGGCATTTCGCCGAAGCTCAAGGACGGCAACAGCCGCATGGATTCGATCGACACGCCGATGCATGTCTGGCGCGATGTGTTCCAGGTGAATTTCTTCGCGCCGATCATGCTCGCGCGTGGTCTCTTCAAGGAGCTTGCGGCAGCAAAAGGTTCGATCGTCAACGTCACCTCGATCGCCGGCACGCGCGTGCATCCTTTCGCCGGCACCGCCTATGCGACCTCGAAGGCGGCGCTCGGTTCGCTGACGCGCGAGATGGCGCATGATTTCGGCCCGCACGGTATCCGCGTCAATGCGATTGCGCCGGGCGAGATCGACACCGCGATCCTGTCGCCGGGCACCGACAAGATCGTCGAGACGATCCCACTCAGGCGCCTTGGCGCCACCTCGGAAGTCGCCGACATCATCTTCTTCCTGTGCTCGCAGCAGGCGTCCTATGTGACGGGCTCGGAAATCCACATCAATGGCGGCCAGCACGTCTGAGCACTGACAGACTGCTCATCCGGCGATGGTGAGAACAGCCTTGCCGCTGAAGCTGCGCTGGCGCAGGGCGTCCAGGGCCTGGGTGATGTCTGTCCACGGCACGGTCATGGACACACGGGTTTCCAGCCGGCCAGCCGCGACCAGAGCGAGCAGCGAGGCGATGTCCGCGCCAATTGCTGGACCGGATGTGTAGTAGGCGAAAGTCTGAAGCCTCGCTCCCTCATGGCCCGGAACGAACTGTCTGAAGCCAACCGGCGTGAGTTCGCCGCTGCTCGAACCGAACATGACGATGGTGCCGCCGGGGGCGACGCGTTCGATGGCATGGGCGAGGCTTTGGCCGCCGACCGACTCGGTGATCAGAGAGAATGGCCCTTCGGCCAGTTCGATCGACTCGGCGACTTCGTGAGCACCAAGACCGCGGAGATCCTCGGCGTGCCGGGCGGCGGCGATTGCAGTCACCGCGGCGCCTTGCTCGCGGGCGATCTGGATCTGGAAACGGCCGACCGCGCCGCTGGCGCCGGTGATCAACACCTGCTGTCCCGCGAGGTCGCCGCCATGGCGCAAGACCCTGAGAGCCGTCGTGCCCGCGACCGGAAGCGTGGCGGCGGACCCGAAGCTGACATCGTCCGGGATGACGGCGAGACGGTCGGTCGGAACGGCCGCCCGTTCGGCCCAGCCGGCCTCGTCGACCAAAGCCACAACCCGGGCGCCGACGGCAGGCCCGGAGCCATCGGCTGCCGCCCGTTCGACAATCCCTGCGATGTCCTGGCCGGGTATCCAGCCTTTTGGGCGTATGGTGAGCAGGCGCAGTTCGCCGCGGTTCAACGAGGTTGCGTGGACGCAGACAAGCGCTTCGTTGGCGAGGGGTTGAGGTTCGTTGGCCTCGGCAAACGTCAGTCCGGTGGGGCTGTCGGGAGAGATGACGAGGGCGCGCATGGGAAGGCTTCCTGCCGGTTTGTGAAATGCCAGCCACGAACCAGAGCCTATCGACTTCCCGGATCAAAGAATTTAGCTATCATGGCGAATAGTCGCTAAAAGCCGTCAATCATGAGACAGCCTCTCCGCTACCCGTGGGTCAATTTCGACGTCGATGATGTGATCGCTCCTGCAATTGCGGTTCGCGTCGATGTCACCGAAACCAAAGCGGAAGTGGCGACCCATTGGCATCGGAAGGGCCAGCTCGTCTTCGCGCTCGGCGGTGGCGTCACCTGCCGCGTGCCCAGCGGTCTGTGGATGGTGCCGCCGCATTGCGGGGTGTGGATTCCCGGTGGCATGGAACACAGCAATATCGCGACGGCCAATGCGCGGATTTTCTTCGTCTATATCGAGCCGGGAGCCGCCGATCTGCCGGACCGGTGCTGCACGCTGTCGATCTCGCCGCTGCTGCGCGAACTGATCGTTGAGCTGGCCGATCGCGTGGAGGAGGATGAGGCGAGGGACGTGCTGCTGACCACGATCCTGCTCTCCGAACTGCCGCGCATGCCGGTCCAGCAGCTGCATCTGCCGATCTCCGCCGAGCCGCACTTGCGGCGGATCGCCGAAGCGTTGGCGCAAGACCCTGCCGACCGCAGCACGCTTGCCGAGTGGGCCAACCGCGTCGCGCTGTCAGAAAGCAGTCTCGCTCGCCTTGTGGTGAAGGAGACCGGACTGAGCTTCGGCCGCTGGCGCCAGCAATTGCACCTGATCGTCGCCATACGGGAGCTGGCCTCCGGTGCGAGTGTCCAGCGGGTTTCGGGTGATCTCGGCTACGGCTCCGTCACCGCCTTCATCACCATGTTCAAGAAAGCGCTCGGCAAGCCGCCGGCAAAGTATCTCGCCAGCGTCGCGCACAATGGCGGCTCCGCCTTCGTGGCGTGATCAACGCGCCTGTGGGCAAGCCTCAGGCCGGGGAGGGCTCAATGGCTTCGGGGCGCGCATCGGCTTTTGCTCCAGCACTTCTTGCACGATACCGCGGGCGATCTCGCGTTCGCCCATGATGACGGTGTCGGCGCCGAGCCCCTTGAGATGCTCGACCTCGGCGTCGGAATGGGCGCGTGCGATGACGTTGATGCCGGGATTGGCGGCGCGTGCCCTGAGCACGATCTGCCCGGCCTCGAACGCGTTGGGGATGGCAAGGATCAAGCGTTTGGCCCCGTGCGGATTGGCGGCGGCAAACACGCCCGCACTGGCCGCATTGCCGGAGACGATTTCGACGCCGTCGTCTCTGAGCCTCGCCAGCGTCTTGTCGGCGTCCTCGATGACCAGGAACGGTAGCGATGCCTGTTTCAGCGCCGCGCCGACCAGGCTGCCGACGCGGCCGTAGCCGATCAGGATGGTGTGGCCCGAAAGCGTTGTGCGTGGCGGTGGGCCATCCTCTTTTGCCGCGGCGGCCACCGAGGCCACTTGTCCGGGCTGCGTCGCCGGGCCGACCGGCTTGGCCTCTTCCGGTGGTGCTGCCTTGGCGGCGCGCGCGTCCAGCCATGGCTTCATCCAGTCGAGGGCGAGGAACATCAGCGGATTGACCAGGATCGACAGGATGGCGCCTGCCAGGATCAGGTCGCGTCCCTGTTGCGGCAACAGCTTCAGCCCGACGCCGAGCTCCGCCAGGATGAAGGAGAATTCGCCGATCTGCGCGAGGCTGGCCGAGATCATCAAGGCGGTTCCCAGCGGATAGCGGAAGGCGATGACGATAACGAAGGCGGCCAGCGACTTGCCGATGACGATGATGGCCAGCGTCGCCAGGATCGGCCAGCCATTGCTCATCAGGCTGAACGGATCGAACAGCATGCCGACCGAGACGAAGAACAGCACCGAGAAGGCGTCGCGCAGCGGCAGTGATTCCTCCGCCGCGCGGTGGCTGAGCTCGGATTCGCTCATGATCATGCCGGCGAAGAAGGCACCGAGCGCCAGCGAGACGCCGAACAGTTTGGCGGCGCCGAATGCGACGCCGAGCGCGATCGCCAGCACCGCCAGCCGGAACAGTTCGCGCGAGCCGGTATGGGCGACGTAATGCAGGATCCACGGAATGACCCGGCGGCCGACCACCAGCATGACGATGACGAAGGCGGCGACCTTGGCGAGCGTGAGGCCGACGACGCCCCAGATGCCGTAGCTGGCCGGCAGCGACAAAAGGCTCGCATGGTCATCGACCTGCGGCTGGCCGCCGAGCACGCCGGCCAACGCCGGCAAAAGCACCAGCGCCAGCACCATGGCGAGGTCCTCGACGATCAGCCAGCCGACGGCGATGCGGCCGCGCTCGGTCTCGATCAGCCGTCGCTCCTGCAACGCGCGCAACAGCACCACTGTGGACGCGACGGAAAGCGCCAGGCCGAAGACGAGGCCGGCGCCCATCGACCAGCCGAGCATCCAGGCAAGGCCGGCGCCGAGCGCGGTGGCAAAGCCGATCTGGACGATGGCGCCGGGTACGGCGATGGCGCGGACGGAGAGAAGGTCCTTCAGCGAGAAATGCAGGCCGACGCCGAACATGAGCAGGATGACGCCGATTTCGGCCAACTCATTGGCAAGGCCGGCATCGGCGACGAAACCCGGCGTGTTCGGTCCGACCAGCACGCCGGCGACGAGATAGCCGACCAGCGGCGGGATGCGAAAACGGTTGGCGAGCGCCCCGAAGATGAATGCCAGCCCCAGACCGGCGACGATGGTGGCGATAAGGGGCGTGTCATGCGGCATTGTCTATGGAGCGCCTTTCGGGAAATGTCGGGTGTGCGCCGCCCGCAGCCGCCGCCTTTGCAATATGGTGGAGGGGGTGCGGGCGACGCAACCCGCGAGACGTAAATTGGTGGCCAGAGGCGCCGAAAAACGAAAGGCGCGCGCAGCGAAAACGCTGCGCGCGCGAATGATCTATGAGATAGCGTCAGGCTGCCTGCTGCAGCATTGCCTCGATGTCGATCAGCGGGCGGTTGGTCAGTGTCTTTGGGATCTCCGCCTGCACCTTGTCGGTGACTTCCTTGTGCAATTTCTTGCGCATGGTGCCGAGCACCAGCGGTGGCGCGACCAGCACGATGTCGTCGAAGATGCCGTGATGGGCGAGCTTGTAGAGCCGGTCCGCGATCTCTTCGGCAAAGCGTTCCTTGCCCTGCCGGTGCCAGTCGGTTTCCTCAACCGCGCTGCGATGCACGGAGGGGCCGTCATTGTAGCGGCCGGGACTGTCGCTGCCTTGTTCGCGCGTTGCCGGATTGTCCTGGTTCATCTCTTGGAAGAGCTGCAGGTGCGGATAGAGATTGTCGCCCTCGTTCTTCAGGAACAGCGCTTTCTCGCCATCGGCCACCATGACCAGAAGGCCATGTTTCAGGTTGATCTTGCTCATTTGCGGGCTCCTGTTTGAAGGTTCAAATCCAGCCGACGATTGTCTGTTGCGGCAGGGGCAGAACGCGTGGCGAAGCGGGAACGTTCCACTTCGTTCGCCGAGATCGCACGCAGCCATATCAAGCCCGATCTATCATCTATCGGAGCAATGTCCGAGGTGACGCTTTAATCTACTAGATTGGTAGAATTTAGAAAAAATAATTTTGCAGCTTGGCGGGCTCCCAGATAAAAGAGCCGCAGAACAAAGCCTGCGGCAGCAGCTTGAATCCGCCTGATATGCGGATGTGGAATATTTTTCTCTTGGCCCTTTGGCTTGCGGAAAACCGATTGCCTCCCGTCAGGGGATGCGCGAGTGGGTTCCTTCAGCTTTTTCGCGTCCGCGCCTAAAACTGCCGAATTGTTCTGGAATCTGTTCGTCATGCCGCACACCAATCCCAAGCTCACCGCGTTCCCGGTCTTCATGCGGGTCGAAGGCGAAGCCGTGGCCATCGTCGGCGGCGGAGGCGAAGCGTTGGCCAAGGCGCGGCTACTTGATCAGTCGAGTGCTGTGCTTCGCATCATTGCCGATGTTGCCGACGCCGAATTGCTGAGCTTCATCGCCACGACCGGCGCCATCCGTATCGACGCCCCCTACGACGCCGCGCATCTCGAAGGCGCGGTCCTGGTGTTTGCCGCCAGCGGCGACGAGACGCTCGACCGCCGCGTCGCCCACGATGCGCGCCGCCTTGGCATTCCGGTCAATGCCGTCGACCGGCCGGAGCTATGCGATTTCTTCACCCCGGCGCTGGTCAACCGCGCCCCGGTCGCCATCGCCATCGGCACGGAAGGCGCGGGTCCGGTGCTGGCGCAGATGCTGCGCAGCCGCATCGACCGCATGCTGTCGCCGTCGCTCGGGCCGCTGGCAGCGCTTGCCGCCTCGTTCCGGGGTGCCGCCGAAAAGCTGCTGCCGAAAGGCAACGCCCGCCGCCAGTTCTGGAGCAGTTTTTTCCAGGGTGCACCGGCGCGCGCCGTCGAAGCCGGCGAGCTTTCGCAGGCGCATGACGCCGCCGCCGATCTGTTGCTGTCGAAGGCTCCGGCTTCGGGCCATATCGCGTTGGTTGGCGCCGGGCCAGGTGCTGAGGATCTTCTGACGCTGCGCGCGCATCGGCTTTTGATGGAAGCCGACGTCATCGTCTATGACGCGCTGGTGCCGGAGGCGATCGTCGCCATGGGCCGCCGCGACGCCGAGCGGCTGCCGGTCGGAAAACGCAAGGGATGCCACACCAAGAGCCAGGCCGAGATCAATGCGCTGCTGGTCGATCTCGGCAGGCAGGGCAAGCGCGTCGTGCGGCTGAAGTCGGGCGACCCGCTCGTGTTCGGCCGCGCCGGCGAGGAGATGGCCGCACTGCGCGATGCCGGCATCGCCTATGATGTCGTCCCCGGCGTCACCGCGGCCTTTGCCGCCGCCGCCGACTTCGAGCTGCCGCTGACGCTGCGCGGCGTCTCCTCGTCGATGGTGTTCACCACCGGCCATGATCTGAAGGGCAATTCGCTGCCGGATTGGGCCAAGCTCGCCATTTCCGGCGCCACCGTCGCCGTCTATATGGGCCGCTCGGTCGCCGCCGAAGTCGCCGGACGACTGATCGAGGCCGGCCTGTCGCCGGACACGGCGGTTGCCGTGGTCGAGAATGCCAGCTTGCAGAACCGCCGCCGTTTCCACGGCACACTGGCCGATTTGCCGTCGCTGGAAGAGCGCGCCGATCTGGCCGGTCCGGTGATGACCATCATCGGCGACGCGGTTGCCGGCGCCAACTTTGAACGTTCCGAGCCGCTCGCGGCCCATAACTATGAGGGCGCCGCCAACGCGGCCGACGCAGAGGTCGAGCCATGAAGATACTGACCGCAAACCGCCTCTCCGACGGCATCGCCGTCTGGTACGCCGATGGCGGCTGGGCCGAGACGGTCGACCATGCCGACCTTGCCCATGACCAAGCGGCAGAGGACAGGCTGGAAGCAATCGGCGCCAAGGCCAACGCCAACAATCAGGTTGTCGACGTCAATCTGATCGACGTTGAAGTCATCAATGGCGTCGTCGTGCCGGTACGCTTGCGCGAAAAGATCCGCGCCGCCGGCCCGACCATCCGGGAAGATCTGGGCAAGCAGGCTGCGCGGGCAGCGTAACAAAATACGGGCGGACGCGCCCTGAAAGACGAAACATGTACCGCTACGATGAGTTCGACCACGATTTTGTCCAGGCCCGCGTCGCCGAGTTCAGCGACCAGGTCGAACGCCGGCTGTCCGGCGAGATCACCGAGGATCAGTTCCGGCCGCTGCGGCTGATGAACGGCGTCTACCTGCAGCTGCACGCCTACATGCTGCGCATCGCGGTGCCCTATGGCACGCTGAACAGCGCGCAACTGCGCATGCTCGGCCACATCGCGCGCAAATACGACAAGGGCTACGGCCACTTCACCACGCGCCAGAACATCCAGTTCAACTGGCCGGCGCTGTCCGACATTCCGGCGATCCTGGCCGATCTCGCCAGCGTCGAGATGCATGCCATCCAGACCAGCGGCAATTGCATCCGCAACGTCACCGCCGATCACTTTGCCGGCGCCGCCGCCGACGAGGTCGCTGATCCGCGCCCCTATGCCGAGATCCTGCGGCAATGGTCGTCTGTGCATCCGGAATTCTCGTTCCTGCCGCGCAAGTTCAAGATCGCGGTGACCGGGGCCGAGCGCGACCGCGCCGCCATCCAGACGCATGATATCGGTCTGCATCTGAAGAAGAACGCCGCCGGCGAGCTCGGCTTTGCCGTCTATGTCGGTGGCGGCCAGGGCCGCACGCCGATGGTGGCGCGCAAGATCCGCGACTTCCTGCCGGAAGCCGACCTGCTGTCCTACTGCACGGCGATCCTGCGCGTGTACAACCTCTATGGCCGCCGCGACAACAAGTACAAGGCGCGCATCAAGATCCTCGTCCACGAGACCGGCGTCGAGGAAATCACCCGCCAGGTCGAGGCCGAATGGCAGGAGCTGAAGGACGCCGAGCTGAAGCTGCCGGAAGCCGACATCCGTGCCATCGACGCCTATTTCGCGCCGCCGGCACTGACCGCCCGGCCGGAAGGCGACGCGGCGATCAAGCTGGCGCGGCTCGATTCCAAAAGCTTCTCGGATTGGCTCGACCAGAATGTCGTGACGCATCGCCATCCCGACTATGCCGCGGTGACGATTTCGCTGAAAGGCATCGGCGAAGTGCCGGGCGATGCCACCGACAGCCAGATGGAAGCGGTCGCCGACATCGCCGAGAAATACGCGTTCGACGAACTGCGCGTCAGCCATGAGCAGAACCTGATCCTGCCGCATGTGGCGCGCGCCGATTTGAAAGCGGTCTACGACGCTTTGGTCGACATTGGCCTCGCGACGGCCAATTCCAACCTGATCAGCGACATCATCGCGTGCCCTGGCCTCGATTATTGCGCGCTGGCGACAGCGCGCTCGATCCCGATCGCGCAGGAGATTTCGCTTCGCTTCGCCTCGCTGGAGCGGCAGCGCGAGATCGGCGAATTGAAGCTGAAGATTTCCGGCTGCATCAATGCCTGCGGACATCACCATGTCGGCCATATCGGTATCCTCGGCGTCGAGAAGAAAGGCTCCGAACTCTACCAGGTGACGCTTGGCGGATCGGCCGACGAGAACACCTCGGTTGGCGAAATCATCGGCCGCGGCTTCTCATCGGAAGAGATCACGGACGCCATCGAGCAGATCGTCGACACCTATCTCGGCCTTCGGCTCGGTCCCAGTGAACGTTTTATCGACGCCTACCGCCGTGTCGGTCCCGCGCCGTTCAAGGAGGCGCTCTATGCTGGCGAAACCAAGGCCGCTTGACCGCATCGTCGACGTCGACGACAGCATCGCCGCCAAAGCGGCGGGCTTCGACGCGCTGTATGGACATCTGAGCCCGCTCGACATCATCGAACGCGCGGCGAGCGAATTGTTTCATGACGAGATCGCCGCCGTGTCGTCCTTCGGCGCGGATTCCGCCGTCCTGCTGCATATGATCGCCAAGGTCGACCGCACGCTGCCGGTCATCTTCCTGGACACCGGCAAGCATTTCGGAGAGACGCTGGGCTATCGCGATGCGCTGGTCGCCGATTTCGGGCTGACCAACATCAGGGTGATCAAGCCCGAAGACGCGGCGCTCGAGCGGGTCGATCCGACCGGCAATCTGCACCAGAGCAATACCGATGCCTGCTGCGACGTGCGCAAGGTCGAGCCGCTGGCGCGCGGCGTCGCCCCCTTCCGCGCCTGGCTGACCGGCCGGAAGCGCTTCCAGGCGGCGACGCGAGCCGCGCTGCCGGTGTTCGAGGCGGTCGGCCCGCGCGTACGCGTCAATCCGCTGGCGCACTGGACGACATCCGACCAGGCTGACTACATGCGCGCGCATGCGCTGCGCGAAAATCCGCTGGTTGCGTACGGCTATCTGTCGATCGGCTGCTTCCCATGCACGCAGCCGGTGCAGCCGGGCGAGGATGCGCGAAGCGGACGCTGGGCCGGTCATGCCAAGACCGAGTGCGGCATCCATCTGTCGGGACTGGAAGTATCGCTGACCGACGCATCCCTTTAAGCTATGGTGATATTCAGGTGAGGCTGGCCTGCAACGGCGGCTTCCGCTCGGAGGCCGCCGGTTTCGTGTGGACCGGCTTTCGCGGACTTTCGATTTTTAGGGCTTTAGGAATTTTCTATGACTGAACAGACCACAGCGGAGACCCGCCTCTGGACCCGGACGGGGTTTCGCGAAGACGAGTGGACACATGCCGAAAGTGCGGATGCACTGGCGGGCAATGGCCGCTTCATCCTGCCGTTGCAGGCATTTCTCGGCCTTGATGCCGAGGTGCGGCGCTCGGCCAAGGAGCGGCTGGGCGTCGCATTGCTGCCGGGCGACCAGCTGGAAAAGATCGTGGATCTGCTCGACCAGCTGTCGCTGGTGGCGCTGGCCTTTCCGGCCTTCAGCGACGGCCGCTCGTTTTCCAAGGGCGAATTGCTGCGCAGCCGCTACGATTTCGAGGGCGCGGTCCGCGCCACGGGCCAGGTGCTCGTCGACCAGCTGCCGCATATGCTGCGCCTCGGCTTCGACGAGTTCGAGATCTCCAACCCGGTTCTGCTGAAGCGCCTCGAAGAAGGCCGCACAGGCGGGCTGGGCCTTTACTATCAGCCGACCGAAGCGTCGGAGCCGAAGGGGCCGAAATACTCCTGGCGGCGCGTTCGCAACAGCTGACGCGACGGTAATTCCGCCTGTCTTTACAAAGACTGTGATCGGGCCTTCTCCTGGCTGTCCGGACGGAAATATCCGCCGGGCGCGAGGGAGGAATCGGCGCTCATCGGCGGCAACACCAATGCACCGTCCATCATGATCGCCGAAAAGGCGCCTGACATGATCAGGGCTGCAAGGTCTGGATGCGCGAGGAGCGCAAGGCTGCCTGAGCCGGTTTTTGGGAGATGCCGCCGCGCCTTCGGTGCGGCGGTTTTTTTCTTTGTCTTACGGAATTCCCAAGCGAAAGCCCGGAAAACCGCCTCACACTTTGCTGGAATTGCTTTTAGGCCAAGGCCCGCGCTTCGCGAAACGAGACCAGCTTGCGGCGGTTCTCGTCCCACAACGCAAGCTTGACGCAGCGCAGGCTGTCGAGGAGCGTGACGCGGCCGATGCCGCGCAGTTCGGGATAGTCGCGCAGCACTTCCTGCAGCCGGTAGCCCGGCACCTTGGCCGAGAGATGGTGCACGTGATGGACGCCGATATTGCCGGTGAACCAGTTCAGCACCGGCGGCAAATCATAATAGGACGAGCCGTGCAGGGCGGCACGCTGGAATTCCCACTCTTCGTCCTTCGCCCATTCCGTCTCCTCGAACTGGTGCTGGACGTAGAACAGCCAGATTCCGGCCGATCCGGCCAGGATCACGATCGGCAAATGGACGATCAGGAAAGCGCCGGGGCCGACCAGCCAGATAAGCAGCGCTGCCGCGACCGCGATGCCGAGATTGGTGGTCATCGACGACACCCAGGGCGTCAGGCCGCCGCGCATCATGCCGACCGGCAGCCTCTGCTCGAAGATGAACAGCCAGATCGGGCCAAGGCCGAACATCACCAGGGGATGGCGGTAGAGACGATAGGCAAGGCGTCCCCGCCAAGACAGCTGCCGGTATTCAGCAACCGTCAACGTCCTGATATCGCCCATGCCGCGCTCGTCAAGATTGCCGGCGCTGGCGTGATGGGTGGCGTGCGCGCGCCGCCAGCAATCGTAAGGGGTCAGCGTCAGCACGCCGAGCGCGCGGCCGATCCAGTCGTCGGCAGTGCGGTTGGCGAAGAAGGAGCCGTGGCCGCAATCGTGCTGGATCATGAAGATCCGCACCAGAAAACCGGCGGCGGGAAGGATCAGGATCAAGCCCCACCAGTGGCCATAGGAATAGGCTGCCGAAGACAGCGCCCACAGCGTAACGAAAGGAATAAGGGTGATGGCGAGTTCAAGAGTGCTGCGTCGCCGGTCGGGCTTCTTGTAGCGCGCCAGGATCTTCAACCAGGCGCGCTTGCTGTTGGCGGCCGTCTCGGGGGAAATCATGTTCATCAGGAAGCATAGGCGGGGCGTCCCGCTGCCGCAAGGAAAAGCTCACGCAAAATTACTGCGCGTAATTGTCGCGCGATAGCATCGCTATTGACGGCGTTGGCCGCCGGCCATGCTGGCTTCTATGCCGTCCAGCCGGTCGAGCAGATCCCGGAAACGGGCGGGAATGTCGGCCTCGGTGCGGAAGGCCGGCAAGGTGCGCAAGAAGCGCGTCGTCGCCTCGGTGCCGAACTGGCGCCTGATGTCGGCGGCGAGCTCTTCGCTTCTGTTGCCAGTATTGCGGTCCATTGTCTCAAATCCTGTGTCGGTTTCAAAACTCCTCCAAGCTTTGAATGGTTCCCCATAGCGGGGTGTTGGCAAGCAAAGGCTGCCGTTACGGTAAAGTTTGAATTAATTTTGAACGTCCTTGCGCCCCGCACCAAGTCCGACGGGCAGCCCGCAACATTGCCTGCTGTGGGGCGTCCTCCTGGGCTTGCCCCTTGATTTTTGGCCGCCAAACCTCGATATCGGGCGCAAATCCAAACCATTCGAATGACGGGAAATGGCGATGAGCGACCAGACAAAAGACGAACGCGCGCCCGAGGATATCGAAACGGCCGAGGCCGAGCGCACGCAAGGCGGCATCGACGGCGACTATGAAGCGCTGGTGCGGCTGCTGAAGGAAAACGAGGAGCTGAAGGACCGCGCGCTGCGCGTCGCAGCCGAGATGGAGAATCTGCGCCGCCGCACCGCCCGCGACGTGCATGATGCGCGCGCCTATGCGGTGGCCAATTTCGCCCGCGACATGCTGTCGGTGTCGGACAATCTGCGCCGCGCGCTCGATGCTATCCCCGCCGAGGCGAAAGCGGCCGGAGATGCCGGCTTCAAGGCGCTGATCGACGGCGTCGAGATCACCGAGCGCGCCATGCTGTCGACGCTGGAACGGCATGGGGTGAAGAAGCTCGAACCGGAAGGTGAGAAGTTCGACCCGAATTTCCACCAGGCGATGTTCGAAGTGCCCAATCCCGATGTGCCGGCCAACACCGTCGTCCAGGTCGTGCAGCCGGGCTATTCGATCGGCGAGCGCGTGCTGCGGCCGGCCATGGTCGGGGTCGCCAAGGGCGGCCCCAAGATCGCGGCCACCGAAGCGCCGGTCGAGCCGGGGCCGGTGAACGAGCAGGCCGAGAAGGATGCGTGAGTAGGGTAGGCAGTAGGGAATAGGGAATAGGGAATAGGGAATAGGGAATAGGGGCAGGCGTATCAATCGCGCGGCTTCGTGTTATTCATACTTTCCCTAATTCCCAATCCCTACTACCTCATGTCCCTGACACCCATCGACCTCCTCGACTATGCCGGCGTCGCCGTCTTTGCCGCGACCGGGGCGTTGGCGGCTTCGCGCAAGCAGCTCGACATTATCGGCTTCCTGTTTCTGGCCAGCGTCACCGGCATTGGCGGCGGCACGCTTCGCGACGTCATCCTCAACCTGCCCGTCTTTTGGGTCGCCAACTCCGGCTATGTGCTGGTTTGCGCGGCGGTTGCGGTGCTGGTCTTCTTCATCGCCCACCGCGTCGAATCCCGCTGGAAATGGCTGCTCTGGCTCGACGCCATCGGATTGGCGGCCTTTTCCGTAATGGGCGCGGCCAAGGGGCTGGCCATCACCGGCTCGCCGGTCGTCTCCGTTGTTATGGGCGTGTTGACCGCCACATTTGGCGGCATCCTGCGCGATCTGCTGGCCGGCGAGCCATCGGTGCTGCTCAGGCCCGAAATCTACGTCACCGCCGCACTCGCGGGCGCCGGCCTCTACACACTTGGCGATCTTGCCGGCCTGCCGCCGCTCGCCTCGGATATCGCCGGCTTCGTCGCGGCTTTCCTGGTGCGCGGCGGCGCGCTGAAATTCGGCTGGACCTTTCCGTCCTACAAGAGCCGCCCGGGACGGCGACCGGAGGATATTCCGTAGGGAGAGGGATTAGGGAATAGGGAATAGGGAATAGGGAATAGGGAATAGGGAATAGGGAATAGGGAATAGGGAATAGGGAATAGTCGGTAGTCAGCAATTCGCGGCAGCCTTCACTACTGCCTACTGCCTACTGCCTCACGCCGCAAAGCGCTGCGCTTCCCCGCCATAATAGTTGACGTAGCGGGCGCCGATTTCCTTGACCGGCATCACCACGAACACATCGACGGTGGAGAACTCACGGTCGATGACGCAGCCGTCGCCGATGCGGGCGCCGACGCGCAGATAGCCCTTGACCAGCGGCGGCATGGCCGCGATCGCCGCCTTGGCGTTGACCGCCTCGATCGGCATCAGATCCATCGAGCAATAGCGGCCGGAGACCGCCCGCACATCCCAGGCGGAGTTGGTCCGGCAGTGATGGGCAAGGTAGGTGAGCGCCTCGGCATGCGCAGCCGGCACCGTGCCAGGGAACGAGGCACAACCGGTCATCACGCCGATCTCATAGTGGTTGATGTAGGCCCAGATGCCTTGCCACAGCGCCTCAATGGTGCGCTTCGAGCGGTATTCCGGCAGCACGCAGGAGCGGCCGAGCTCAAGGAAGCGCTGGCCGGGATGGCGGGCGATCAGCTTGGTCAGTTCGAACTCGCCTTCGGAATAGAAGCCGCCGGCGGTCGCCGCAATCTCTTGCCGCAGCAGGCGGTAAGTGCCGACGATGCGGCGATGCTCGGGGCCGGAGATCGAGGTGTCAAGCACCAGGAGATGGTCGCACAGCGGGTCGAAGCGGTCGGCGTCGCGCCGGTCCTGCGCCTGGAACAGGTCCTTCCTGGCGCCAAGCTCGTCATAAAACACCCGGTAGCGCACTTCCTGCGCGGCGGCGATCTCGGCCTCATTGCGGGCAAGCCGCACTTCGAGATTGCCGATACGGCCCAGCGGTGCGCCTGTTGCGACGGCATCGGCGTTCCGCGCGGCGAGCAAAGCGCCGCCTGCGCTGGGCCGAGTGTCACATTCCGGCATAACTGTATGCACGAGTGATTCTCCTTCGAGCCATCCCTCTTGGCACGGGGATACGGTGTAGGTGCAACAGGATTGTGACAGTACCGTGATACGGCGCGACGGGCAATACTTCGTCGGCTGGCGAAAACCCTCATTCGGCTACCTACGTGACGCGAGGATTGCGCCAGCGTCACCTTGAAGCGCGTCGCGCTGGGACGATTCACGCGACGCGCTTCAAGTCTTTGTTTTGTGCATGTCGTCTTCTCAAAACCGGGGCCATTTTCGAGCGACATGAATTCAGGCGGCCACCTGGCCCTCGACGGCATGGACCAGCGCGTCGGGATCGAGCGGCTTGGTGACAAAGCCGCTGGCGCCATGGGCGAGCACGGTGTGGCGGGTCTTTTCCTGGCTGTCGGCCGAAAGCACCATGATCGGAACCGGCGGCACAGCCATTTCCTCCTCGTGGCGGCGGATGGCGGCGATCGCGTCCAGCCCGTCCATGACCGGCATGTGCAAATCCATCAGCACCACATCGAAGCGATTTTTCAGCCCGGCTTCGGTCACCGCCTCGACCGCGGCCTTGCCATTGCCGACCACTTTCACGCGATGTCCCGCCTTCAAAAGCGTGGCGCGGGCAAGCATGGCGTTGATGTCGTTGTCTTCGGCGATCAGCACCGACAAACCTTGCTGGCGCCCGCCATGGGCACGAAGCGAGGACGCGCCGGTCTTTTCCGGCTTGGGCGGCGGCAAGGCAGGGGCATGACTGGTCAGCAGCACGCGCAGCAGGGTTTCGCCGCGCACCGGCCTCGCCAAGAAGGTGGCGTAGCCGCTGGTGCGGAATTCGCCGAGCATGCCGCGGTCCGTCGGCGCGATCAGCGTGATCGCCTCGCAATCGGTAAAGCCACTCTGGCGCAGGCGCTTGAGCAGTCTGCCGTCGCCGTCCTCCAGGGCCGCGTCGATCAACAGCACATCGCAATGTTCGGCGAAGGGCGTCGCCTGGGAAGCGGTTGCGGCGACGTCGACGGCGCCGCCATGGGCGCGGATGGTGCGGGCGATGGCGTCGGCCTCGACGGCGTTCTTCGACACGATCACGGCGCGCCGGCCGGCCAGGATGTTCTGCCGGTTCTGCGGTGCCTCGGTTGCTCCTGCGGCCGGGATATCGAAGACGAATTCCGATCCCTCGCCAAGCCGGCTCGACACCGAAATGGCACCGCCCATGGCGGCGACCAGGCGCCTCGATATGGCCAGACCGAGGCCGGCGCCGCCATGGGTGCGGGTCGAGGTGCCGTCGGACTGTTCGAACTCCTCGAAGATGCGCTCCATATCCTCTTCGCGCAGGCCAGGGCCGGTGTCGGCGACGGTGAAGCAGATGCGGTCGCTGGTCTCGGTGCGGGCCCGTGCAACCGAAACCAGCACGCCGCCGGTGTCGGTGAACTTGATCGCATTGCCGATCAGGTTGAGCAGCACCTGCCTGACCCTGCCGGGATCGGCCATGATCATCTGTGGCACGTCGGGCTCGACATGACAGCCGAGGCCGATGTTCTTGGCGAAGGCTTTCGCCGCCATCAGTTCGATGATGTTGTCGGCGATTTCGCGCAGCGATGTCGGCTGCGGCTCCGGGTCGAAACGGCCGGCCTCTATCTTGGAATAGTCGAGCAAATCCTCGATGAGCGCCAAAAGGGCGCTGGCCGAGGTCGAGACAGCGCCGACATAGGTGCGCTGCTCGGGCGACAGATTGGTGTCAGCCAGAAGCTTGGCCATGCCCATGATGCCGTTCATCGGCGTGCGGATCTCATGGCTGACGGTGGCGAGGAAGCGCGACTTGGCCTGGCTGGCATATTCGGCGCGCTCACGCGCGGTGATCAACGAGGATTCGGCGCGCTTGCGGGCGGTGATGTCACGGGCAATCGCCCGGTGCGAGACGGCGCCGCTATCCTTGTCGCGCACCGACAGTTCGATCCATGAGAACCAGCGCGGACCGTTCGGGGTACGTATGGAGACGTCGGTGGAACTCAGGCATTCATGATCGGAAAAGGCGGCGTCGGGAACGATACCGACATCGATGCCGAGGTCGGCCAGAGTCCTGCCGGCAAGGTCGCGCTGATCGGTTCCGACGAGGCCGGCGAAAACCATGTTCGCATAGACGATGTGGCCGTCGCGGTCGCGGTGGACGACGAGATCGCCGAGCGCATCGATCAGCCCGCGAAAACGCTCCTCGCTCTCCTGCATCTCCCACATGCGGTCGGCCAGCGTCTCGATCTCGGCGCGGCTGCGCGCGGCGGTTTCGTCGAGCAAGGCCGTCGCGCGGTGGACGGTGCGGCGGTTGCGCAGGTGCATGGCGACGCCGGCAAGGCCGGTCGCCAGCAGACCGAACGTGATGAAGATCGGCGCGCCGGTGAGGTGAGACAGGCCCGCCAGCACGACGCTGGCGACGACCGTCAGGAACAGCAGGCCCTCGTGCGTGGCGCGCGGAAAATCCGGCGCCAGCGGCGGCGCAGCAACATGCTGCCGCTTGGGCGTCGCCGGGTTCGGCCCGTCGATGCTTTCGGCGCGGCTCTTCTCTTTCCTGGCGGACTCCGCGATCATGCGGAAATCCTTGCCAGATAGAGATTATGGAAAAGCGCGGCGGATCGTTCGAATTTTAGCGGTCATGCATTTTTGCCGCCCGTTCTGGCGGCTTCGGGGCCTCACATATCCACGACCATGCGCCCCCTGATCTTGCCCTCGACGATGTCGTGGGCGGCGGCGATGATGTCGTCGAAGCCGATGGTCGTCGACAGGCCGGCGAGCTTTTGCAGATCGAGATCGCTGCCGATGCGGCGCCAGGCTTCGAGGCGCACGGCCTTGGGCGCCATCACCGAATCGATGCCGAGCAGCGAGACGCCGCGCAGGATGAACGGGGCGACGCTCGACGGCAGATCCATGCCACCCGCCAGGCCGCAGGCGGCGACCGCGCCGCCATAGGCGGTCATCGACAGCACATTGGCCAGCGTGTGGCTGCCGACGGCATCGATGCCGCCGGCCCAGCGCTCCTTGGCCAGCGGCTTGGCCGGCTGGGAGAGTTCCTCGCGCGAAATCACTTCGGCGGCACCGAGGTCGATCAGATAGGAGCTTTCGGCGTTGCGGCCGGTCGAGGCGATGACGTGATAGCCAAGGCTGGACAGGATCGAGACCGCGACCGACCCAACGCCGCCGGCTGCACCCGTCACCACCACCGGGCCGCGATCCGGCAGGATGCCGTGCCGCTCCAGCGCCATGACGCTGAGCATGGCCGTATAGCCGGCGGTGCCGACCGCCATCGCATCGTGCGCGCTGATGCCGTCGGGCAACGGCACCAGCCAGTCGCCGTTGACGCGGGCGCGCCCGGCATAGGCGCCGAAATGCGTCTCGCCGACGCCCCAGCCATTGAGGATGACCTTGTCGCCCTTGCGCCAGTCGGCATGCGATGAGGAGAGGACGGTTCCGGCGAAATCAATGCCCGGCACCAGCGGCCAGCGGCGGATCACTGGCGCTTTCCCAGTGATGGCCAGCCCGTCCTTGTAGTTGACCGTCGTCGCCTCGACCGCGACAGTTACGTCGCCTTCCATCAGATCGGCTTCGCTGAAATCGACGATCTCGACCGATTGCTTCTTTTCGGCGTCGCGCGAAACGAGGATGGCTTTGAAGGTTTCAGGCATCTCTTCTCCTCGGCTTCGCAAAGGCTGGCGGTCGGCATTGGCTGGCTCTGGCCGAACTGTGCGGCGACCGTCCGGCGAGGTCAATTGGTCAAAAGAGTCGGGCCGTCAGGCTTCTGGGCCTTGCGGCTTGGCCTCGCGCCGCCAGCCGATGAACTCGTCGAAGACGACCAGCGCCGCGCCGACCGAAATGAAGGCATCGGCAAGGTTGAAGACGGCGAAGGACCATACCGGCGTGTGGAACAATATATAGTCGATGACGTGGCCGTAGACGGCGCGGTCGATCAGATTGCCGATCGCGCCGCCGATGATCAGGGCAAAGCCGATGCGGGCCAGCACATGGCCGGAGGGCGTGCGCGTCGCCAGATAAAGCACGAAGGCAACGACCACGACCGCGATGACGACCAGGCCGGTGTCGCCGAAGGACGAGAACATCGAGAAGGCGATGCCGGTATTGTAGGTGCGAAACAGCGCCAGGAATGGCACCAGGTCGAGCTTTTCCTGGAAGACGAGGCCGGTCTCGATCAGATGCTTTATCCACTGGTCGAGCGCGATTGCCACCACCACCAGCAGCGCATAGGGAGACCATGATTTCACGATGTGGCGTCCTCGGGGGCAAGTTTCAGCGCGCCGCGCCGGATCTCGAACAGCATGATTCCGGTGGCGACCGCCAAATTGAGTGAATCGGCGCGGCCGGCCTGCGGAATCCGCAGCAGCCGGTCGCAGCTTTCCGCCAGATTGTCGGGCAGGCCCTGCTGCTCATTGCCCATCATCAAGAGCACCGGTCCTCGGGAGAAATCGACCGAGCGGTAGTCGACCGCACCCTTCAGATGGGTGCCGACCACCAGGCCCGAGAAGCTGTTTCGCCAAGCCAGAAATGCTTCCGGCGTCGCCTTGGTCACCGGCACGGCGAAGATCGAGCCCATGGTGGCGCGCACGGTCTCGACAGAAAAAGGATCGGTAGTCTCGCCGACCAGGATGACGCCCTTGGCGCCGACGGCATCGACGGTGCGGATGACGGTGCCGAGATTGCCGGGATCGCGCACCCGGTCGAGCGCCACCCAGACGTCGCCGTCGTGAGCGCGGATGTCTCTTAGCGGCAGCAGTTTTTGCCGGAAGACGCCGACCACCATTTGCGGATTGTCACGGCGGGTGATGGCGACCAGCACTTTTTCGGACACTTCGAGCACGGTGCCGCCGGCGGCAACCGTGCGCGCCGCCACCTTTTCGACCGCCGCATTGCCGCGTCCGGCCTTGGCGAAAACCAGCGTCCTGATCGACCAGCCGAGGTCGAGGGCGTCGATGACCAGCTTCAGCCCTTCGGCCATGAAGGCGTTGTGCTGGTCGCGGAATTTCTTCTGGGCGAGCGCCTTGATGTCCTTGATCAGCGGATTGGCAAGGCTGGTGACTTCCTTGACCTGCCCGGGCGCACCTGCGTGCCGCTCATTCATTCGGGACTCCCGGGCATTCAGGTCTCCCGGGCATTCAGGCCACCCAGCGCGAAAACAGCGATGTCGACAGCGCCCGGCCGGCAGATTGCTCGCGGATGATCAGTTCGCCTGATTCAACGGTGCCGCCCATGCCGGCAAAGGTGTCGCGCATCAAGGCATGGATGGCGAAGAAGGAGGCGCGGATGGAATAGGCGGTCAGCACTATGGCGACCGGTTTCGGCGTCAGGATCGCGCGGCAAAGGTCGGTCAGGCCGGGCAGGTCCTCGAACAACTGCCAGACCTCGCCCTTGGGTCCGCGGCCATAGGCAGGCGGGTCGAACAGGATGATGTCGTAGCGGCTGCCGCGGCGCTCTTCGCGCTCGGCGAATTTCACTGCATCGTCGACGATCCAGCGGATCGGCTTGCTGCCGAGACCGGCCATTTCCTGGTTTTCGCGCGCCCAGCCGACCGCCTTCTTGGAGGCATCGACATGGGTGACCTCGGCGCCGGCGCGGGCGGCCACCAGAGACGCGAGCCCGGTATAGCCGAACAGGTTCAGCACCTTGATCGGGCGCTTGGCCGCCGCGATCAGGCTGGCCATATGGTCCCAGTGCGAAGCCTGCTCGGGGAAGACGCCGACATGGCGAAACGAGGTGAAGCGGCCGAGATAGTCGATGCCGTCATGCTTCATCGGCCAGGTCTCGCCCAGCGGTACCTTCGGGAACCGCCAGCGGCCGATGCCTTCCTCGTCGGTGTCGCCGGTGAAGATGGCGTCGGCGCGGTCCCAGTCCCTGGCCGGTAAGGCCTTTTGCCAGATCGCCTGTCCCTCGGGCCGCACGATGCGGTAGGGGCCGTATTGTTCGAGCTTCTCGCCGGCACCGCTGTCGAGCAGTGCATAATCCTGATTGGGCGCCACTTCGAGGATCACCGGCAGGCGCTCAGTGGGCAGGATGCCTTCGCGACGCGCCAGGATACGGGGGGCGGGCTTCGGATCAGACCGGTCGTTCGGTTTTGTTTCGTGGCGTTGCTGTCTGGCTTCGGGTCGGATTGGTACGGTCTCCGGCTGTGGCCGCGCATGTTCGGTCCTGCCTTTTGCGGGCGGACGGTTGTCGCGGCGTTTGTCGCGAAAAGACTTCAAGCAGGAGCGTCTCCGGAGGCGGCAGGCCGCTTTTGGCATAGGGTCACCGGCTGCGCAAACAAAATGGTCGAGCGTGCGAATGTCTGAGGTGGTGGACCTCGCTGAGGAAACAGGCAAATCTCGAATCATGTCCCGTTCCGAACGCCTGCTCGACCTGATCCAGATCCTGCGCCGGCATCGCCGGCCGGTGAGCGGTCGCACGCTTGCCGGCGAGATGGACGTTTCGATCCGAACGCTCTACCGCGACATTGCCACGCTGCAGGGGCAAGGCGCGCCGATCGAGGGCGAGGCTGGGCTGGGCTATGTGCTGAAACCCGGCTTCATGCTGCCGCCACTGATGTTCACCGACGAGGAGATCGAGGCCATCGTTCTGGGATCGCGTTGGGTTGCCAGACAACCGGACAAGCGGCTGTCGGCCGCCGCCACCGACGCGCTGGCCAAGATCGCCGCTGTGCTGCCGGATGATCTGCGCGAGGACCTCGATGCGACCGCGCTTTTGGTCGGGCCGCACGGCGATGCTGTCGAAAGCATCGACCTTGGCCTGGTGCGCCAGGCGATCCGCAACGAGAGAAAACTCGGCTTTCTTTACCGCGATGCCGGCGGCGCCGCCTCCGAGCGCTTGATCTGGCCATTCGCGCTCGGCTTTTTCGACAAGGTGCGGGTGGTGGTGGCCTGGTGCGAGACGCGGCAGGATTTCAGACATTTTCGCGCCGACCGGATGTCGGGGCTCAACACCACGGATATCCGCTATCCGCGTCGTCGGCAGGCGCTGCTGAAGGAATGGCGCGCGACGCTGGACGCACCGGAGCGCCAGCCTGGCGCTTAATGCTCCTTTCCACGCGCCCACAAGACGCTGCTGCCAGAATCTGACAGTGGGGTCACCTATGCTCCTCCAATCGAAACCTGGAGAGCAGACATGAACACCCCCAATTTCGTCATCCTTTATGTCGACAGCCCGGAGCGGAGCGGCGCCTTCTACGGTGCGCTGCTGGGACGCCAGCCGGTGGAGACGTCGCCGACCTTCGTGCTGTTCGTGCTCGACAATGGCTTCAAGCTCGGCCTGTGGTCGCGCCACACGGTGGAGCCGTCGGCCGCGGCCGCGGGCGGCGGTGCGGAGCTCGTCTTCGCGTTGGACCGGCCTGATGCGGTGGACGCCGCCTACACGGACTGGGCAGGACGCGGCTTGACCGTTCTGCAGACGCCGACCGACATGGACTTCGGCCGCACCTTCGTTGCGCTCGATCCCGACAAGCACCGGCTGCGCGTCTACTGGCTGAACGACGGAGAACAGGCCAATGGGGAACAGGCCAATGGAGAACAGAAATGAGTGCGCACTGGATCGCGGTCGCTTCCGCCGAACATGTCCGGCGCGGCCGCGAGGCCGGCTTCATGCAGGTCAACCACGGCAAGGCGGCACCTTTGCGCCGCATCAAGCCCGGCGACGGCATCATCTACTACTCGCCGACCACAATTCTGCGCGAGAAGGACGGCCTGCAGGCCTTCACGGCAATCGGCACCGTGCGCGAAGGCGAGCCTTACCAGGGCGACATGGGCGGTGGCTTCACGCCGTTCCGCAGGGATGTCGAATGGGCCAAGGCCGAGGAGGCGCCGATCAAGCCGCTGCTCGAGCAGCTCGACTTCACCGCGGGCAAATCGAACTGGGGTTATCAACTGCGCTTTGGGCTGTTCGAAATTACGGCGCATGATTTCGCGCTGATCGCCGAGGCGATGGGCGCTGCCATGAAGGCCGACTGACCGGCCATTCCTACCATGGTAGCGGCAGCTTCCGAGACATTCGAGATGCTCTGCCGTTGCCCCAAAGCGGCGGATCGCCGGGAACTTTAGCCGACGTTGCCTGAACGCGCGCCGGCAGGCGCGCTGCTCCGATTTATCAGCGCCGCACCCATTCTGGTTCTGATCGAATTGGCCTTCGGCTTTGCCGATATTGCTGCGATTTCAGGCATGGCGGTCTACTTCGTTCGCGTCGGCCACTCCGAAGCTTTCGCAGCATACGCCATTACCGTGCTGTCACTTCCCACCGCGTTTGCCCAGCCTCTGGTCGGATGGTTGCTGGACAAGACATCGCGTGCCGGTGTGACGATCTGCTGCGGCCTTTTAGGAGCGGTCGCGTTCCTGGCAATCCCGTTTTTGCAATCCGAGGCCGCTATCCTGGTGGTGTTCGCTATAATCGGCGTTGCAACATTCGCCTTGAGCACTTGTGCCCTCACAATCTTGGGCGAGCGCTTCGAGGGCGGGATGTTAGTAGCCGGAACTGCCAGCTTTTCTTTGGCCTACTCCATAGGCAGCGTTATGGGATCGACTGGAACCGGGTCACTCATGGACTGGATTTCGCCAAGAGCCGTACCAATAAGCGTTGGCTTGGGTCTCCTCGCTTTCACAATTCTAGTTTCTTTCAAACGCCCGTAGATTTGTCGGTCACCACTGACGTACGCGAAGCGGCGATTTGGCCCGAAAGCCGCCGTTCCGCTTCCCCACGCTTCTCAGTCGCTTGGTCTTCTACGCCTAATGTTTGGATGGGACCAAGGCGCGGGCAGCGCGGAGGCGGTCAGGAAGTTTGGTCTCAGGAACGGCGCCGGCGCCGGTGCAGGCAGACGCTACTGCTTGAGCGCGTTGTAGACGGCAATGCCGGTGGCAAGGTCTTCGAGGGCGGCGCCGACCGACTTGAACAGCGTGACCTCAGTGGGGCTCTGCCGGCCCTGTTTTTCCCCGCGCGCCAGCTCATGCAGATCGGCGACGATGGCTTCCGGCTTCAGCACGCCGGAGGCGAGCGGCTGGACGATGTCGCCGGCTTCCTTGGTGGCGCCGGCGCGGGTGTCGACATAGACGCGGGCGCGCGCGATCGCGTCGTCGTCGCTCTCGCGCATGGTCGGCGTGAAGCCGCCGACCAGATCGACATGCGCGCCCCGCTTGAGCAGCGCACCCTTGACCAGCGGCGTCGTCGTGATCGTCGCCGATGAGACGATGTCGGCCTCGGCGAGTTCGGCGTCGAGATCGCTTGCGGCCTCGGCGTTGAAACCGTCCGCGCGCAAATCAGCCGCGACCTTTTCGGCATTGGCGGGCGTGCGGTTCCAGATGCGGATGGTCTTGATCGGCCGCACCGCGGAGTGCGCCTTGGCGAGGAACGGCGACAGCGCGCCGGCGCCGACCACCAGAAGCCGCGATGCGTCCTCGCGGGCGAGATAGGAGACGGCCAGCGCCGAGGCGCAAGCGGTGCGCCACTGTGTCAGCCGTTGGCCGTCGATCAGCGCTTCGGGCTCACCGGTGGCGCCGTTGAGCAGGAGATAGAGCCCCATCACCGCCGGTTTGCCGATGGCGTTGTTGTCGGGCGATACGGTGACGATCTTGACGCCGATATGACCGCCGACCGACGTGCCGGCCGCATGGAAGTCGGTCCACGCCGGCATCAACAGCAGCGTGGAAGTGGCACCGTCGGGCCGTTCGACTCCGTGATGATGGCGGACGGGTTGCACAGCACCCTCGCGGAAGGCCGCGCGCAATGTCTCGACCAGCCCGGGAAAGGTCAGCGCCTGGTCGACAGCGTCGGCCGAAATGGTCAGCATGCAAAACTCCGCGAAGACAAAAGCTTCGGCTTCAGGCCGTTGGCTTCGGCAGCGCCGGACCCTGGCCCGAGCCTTGCGGTGCGGCGGGTACCCGGCTGACCGCCTGGCGCAAATTCTCGGCCTCGACCCCGCGCTGGCGCGCCAGCTTGCGGTAGCGGCCCTGCTTGACCCAGGTCGCCAGGCTGCCGACGACCATGCCGATGGCGAGCGCCACGAACAGGAAGATGAACAGCGGCAAGGTCAGCGTCAGTTTCGGATTGCCGGGGTTGAACGGGTCGAGCGTGAAGGCGACCAGCTCGCGGTTGGCGACGGCCAGCGCAATCAGGATGACGGCGAGCGGCACGAAGACCACGATAAGTATGAAGCGGTTCAACATAGAGATTCCCTGGAGAAGGCAGGCCTTGATAAGGTCGGCGCGTGGTCCGCGCCTACTTGCCGCCATTCAGCCTTTCACGCAATTCCTTTCCGGTCTTGAAGAACGGCACCCACTTCTCCTCGACCTCGACGGATTCGCCGGTGCGCGGGTTGCGGCCGGTGCGGGCAGGGCGATTCTTCACCGAAAAAGCGCCGAAGCCACGCAACTCGACCCGATTGCCTTCCGCCAGGGCATCGGTGATCTCGTCGAAGATCGCTCCCACGATGTTTTCGACGTCGCGCAGGAAAAGATGCGGGTTGCGCGTGGCAATGATCTGCACAAGCTCGGATTTGATCATCAGAAAGGTCCCCGTGAAAGCGCTGCGGTCAAATTATCAGGATGATTTTATTTGCTTTTTTACTCGCCCCAACCGGCAGATCAAGGGTGCCAGACGGAAACGAGACCGTCAAGAAACAAGCGATCCGCGCCAATTTCGTGAAGCACGTCGCTGCCGGCCTCCGACAGGCCGAGCGCGCTGCCGACGCTGCGCGCTATTGCTTTCGAGAACAGGAAGCCGCCACGCCGCTCGGTGTCCTTCCATTCCACCACCTTGAGCTTGGCGTCGACACCCTTGGTCGCCAGCCAGTCGATCGCCACGCTCTCGCCGCCGACAGCGTCGATCAGACCGTTGGCAAGGCCTTGGCGGCCGGTGAAGATCGAGCCGTCGGCAAGGGCCAGTGCCTGATCGCGGGTCATTTTGCGGCGCTCGGCGACGATGCCGACGAACCAGTCATAGCTGTCGAGGATGAGCTTGCGGACCATGGCTCGCTCGTCTTCATTGGTCGGCTTGAAGGGCGAGGGCGATGCCTTCAGCGGCGAGGATTTCACTTCCTCGAGCTTGATGCCGACCTTGTCCATCAGACCGCTGACATCGGGATACTGGATGAGCACACCGATCGAGCCGACGATCGACGTCTTGCGGGCAACGATATGGTCGCTGGCACTGGCGATCATGTAGCCGGCCGATGCGGCCAGCGTGCCGACCTCGGCCACCACCGGCTTGTCGGCGGCAAGCTTGCGCACCTCCTCGTAGATCGATTCGCCGCCGACCGTGGTGCCGCCGGGCGAATCGATCGCCAGGATGACGCCCTTGACCTGCGGGGATGTGCGGATGGTTTCCAGCCGCTTGATCAGTTCCTCGTCCTCGGCGATGGTGCCTTCGATCCTGACCTTGGCGATGTGGTCGACGGAAGAACCGCCGAGGTCGCCCCCATAGAACCAGCTTGCAAGCGCAATCACCCCAAGGGCCACGATGGCAATGGCGGCGCCGCGCCAGAAGGTCAGCTTGCGCCGCAAGCGGCGGCGGTCGATCAGGTCGTCGGCTCTCAGTGCCATGGTCTGCCTCACAGTCGGTGGGAAGCGATGCTTTTAAAGCAAGCGTCCGCGCCCGGCTACCTCTTCCTCAAGAGCCTGCGACGAAGCGACCTTCGCGACGGAGGCATTTCACGAAAAAATGACGCGGCGCGTTCGTTTCTGCTATGAAGTGACGAAATTGTGTCGCCTGAGTTCCGTCTGTAAAACAGCGGCCGTCACATTTTTGCGGTTTTCCTCCGCTTGTGCTTGCTTGCGGGGGCCGGCAACCCACCTATAGCAGGTGTTTTGGCGGACAAGGGTTTATTAGAAGTCAGTCATGCTTGCGCGATCGAACGAACCGACCAATGCCGATGCGGCCTTGGCGCCCACGGCGCCAGCGGGCACGCGCGGCGACGCCTTCGACCGCGCCCAGCGCCACTCGCGCCGCGTGCGCGTGCTTAAGTTTGCCGTGCCGGTGCTTGCCGCCGGGATCGCGGTTGCGTTTCCGGTCTATTCCTATCTGGCGGCGCCGATCAACATTTCGATACAGGCAGACGGCACCGCTTTCGCGGATGGCAAGCTGGTGATGGCCAATCCGAAGCTCAACGGCTTCACCAAGGACAAGCTGCCCTATTCGCTGACGGCCTTGCGCGCCATCCAGGATGTCGGCAAGCAGGACATCATCGAACTCGAAGGCATCCATGCCAAATTGCCGCTGACGGCCGACAATGTGGCGACCGTCGACGCCAAGCGCGGGATCTACAACAGAAACGCCAACACGATGGACATGACCAGCGACGTTACCGTCACCACCACCGACGGCGTCGCTGCCATCTTCAAATCGGTCTTCCTCGATATGGGCAAAGGCTCTATGAAGACAGGTGATGCGGTCGATGTCAGCCGTAACGGCTCGCGGATCACCGCGGGTTCAATGTCGGTCGAAGACAATGGCAAGGTCATCGTTTTCGAGAACAAGGTAAGCGTTCACATCGATCCGGCCACTATGAAGGCGGCAGAGGCAAAGAGCGGAGAAACGAATGCGTCCCAGTAATTCGGCACGGCTTGTCGCCGCAGCTTCGGCCTTGCTGTTGCTGGGTATGGCGCCGTCCTGGGCTCAGTCCAGCGCCAGCAGCCAGTCCGGGCTCAAACTGTCGGGCGACCAGCCGATCCAGATCGAGAGCGACAAACTTGAGGTCCGCCAAGCCGACAGCATGGCGCTGTTCAGCGGCAACGTCACCGTCACGCAAGGGCCAACGCTGCTCAAGGCCGGCAGCATGGAGGTCTACTACGTCAAGGACCCCAACGCCGCCAAAGGTGCTGCCGCCGGCGCTTCGGCGATGACCGGTTCGGCCAATATCGACCATCTGGTGGTCAAGAACAAAGTCTACATCAAGTCGAATGACCAGATCGCCACCGGCGACAACGCCACGTTCGACATGAAGACGCAGGTGCTTGTTCTGTCGGGCAAGGAGGTCGTCTTGTCCCAAGGACCCAACGTCCTCAAGGGCTGCAAGCTCACCGTGCAGATGAAAAGCGGCCTTGCTCAGGTCGATGGCTGCGGCGGGCGCGTCATCATGTCGATGACGCCGCCACCGAAATCCGAGGCCCCGAAGCCCGAATGACTGGCGTGTCTTCGCTGCTGACCCGCCTTCCGGGACGGGCGGCCAGTAAACTTGCAGCACCGGCCACAGTCACCGTCGATTCCGCGAAGTTCAAGGGCACCCTGATCGCCAAGGGTCTGACCAAGAGCTACAAGGGCCGCAAGGTGGTCAGCGGTGTCACCATCGGCGTGCGCGCCGGCGAGGCTGTCGGGCTGCTCGGGCCGAACGGCGCCGGCAAGACCACCTGTTTCTACATGGTCACCGGCTTGGTGCCGGTCGATGAGGGCACGATCGAGATCGACGGTTTCGACGTCACCTCGATGCCGATGTACCGCCGCGCCCGCCTCGGCATCGGCTATTTGCCGCAGGAAGCCTCGATCTTCCGCGGCCTGAATGTCGAGCAGAACATCCGCGCCGTGCTCGAAGTGGTTGAGAAGGACCGCAAGGTGCGCGAGCGCAATCTCGACGAACTGCTCGAGGAATTTCACATCAGCCATCTGCGGAAGTCGCCGTCCATGTCGCTGTCGGGTGGCGAGCGGCGGCGTCTTGAGATCGCCCGAGCTTTGGCGACGCGCCCGGCCTACATGCTGCTCGACGAGCCGTTCGCCGGCATCGACCCGATTGCCGTCGCCGACATCCAGCAGCTGGTTCGTCATCTAACGGCGCGCGGCATCGGCGTGCTGATTACCGACCACAATGTGCGCGAAACGCTCGGCCTCATCGACCGCGCCTACATCATCCATGCCGGCCAGGTGCTGACTCATGGCCGTGCCGACGAGGTGGTGGCGAACCCCGATGTGCGCCGGCTCTACCTCGGCGAAGGTTTCACGCTCTGAGCGTGAAATTTGTTTCCTGACGTGATTTTTGCCGCCCCGCCGGGCTTTTTTCTCCGATTTTGCGTGAGATAATGCTTCGGTAGGGGCCTTTTGCCATCGTTCGCCTTGACAAGCAAAAGCCGGGCCAGTTTCTATGGAAGGTCGGAAAAATTCATTTTCCGGCAGCTTCTGATGTGTAGGCTTCCGGGTGCAGAAGGGCGTTTGAAACCGAACCATGGCGTTGGCGGCGAAACTACAGCTACGACAATCCCAGTCGCTGGTGATGACGCCGCAGCTGATGCAGTCGATCAGGCTGTTGCAGCTCACCCATGTCGAGCTCGACCACTTCATCGACGACGAGATCGAGCGCAATCCGCTGCTGGAGCGCGCCGAGCCCCAGGATGACGCCGCAAGCGACCAGGTGCAGAAGGGCGATGCCGCTCCTGAGCCTGCCGCCGATGGCGACTGGTTCGAAAACGAGACGGCGTGGAGCGCCGAAGCGATCTCCGACAAGCTCGACAGCTCGCTGGAAAATCTGTTCCCCGACGATCCCGGCACCAGCGAGCGGCTCGGTCCGGACCTGACGGCGCAGTGGAAGTCGGCCACCGGCAATAGTTCGTCCGGTTCTTCCGAAGGCTTCGACGTCGGCGACATGGCCGCCGCGGCGATCACGCTGCGCCAGCATGTCGGCGAGCAGATCGCGCTTGCCTTTGCCGATCCGGCCGCAAGGCTGATTGCAGCCGAACTGGCCGACGGCCTGGACGAGGCCGGCTATCTGCGCGCCGATCCCGCCGAGATCGCCAAACGGCTCGGCGCCGATCAGGCGATGGTGGCCAATGTGCTGGCAGCCTGCCACACATTCGAGCCGGTCGGCCTGTTTGCGCGCGACCTTGCCGAATGCCTGTCGCTGCAGCTTGCCATGCGCGATCGTCTCGATCCGGCGATGAAGACGCTGATCGGCAACCTAGAACTGTTGGCGCGGCGCGATTTCCAGACGCTGAAGCGGCTTTGCGGGGTCGACGAGGAGGATCTCCTCGACATGCTGGCCGAAATCCGCGCGCTCGACCCGCGCCCGGGCATGGCGTTTTCGGGCGGCGCCAGCGACGCCATCGTCGCCGATGTCGAAGTCCGCGCCGCCAATGACGGCAGCTGGACGGTCGAGCTCAATGCCGAGACGCTGCCGCGCGTGCTTGTCGATCACATCTATTTCGCCCAGGTCTCGCCGCATGCGAAGAATCAGGCGGAGAAGGATTTCCTGGCCGAGTGCCTGCAGAATGCCAACTGGCTGACGCGCAGTCTCGACCAGCGGGCAAAGACGATCCTGAAAGTGGCGTCGGAAATCGTGCGCCAGCAGGACGCTTTTCTCGTCCATGGCGTGCGCCAGCTCAGGCCGCTCAACCTGCGCACGGTGGCCGATGCCATCGGCATGCATGAATCGACCGTCAGCCGGGTGACGGCCAACAAATACATGCTGACGCCGCGTGGCGTGTTTGAGCTGCGTTATTTCTTCACGGCTTCGATCGCGGCGTCGGGCGGCGGTGATGCGCATTCCTCGGAAGCGGTGCGCGACCACATCAAGCAGCTGATCGACGAGGAAAAGCCCGCCGATGTGCTGTCCGATGACGCAATCGTCGATATGTTGAAGGAAAGCGGCGTCGATATTGCCCGGCGCACGGTGGCCAAGTACCGGGAGGGTATGAATATTCCCTCGTCGGTGCAGCGGCGGCGTGAAAAGCGCGCTTTGGCGAGCGCGGGGCGCTAGGTCTGCTTGCCCGGCAAGGCTTTTGCTATGGCTGGATTCCACAACTTTCCGACCTTAAAGCGCATCGCGCTGAAACGGATTCATACGACGCGCTTTAAGTCTTTGTTTTGATGCATGTCGTTGTCCCAGAACCGCAGCGCACTTCTGGGCGACATGCATTAATTGACAAGCTGCAATGAAGTGTCTAGAAGCCCGCCCGCATGAGACGGGCTCGCGGCCCGCATGCGGATGGTCCGTCACGATGAAGGCCACGGGACGGCCAAGAAGGCGGATTGTGATCAACCGGAAAGTTCGGATTTAAAATCGGCGCGAGTTGACGCCGCAAAGCTTGTGCGCACGGATCACGAGTATAAACTCTGGCCAGTTTGAAGCCTGAGCAAGGAAGGTCAGTTTTCAGATGAAATTGCGCATATCGGGTAAACACATGGATATCGGCGATGCGTTGCGTACGCGCATTACCGATCGTGTCGGCGAGGCGATTGGAAAATATTTCGATCGCGGTTTTTCAGGGCACGTCACGGTCATCAAATCGGGGTCGCGTTACTCGGCCGATTGCATGATCAGGCTGGATTCCGGCGCTTCGCTCCAGGCAACCGGCGATTCCCAGGATCCGACACTTGCCTTCGAGGCGGCCGCGGATCGCCTCGAAACCAGGCTGCGGCGCTACAAACGCCGTCTGAAATCGCACAATTCAGGCAGTGGAAATGGCGAAATCACCGACATCGCCTATACGGTGATGGCGCCGCTGACCGATGACGATGAGGACATTCCGGAGGACTACGCCCCGGCCATCGTCGCCGAATCAACCATGACGCTGCAGACCATGTCGGTGGCGTCGGCGGTTATCGAACTCGACACCAAGGACAGCCCGGTTTTCGTATTCCGCAACGCCGGAAACGACCACCTCAACATCGTCTATCGGCGGCCGGACGGAAATATCGGCTGGATCGACCCGTCGACGACCAAAGTCGCACAGGCGTGACGACAACGACAATGGTCGCACAGGTGACGACAATGGTCTCGCGGAGATAATAGCCAGCCGCGCGAGGGGCGAGGACTGGCGACGGCAGGCGAATAAGGGATTTCAAATATGGATCTGAGCGATCTTCTCAACGTTCCGGCGATCTTGCCGGCGTTGAAGGCGAACTCCAAAAAGCAGCTTCTGCAGTTGCTGTCCGAGAGAGCGGCGGCGATTTCCGGCATTCCGGAGCGCGAGGTGTTCGACACCATCCTGCAGCGCGAACGGCTGGGCTCCACCGGCGTCGGCAACGGCATCGCCATTCCGCACGGCAAGCTCGCCGGGGTGAAGCGCATCGCCGGCGTCTTTGCCCGGCTGGAGACGCCGGTCGATTTCGAGGCCCTGGATGACCAGCCGGTCGATCTGGTGTTTTTGCTGCTGGCCCCGGAAGGCGCCGGCGCCGATCACCTCAAGGCACTGTCGCGCATCGCCAGGGTTTTGCGCGACGCCGACACGGTGGCCAAGATCAGAGGCACGCGCGACGCGGTCGCCATCCACGCACTGCTTTCGGACACGCAGGCCTCGCACGCCGCCTGAAGTTCTTCGGATTTAAGTCTTCCAGGGGCCGCCGAAGGCGGCCCTCTCCATTTCAACCGCCAGCAGTCGCCTTAGTGAATGGCGACAGTGGTCAGGTCGTTTTCCATGGCGCCGGCCAAAGCCCGGTCTTTCGCATCCGAAAGCAGGATCGGCTGGCCGTTGGCGGCAAACAGGGCCCACAGGACCATGCCGGGCGCGATTTCGCCCAGATTGGGGAAGCGGCCGAGCAATTCGTCGCTCGAGACCTTGCGCAGATAAGCGACCGAGCCTTCGCCGAGATGGGCGAATTCGCCGCTGGTCATGATGATGGTTTCGTCAGTTCTGGTCATTTCAAGCCTCCTTGGCGCGAGGACGCCGCTCAAGGCCATCCCCGCATGAGAGCCATCGGTAAAGATCAGTCTTTCACCGATATATTTATTTTCCGTACCAGCCGTTCGGTATCCGGCCGATCGAGATCGATCGACAAAAGGCCGTTCTTCAGTTCCGCTGCGATCACCCGCATGCCGTCGGCCAGCACGAAACAGCGCTGGAACTGGCGCGCGGCGATGCCGCGGTGGAGGAATTCGCGCTCGGTGTCGTCGGCTTGACGGCCGCGCACGACCAGCTGGTTTTCCTCCGTGGTGACATCGAGATCGCTTTCGGCGAAACCCGCGACAGCCAGCGTAATGCGCAGCCTTTCGGCCTTGCCGTCGGCACCGCTGAGGCGCTCGATGTTGTAGGGAGGATAGCTGTCACCGGATTTCGCCAGTCGTTCCAGGGTCTTTTCCATGGCATCGAAACCAAGGAGAAGCGGGCTGGAGAAGGGCGTCATTCGGCTCATGTTACACTGTCCTCTTTGGAGCGACATAAACTGGAAAAACCCGGATGGCATTTTTCCCGATGGTCTTGATATGGTCCGCGCCGCGGCCAAGTTCAAGCCGCCGAACACCCCCGCCAAAAAGACTCCCCCGCATAAGGAAATGAAATGCCCCAGACCCGCAAGATCATCATCGACACGGATCCCGGCCAGGACGATGCCGTCGCCATATTGCTGGCGCTCGGCAGCGCCGAGCTGGAGATCGTCGGCATCTCTGCTGTTGCCGGCAACGTGCCGCTGAAATTGACCGAAAAGAACGCCAGGAAAATCTGCGAACTGGCCGGCCGGCCCGACATCAAGGTCTATGCAGGCGCCATCCGCCCGTTGGCGCGCGAGCTGGTCACCGCCGAGGAAGTGCATGGCAAGACCGGCCTCAACGGCCCGCAACTGCCCGATCCGAAGATGAAGCTGCAGGGCCAGTATGCGGTCGACTTCATCGTCGAGACCCTGATGAAGGAAGAGGCCGGTACGATCACCCTGTGCGCGCTCGGCCCGCTCACCAATGTCGCGCTGGCGCTGATCCGTGAGCCGAAGATCGCGCCGCGCATCAAGGAAATCGTACTGATGGGCGGCGGTTTCTTCGAAGGCGGCAATGTCACGCCGACCGCAGAATTCAACATCTATGTCGATCCGCAAGCCGCCGACCTGGTGTTCAAATCCGGCATTCCGATCGTCATGATGCCGCTCGACGTCACCCACAAGGCGCTGACCACGGCCAAGCGCACGCAGGCCATCCGCCAGCTCGGCACCAGGGTCGGCACCGCGACGGCCGAGATGCTGGAGTTCTTCGAGCGCTTCGACGAGGAGAAATACGGCACCGATGGCGGCCCGCTGCACGACCCCTGCGTCATCGCCTATCTGTTGAAGCCGGAGCTGTTCAAGGGCCGCAACTGCAACGTCACCGTCGAAACCACCTCCGAACTCACCATGGGCATGACCGTGATCGACTGGTGGGGCGTGACCAAGCGGCCGAAGAACGCCATGGTGATGCGCGACATCGACCATGACGCCTTTTTCGCGCTGCTGGTGGAGCGGTTGGCTCGGCTTTAGCTCTGTCTTTCCTTTCTCCCCATTGTGGGTTCCGAAGGGACGGGGCGAGACAAGTGGCTCGCCCCCGGGCGGTGTCGCCGAAGGCGACGGAGAGGTGTTCCAGGAAACGCCAGCGTCTCACTCCGCTGGAACACCCCTCAACCGTCTCGGCGCTATCGCGCCGATCCACCTTCTCCCACAAGGGGAGAAGGAAAAGGCGCCGTTACTTCGCCTTTGAAAACGCCAGCCACACGCCGCCGCCGACCAAAAAACTGCCGCTGATCCTGGACATCAGCTTGATGCGGCTGGCCGAGAGCAGGCGGCCGGCGCGGCTGGCGGCGAGCGCGTAGGTCGAGTCCGAGACGGCGGCAAAGATCATGGCGGTAAGGCCCATGACGACGATCTGCAGGGTGTAATTGCCCTGCGGGGCGATGAATTGCGGGAAGAAGGCGCCGAAGAACACCAGGGTCTTGGGGTTGCTCAGCGCCACGAGCAGGCCCTGCAGGAAGAAGCCGCCGCGCGGCTTTCTCGCGGTGCCGTCGGCATTCAGCGCGCCCTTGGAACGGAACATCTGCACCCCCATCCAGATCAGATAGGCGGCGCCGATCAGGCGTACCCATTCGAACCAGTGGCCCATGCCCGATATCAGCGTGTTGAGGCCGATGCCGACAATGGCGATCATCACGGCGAGCCCGGCCTGCGTGCCGGCGACATTGGCAAGGCCGGCGCGGTAGCCATGGCGGATGCTGTTGGCGATGATCAGCGTCACAGTCGGACCGGGCACCAGGATGATGACGATGCAGGCAAGGACATAGGCGGCGTAGAGTTCCAGCGACATGGGGATTTCCTCGAGGATGCGCTTAGGCGGCTGGCTGCAATCAATGCATGGCGGCGGGGCTGGTGCAAGCCGGTCGCAGACCGTGCCGCCCCTCGCGTCAGGACGCCCCCACCTGCCAAGGCAAGGTCGCCTCATAGGCCGCTCCGGCCCTGAGCACGGCGAGGTCGCCGCGCGGCCGGCCGATCAACTGCATGCCCATGGGGCGGCCTTTGTCGTCGAAGCCGACAGGCACGTTGAGCGCCGGACAGCCGCCGAGCGTGGCGAAGGCCGAAACCTGCATCCAGCGATGGTAGCTGTCCATGGCGCGTCCGGCGACCTCACTTGGCCAATGCGTGCCGACTTCGAAAGGAAACACCTGCGCCGTCGGCAGCGCGATGAGATCGAAGTGCTCGAACAGCGACAGCAGCGTCCGGTGCCAGGAGGTGCGGATGACCGAGGCCGCGCGGATCTGCGGCGCCGTCAGTCGCATGGCGTTCTCCACCTCCCAGACGGCTTCCGGCTTCAGCAGGGCGCGCTTGTGCGGGTCGTCATAATGGACTTTCAGCGCCGAGCCGCTGCTCGCCTGCCGCAGCGTCACGAAGGCTTGCCACAGTGCCTCGAAATCGAAATCCGGCAGCAAGGGCTCGGTCAGGAAGGATGCCTCCGCGAAGCGGCCGAGTGCGGCCTCGCACAGGTCGAGGATGCCAGGCTCTACCGGCAGGTGACCGCCGAGATCACCGAGCCAGCCGACGCGGCCGCCGCTTGCCGGCGTTGCCAGCCCTTCGAGGAACGAACCAGGCTTTTCCCAGGACAAGGGCGCATGCGGATGGTAGCCCGCCTGCACATCGAGCAGCAGCGCCATGTCCCTGATGCTGCGGCCCATCGGTCCGTCTATGCCCATCTGGGCATGAAAGACTTCAAGATCCGGCCCGCCGGGGACAAGGCCCTGCGACGGGCGGAAGCCATAGACATTGTTCCACGCCGCCGGATTGCGGAGCGAGCCGCCGAAATCGCTGCCGTCGGCGACCGGGACCATGTCGAGCGCAAGGGCGACCGCTGCGCCGCCGCTCGAGCCGCCGGCGGTCAGCGCCGGATCGAACGCGTTCAGCGTCGGTCCGAAAACATTATTGTAGGTGTTGGATCCCAGCCCGAATTCGGGAACGTTGGTCTTGCCGATGATGATGCCGCCGGCCTTGCGGATGCGCTCGACGAAGAAATCATCCTCCTGTGGCACGAAATCGGCGAAGATCGGCGAGCCGAAACTGGTCCTCAAGCCGCGCGTCATGGCGAGGTCTTTTATCGCCATCGGCAGGCCAAACAGCGAGCCGGCCGGCCCGCCTTGCGCCAGATCGGCGTCCGCCGCGTCGGCCTCGCGCAGGATGTCGGAGCGCTCGCGCAACGAGACGATGGCGTTGACCAGCGGGTTTACCGCGTCGATGCGGTCGAGGAATGCGGCGACCAACTCGCGCACGGACAGGCGGCGCAGCCGGATCGCCTCGGCCAGGTCGACAGCGGACATCCGGCAGATGTCGCCGGCGGGGGGCGCGGCGTGCTTCGTTGCGGGGCGCAGGGCTGTCATCCGGCGTTGTTGCGCAGGGCGGTGTCGACATCCGCCGCCAGCGGGATGGCCGGCTGGGCGCCGGGCTTCAGGCAGGCGAGCGAGCCGGCGGCTGCGGCGCGGGTGAGAGCCTGCTCCAGCGGCAGGTTGGACGCCAGCCCGGCGGCGAGATAACCGCAAAAAGTATCGCCGGCCCCGACGGTGTCGACCGGCGTGATCTTCAGCGCCGGCACGGTCAGGAAATCCTCCGGGATCGCCGCCAGCACGCCGTCGCCGCCGAGCGTGACGACGATGGTGCGGCCGGTTTTGCCGGCGAAGTCGCGCATGCGCGCCGGGCGGTCGCGGCCTTTCAGCGACAGCGCCTCGCCGTAAAGGTCGAATTCGGTTTCGTTGGCGACGGCGTAGTCGGCCTTGCCGAGCAACGCTGCCGCCTCGCTACGGAACGGCGCGGTGTTGAGCACGGTGACGGCGCCGGCGGCGCGTGCGGCGTCAAGCGCTGCATCGACGGTCTGCAGCGGGATCTCGTGCTGCAGCAGGACGACGTCGCCCTTCGCAAGGAAAGCCTTGGCGAGATCGCCGGGCAGCACCGAATCATTGGCGCCCGGCACGACGGCGATGACATTCTCGCCATCGGCGCCGACGAGGATCAGCGCCGTGCCGGTGGAGGCGAAGCTCTGGCCGACGCCGGAGAGATCGACCTTGCCGGCCACGAGCAAAGCGAGGGCTTCGGTTGCGAAATTGTCCTTGCCGACGGCGCCGACCATGCGCACCTTGGCGCCGGCGCGCGCCGCAGCCAGCGCCTGGTTGGCGCCCTTGCCGCCGGGCGCGGTGGTGAAGCCGGAGCCGCGAACCGTCTCGCCCGGCGAAGGCAGGCGGTCGACATTGGCGATAAGGTCGAGGTTGATCGAGCCGACAACGATGATCAAGAAAGCCTCCTGCGGAATGCGCGGGAAGCTAACCTGTAAGCCGGCGGCTTGCCAGAGCGTGCGGATGTTTTGCGCCGGGAGCTCGCAAAAAGAAAAACACCGGCGAAGGGATTTCGCCGGTGTTGTTTGATGCGGGCAGCTTCAGGACGCGGTCTGGCCCGCTTCCCAACCGAGGATGGCGCGTTTGCGGGTCAGGCCCCAGTGGTAGCCGGTGAGTGCGCCGGACTTGCCCAGCGCCCGATGGCAAGGGACGACGAAGGACAATGGGTTGGCGCCGACCGCCGCCCCCACCGCCCGGCTGGCGTTTGGCGCGCCGATCCTGGAGGCGATCGAAGAATAAGTGCAGGCCTTGCCCATCGGGATCCTGAGCAGCGCGTCCCAGACGCGCAGCTGGAAGTCGGAGCCGATCATCACCACGCGCAGCGGCTGGTCGGCGCGCCACAATGTCGGATCGAAGATGCGCGCCGCATAGGGCTGGGTGGCGCTCATGTCCTCGACATAGGTGGCGTTCGGCCAGCGGCCCGACATGTCGGCGAAAGCCGCCCGCTCGCCGCCCGGATCGTTGAAGGCGAGCCCCGCAAGGCCACGGTCGGTGACCATGATCAGGGCGATGCCGAAGGGCGAGATGTGGTAGCCGTAGCGGATGGTCAGGCCGGAGCCGCGCGTCTTGTAGTCGCCCGGCGACATCGCCTCGTGGGTGACGAACAAATCGTGCAGCCGGCCGGGGCCGGACATGCCGAGTTCGAACGATGTTTCGAGGAGCGGCATGCCGGAATCGAGCAGTTTGCGGGCATGGTCGAGGGTGACCGCCTGCAGGAAGGCTTTTGGCGACAGGCCGGCCCAGCGGGTGAACAGCTTTTGCAGGCCCGTGGGTGTCTCGCCGACATCGGCTGCCAGGGCTTCCAGCGAGGGCTGGTCGCGATAGTCGAGGCTGATCTTCTCGATGGCGCGGCGCACGACCTCGTAGTCGCTGCCCTCGGGGGTGATGTCGTGCTGCAGGATCGCTGTCGGTTTCATCTGCGTATTCATGGTCATCTGGGCGTTCATGGCAATATCTCCTTGACCGCGAATATCGGTCTTTCCGCCCCTTGCAACCACCCGAAACTTGCCTTGTTGCCGCCTGTTCCCAGATAAATACTGGATTGCGCCCCGGGAGATGCCAATGGCCGGCGAAAGGGTGAATCTGAGCGGAGCAAGGGAGACCTTGCTGATGACGCTTTATGGCAAGGCACTGGAAAGCCGGCTGCCGCATTCGCTGCTCGGGGATCGCTTCGCCGACGAGGCCGTGCGCAAGATCGACTATGATTTCTCGCGCCTCAAGGTCGACACCAATCTCGGCATCGGCCTGGCGATCCGGGCCAAGACGTATGATGTCCGCGTTCAGGACTTCATCGCCAGAAATCCCGGCGCCATCGTGCTGCATCTCGGCTGCGGGCTCGATACGCGCATTTTCCGTGTCGATCCACCCGAAGGCGTGGAGTGGTTCGATGTCGATTTTCCGGATGTCATCGCGCTCCGGCGCAAGCTTTACCCGTCCCGGGACCACTACCACCTCGTCGGCTCTTCGGTAACCGACCCAGACTGGCTGGCAGAAGTGCCGCGCAATCGTCCGGCCGTCGTGGTGATGGAGGGGTTGACGCCTTATCTCCCGGTAGAGGAGGGGCCACGGCTGCTGTCACGCCTTGTCGCGCATCTTGCCGGCGGCGAGCTGATGTTCGACGCCTACAGCCACTTCGGCCTGAAGATGCTGCGCCTCAATCCGACCATCAGGGCGACGGGCGCCGAGGTTCACTGGGCGATCGACGACCTACAGGAACTGGAGCGTGCCGTTCCGAAGCTGCGCTTTGTCGACGATATCTCGGCCTACAGCGCGGAACGCACAGCGCACATGAGCTGGTCCGCAAAACTGTTCATCGGCCTCTGGAGACACATTCCCGCATTGCGCAAGGTCGGCAGGATTTTACGCTACCGGTTCTGACGCGCCGGCTCTAATGCGTCCTGGCTTTTGTCAGAGCACGTGAAAATGCAGTGGCAAAACTCTCGCGGGAGTCAGGGTCCAGGAATGACCCGATCGGCACATTCTGTCCTTGTGCTTCCACCGTCATCCTGGTGATGCCGATCTCGGCATGGCGAGCGACGGAAAAGCGTGCCCAGAACGGGTTGAAGCGATGCGCTTCCGACTTTCCCGAGGGCGCCGTCTTGCGGATGTCGAGGCTGGTGCGCGACACCGACACTTCCTCGCGGGCACGGGCGGCACGATAGTTGGCGCGGAAGGCGATGTAGACGGCGATGACGTCGAGGCCGAAGAAGCCGAACACCGGCCAAGCGCCGCGCGACAGGAAAAACGCCCCGGTCACCACCCAGCCGAACAGCAGCGCGCCCATCAGCACGGCAAAGCCGGTGCGGCCCAGCGAGCGGTGCGGTGTCAGCAGCGCCTGGAAGAATGGCTCGTCGGCCTGAAACGAGGCGTTTGTGTCGCTCATCCCAGGATATTATAGGAGGGATATGGCCAGCCCCAAGTCCAAAAATCTTTCCCTATCCAAAAGTGAACTGCAGCCCGGGCGGCGCGACGGCTCGAATGCCAAGCCGCGACCGCGGCCGGCGCGGCTCCGTTCGCTCTACAGCGCCGCCGAGGTGCATGAGATCTTCCGGCGGTTTTCGGTGCAGCGGCCCGAGCCGAAGGGCGAGCTCGAGCACGTCAACGCCTTCACGCTGCTGGTGGCCGTGGTGCTGTCGGCGCAGGCGACCGATGCCGGCGTCAACAAGGCGACGCGGGCGTTGTTCAAGGTCGCCGACACACCTGAAAAGATGCTGGCGCTGGGCGGAGCCAGGGTCGGCGAGTACATCCGCACCATCGGACTCTGGCGCAACAAGGCCAAGAATGTCGTGGCGCTCTCGGAGGCGCTGATACGCGATTACGGCGGCGAGGTGCCCAGCGAGCGCGATGAGTTGGTCAAGCTGCCGGGGGTCGGGCGCAAGACCGCCAATGTCGTGCTCAACATGGCGTTCGGCCAGCACACGATGGCGGTCGACACCCATATTTTCCGCATCGGCAACCGCCTCGGCCTGGCGCCAGGCAAGACGCCGGAGCAGGTCGAGCAAGGGCTGCTGCGGATCATTCCGGATGAGTATATGCGCCACGCGCATCACTGGCTGATCCTGCATGGCCGCTATGTCTGCAAGGCGCGCAAACCCGATTGCCCGGCCTGCGTCATCGCCGATCTCTGCAAGGCCGAAGTGAAGACGACCGATGTGCCGGCGCCGCTGGTGGAAATCGCGGCGCCCGGCGTCCCGACAACTAGCTTTCCTCCACGAACACCTCTTCGCGCTTCTTCTTGACCGACGGCAGGAAGACGACGACGAGCACGGCCAGTGCGACGAGCAGCAGGCCGGCGCTGATCGGCCGCGTCACGAAGGTCGAGGGGTCGCCGCGCGACAGGATCATGGCGCGGCGCAGGTTTTCCTCGAGCAGCGGGCCAAGCACGAAGCCGAGCAGCAGGGGTGCGGGTTCGCAGCGCAGCTTGGTCAGGATGTAGCCGAGCAGGCCGAAGAATGCGACCGCGTAGAGATCGAAGGCGTTGGTGTTGACGCTGTAAACGCCGATCGAGCAGAACGCCATGATGATCGGGAAGAGCACATAATAGGGGATCGTCAGCAGCTTCACCCACAGCCCGATCAGCGGCAGGTTCAGCACGATCAGCATCAGATTGCCGATCCACATCGAGGCGATGATGCCCCAGAACAGCGCCGGCTGCTCGATCGCGACATTGGGGCCGGGCACGATGCCCTGGATGATCATGGCGCCGATCATCAGCGCCATGACCGGATTGGCCGGAATGCCCAGCGTCAGCATCGGAATGAAGGAGGTCTGGGCGCCGGCATTGTTGGCCGATTCCGGTCCGGCGACGCCGGCAATGGCGCCCTTGCCGAACTCCTCCGGGTGTTTCGACACGCGCTTTTCGACCGTGTAGGAGGCAAAGGCCGCAAGCACCGCGCCGCCGCCGGGCAGGATGCCGAGCGCCGAACCGATGATCGTGCCGCGCACGATGGGCGCGGCCATCGCCTTGAAGTCGTCGCGGGTCGGCATCAGGCCGGAGACCTTTTTGATCATCACCGAGCGCTCGTGCTCGTTTTCGAGATTGCGCAGGATCTCGGCAACGCCGAAGACGCCGACCGCCACCGCGACGAAGTTCAGCCCGTCGGCATATTCGCGGATGCCGAGCGTGAAGCGCGGCGTGCCGGTGTAGATGTCGGTGCCGACAATGCCGAGCAGCAGGCCGAGCACGACCATCGCCAGCGCCTTGACGATCGAGCCGTGGGCGAGCGCGATGGACGAGACGAGGCCGACGATCATCAGCGAAAAATATTCGGCCGCGCCGAATTGCAGGGCTATTGCCGTCAGCGGCGGGGCAAAGACGGCGACGAGAAAGGTCGACACCGTGCCGGCGAAGAACGAGCCGATCGCGGCGATCGCCAGAGCCGCCCCGGCGCGACCGTTCCTGGCCATCTGGTAGCCGTCGATGGCGGTCACGGCCGAGGAGGATTCGCCGGGCATGTTGATGAGAATGGCGGTGGTCGAACCGCCATACTGGGCGCCGTAGTAGATGCCGGCCAGCATGATGAGGGACGAGACCGGGTCGCCGATCTGGAAGGTGATCGGCAGCAGCATGGCGATGGTTGCGGTGGCGCCGATGCCGGGCAGGACGCCGATCAGCGTGCCGAGCAGAACGCCGATGAGGCAAAAACCCAGATTGGCCGGCGTGGTGGCCGTCGAAAAGCCGAGTTCGAGGTTCCTGAGGAGGTCCATCTCAGCGCCTCACAATGCCAGCCATTGGGGCAACCAGGGGCCGAAGCGCTGGAATGGCAGCCCGAGCGCGTAGCTGAAGACCAGCACCGAAAACAGCGTCAGGCCGGCCGACAGCAGAAGTGCCGTCAGCGGCTTCATGCGGGCGCTGCCAAAAGAGGCGATCAACGCCGTCAGGAAGATCGACGGGACGAAGCCGAGGCCGCGCACGGTCATGCCGAAAAAGATCGGCGCCGGCAGGATGAACAGCATGCCGCGCCACGCAATGGGGCCGATCGGCTCGCCCTCGACGCGCACCGCCTGGACGAGGATGATGGCGCCGAGCACGATCAGCACGATCGCCAGCACCAGCGGGAAATAGCCCGGTCCCATGCGAAAGGCGGTGCCGATTTCGAGGCCGAGCGATTGTATCGCGAAAAAGGCGCCGAAAAAGATGAACAGCGCGGCGCACAGGCCGTTTGTCCTGTCGATGGCGAAAGGTTTCATGGCGGTCCTCCCCTGACCCTTGCAACGGGCTTGCCGTTGCAAATGTGAAAACGGACGTCGAAGCGAAAACGGGGCGCCGGCAGCGCCCCGTTCAAGCCTCAGTCGGCGTATTGGCCGGCGGCTTCGATGATCGGCTTCCAGCGCGTGATCTCGCCTTCCAGCTTGGTCTTCAGCGCTGCCGGCGTCGCGTCGGCCTCGGACGACGGCTTGGTGCCGAGTTCGGCGAAGCGGGCGATGACGTTGGGGTCCTTCAGCGCGACCTGGAGCGATTTCGACAGTCGGCCGGTGATCTCGGCCGGCGTGCCCTTCGGCGCATAGAGGCCGTGCCAGATGCCGACCTGCACCGCGGGCAGGCCGGCTTCGATGGTCGTCGGCACGTCCTTCAGCACGTCGAGGCGCTCCGGCGTCGTGACGGCATAGGCCTTGATCGTGCCGCCCTGGATTTGCTTGGTGGTGTTGGTGGTCTGGTCGCACATGATGTCGACCTGGCCGCCGAGAAGGTCGGTCATGGCCGGGCCGGTGCCCTTGTAGGGTACGGTGACCAGCGGCGTGCCGATGGCGCTCATGAACAGCATGCCGCACAGATGCGAGGCAGCGCCGATGCCGGCATTGGCGACGGTGATGGTGTCCTTGTTGGTCTTGGCGTATTCGACCAGCCCTTTCAGGTCGGCCGGCTCCAGGTCCTTGCGGGCGACGATCGCCATCGGCACCTCGGTGACGAGGCCGACATACTCGAAGGCGTTGAGCGTGTCGTAGGCGAGTTTTCTGTAGAGCGTGGCGCTGGTCGCCATGCCGATGTGATGGATGAGCAGCGTGTAGCCATCCGGGTCGGCGTTGGCGACGCGGCCGGCGCCCAGCGTGCCGCCGGCGCCGCCGACATTCTCGACGATGATCTGCTGGCCGAGATCCTTCGACATGGCTTCGGCGACGAGCCGCGTAACCGTGTCGGTCGGACCGCCGGCCGCAAACGGCACGACGATGGTGATGGTGCGCTCGGGATAGGTCTGTGCGCTGGCGGTGAACGAATAAAGCGTGACGGCCGCGGCGGCGGCCAGGGCGGCTACAATTTTCCTCATCGTAATTCTCCTCCCAGGATATCAATCTCCGATCGCTGTGCAGGTCAGGCAGCGAGGGTGCAACAAAGGCAAGCTAACAGATTGTCGCCTGACGCAAACTGCAAAATACAGTCGTGCGCAACCATGGCGATCAGTGGGGAGTATGCCCGGAGGAGATGGGTTTGGTGTTGGCGTTGCTTCAGAGCAATTCCGGGAAAGTGTGAAGCGGTTTTCGGTGCTGTCCTAATTAGGACGAACTGCGTTTTCGATCATGGCTACCGCTACATCAATTAGCTCCGCAACCGACCACGGGCGATCCGTCAATCCGAGCGCCATTGCCGGCGTCATCTTCAAGCTCTCATGCACCCGGCAGAGGTTGTAATGCGCGACGAACAGTGCGACCGCTGCCTCATGGTTCTCGACCCTCTTGCTGTAGCCGTTCGTCAACCGGGTGAACCGGCGCGATCCCATGCGTACGGAAAGGTTGACGCGTTCGACGTGGCTAGTTGAAGCCATGAAATCTGGCATCGCGCCGAATACACGTTCCTTGGCTACCTTTACGATAGCGCCGGGAGAGTAGCGGCGGGCAGCGTTTACCGGCGGCTCGTTTACATAGGTCTTAACGATCTGCGTGTAGTGTACGCCGGGGCCAAACACGGCGCGGATCGACGGCTCATAGGTCGGGAAGGCGTCGGACGTGATGAACGGCATTCCTAGGACGCGGGCGCGCACATCCCTGACAAAATCAATCGTCGTTTCGCCAGTGCGCTTGCCGACCCGGTAGCTGATGATCGCCTTATCCAACGGGTCCAGTGCGAGGAACGTGTAGCAGTCGCCCTTAGTCGGATCGTCGTCGCGCTTCACGCGCATCTGCTTCTTGCCCGATGTGGGCCCACAGCTCGTCAAATTGAAGCTGGTTGATGTTTCAAATTGAAGCTGGTTGATGGTTAAGTCGCGAAACATCATGTCGTGAAGGGCGGCGCATCACGGCCAATGCGAGCGCCAAGGCGCATGACGGTATCGCGGTGGGTGTCGGTCATGCGTTCGGTCGCGCGGATCAAGCAACCCTCGATCAGGGCGCTGATGACGGCAACTTGCCGGTCTTGGGGAAGAATGTTCATTGGGGCCAATCCAACGGGCTATGGGATTGGCTTGCGTCCGCCTCTGGCGGAAATACCGGGAATCCGCTATATAGAGCGGAGTGGTCATGACGCAGGGGGCCAAATCCCTGTGAAGTGATCCGGGGCCGGCTGTTCGCGCAGATCGGCCCATCGATTCTTGGTTCCCCGGCCAGGATTCGGACCTGGATTCCCTCGCCTGTAAGAGCGGGCGTCCTGCCGTTAGACGAACGGGGAGAACTAAGTAGCCTATTGCAGGGCCGGTCACCTTTCCTTCGCGGGGTCAGGGTGCCGGCCCTTCCATCATCCTCGCCCCGGTAGCGTCGGCTGCCGTGCCGGGGCTCTAACTGTTGTCATGGTGATTCCCTCTTTCCTTAGAACAATCTATTGCGAGAATTGGACAGCGTCAACTGCCTTATCCATTTCGCGCAACAAATATCTTGACTAAGCCACTGGCTCCGCATAAAGAGGCTGACCGCAATCCTGCGGCACGAACGGAGGCAGCCTCATGAGTGGCGAGACCGTATCCATGTCGGAGGCAGTTAAGCCCGCCGACGATGTACAGACCCGGCAGCGGTCGACCATCGCTTTCCCCTACGACGACCTCGATTCGGCGATGGAATTGGCGACGGCTATTCACGGCAATGCAGGTCGTGGAGAGTGCGACGACGCACAGCTTGCCGCGTGGAGCAAGCAGAGCGTCAAAAGCAGCGGTTTCCGATTGCAGTTGTCGGCAGCCAAGCTGTTCGGCTTGATCGTGTCGGAAGGCAGAAAGCACAAGGTCACCGACCTTGGCGCGGCCATTATCGATCCAAATCAGGCGCGTGCGGCCAAGGCGCAAGCGTTCATGAACGTGCCGTTGTTCAAGGCAATTTTCGACAACTACAAGAACGGCGTGTTGCCTGCACAGGCGGCCGCCTTGGAACGCGAGATTGTCGGGTTGGGCGTCTCGGAAAAGGTGAAGGACCGAGCGCGGCAGCGCTTTGAGAAATCGGCGGAGCAAGCCGGCTTCTTCGAACACGGCAAGAACCGGATGGTTATGCCGGCAACGGTCGCGGGTCTAACTCTCCCGGCCAATCAGACCGGTGGAGAGAATGGCAATGGCGGTACTGGTACTGGTAGCGGAACTGGTAGCGGCGGTGGAGTAGAGCTTGACCTCGACCCGCTGCTGATTGAGCTTCTTAAGAAGATTCCACCGGCTGAAATGGGGTGGCCCTCACCACAGCGGTTGCGCTGGTTCAAGACCTTTGCGATGAACGTCTCTCAAATCTACGATGAGGACGATGCTCCGATTGAGCTCGAAATCAAAACGTCGTCGGCTACCCCTTAAAAGGCGCGAGGAAAAATGGCTATCAAGTTTCGATTGGACAGCAATTCAAGCCTTCTGGACTGGAGCTATCAGGGCGATGCGGTCGAATTGACCGCAGACGAGGCCGCGATTGTCGCACAAGCCGAACAAGCCGCTGCGATGAGATCGATTGCTGATGGCCTATATGCGATAGTCGAAGAGATGCGCGAAAATCGGGCTAAGTCACCAGACTGAGGCGGCGATGGGAACGGAATTTTGGGCGGGCCTAGTTGGCGCTATCGTCGGCAGCGCACTGACGCTAGCGGCCGAATACATAAAGTATCGATGGGAAACCAATCATGACCGGGCCAGAGATGATAGCCGTCGGAATCTTTTGCGCCAAATGCTCGACAAAGCTTCGCCAAATGGCTGGCGCAAACTAAGCACTCTCGCTGCCGTGGTTGGTCTCACGGAAGAAGACACCGCCCGTCTTCTAATTGAAATCGGCGCTCGCGCGTCGGAGTCCGGGAATGGCGCGTGGGGTTATCTTCGCGATCATCCATTGCCCGATACGGAATATAGCCAGTTACCGCCAAACTAGGACGACTGCCCGCTAATTAGGACAGCACCCGGTTTTCCGTCCGGAATTGCGTAAAAACAAAGCTCTAGTAACCGTAGCCGCGCGCCATCGCCGCCGCGAAGATCGGGATCAGCAGGAAGATGAAGGCTTCGGCGCGCACATAGGTCTTCACCGAGGCGAGTTCCGCAACCGGCACCTGAAAGCCGGGATTTGCACTGGCTTGCCGGTTCCAGGAGATGAAGCGGATGGTCGGGATGATCGACAGCAGGCCAACGATGCCGAATGCCGCCATCTTGGCCCAGAACACCCAGTTGTAGACGTAGAATTCCCAGCCCTTCAGGCCGTAGATGACGCGGCAGATGCCGATGATGATGATCAGCATGGCGATAATGCCATAATGGCGGTCGATGCGGGCAAGCCGCTTGAGCGCGGCGGCGGAGAGGTCGCCGCGGATCAGGACAAATTCGGCGCCGACGATGCCGGCCAGCGAGAACACCAGCAGATGATGGAGAATGGCAAGCACGAGATCGGTGGTGTCCATGGCGTTCTCCTCCCATTGGCGGTATCGAGACCGGCCCTTGCCGGACCGGTTGCGAAAGGTAGCATCGTTCGGCAGAATTCCCAGAGGCGGACCTGGGTTGGACCATCGGCGTCGCCATCCTGACAGCTGGGGTTTTCTGAAATGACCGGACTGAAGCGCGCCCTGAACCCGATGCCGGACGACATCCGCATCGCCCTGACCGAAAAAGGACTGACAGCGGCCTACGAGGCGCGGCCGGACTACCAGAAGAACGATTATCTCGGCTGGGTCGCCCGCGCCAAACGCAGCGACACCAGGCAGAAGCGGCTCGACCAGATGCTGGACGAATTGCGGCGCGGTGGGCTCTACATGAAGATGGTCTGGCACGGCTGAAAGTAAGCCGACGCTGTTCGCTTCGACCGCCTGGTCGCGCCAGGCCGTTCGGAAGCTTCCCTGGCTGAATGATGATCCGGCTTGGCCCTTGTCCGGGCGCGCTGGTTTGCTAAGCGCTGACCGTCAACGGAGGCAGAGTTTCATGGGCAGTCCAAAAACAGCCGGCGTCCCGGTTCTCGAAACGGAACGGACCATCATGCGGGCGCACCGGATCGAAGATTTCGACGACTATGCCGTCATGTGGGCCGACCCCGTCACCACCCGTTTCATCGGCGGCAAGCCGCGGACGCGGGAGGAAAGCTGGATGCGGTTCCTGCGGCATGCCGGCCTGTGGTCGCTGCTCGGCTACGGCTTCTGGGCGGTCGAGGACAAGGCCAGCGGTCGCTTCATCGGCGAGGCCGGATTCCACGATCTGAAGCGCGACATCGAGCCGTCGCTCGAGGGCATTCCGGAAGCCGGCTGGGCGCTGGCGCCGCAAGCGCATGGCAAGGGTCTTGCCAGCGAAGTCGTCAGAAGGGCCCTGGCCTGGGGCGACGAAACCTTTGCCGGCGCGAGAACCGTCTGCATCATCGATCCGGAAAACACCGGTTCGTTGAACGTTGCGGCAAAGTGCGGCTACACCAAGGTCCTGGAAACCACCTATCACGACGGGCTGACGATCCTGCTCGAACGGCGGGTGTGAAGCGCTTCATCGACGCAATTTCCACGTTCTGCCAGGGTTGGCTATTCTAATCTAGCTACGCAATTCCTGTGGGAAAACCGCTCACACTTTTCCTGGAATTGCTCTTTGGGGGAGCCGACCATGCGTACGATCAATGCGATATTTCTGAAGCTTTTCTGGGCGGGGCTGCTGCTGCTGGCGGCCGTGCAACTGGCGGGCGCCGATGCGACGGTGCCGACCGCCGACATCGAGGGCGGTGCCGACAATCATCTGGCCAAGCGCTACGAGGGGTCGTTCATCGTCTCCTACGAAAAATTCGCCTATACCGATTTTACAGTGCCGCTGTCGCCGCTGAAGCCGAGCGCCGATCCGGATGCCCGTGACACGATGAACAACCGTGTGTTCGCGCCGGACAAGAAGGCTGAGGTCGAAGGCGCGCTGACCCGCATCGCCTATGTGCTGCCGGCCGAGCGCTCCCCGCTCGAAGTGCTGCGCAACTACCAGGATGTGATCGCGGCCGCCGGCGGCGAAGTCCTGTTCGAATGCAAGAAGGAAGAGTGCGGCGGCGCCGCCGACCGGTCGTCGAGCGGTGGCGGCGGCGACATGAGCCTGATGATGTATTTCTTCCATGAAAGCGACGTCAAGGACGCGGCCTTTTCCAATGGCGCCTGTGCGGTAACCACCGGTATCAACGACCAGCGCTTCTTCGCTGCCAAGGTGCCGCAGGATGGCGGCGACGCCTATGTCACTGTTCAGGCCTATTCGCTGATCGACGACCTCTACTGCAAGGAACTCAACGGCCGCACCATCGCCGTCGTTCAGGTGCTGGAGCCCAAGGCGCGCGACAAGAAGATGGTGGTGGTCGAAGCGGCCAAGATGGCGGATTCGCTGTCGGCCACCGGCTCCATCTCGCTCTACGGCATCTTCTTCGACACCGACAAGGCCGACATCAAGCCGGAATCGGAACCGACGCTGAAGGAGATCTCGACGCTTCTGACCAACGAGCCGGGCATGGCGGTGATCGTCGTCGGTCATACCGACAACCAGGGCGCCTTCGACTACAATATCGATCTGTCGTCGCGGCGGGCGCAGTCGGTAAAGACGGCGCTGGTCTCGAAATACGGCATCGATGGCGGCCGGCTGACCGCCGCCGGCGCCGGCATGATGGCGCCCGTCGCCAGCAATGACGACGAAACCGGCCGCGCCAAGAACCGCCGCGTGGTGCTGGTCAAGGCGAACTGAGGCCGATCACGGTTTCAGCGCCGGCTAGGCGCGCTGCCTGCTCCAGCATCGAGGCATCCTCGCCGAAGGCGCGGGTGGCGCGAGCGGCGGCCTCCAGCAGGTCCGGTGTCATGCGGCGCAGGAACGCCGTATCGACGCGTGTCGACGGGCCGGCGAGCGTCAAGGCGCCGAGCAGAACGCGGCCCGGTCCGAACACCGGCACCGAGACGCCCGCCGTCTCAGGGTCGCGTTCGCCGATCGACAGATAGTGGCAGGCCTTGCGGATGGTCTCGTATGGTTCGCCCGGCTGGCCTGAAAACGCTGCCAGCACGCGGCCGCCCGAGCCGGTGAGCAACGGCAGCAGGTCGCCTTCCCGAATGGTGTAGCGGATAGGATGCTTGGATTCGACGCGGTAGAGACAGGTGCGGGCGTCGCCCGAGCGGACATAGAACGCCACGCTTTCCCAACTGCGTTCGGCAAGATCACGCATGATCGGCAGCAGGATGTCGACCGCCACGACCGAGCGCTGGTAAAGCGCGCCAAGCCGAAAGGTGGCGGGTCCGATGCGGTAGCGGCCATCGTCGAGCCGCTCCAGCAACTGCCCGCGCAGCAATGAGTTCGCCAGCCTCAAAATGGTGCTTTTGTAGAGCCCGGTGCGCGCCGCGATCTCGGCCAGGCTGAGCGAGCGGTCGGCGGTCGCGAACGCGTCGAGAATGGCAATCGCGCGGTCGAGCGCGGCAACACCATCGGCCGGCAACGGCTGGGATCGCGCTTCGGTCATCTCACGAACAGTTTCATTCCAGTTTACCTGCTCGGACAAAGGCCGGCCGAAGCGATTGTGCCGCACATCCATGGTTCTGTCTAGTAGAACAGCGTTCCTGTTGACAGAACGCACCGAAATCGGCATGAATTTTTGCCGAGCGGGTCTGTTTTCAGGCTACGTTTCTGGCAGGCACCGGAGGAGGTGTCGTGATTTGGAGGAATCCCATGCTGAACAGACGCAGATTTTTGATGAGCACCGCGGCCGCAGGCGCTGCCGGATTCGTTGCAACGCATTTGACGCCCGCCCTCGCTCAGGATGCACCGCAGATCCAGATCTTCGTGCCGGCCGCGCCCGGCGGTGGCTGGGACCAGACGGGGCGCACCATCGACCAGGTGCTGCGCAGTGAAAAACTGATCTCCGGCTCGCAGATCACCAATGTCGGCGGCGCCGGCGGCACGGTCGGCCTGCCGCAGTTCATCAGCCAATGGAAGGGCAAGGGCAATTCGCTGATGGTGGCCGGCATGGTCATGGTCGGCGCCATCATCGCCAACAAATCAGCCAACAACCTCTCCGAAGTCACGCCCATCGCTCGCCTCACCGGCGAGTTCGAGGCGCTGGTGGTGCCGGCGGATTCGCCGTTCAAGACGGCCGGCGATTTCGTTGCGGCGCTCAAAGCGGATCCGACCAAGGTTCCGGTGGCCGGCGGCTCGGCCGGCGGCTCCGACCACATCCTGTTCGGGCTGATCGCCAAGACGGTCGGCGTTCCGGCAACCAACCTCTCCTATGTGCCTTTCGCCGGCGGTGGCGAGGCGCTGTCGGCGCTGCTCGGCAACCAGGTTGCGGCCGGCATTTCCGGCTTCGGCGAGTTCTCCGAGCAGGTCAAGGCGGGCGCGCTTCGGCTGTTGGCGATCTCCGCCGACAAGCGCCAGGACGGCATCGACGCACCGACGATGAAGGAAGCCGGCATTGACGTCGAACTGTTCAACTGGCGCGGCGTCTTCGCACCGCCAGGCGTCTCCGATGCCGACAAGGCGGCGATGGTCACGATGATCGAGACCATGGCCAAGAGCGATGCCTGGGCAACCGAGTGCAAGAACCGTAACTGGACGCCCATCCTGCTCACCGGCGACGATTATGCGAAATTCCTCGTCGACGACACCGCCCGCATCACCGCGATCCTCAAGGATCTCGGCCTCGCCTGATGTCTTCAGGGGCGGCCACGGCCGCCCCTCCGACATTCGCCTGCGGCATGGACATATCATGCGCTGGGAGTGAAACTGCGGATGCGGCCGGCGGGAGGATGCCGGCCATCTCGGGAGGACATCGATGAGCACCAGCGACCAGCAGCCGGCGCCCCCGCGCCTTGCCATGCCCGAATTGTTGATCGGCATCGGGCTTCTCGCCTGTGCCGCGGCCGTGGCGTGGCAGACCCTGGCGATCCCGGTTTCGCCGCTCTATTCCAAGGTCGGGCCGACCGTCTTTCCCTACATCACCATGACCGGCATGATCGTGCTTTCGCTGCTGCTCATCGTCGCCGCGCTGCGCGGCGGCTGGCAGCCGCAGGAAGAAAAGGAGACGCCGACCGACTGGAAGGCGATGGGCATCGTCGTTGCCGGCCTGGTCGCCAATCTGGTGCTGATCCAGCCGCTCGGCTTCACCGCCGCCTCGGTCATCATGTTCGTGCTCGTCTGTTATGGCTTCGGCAGCAAGCACACGCTGCGCGATGCGCTGACCGGCTTGATCCTGGCGCTTGCCGCCTATTTCGGCTTTGCCAGGGCGCTCGGCGTCAACATTGGCGCCGGCTTCATCGAAAACCAGCTGAATACGGTGGTCGACGCGATCATCGCCACGGTAAGGGGCTGACGCCATGGAGACGCTCGGCCATCTCGCCCACGGATTTTCGGTCGCTTTCTCGCCGACGAACCTGCTGTGGTGCCTGGTCGGCACCACGCTCGGCACGGCCATCGGCGTGCTGCCCGGCCTCGGGCCGGCGCTGACGATCGCGCTGCTGCTGCCGATCACCTACCAGGTGGCGCCGGAGGCGTCCTTCATCCTGTTTGCTGGCATCTATTACGGCGCCATGTATGGCGGCTCGACGACCTCGATCCTGCTCAACACGCCGGGCGAAAGCGCCACCATCGTCACCGCGCTGGAAGGCAACAGGATGGCCCGCTCGGGTCGCGGCGGCGCGGCACTGGCGACCTCGGCGATCGGCTCCTTCGTCGCCGGCACCATCGGCACGATGGGCGTCGCCTTCCTGGCGCCGGTGGTGGTGAAGTTCGCGCTCGCCTTCGGGCCGGCCGAATATTTCTCGCTGATGGTGCTTGCCTTCATCACGGTGTCGGCGGTGCTCGGCTCGTCCTCCGTGCGCGGCCTCACCAGCCTGTTCATCGGCTTCGTCATCGGCATGATTGGCGTCGACCTGCAGACGGGACAGCCGCGCTTCACCTTCGGCATGAACGAACTGCTCGATGGCGTCGATGTCATCATTGCCGCGGTCGGCCTGTTTGCCGTCGGCGAGACGCTCTACATGGCCTCGCGCCGCTATGCCGGCAAGGACGAGATCGTGCCGCTCAAGGGCTCGCTCTACATGACCGCGGCCGAATGGGGGCGCTCGTGGAAGCCATGGCTGCGCGGCGCTTTCATCGGCTTCCCGATCGGCGCCATGCCTGCCGGCGGCGCCGAGATCCCGACCTTCCTGTCCTACGCCATCGAAAAGAAGCTGTCGAAGCACAAGGAGGAGTTCGGCACGGTCGGCGCCATCGAGGGCGTTGCCGGACCGGAAGCCGCCAACAATGCGTCTGCCGCCGGCGTGCTGGTGCCGATGCTCACCCTTGGCCTGCCGACCTCGGCGACCGCCGCAATCATGCTGTCGGCCTTCCAGAGCTACGGCATCAATCCGGGACCGCTGCTGTTGACGACGCAGGCCGATCTGGTCTGGGGCCTGATCGCCAGCCTGTTCATCGCCAACGTCATCCTGGTCGTCCTCAACCTGCCGCTGATCGGGCTGTGGGTACGGCTGTTGAAAATCCCGGCGCCGCAGCTCTATGCCGGCATCCTGGTGTTCGCCACCGTCGGCACCTACGGCATCTCGCAATCGCCGATCGACCTCGTCATCCTCTATCTCCTGGGGGCCGCCGGCTTCCTGATGCGGCGCTTCGATTTCCCGACCGCGCCGGTCATCATCGGCATGATCCTGGGGCCGCTTGCCGAAACGCAGTTCCGCCGGGCGATGACGATCTCGAACGGCGACTGGTCGGTGTTCTACACCCACAAGCTGTCGCTGGTGCTGCTGATCCTTGCCTTCATCGGGCTCGCCGGTCCGCATATCTGGGCCTTCATCGAGCATCGGCGCCGGCGCGGACCCGAGCATGTGCCGGGCGATGCCTGAGCGACCTGGAGCATCATGACCGATCTGCTTGCCGGCATCCGCATTCTCGACCTGACCAATGTGCTGGCGGGCCCTTATTGTGCCTACCAGCTGGCGCTGCTCGGCGCCGATGTCATCAAGGTCGAGACGCCGCAAGGCGGCGATCTGGCGCGCCAGCTCGGCGCCTCGCCGGCGCTCAACGAGGCGGGGATGGGCGCGTCGTTCCTGGCGCAGAATGCCGGCAAGCGATCGGTGGTGCTGGATCTCAAAAGCGAAGCCGACCGCGAACGCTTCCTCGATCTCGTCGCCTCCGCCGATGCGCTGGTCGAGAACTTTCGACCGGGCGTGATGGGGCGGCTGGGGCTTGGCTATGAGGCGCTGAAAGCGGTTCGTCCGGGTCTCGTCTATTGCGCCATATCGGGGTTCGGCCAGACCGGGCCGATGCGCGACAATCCGGCCTACGACCAGATCATCCAGGGGCTGTCCGGCATCATGAGCATCACCGGCACGCCGGAGACCGCACCCTTGCGGGTCGGCTATCCCGTCGCCGACACGCTGGGCGGGCTGGTCGGGGCCTTCGCCATCGCCGCGGCGCTGGTCAAGCAGAAGACCTCGGGCGAGGGCGCGTTTCTCGATGTCTCGATGCTCGAATGCACGCTGTCGGCGCTGGGCTGGCCGGTGTCCAACTATCTGACCGCCGGCGTCGAGCCGCAGCCGATGGGCAATGAGAACATGACGGCTGCGCCCTCCGGCGCGTTTCGCACCGGCGACGGCCTGCTCAACATCGCCGCCAACAAGCAGGAGCAGTTCGTCACGCTTTGCCGGCTGATCGGCCAGCCGGAACTGGCCGACGATCCGCGCTTTGCCGAGCGCGAGACGCGCAAGCAGAACCGCGCTGTGCTGAAGGTGCTGATCGAGACGGCCTTGGCGAGCGCCTCGGCCGCAGGCTGGGAGGAAAAATTCAACCGCGCCGGCGTGCCGGCGGGCCGGGTGCTGACGATCCCCCAAGTGCTTGGCGAGCGCCAGGTGGTCGAGCGCGACATGACCACGCGTTTCCAGGGTCTGCCCGGCATGGCGCAGCCGCTGACCGTGGTGCGCGGCGGCTTCATGGTCGATGGCGCGGCACCCTTGCCGGTCCTGCCGCCGCCTGTGCTGGGCGAGCATATGGACGAGGTTTTTTCCACCCTGCCGCCGCGCGCCAGGAGAAGCGCGTGAGCGAGAGAAAAACCGGCCGCGAACGCGGCGAGGAATGGTGGCAGACCGGCATCATCGAGATGAGCCCCGGCATTATCCGGCTGCGCGGCTATGAAATCCAGGAGCTGATCGGCCGCGTCAGCTTTCCGGCCACGATCTGGCTGATGCTGCGCGGCGAATTGCCGAGCGAGGAGCAGGCGGCGCTGCTCGGCATTGCGCTGGGGGCGGCCGTCGACCACGGGCCGCAGGCGCCGTCGATCGCCATTGCCCGCATGGCCATCACCTGCGGCGTCGGCATCAACAGCGCCATGGCGTCCGCCGTCAACGTGCTGGGTGACGTGCATGGCGGCGCCGGCGAACAGGCGCTGTCCTTCTATGGCGACATTGCCGTGGCACTTGACCAGGGTGTTGCGCTGGACCAAGCCGTAGCCGCACGGCTCGACCGTTTCTTCGCCGAGGAGAAAGGCTATGTGCCGGGATTTGGCCATCGCTTCCACCCGGTCGATCCGCGCGCGCCGCGCCTGATCGCAGTGACGCGCGAGTTTGCCGCGCGCGGCGTCGTCAGCGGACGCTTTGCCGACATCGCCGAGGCCGTCGAATCAGAGGTGGCACGGCGCAAGGGGAAGAAAATACCGCTCAACATCGACGGCGCCACCGCCGTCATCTATGGCGAGCTCGGCTTTCCGCCGCCGTTGACGCGCGGCCTGTTCGTGCTCTCGCGCTCGGTGGGCATCCTGGCGCATGCATGGGAACAGTCGCAGCAAAGCGAGCGCAACAAAGGGCCGCTGCCGCGCGAATGGCTGTGGGCCTATACGGGCACGCCGCTGCGGCCATTTCCCGCTGAGGGGGATGAGGGTCCCGCTGAAGGGGACGAGGGCAAGTGAGGTTGGTCAGGCCGGGTCCGGCACTGCCGGCTGAGGCGGCGCCAGGTTGGCCATCAGCGTCGAGAGATCCGGCTCATCGATGAGCAACGCCGCGTCCTGCGGCTTGAGCCATGCCCGCTGGCGGCTCTTGGCCTCCTGCCAGTTGGCCAGTTCCTCGGACACCTCCAACAGATAGACGACGACGTCGACGCGCACGAAATTGTGCTCCAGCCGTTTCCAGTAGGAATAGCTGCCGGCCGGCGCCTTGCGGGTCTTGCCGAGCACGCCGGCTTCTTCGCGCGCCTCGATGGTGGCGGCCTTGCGCCCGCTCTTTCCTTTCATCGGCCAGCCCTTGGGCACGATGAACCGCTTCGTCGCTCGCGACGTCACCAGCATCACTTCGAAATTGCCTGAAACGTCCAGGCGAAAGGGAATGGCGGCGACCTGGCGAATGCGTTCGCCTCGCCTTGCCTTGCGTACCGCCTTTTTCTTGGTCGTCGCCATGTGCTGAAAATCCGGTCGGCGGGCGCACCGCCGCACGCCGCCTGCAAACCCCTGATATGCCCGCGAGGCAATGAGGCATTTTTAGTAAATAAGTCGACTAAGTAAATCGCAAGCGACCGATATCAACGGCAAACACGCACAATCTGGTTGTTGACGATCTGAATCGGACAAGCTTGCCGGACGACGGGCACTTCGGGGCGCGGCTGCGGCACGATCCGACGGTCCTGCTCGCGATATTGCTGCTGTTGTTGCTGGAACTGCTGCCGCTGCAGGCTGTTGCGCAATTGCTGCAGCTGGTTCTGCTGGATCAGCCGGTTGGCGCTGGGATTGACGGACTGAGCCGCAGCAGATTGCATGATGCCGGCGAGCGTTGCCGCCGCCAGCATTGCCGACATGAGAACTGTCGATAGGCGAAGCGTCGACATCAGTTCATTCCCGTACAGATATAACCTCCTCTCTATATAGGGCGTTCGTCTCGATCTGCCATGGGCCGGTCTGCCATGGGCCGATCTGCCACGGGTTGGCGAAATCCCTGAGGAAGCGGCCCGGCCGCACTTGACAGAAAAGATCGATTGACCGCTCTATCGGGCGCGGATCTCGGCCTCAATCGCGGCTGACTCGAGGCACAATCGGGAGCATATTGATGAAAAGCAGGCAAGTATATTTCGCGGCGCTACTGGGCAGCATCTGTATTCTTGGCCCGGTGGCAGTCGCGGCGCAAACCAAGACCGACAAGGCGGCGCCTGCCGCCGCAGCGCCCGCCCCTGCTGCCGGCCCGACATTGCCTGGCGGCGCCTCGGCGCTGTCCGAGACACATGGCGACTGGACGGTCAATTGCCAGGTAACCGGCACGGCCAAGGTTTGCAGCCTGTCGCATCAGCAGTTCAACAAGCAGTCCAACCAGCGCCTGCTGGCCATCGAGCTGTCGAGCAAGAGCGGCGAGGATGCCGCCGGAACGCTGGCGCTGCCGTTCGGCCTGGCGCTCGCCAAAGGCGTCAGCCTGACCATCGACGACCAGAAGCTGGAAGGCAGCCTGCCGTTCAACACCTGCCAGGCCGTCGGCTGCCTGGTGCCGGTGGCGTTCGATGCCAGCGTCACGCCGCTGCTCAAGGCAGCCACCACGCTGAAGATCGACGCCTTCGCGGCCGACACCGGTCAAGCGGTGAGTTTCACCATCCCGCTCAACGGCTTCGGCGGCGCACTGGCACGGACCGCGGAACTCTCGGCGGACTGAGCAGCGAGCGCGCGGCTACTCAACCTCGCGCAGCCGGTACCCCACGCCGGTCTCGGTGGTGATGTAGCGCGGCTGGTCGGGTGATTTTTCGATCTTCTGCCGGAGCTGGCGGACATAGACCCTGAGATACTGCACGTCGGTCGAATCGCCCCACACCTGCTTCAGAAGGAAATGGTGGGTCAGCACCTTGCCGGCATGCTGCACCATAATACGCAATATGTCGTACTCCTTGGGGGAGAGCTTTATCTCCTTGCCTTCGACCTTGACGATGCGCTTGACCAGGTCGACGCTGAGATCGCCGGTGTGGAACACCGGCTTTTCGCCCTGCTGCTGGAATTTGTGGCGCAGCGCGACGCGGATGCGGGCGACCAGCTCGTTCATGCCGAACGGCTTGGTGATGTAGTCGTCAGCGCCGAGTTCGAGCGCCGCGACGATGCCGGCTTCGTCGGTGCGGCTGGACAGGATGACCACGGGCACGTCGAGGCCGTCGCCGCGCCATTTCCGCAGGAGATCGAGGCCACCCATGCCGGGCAGGCCGAGGTCGAGCAGGATCAGATCCGGCTTTTGTGCATCGACGAGTTCGATCGCAGCGTTGGCGTTGGGCGCTTCGCTGACCGCATAGCCCTGGCTGCCGAGGCCGACGCGCAGCAGTTTGCGGATCGGCGGCTCGTCGTCGACGACCAGTATGCTGACGTTGGAATTTGTCATGCCGGATCACCAGAGTTTTGCCCGTCCGCGTTCCGTTCGTCCAGGCCGGGCGATCGTGCCGGCTTCGGCATGCGGATGGTGAAGACCGCGCCTTGGCGATCGCTGCGGTTCGCCGCCATGATCGTGCCGCCCATCGCCTCGATGAAGCCCCGGCAGATCGACAGGCCGAGCCCGGTGCCGGCCTGGACCTGATCGCGCTTGCGCACCCGGTAAAAGCTGTCGAAGACGCGCTCCAGGTCGGCGGGCGGAATGCCCGGTCCCTCATCCATGATCTGCAGCGCGACGGAGCCATTGTCGGCCCAGCCCTGCAGCCGGATTGTCGATCCCTGTGGCGCGTATTTCGCGGCATTGTCGAGCAGATTGAACAGCATTTGTTCGAACAGCACGGGATCAAGCTTCAGCATCGGCAGGTCGGCCGGAATATCAACCTCGGTCTTGTGCCCGGCAGTGATCTTGCGTGCCCGCTGCAAGGCCGAGCCAACGACATCGCCGACATAGTGCAGGGCGAAATTCGGTTCCATGGCGCCCGATTCAATCTTGGTCATGTCGAGCAGATTGGCGATGAAGCGGTTCAGCCGTTCGGACTCGTCGAGCACGGTGGTCAGCAGCTCGGCCCGATCGTTCTCGGGCAGTGCCGGCGCAAATTCCCTGAGCGTGCCGGCCGCGCCCATGATGGCCGCCAGCGGCGTCTTCAGATCATGCGAGATCGACGTCAGCAGTGCCGAGCGCAAGCGGTCGGCCTCGGCCGCCAGCCTGGCGCGGTCGACATCGGCGACCAGCTGGATGCGCTCGATGGCAACCGCCGCCTGGTCGGCCAGCGCGTCGAGCAGGCGCTGTTGCTCGGGCGTCAGCAGCGGGCCTTGCTTGTCATTGTCGAGGCCGACGACGCCGACGGCCGTGCGTGCGGTGCGCAAGGGGAGGTAGAGGCGTTTTGCCCCGGGCAGGGTATCGGCGCCACGGCCGGCAGCCCGGTTGTGTTCCCAAGCCCAGCGTGCAGCCGCGATGTCGGCCTCGGCCAGCGTGTCATCGGGGGGATAACCGGCCTTGACGGTGATCGTGCCTTCTTCCGGCAAAAGCAGCACCACGCGCAGCTTCAGCATCGAGGCGATCTGGAAGGCTGTGGCCCACAAAACGTCGTCGAGCGTGCCGGCGCCGGCGAGCTTCTTTGAAAAGAGGTAGATGTCCTCGGTGGCCCGGGCGCGTGAACGGGCGGCGGCTGCCTGACGCTGCACACGCGCCGTCAGATTGCTGGCGATGACGGCAACGACGAGGAAGACGGCGAAGGCAACGATGCTCTCCGGATCGCGGATCGTCATCGTGTAGCGCGGCTCGAGAAAGAAGAAGTTGAAGGCAATGGCGCTGAGGAAACAGGCGTACAGCGCCGGCCACAGGCCAAAGGTCACTGCCGATGTCAGCACCGCCAGCAGCAGCACGCTGGCAAGGTTGCGAACGTCGAGGAACTGATCGAGGACGGCGCTGACGGCAAGCGCGCCGGCTACATAGACGGTCGAGAAAAGATAAGGCCAGATTTGAAATGGCGTCTGCTCGGCCGCCGCCTTGACCCTCGACGTGGCCTCGTTGTCGCGCTCCGTTCCTGAAATGACATGGACGCTGATATCGCCGGCATTGCGGATCAGATCGTAGGTGAGCGAACCCTCGATCAGTTCGCGCCAGCGCGAGCGGGTCGGCCTGCCGACGACGATATGGGTGAAGTTGTTGGCCATGGCGTGGCGGACGATGTCCTGGGCGACGTTCTGGCCCGGAATGGTCGTCACCTCGGCGCCGAGCTGCTCGGCCAGGCGCAACAGTGTGGCCAGCCGGTCCTTGTCTTCCTCCGACATGGCGGCCGAACGCGGCGTGTCGACATGCAGCGCCGTCCACGGTGCGCGCAGCCGGTCGGCCAGCCGGCGCGCATAGCGGACACGAGACGCTCCGCCCGGACGCGCATCGACGCAGACGAGCACCCTTTCGCCCGCCGCCCAAGGGCCGGGAATCGCGTGCGACTGCATGTGGTTGAGCAACTGCTCGTCGACGCGCTGGGCGGTGCGGCGCAGCGCCAATTCCCGAAGCGCGGTCAGATTGCCCGGCGAGAAATAGTTTTCGACTGCGCGCTGGGCAGTGTTGGGGAAATAGACCTTGCCCTCTTTCAGCCGCTTGATCAGGTCGTCGGGCGTGAGGTCGATGATCTCGATGTCATCGGCCTGGTCGATGATGGAGTCCGGGACCGTTTCGCGCACCCTGACCCGGGTGATCTGCGCCACCACGTCATTCAGGCTCTCGACATGCTGGATGTTGAGCGTGGTGTAGACATCGATGCCGCGCGTCAGGATTTCCTGGACGTCGAGATAGCGCTTGGGGTGGCGGCTGCCTGGCGCATTGGTGTGGGCGAGTTCGTCGACGAGCACCAGCGCCGGCCGGCGGGCGAGAATGGCATCGATGTCCATCTCGTCCAGCACGCGGCCTCTGTAGTCGACCTTCTGGCGCGGGATGACCTCGTAGCCTTGGACCAGCGCCAGGGTTTCCTTGCGGCCGTGGGTTTCGACGATGCCGATGACCACGTCGATGCCGTCGGCAAGCATGGCGCGGCCGGCCATCAGCATTTCGTAGGTCTTGCCGACACCGGGTGCAGCACCCAGAAATATCCGCAGGCGGCCGCGCTCTTCCCGTTCCGCATGCTCGAGCAGCGCGTCCGGAGAGGGTCTGGTATAGTTGCTTCTGGCGTCCGGCATCAGGCTCGATCATGAACGGCGCCGAGGATCGTGTCGATCCCCGGCCCCTGGCTTCAGAGATTGTCTCTCACTGCTTGGTATCGTCCAGTGCCAGGTTGAGCGCCAGCACATTGACGACCGGCTCGCCGAGGAAGCCGAGTTCGCGGCCTTCGACATGGCTGTCGACAAGCGCCTTGACCTTGGCTTCGTCGAAGCCCCTGGCCTTGGCCACCCGAGCGACCTGGAAATAGGCGGCGTCCGGGCTGATGGCGGGGTCGAGGCCGCTGCCGGACGTCGTCACCAGATCCATCGGCACCGGCTGGTTCGGGTTCTCCGCCTTCAGCTTTTCGGCGTCGGCCTTGATGCGGTCGATCAGCTTGGGGTTGGTTGGACCGAGATTGGAGCCGCTGGACGCCGCGGCATTGTAGCCGTCGCCGGCGGCCGAGGGCCGGCCGTGGAAATATGTGTCGCCGGCAAAGCCCTGGCCGATCAGCTCGGAGCCGATGACCGTGCCATTCTTCTCGATCAGGCTGCCATTGGCTTGATGCGGAAACAGCGTCTGGGCGATGCCGGTCATCCCCAAGGGATAGATCAGGCCGGTCAGGACAGTAAAAAAGACGATCATTGTGATTGCGGGGCGTATCTGGGAGAGCATGGAGATATCCTTAAGCGAGGCCGAGGCCGGTGACGATCATGTCGATCGCCTTGATGCCGGCGAACGGAACGATGATGCCGCCGAGGCCGTAGACCAGGAGGTTGCGGCTGAGCAGCGCGCCGGCGCCGATGGCGCGGTATTTGACGCCTTTCAGCGACAGCGGGATCAGAGCGATGATGATCAGCGCGTTGAAGATGATGGCCGACAGGATGGCGCTCTGCGGCGTCGCCAGATGCATGATGTTGAGCGCTTGCAGGGGGCCGATGGTATGTCCCGGCGCAACGTAGAAGACGGCAAACATGGCCGGGATGATGGCGAAATATTTGGCGACGTCGTTGGCGATCGAGAAGGTCGTCAGCGAGCCGCGCGTCATCAGCAGCGCCTTGCCGATCTCGACGATCTCGATCAGCTTGGTCGGGTCACTATCGAGGTCGATCATGTTGCCGGCCTCGCGGGCGGCAACCGTGCCGGTGTTCATGGCGACGCCGACATCGGCCTGCGCCAAGGCCGGCGCGTCGTTGGTGCCGTCACCGCACATGGCGACCAGCTTGCCCTTGGCCTGTTCGTCGCGGATCAGCTTCAGCTTGTCCTCGGGCGTGGCCTGGGCGAGGAAATCGTCGACGCCGGCTTCGGCTGCGATCGCCGCCGCAGTCATCGGATTGTCGCCGGTGATCATCACGGTGCGGATGCCCATTTTGCGCAGTTCGGCAAAGCGCTCGCGGATACCACCCTTGACGATGTCCTTGAGGTGGACGACGCCGAGCAGGCGGCCGTCACGCTCGACGGCCAGCGGCGTGCCGCCCGACTTGGCGATCTCGTCGGCGATCGCCTGGAGATACTTGACGGTGTCGCTGCCGGGGCGCGTGCCGTGAGTGGCCGATGTCGACTGGCTGACATAGGCGAGAACCGAATCGACGGCGCCCTTGCGCACCGACGAGCCATCGATGTCGACGCCGCTCATCCGGGTCTGCGCGGTGAAGGGCACGAAGCTGGCATGCAAGGTTGCCATGTCACGGGCGCGGATGGCGTATTTCTCCTTGGCCAGCACGACGATCGAGCGTCCCTCAGGCGTCTCGTCGGCGAGCGAGGCGAGCTGCGCGGCATCGGCCAGTTCCTGTTCGGTGACGCCCTTGACCGGGCGGAATTCGGTGGCCTGGCGGTTGCCGAGCGTGATGGTGCCGGTCTTGTCGAGCAAAAGCGTATCGACGTCGCCCGCCGCTTCGACGGCACGGCCGGACATGGCCAGCACGTTGAAGCGCACCAGGCGGTCCATGCCGGCAATGCCGATGGCCGACAGCAGGGCGCCGATGGTGGTCGGGATCAAGGTGACGAACAGCGCGACCAGCACCGTCACCGGGATATAGCCGCCGGAATAGGAGGCAAAGCTCGGGATCGTGGCGGTGGCCAGCACGAAGATCAGCGTCATGCCGACGAGCAGGATGTTGAGCGCGATCTCGTTGGGCGTCTTCTGGCGCGAGGCACCCTCGACCAGCGAGATCATGCGGTCGAGGAAGGTGTGGCCGGAGGCGGCTGATATGCGCACGCGAATCCAGTCGGACAGAACCTGCGTGCCGCCGGTGACCGCCGAACGGTCGCCGCCGGATTCGCGAATGACGGGTGCGGACTCGCCGGTGATTGCCGCCTCGTTGACCGAGGCCACGCCTTCGATCACTTCACCGTCGGACGGGATGATGTCGCCGGCTTCGACCAGCACGATGTCGCCAACCTTCAGGCTGGTGCCGGGCACCAGCTTGAACCTGGAGCGGTCTTCGCCGGCAAGCAGCTTGGCCTGGGTTTCGGTGCGCGCCTTGCGCAGCGAATCGGCCTGCGCCTTGCCGCGGCCTTCGGCGACGGCCTCGGCGAAGTTGGCGAACAGCACGGTGAACCACAGCCAGATGATGATCTGCAGCGTAAAGTCGAAATCGCCGCCGCCGGTGGCGATTTCCTTGACGAACAGGACCGTGGTAAGAAGCGAGACGATGGCGACGACGAACATCACCGGGTTCCTGACCAGCGTGCGGGGGTCGAGTTTCCTGAAGGCGCCGCCGATGGCCGGCCACAGGATGCGGGCATCCATGATGCTCGCGGATTTGGACTGGCTCATTTGGTGGCTCCAGTATCTGAACTGTTGGCCGGCACCGACCGATCGGATGCCGAAAAGAGGGGCGGCGGACCATAGGCCAGCAGCCAGATCACGATCATGACTGCCGCGAGGCCGAGGAAGGTAGATACGCTGGGGAAGGGAGGGGGCGTTTCCTCCCCCTCATTGCCGGCTCGTGGGCCGGCTCGCGGCCGGGCCTTCATGCGTTTTGGGTAGAACCAGGACATGACAAGCCTCAGAATGTCTGGCCGTTGATGGCAGCCAGGTGCTCGACGATCGGTCCGATCGCCAGTGCCGGGAAGAAGGTCAGGCCGACGACGATCAGGATGACGCCGACGAGCAGGCCGACGAACAGCGGGCCGTCGGTCGGGAAGGTGCCGGCGGAAGCCGGAACCGTCTTCTTCGTCGCTAGCGAGCCGGCAATGGCAAGCGCTGGAATGATGACGAAGAAGCGACCCACCCACATGGAGATGCCGAGCGTGATGTTGTACCAGGGCGTGTTGCCGGAAAGGCCGCCAAAGGCCGAGCCGTTGTTGGCCGCCGCCGAAGTGTAGGCATAAAGAACCTCGGAGAAGCCATGCGGACCGCCATTGGCCATCGAGGCGACGGCGCTTGGCAACACGACCGCTATTGCCGTGAAGACCAGCATGACCAACGGCAGAGCGAGGATGGCGAGCATTGCCATCTTGACCTCCTTGGCCTCGATCTTCTTGCCGAGATATTCGGGCGTGCGGCCAACCATCAGGCCGGCGACGAACACGGTGATGACGATGAACATGACGATGCCGTAGAAGCCGGCGCCGACGCCGCCGACGATGACTTCGCCGAGCTGCATGTTGAGCATCGGGATCAGGCCGCCAAGTGCTGTGAACGAGTCATGCATGGCGTTCACCGCACCGCAGCTCGCAGCCGTGGTGATGACGGCGAATAGTGCCGAAGCGGCAATGCCGAAGCGGCTCTCCTTGCCTTCCATGTTGCCGCCATCGATGCCCAGCGCATGCACCAGCGGATTGCCCGCGGCTTCCGCCCAGTAGCAGATAACGACGCCGGCGATGAACAGCACACCCATCGTGGCCAGGATCGCCCAGCCCTGGCGCTGGTTGCCGACCATGCGGCCGAAGACGTTGGTGAGTGCAGCACCCAGCGCGAAGATCGTCACCATCTGGATCATGTTGGAGATGGCGTCGGGGTTTTCGAAAGGATGCGCGGCATTGGCGTTGAAGAAGCCGCCGCCATTGGTGCCGAGCATCTTGATGGCGACCTGCGAGGCGACCGGCCCAAGGGCGAGCGTCTGCTTGGCGCCCTCCAGCGTGGTGGCGTCGACATAAGGCCCGAGCGTCTGCGGCATGCCGAGCCAGACATAGACAAGGGTGAGCACGATGCTGAGCGGCAGCAGGATGTAGAGCGTGCAGCGGGTCATATCGACCCAGAAATTGCCGATCGATTTGGCCGAGGCGCGGGCGAAGCCGCGGATCAGCGCCACCGCAATGGCAATGCCGACGGCGGCCGACATGAAGTTCTGAACAGTCAGGCCGGCCATCTGCACGAGGTAGGACAACGTGCTTTCGCCGCCGTAATTCTGCCAGTTGGTGTTGGTGACGAAGCTGACGGCAGTGTTGAAGGCGAGATTGGGTTCGACCGATGCCATCCCGGCCGGATTGTAAGGCAGGACGCCCTGCAGGCGTTGCAGAAAGTACAGCACCAGGAAGCTGGCAAGGCTGAAGAAGATGATTCCTGCCGCGTAGGTCGTCCAGTGCTGCTCCTCGCGCTCGCTGGTTCCCGAAATGCGGTAGAGGCCGCGCTCAACGGGCCCGAGTATGGGCGAGAGAAAGGTGCGATCGCCATTGAAGACGCGGTACATGTAGCCGCCGAGCGGCTTCACCAGCAAAACGACGATCCCGCAATAAACCAGGATCTGTATCCATCCGTTGAGTGTCATGGGTTTCCGTGCCTTGCTTCAGAAGCGTTCTGGGCGAACGAGGGCGTATGTCAGGTAGACGAGCAGGAACAAGGTCACGCCGCCACCGAGGATGTAATCGACAAGCATGGTGCGATCCTTCCGCTTAAAGAGCGTCGCAAGCTTTGATGTAGGCGAGGGAAAGACCGAAGAACAAAACCTCGATCCCGATGACGACGATGTCCATTTGTGTTGGTCCTTGCTTCTGCTTGTATTTGGCGCCAGCGACTGGCGAGCCAGAAATTCCATGAGAACGGCCCGCCGTAACTCTGGGGTCACGGCGTCCGCAGCGTTTTGCTCGAGATGGAATATGGACCCGATCGCCATAAAGGTTCGAGACGGGGCCGGGAGGAAAGATATAAAATTCCTATAAAGATTTCCGGGAGATGGCTCCGTTCCGGGCCGCTAGAAACCGACGCCATGATATCGCGACCCCTCTTGCGGCGGCTCCGTCTTTCGAAACAATGGGAACGCAAAACGAGGGAAAAACAGATGCTCGACATGGCACCATCGAAACAGGCGGCGACATGGCTTTGCGCGCTTGCACGGGCGCTGGAAGCTGATGACGCCGAGGCGGCCGCCAACCTGTTCGTCGAGGATTGCTACTGGCGCGATCTGCTGGCTTTCACCTGGAACATCACCACGATGGAAGGCCGCGGTGCGATCCGCGACATGCTGCAAGCGACGCTGGCGGAAACGAAGCCCTCACACTGGACGCTGTCCGGCGAGGCGACCTCGGATGAGGGCACCGTCGAGGCCTGGTTCACGTTCGAAACGGCGGTCGCGCGGGGCGAAGGGATTGTGCGCCTTACGGACGGCCGCTGCCGGACCTTGTTCACGGCGGTGCGTGAGCTCAAGGGGTTCGAGGAACAAAAGGGACCGGCGCGGCCGCTTGGTATCCGTCACAAGGCCGATCCGAAGCGCGAAACCTGGGCGGAGGCGCGGGCGCGCGAGACGCGCGACCTCGGCGCCACCGAGCAGCCCTATTGCCTGGTGATCGGCGGCGGGCAGGGCGGCATCATGCTCGGCGCGCGGCTGAGGCAGCTCGGTGTGCCCACCATCATCATCGAGAAAAATGCGCGCCCCGGCGATTCCTGGCGCAACCGTTATCGCTCGCTCGTGCTCCACGATCCGGTCTGGTACGACCATCTGCCCTACATTCCGTTCCCGGAGAACTGGCCGGTGTTCACGCCCAAGGACAAGATGGGCGACTGGCTGGAGATGTACACCAGGGTGATGGAGCTCAACTACTGGGTCGCCACCAAATGCCTCAGCGCCAGCTATGACGAGGCCGAGAAGGTGTGGACTGTGGTGGTCGACCGCGTCGGCCGGCAGATCACGCTGAAGCCGAAGCACATTGTCTTTGCCACCGGCGCCTATGGCCCGCCACGCCAGATCGCGCTGCCCGGCGCCGAGACCTTCAAGGGCGAACTCCTGCATTCCAGCCAGTATGCAAGCGGCGAGAAATTCCGCGGCAGACGTGTCGCTGTCATCGGCGCGGCAAGCTCGGGGCACGATGTCAGCGTCGACCTCTGGGAGAGCGGCGCAGACGTCACCATGATCCAGCGGTCGCCGACGACAGTGGTGAAATCCGACACTCTGATGGAAGTCGGCTTCGAGATCTTCTCGGAAAAGGCTTTGGCGCGCGGCATCAGCACCGACAAGGCCGACCTGATCGTCGCGTCCACGCCGTTCGCGCTTGTACCCAAGAGCCAGCGGGATCTTTACGAGGTGATCAAGGCACGCGACGCAGACTTCTACGACCAGCTACGCGCCGCCGGCTTCGCCATCGATTTCGGCGAGGACGAGACCGGGCTGTTGATGAAGGCCTACCGCACCGGCTCCGGCTACTACATCGATGTCGGCGCCTGCGAACTGATCATCAATGGCGAGATCAAAGTGAAGAGCGGCGTCGGCATCAGTTCATTGACGCCGACCGGCATCCTGTTCGACGACCGCAGCGAGCTGGCCGTCGATGCGATCGTCGCCTGTACCGGCTACCAGTCGATGAACGAGACCGTGGCGGCCATCGTCTCGCGCGAGGTCGCCGACAAGGTAGGGCCATGCTGGGGCCTCGGCTCCGGCGTCAAGGGCGATCCCGGTCCTTGGCAAGGCGAGCTGCGCAACATGTGGAAGCCGACGGCCCAGGACGCGCTGTGGTTCCACGGCGGCAATCTGGCGCTGTCGCGGTTTTACTCGAAATATGTGGCGCTGCAGATCAAGGCGCGGATGGAAGGGATTGCGACGCCGGTGTTTGGGGCGGTGAGTAATTCGGGGTAAGGTTCGACCCCCACTCCGTCGAGCTTCGCTCGACACCTCTCCCCCGATCGACGGGGGAGAGGAATGGCGCGAAGCGATTCCAGCTGGCGCCTTTCCTCTCCCTCCGGAGGGGGGAGAGGTGGCTCGGCGAAGCCGAGACGGAGTGGGGGAAGGCGGTCCTCAAACGCGCCGCCGAAAGACAGACCATCTCCCATGAAGGGGAGACCAGCTAATCGTGCCTACGCCCGAAATGCCGTGCCGCGACCTCGACATGCGTATGGTGCGTGTGGGCCTCGAAGCGCTCGGTCTCGTTGTGGTCGGCGGCTTCGTTCGGCCACCAGACACCACCCACGACGATGCCGTCCGATGTGAGCCGCTGATCCGCGATCAGCGCCGCACCGACCGCATCGACGAAGGTAAAGCGCCCGGGGCGCAGTCTCAGCACCGCGACATCGCCGACACCGCCAACTTTCAGCGTCCCAAGCTCCGGCCTGGCGATCGCCTCGGCTGGCCTTTGCGTGGCGGCGCGCAGCACCTCGACCAGCGGCATGCCCAGCGCCATTAGCTTCGACATGCAGACCAGTATGTCGAAGGCCGGACCGTCGACGCAATAGAGATGCACGTCGCTGGAGATGACGTCGGGCGCGAGGCCCTCGGCCAGCATCGCTTTCGCCACGGCGAAGTCGAACGATCCCATGCCGTGGCCGATGTCGAAGATGACGCCGCGTTCGCGGGCCAGCCGCATGTCCGGCCGCACCGCGCCGGAGGCGAAGACCGGCGCGTTGGGGAACGGGCGAAAACAGTGCGTGAGGATGTCACCCTTGCGCAGCCGCGGCAGCACTTCGGAGCGGCCGGGCGGCGGCTCGTCTATATGCGCCATCAGCGGCAGGCCGGCCTGGTCGGCGGCTTCCAGCGCGAGATCGACCGGCGCGATGCCGCTGGCGCCGCCGGCATGCTTACCGGAGCGCACTTTTACGCCGACGACGACATCGGCGTGCTCGCGCACCGCAGCCACCGTCTCGCGTGGCTCGCAGAGCCTGAGATCGCTGCATTCGCCGACAGAGACGCTTTGCGAGAAGCCGAATATGCCGGCAAAGGAGATGTTGACATAGGCCAGGATGCGCACCTTCGAGCGCTCGATGACATGGCGGCGAAAGCCCAGAATATTGCCGGCGCCGGCGCTGCCGGCGTCGATGAAGGTGGTGGTGCCGCTCTTGGCCGCCAGCCGGTCGGCATCGACGCCAAGCGAGGTGCCGCCCCAATAGACATGGCTATGCAAATCGATGAGGCCGGGCGTGACGATGCAATCACGAGCGTCGACTATCTTGGTGGCGTGCTCGGCATCGATCGCCGCCTCGATGGCCACGATGCGTCCGCCCGCAACGGCGACATCGCGCGGCGCGTCCAGGCCCGAGGCCGGATCGATCAGGCGGCCGCCCTTGATCAGGAGATCGAACTGCATCGGCGCCTGCCTCTCTTTGTTTCGGGGCATGATCTTTGGACAAAACGGTTTCCGTTTGTCGAGAAAACCGGTTTCCACTTTTCGGGATCATGCCCCGACTGGTCAAACCGGCCGGTAAGCGACGGCTTCGACCTCGATCTTGATGTCGATCATCAGCCGCGATTCGACCGTGGTGCGGGCCGGCGGATTTTTCGGGAAGTGCTTGGCGTAGACGGCATTGAAGGCGCCGAAGTCGCGCGCGTCCTCGAGCCAGACCGTGGTCTTGACGACATCGTCCATGGTGCAGCCGGCCAGCGCGAGTGCTGCCTTCACATTCTGCAGCACCTGCTCGGTCTGCTCGGTGATGCCGCCCTTGACCACGATGCGGTCGCTGTCGACCGGCACCTGACCTGAGATGTAGACGAAATCCCCGGCGCGCACGGCCGGCGACAGCGGCACGTGGGATGTTCCAAAACACTCTTTAGGCAAGTGAAACTCCTGTTCAGAATGGCGGGCCGCGCCCCGTTTTCGACGACCGCTCTACGCCTGTCCCGGTGATCCTCATAGGGGGCTTTTTGGAAAGCAGCATTTTTCCAAACGCGTGTTGCTTTATCAGCGGACCGCCAGCATCTTGCGCGTCGCATTTTGCCGACAGGAGATTTCAATGACCTTCGACAAGAACCCGTTTCCAGAGGGCGATGCCGATCGTCACGCGCTCTGGGAAATGCTGGTGCGGCGCGACATCGACGCCTTTATCGGTCAGGACTGGTCGATGGTCGAGGATGATTTCCTCGCCGACAGCTTCTTCGGCATGCATGCGCATTTCCTCAGCGATGCCGACGCTTGGCGTCTGCAATTCCCGAGCCTTGCCGTCTATCGCGACGAATGGCTGCGCCAGGCCAAGGAGACGGCGGCGGCCAGATTCGCCGAGCCGCTGCGCGAGGCGCTGTTTCGCGTCACCAACATGCGCGACATCGACGTCGATGGCGACCGCGCCGTGCTGCACAAGAAGTTCAACGGCTCGGTGGCCAAGGCCGATGGCAGCGTCGACAAGCTGAAATGGCAGACGCTGTATTTCTGCAGGAAGGTGGCGGGCCACTGGAAGATCGGCGGCTTCGTCGGCTACATGCCGCATCCCTTGGGGATCTGAGTCTTGCCGCTTATGCTATTGCCGGCCTTCGCGCACGAAGACGTCCGCTTCCGGGCTGCAGCTGTAAAAGCTCGCCAACCGAACCCACTCGAGCTCAAGCGAGTTGAACGGGACAGGTTCGTCCAACAGGGCTAGCGGGAGCGGTGGTCGAACACAACCGCCATGGTCTTACCAATTGCCGCCATGACGACGAGTTCGACGAGATCGTCGTCGCTGTCGACACAGGTTGGATCCATGCGGCGGATGGCGTCGAGCGCCGCCCTGGTCGAGACGGTATCGCCGGCGCGGAATCTGGAAAGCGCAGAGGAAACAAGGTTCTGGGTTGTCACGTCGATGACAGGTACGCTCTGCACTACGTTCATGGCTTCCTCCTGCCAAGAACCCTCTCCCGAAGGAAATAATACGCCGAACGGCGTCGTGCGCCAGCGGAATCGTGGTCCGACCAGATTGCCTGGAGGGCACGTTTGCGTGTTTGATAGGATCGAGCCCACAGCATCCAGGACCGGACATGAAACTGTACTTCAGCCGCAATCCCAATCCGCGCCTCGCGGTTGCAACGGCACGTCATCTGCAGGCCAAGGTCGAGTTTGAGTTTGCGGCACCCATGGCGCCCGGGCAGGCTGAGCGGTTTCGTCAGCTCAATCCCAATCTTAGCCTGCCGATATTGGCATGGCCGGGCGGCAGCCTGTGGGAAGCCGACGCCATAGCCTGCCTTCTGTCGCGCGAAGCGGGTTCGGATTTCTGGCGCGGCGGCGGCGACCAACCCGACATGATCCGCTGGCTGAGCTGGGGCAAGGAAAATTTCGTCCGGGCCTGCGACACCGTGCATTTCGAGCGCGGAACCAAGCAGCGCTACGGGATTGGGCCTGTCGACCAGGGCAAGGTGGAGGAGGGGCTGGCGGAGTTCCGCATCGCGGCAGCGATTCTCGAGGCGGAGCTCGCCAAGCGGCCATGGCTTGTGGGCAAGTCGCTTTCCTATGCCGATTTCCGCATGGCGACGTTTTTGCCGTTCAACGATGCAGCCGGCCTGCCGCTGGCGGACTATCCCTCTGTTCTGGGTTGGTATCGCCGGCTCGAAGCCATCGATGCCTGGCGCGATCCCTTCGACGGGCTGGAAGCGCCGCTTCTGCCGCCGGTCAACTCCGCTTGATGTGCCTTCCCTTTGGGCAGATGGGCTGATGTGTGGCGCTTTGGCAGCATAGGTGTGGAACAGCGGGCGAGTTGCCATGGCGCGCTCGACGGCTCGCGGCCGGGTTGATAAGCCCTGTCCGCAAGGAGAGTCGTGACATGACCGTAGCCATCGAGATGGGACAGACGACGGCGGGTGCGTCGGCGGCGCTCGACCTTGAGGAGCTGCTGGCGACCCGGCTTCTGGTGCAAGGCAATTCCGGCTCCGGCAAATCGCACCTTTTGCGCCGGCTCCTGGAGCAGAGCGCGCCCTGGGTGCAGCAGACCATCATCGACCCGGAAGGCGATTTCGTTTCGCTGGGCGACCATTACGGCCATCTCGTCATCGATGCCGAGGAGCATACGGAGCGTGGCCTGCAAGCAGCCGGCGAGCGGGCGCGCATCCACCGCGTCTCCACGGTGCTCAATCTCGAAGGGCTCGATGCCGAGAACCAGATGCGGCGCGCCGCTGCCTTTCTCGGCGGGTTGTTCGAGGTTGCCCGCGAGCATTGGTATCCGATGCTGGTGGTGGTCGACGAAGCGCAGCTGTTCGCGCCCGCCGTGGCCGGCGAAGTGTCCGACGAGGCGCGAAAGCTCTCGCTCGGCGCCATGACCAATTTGATGTGCCGCGGCCGCAAGCGCGGCCTTGCCGGCATCATCGCCACGCAGCGGCTGGCAAAGCTCGCCAAGAATGTCGCGGCGGAGGCGTCCAATTTCCTCATGGGCCGTACCTTCCTCGATATCGACATGGCGCGCGCCGCCGACCTTCTGGGCATGGAACGGCGTCAGGCCGAGGCGTTTCGAGACCTGGAGCGCGGGCACTTCATGGCGTTAGGCCCAGCGCTGTCGCGCCGTCCGCTGGGCGTGCGCATCGGCCAGACCGAGACCAGCCCGCGCAACGGTACGCCGCGGCTGATGGCAATGCCGGAAACAGCGCTTGAAGACGCGCGCGCCATCATCCTGGCGGCGCCGCCGCCCGAGACGATGCGCGCGCCGCGCCGGATGGCGTCGCCGGAGCTGCTCGACCAGCTGATGGCGGCCAAATCGGCGGCGATGGAGATCCGCCCGGAACCTGCGGAACCGGCGGTAAGCGCCGAGGATATCGCCGACCGGCGAGAGCGGGTGGACCGTGTCCTGCGCGCCATCCTGGCGCAGCCCGATGCGGGTTTCCGCGTCATCGGCGTGCTTTATCAGGAGTTCGTCGTCCGCTGCCGCATCGAAGGCCTCGCTTCGGTGGTGCCGGACCTCTCAGAATTCCGTCGCATGCTGACGCGCGCCCGCGCCGGGCTCGGCGCCGACATGGCAGGCGATGACGCCTGGCAGGACGTTTCCGTGCGCGCCTCGCTGCTGCCCGAGGACATGCAGGGCGTGTTCATGATGATCGCCCGCGCCGCCAAGGAGGGCTGGCCGTGCCCGAGCGACGCGGCGATCGCGCGCGCCTACGGCTCGCATTCGCTGCGGCGCGCCCGGCGGCTGCTCACCTATATCGAGGAGCAGGGCCTCATCGTCTGCCAGCTCGACGGCACCGGCCGCCGCACGGTGACGCTGGTCGAGCTCGCCTGGGCGACGGCGCCGGGCGACCCCAATGCCGCGGAGGCGGAACAGGGCAGCCTGGCGCTGTGAAAGGCGAACAGGCAGCTACCTGACTTGCTTGCGCGGTTCTGAACAAGATGTGTTTCGCCGATCGGTGCGCGACGATTTATGATGGGTTTCCGAGAATCGCAGAACGGTTCGGGCGGGAGGGTTGTCCGGTGCGGTTGAAATCTCTGGCTGTCTTTGTCTTTGGCCTCCTCGCCATCGCCGGCATCGCCTTGACGATGTCTGCCCGGTCTTTTGCCGCGTCCTCCGATTTACCGGCGTGGCTGCAGGCCCACGTCGGCAATGACGACGGCGAGATTTCGCAAGTGGTGCTGGAGCGGGCGCGCGCGCTTTACCTGAAGAAGGTCGCGCAAGGCGCTGTCCACAATGGCTGCTATTTCGCCATGGATGCGACGCGCCCCGGCGATCTCGGCAATGGCGTGCTGGGGCGGCGCTACTACGTCATTTGCGAGGCCAAGCAGTCGTTCAGGGCGATCTCGTCGGGCCATGGCGGCGGCCGCAATCTGAAGGGCGTGGTCGATTTCTCCAACGGGAAGCGCTGCGCGAAAAACTTCGGCAATGCGCTGGACTCGTCCTTGACGACCGGCGGCGCCTATATGACCGGCGAGGCAAAGACCTCATTCAAGGGTTTTTACCGCATCGGCGCAAAAAAGGACCAGGCGCTGCTGCGCACCTTCATCCAGTTCGACGGCGAGGGCGAGACGGCGAATGCCAGGCAGCGGGTGATCGGCGGCCACGCGGCGCGGCTGTTGCGCGGCATGTGCCTGCGCAAGAACCCGAACAGCTCCTATGCCGACCATGACGGCTTCGTCCCATACGGCAAGCTGGTGGATTACGCCGGCGGCCGCAGCAATGGCTGCACCAGCTGGTCGCCGTCCGACGCCGACCAGATCATTTCGATGGTGAAGAGCAATCCGACGACGCTCTATATCTACCCGGAATCGCGCGACATCGCCGCCGTTGGTAAATCGGGCGCCTATTGGAATGCGTCCTGCCTGAAGGAGATCGGCAAGCCGAAATTCTGGCCGCGAAAGAGCCTTGAGCCGATCATCGCGCAATACGCCAAGGACAACCCGCCACCGCCGCCACAACCGTTGCCGATCTGCACCGGGCCGTGAGGGATGAGTCCTCGGCTCGGCATTGTCGGCGGCGCGGACTGGCTGGGCGGCGCCGCCGATCCGATGGGCTCTACTGATTGATCTCGGGTTCGACGAGCTTTGCCAGATTGCGCAGCGACTCCTGCCAGCCGAGATAGCAGGCTTCGGCCGGAATAAGGTCCGGAATGCCGGCCTGCGTGATGTCGAGTTCCGTGCCGACCGACACTTTCTTCAGGAGCACGGTCACTTCGATCTGGCCGGGCAAATTGGGGTCGTCGAACCTGTCGGTGTAGCGCAGGCGCTCGCCGGGAACGAGTTCGAGATATTCGCCGCCGAAGGAATGGCTGCCGCCCGTCGTGAAGTTTCGGAACGACATCTTGAAGGCGCCACCGACTTTCGCGTCGAAGCTGTGCACGGTGCAAGTGAAGCCGTTCGGCGGAAGCCATTTCGCCAGCGCGTCGGCTTCTGTGAATGCGCGGTAGACCTTCTCCGGGCTGGTCGTCAGAACGCGGTGCAAACGTACGGTGCTTGGCATCTCTTCGGTATCCTTTGTGGTTTCGTTGTTCGATGCCCCAAGGACGGGTGAACTTCACCCGGTCCGACATAGCCTGTCAAATTTTCTTGAGCCCTTTGCCGGCAGCCATCCGCCCGCGACTTCGAGTCGCCGCCTCAGGCAGGCGGTCGTGTCGCGTCAAATTGCATGAATCATTGACAGGTTGCCTAACCTTTCGGCGCGGATCTCACAATTTATTAAAATTGTAAGTCTCTCCTACAAAGTTGTATTAGGATCAGCTTAACGCCTTCGGCATTATCTATTAAATGATGGGCGACGATCTCCTTGGTGTACTATAGAATGATTCCCTGGAACGACGGATCAATTTAAGAGTTGATCCGAAATGGTCGCTCGAAGGTTGTCGAACGACCAAGGCAGCATGCGCAAGGAGTGTCGGAATGACCACAGTCCTCAACGCCAAAGGCATTCCACTTCCCTATACCGGCGCTTCCACCCATTGGTTCTCGGCGACTGGAGGCGCGCCTTACCGCTACGGCACCTCGGGCAACGATTCCTTCTGGGGCGACACCAACGTCAAGGTCACCATGTATGGCGGCGCGGGCGACGACTATTACCATCTCTATTCGACGATCAACAAAGCGGTCGAGAACTACGGCGCGGGCGTCGACACGATCGATACCTGGATGAGCTACAAGCTGCCCGCCAATTTCGAGAACCTCGTCGTCACCGGCGACGGCCACTATGCCTTCGGCAATGCTCAGGACAACATCATAACGGGCGGCGCTGGCAGCCAGACGCTGGACGGCGGCAAGGGCAATGACGTGCTGATCGGCGGCGCCGGCGCCGACACCTTCATCATCACCAAGGGCAATGGCAGCGACCTTATCTCCGATTTCGGCGCGACCGACACGGTGCGCCTCAACGGCTATGCCTTCACCTCGTTCGAGGCCGTCCACGCCAATATGGTCCAGGTGGGATCGAACGTGCAGCTGAACCTCGGCTCGAGCGAGGTGCTGGTGTTCCACAACACCACGATCGACAAGTTTCAGCCCGGCCAGTTCGAGCTGCCGATCGACAAGACCGGCATGACGCTGTCGTTCAACGACGATTTCAACACGCTGAGCCTGTGGAACGGCCAGAGCGGCATCTGGGATTCCAATTTCTGGTGGGGGGCGCAGAACGGCAGCTCGCAGCCCCAGAACGGCGAGCTGCAATGGTATATCGACGCCAATTATGCGCCGACCAGCTCGGTCCATCCGTTCAGCGTCGCAAGCGGCGTGCTCACCATAACCGCGGCGCATGCGCCCGACGACATCAAGCCGCTGATCAACAATTACGAGTACACTTCCGGCATACTGACGACGCACGACACCTTCTCGCAGACCTATGGCTATTTCGAAATGCGGGCCGATCTCCCGGAAAATGCCGGCGCGTGGCCGGCCTTCTGGCTTCTGCCCGAAGACGGTTCATGGCCCCCGGAACTCGACGTGATCGAAATGTATGGGCAGAACCCGAATGCGCTTCTCATGACCGCGCACACAAATGAGACGGGAACCCACACCACGGTCGGGTCGACGGTGAATGTCTCCAACACCGACGGCTATCACACCTATGGCCTGTTGTGGACGCCGGACAAGCTGGTCTGGACCTATGATGGCGTCCAGGTCGCGGAAGCGGCGACGCCGTCCGATATGAACAAGCCCATGTATATGCTGGTCGACCTTGCGGTCGGCGGTCAAGCCGGCGCGCCGCCCGACCATCTGGCGACGCCCGCGCAAATGAAGATCGACTATATCCACGCCTATACGCTGAACGATTTGCAGCAGAGCCATCTGAGCACGACAGCCGAGCACGCGGTTTAGATGTCACGGGACCGCGCGCCACTCAGGGATGCGGCCATCGGCCTGCGCCCGGTTTTCCTGCGCGGCATCGCCGATATCGGCATCTTTTCGTTGCTGATCAACATCCTGCTCCTGGTGATCCCGCTCTATCTGCTGCAGGTCTATGACCGGGTGTTGCCGTCCTCCAGCGTCGAGACGCTGCTTTATCTCTCGGCCATGGCGGTCCTCGCGCTCGCCTTCCTCGGCCTGCTGGACGCGGTCCGCGCCATCTACGCGCAACGTGTTGCGGCCACCGTCGACCAGAAACTGGGCGCGCGGACATTCGCCGCCTCGCTTGGCGCCAGACATGCCGGCAGCGGGCTGTCGCCGCTGAACGACCTTGCCACGACTTGCGCCTTCATCAGGTCGCGCGGCGTGGCGGTGTTGTTCGACCTGCCGTTTGCGCCCGTCTTCCTGGCCTTGCTCTATTTCATCCATCCCGTCCTGTTCTGGCTGACGCTCGCCGGCGCCGTGCTGCTGTTTCTCTTGGTCGTGGCCAACCAGCTTGCCATCGGCAGGAACGATGCCATGTCGGCGGAACGCTCGGCGGTGGCCAGCCAGGCGGAGCAGGCCTTCGCCCGCAACACCGACACGCTGCGCGCCATGGGCATGGTGCAAAATGCCGCCGCGGTCTGGGGACAACACGTTGCTGAGGCGCTGACCCTGCATGACCGTTCCGGAAGCGCCAATGCGATCTTCAGCGCGACGTCGCGGGCGCTGCGCATGATGCTGCAACTGGCGATCCTCGGCGCCGGCGCGTGGCTGGTGCTACAAGGGCAGATGACCGCCGGCATGATCTTCGCTTCGTCGCTGGTGTCGTCGCGCGCGCTGCAGCCGCTCGACCAGCTGATCGGATCCTGGCGGCAGATCGTCGACGCCAAGCGATGCTGGAAGCGGCTGGACACCGCCCTTGCGGCGCAACCAGCGCAGGGGCGCAAGCTCGCACTGCCCGATCCATTGGGCGCGATTTCGGTGCAGGATCTGTTCTTCATCGCGCCGACTGCGGCTTTCGGCACTGAGCCCATCCTCAAGCGGTTGAATTTTGCCATCGGCGCCGGCGAAGCGGTTGCGATCGTCGGCCCGAGCGGGGCCGGCAAATCGACGCTGGCGAAATTGCTTGTGGGCGCGCTGCAGCCGACCGGCGGCGCGGTCAGGGTCGACGGCGCCGACCTGAGGAGCTGGGACGAAACCCAGCTTGGCAGGCATATCGGCTATCTCGCGCAGGAGGTGGAGCTTTTCCCGGGATCGATCGCGCAAAATGTCGCCCGCTTCGAACCCGACGCCGATGACGCCGCGATCGTCGAAGCGGCCAGGCGCGCCGAGGCGCATGAGCTGATTCTCACGCTGCGCGACGGCTATCAGACCATGATAGGCCCGTCGCATACCGTGCTGTCGGGCGGCGAGCGCCAGCGGATAGGGCTGGCGCGCGCCTTCTACGGCAAGCCACGCATGCTGGTGCTGGACGAGCCCAACGCCCATCTCGACGGCAGTGGGGAGGCGGCGCTCGAAGGGATGCTTTCGGCCGCGCGAAGTGTAAGCGTCACGACAGTCGTCATCACGCATCGCCCTTCGATCGCCGCGGCCTGCGACCGCGTCATGGTCCTGCGCAACGGCATGGTCGAAGCTTTCGGCCCTGCGAGCGAGGTGCTGAGGCAACCGGCGGCCGGCAAGGCCGGGAGCGCGGTGGTGACAGGCTCGTTCGTGCCGACCGTGCGCCCGCACAGCGTCCGCTTCGGGTCATAGACGATGATGCAGCAGAGCCTCGCCTTCGAAGGTCGACCGCGCACCGACTTCCGCCGCATGGCCGTCGTCGGCTACGTGGCCATAGCGCTCTTCGTCGGCTGCTTCGGCCATTGGGCGGCGAACGCGCCGCTCTCCGGCGCGGTGATCACCTCGGGCACGATCTCGGCGACGGGCGGCAACATCCTCATCCAGCACCCCGAGGGCGGCATCATCGAGCAGTTGCTGGTGCATGAAGGCGACCGCGTGCAACAAGGCGAACCGCTGGTCCTGCTCGACCGCAGGGCGGCCGAGACCGACCTCAACCGGCTGACCAGACAGACGATCGCGCTCAGGGCAAGTGCCGCGCGACTTGAGGCCGAGCGCGACGGATCGGACAGGCTGGCGCCGATCGCCGAAGCAGCACCCGCGCCGTTCCAGCGCGATTTCGACAATCTGGTGCACGAACAGCAGAAGGAGTTCGAGGCCAGGCTCGCCCGGTTCCGCTCCGAGCAGTCGATCCTGGCGCAGCGCGTCGCCATGCATCGTGAGTCGGCGCTGGGACTGGAGGCGCAGAAACTCGCCATCCAGCAACAGGCCGAGATCGTGAAGAAGGAACTCGGCATCAAGACCGGCCTACTCGACAAGGGTCTCACCAACCGCAGCGAATATTCGCAGCTTCTGCGCAGCGAGGCCGATCTGGTCGGCCAGGCCGGCGCGCTGGAGGCGGATATCGCAGCGACCAAGACGCAGATCGTCGAAGCCCAGGCGCAGGTCGAGCGCGCGACCACGCAGCGCGTCGAGGACGCGCTGACCAAGCTCGACGAGGTTCGCACCAGCCTGGCCGACATCGGCGAACAGATCACCGCAGCCGGGGCGGTGCTGGGGCGCACGACGATCAAGGCGCCGGCAGCCGGCATCGTGGTATCCTCGATCTACAACTCCAAAGGCAGCGTGATTGCGCCGGGGCAGAAGATCATGGAGATCCTGCCGACCGCGTCGGGCCTCATCGTCGACGCGAAGCTGCGGCCGAAAGACGTGGACCTGGTTCGCGTCGGCCAGCCGGCGAAGCTCAGGCTGTCCGCCCTGAACGCGCGCCTCACCCCTGAGGTCCCGGCTACGGTGACGCAAATTTCCGCCGACCGGCTGATCGATGAAACCACGCATGAGGCGTATTTCCGCGCCACGCTGAAGATCACCGACACGCTGCCGCAGGGCGTGAAAGCCGAGCAGCTTTACCCGGGAACGCCGGTCGAGGCGTTTATCAGCACCGGCGACCGAACCTTCCTCGAATATCTGGCGCGGCCGATGCTGGACTCGTTCGCGCGGGCGTTCACGGAGCGATAGGCGCCAACTCGTCCTCCCAGTTGACGCCGCCGTAGAACACCCTGAGAATCACCACCTGGTCGCCTTCTACGGTGAAGGCCACAGTCAGGCGGCGCTCGAAGCCAACGATGCGAAGCCCCGGCCGCACATCATCCCTTAGGGTTCCGCGTTCCGAGGCATAGTCGAGACCCAGGCAAAATCGCTCGATCCGCTCGATGTAGCGAAGGGCGGTGAGGTTGCCGGATGCGTGAGCGACCGTATCGTATATCCATAACAGGTCCGTCTGGGCTTCCGGCAAAAGGACAACATGCCGGCGCTTCACACGTTCCCATTGAGGCGAGCTGCGTGATGTGCGCGGATGCTGTCAAAAGACTTGTCGGCCGGGATGGCCTGGGAGGGGTCTGCCTTCCACCTATCATAGGTGGGCGCGACCTCCTCACGCAGCCAGCGCTCCACGGCGGCGTCGCGTTCCTGCAATGCGCGAAGACCGGCGCGGATCACTTCACTGCTGGTCGCGTATGTGCCGGACCGAACGAGCTGGTCGATGAAAGCAGCCTGCTCGGCCGGCAGGCTGAAGGTGCGTTTTTCGGTGGCGGACATGGATCCCTCCTATCAGGTTGGTATGATATTATCATACCAACGGCGAGATCGCACGCCCCAATATAGGCTTAGGGACCGCTCCCCTTGCCGTCGGCAAAGACACCGGACATTCGGTTCGGATGCCTGAGATGGGTCGGCGTGATACCGGTCTGATGGCGGAAGACACGGCTGAAATGGCCGGCATTGGGAAAACCGCAGCGGTAGGCGATGTCGCCGATCGCCAAGTCGCTCCCCTCCAGCAGCGACTTGGCCTGATGCACGCGCAGCGCAAGATAGGCGGCCATCGGGCCGATGCCGAGCTCGGCGCCGAACAGCCGCTCAAGCTGGCGCCGGGATAAATGCAACCGGCCCGCGATCTCGGCGATCGACAGCGTCTCCTGGAGATTGCTTTCCATCAGAAGCAGCGCCCGTTTCACCGCGCGGCTCGAGGCCGCGGGAAAGAGGTCGCCGACGGGCTGCACATCCAAGCTCGAGCGGATGCGGTCGAGCACGAGGATCTTGGCGGCTTTTTCCGCAGCCTTGCGGCCGATGAACTGCGACACGAAATGGCCGGCAAGGTCGGCCGCACCCGTGCCTCCGGCGCAGGTCGAGCGGCCCCTATCGACGGAAAACAGGCTGTCGGCATGGGCGTTCACATCAGGGAATTGGCTGCGGAAATCCTTGATGTGAAACCAGCTGACGGCAGCACTGTAGCCATCGAGCAGACCGTAGCGCGCGAGCACGAAGCTGCCGGTGCAGAGTGCCGTCAGCGGCACGCCCTTTTCGGCCGCCCGCAACAGGAAGACCTCCTTTTCGGAGCTGAGGCTGCGGTTGGTGTCGAGCAGGCCACCGACCACGACGACATTGTCGAACTCCTGCGGATTGCCGATCGCCTTGGTCGGCAGCAACTCGACACCGCAACTCGCCCGGATCGGCAGGCCACGCTCGCCGACGATCTCCCAGTCGAACTCGATCCGGCGGCTGCGGTCGCCTTCATCGCCGGCGAGCCGCAGCGTGTCGATGAACAGCGACAGCGGCGACAGCGTGAAGTCGCGAACCAAGAGAAACGCAAACCGCCTGGCCATTGTTGCTCCGAAACCGTTCCTTCGGGTGGATGGAAGCAAATATCGCGAAAGATGTCGCACAGGCGAGCACGCGGCGCTTTTCAGGAGAAGCCACCGGATGTCGGAGATGAGATCGACGGCCTCAGTGCGGAGCTGGAAATTCTCTGGGTTGTGTGGTGGTCATGGGATGTCGTCATCTACGCTCACACAAGACAGGCAGATGGACCAGTGGAATTGATCAGTATGGCACGGCGTGAGAAAAACCCTATCGTGTTTGTGTAACCTGCAGCACCAAAGCGGAGCCCAAGCCATGACTCTGACCAATCGCGATATCATCGAGCTGACGGCATGGCGCCGCAAGCTGCACCAAAACCCGGAAATCTCCAACGAGGAAGAACAGACCGCCAAGGAAGTCGTCAGCTTCCTCGCCGATACAGCGCCGGACAAGGTGCTGACCGGCCTCGGCGGTCATGGCGTGGCGGCGGTCTATGACAGCGGCCAGGCGGGACCGACGGTGCTGTTCCGCTCGGAGATCGATGCGCTGCCGATCGAGGAGCTTTCGGGCGTCGAGCATGCCTCGCAGGTGCCGGGAAAATCGCATATGTGCGGCCATGACGGCCACACCGCGATCCTGGCCGCACTTGGCCGCCAGCTCGGGCGTGAGCGGCCGGCCCGCGGCCGCGTCGTCTTGATGTTCCAGCCGGCGGAGGAAACCGGCAATGGTGCGGCCGGCGTCGTCGCCGATCCACGCTTTGGCGAGATCGCGCCGGACTTCGCCTTCTCGCTGCACAATCTGCCGGGCGTGCCGTTCGGCGAGGTGCGGCTCAAGCCCGGCGTCGTCAACTGCGCCTCGCGCGGCATCCGCATCGTGCTGGACGGCAAGACCGCGCATTCCTCCATGCCCGAAACCGGCGTGTCGCCGATGCCGGCGATCAGCCAGCTGATGCCGGCGCTTCCGGCACTGGGGCGCGGCACTTTCGCCGATGACGATTTCAGCATGGTCACCGTCACCCATGCGACGATGGGCGAGGCCGTGTTCGGCATCGCGCCCGGCTACGCCGAGGTTTGGGCGACGCTGCGCACAAGGCGTGACGAGCGCATGGCGGAGCTGGTCGCAGCTGCGGAGGCGCTGGCCGCCAGGATAGCGGCCGAGCACCGCCTGTCCGTGCGCTGCGACTATCACGAAATCTTCGTCGCCAGCGTCAATGCGCCGGACGCGGTGGAACATCTCAACCACGCGCTGGACGAAGAGGGCGTCGCGCGCAGCGAGGAAGCCCTGCCGATGCGCGCTTCGGAAGATTTTGGCATCTTCGGCCACAAGGCGAAGTCGGCGATGTTCTTCCTCGGCGCGGGCGAGCGCACCCCGTCATTGCACAATCCCGATTATGATTTTCCCGACGATCTGATCCCGATCGGTTCGAAGATCTTCATGCGCACGGCGCGCAACCTGCTGGGGTGAGCGGCCCTGCAAAATCCGCATCCTGAAGCTGCCTTTTTCCCGCTGGAATCGTCTTGTAGTCGCCTCCTACATTAGGAGGGGCTTGCGGATGAGAATTGCAATGGTCGTCGCGTTGACTGCGACAGTGGCAGGGTGCGTATCGTCTCCGGTCCAGTATGGAGCCTCGCTCTCGACCCAAGACCCGAAATGGGCGACGCCGGAATGCCAGCAGGCCCGCACCGATGCCATGAATTACGACGCGCGCGAGAAGGAGCATCCGGGATGGGCCGCCGGCGTCGTGCTGGGGCCCTACAGCATGGGCCTCGTGGCGGCCATCAAGGAGAACGAGCAGAAGCAGCGAAGGCTGCTCGCACGCGAGGTGCATTTGCAGTGCTCAAGCCTGCCCTTGCCGAGGGATCTGGACTTCGATCCAAAGATCTACGCGCCAAAGCCGACGCATTACCCCTGAGGGTGGCTTGCCGGCGGCGATCATGATGCGCCCTTGGCGTCAGAGGCCAGTCGACCGGCCCGCGCAGCTCGGGTAACAATGACCGTCTTTGGCGAAAGGGGTCCAATGCGGCAAGTGCCCATCGTGATGCAGCCGTTTGGCGGCATGGCGAACAAGATGTTCCAGTACATGTTTTGCCATGTGCTGGCGAAGCGTATCCCCGGTGGCTATGTCTGCGACGCCGACCTGCCGGAATGGTCCATCGCCAGGGTGCGGCCGCCTTTGTTGTGGAAATACCGGCTGCTTCGGGTCGACGGCTATCACCGCTACGACCTCGACGGGATCATAGCCGCGTTCCGCGACAGGCGGGCGCGGAGCATCCGCTTCAAGGGCTTCGCGCAGCGGCTGGGTTATTATGACCGGGACGAGGTCTCCGGGCTGTTCGACGGGCGTGCCGTCGCCGCGCCGACCCATGGCGACGATTTTCTCGTCATCCATGTGCGGGCCGGCGACATCCTCGACGGCTTCCACCGCAACTATTGCCCGATGCCATTCGGCTTCTTCGAGACGCTCATCAAGGATAGCGGCCGCAAGCCGGTCTTCGTCGGCCAGACCCATGACGACAACGATTATTGCCGGCGCCTGCGTCAGCGTTTTCCCGATGCTGTCTTCGCGCCGAAGGCGTCGCCATTGACCGATTTCGAGACGCTGCGCCGGGCGAGCCATCTCGTCACGGGGGTGAGCAGCTTCTCCTGGCTGGCCGGTTGGTTGTCTTCGGCGCGGACGATCCATCTGCCGGTGGCCGGCATATTCGACCGGTGCATCAGGCCGGATATCGACCTGCTGCCCCTTGACGACCCACGCTATCGGTTCCACCAGTTCGACATGGGCGACTGGACGGGCTCTTCGGAGCAGCTTGCGGCATTTTATGGCGATGCGATCCCGTTCCGGCAGGTCGAGCCTCAAGCAGCAGCGGGTGGCGCGGGGAAAGCGTTGCGATGAGAATTCCGTTTTCCGTCAACAGGCCGGTGATCTGCGCGATCATGAAGCTGGAGCAGCCCTATGTGATCGAGTGGGTCGCCTGGCACAAGCTGCATGGCTTCGACCTGATGATCGCCGACAACTGCAGCGCCGGACCGCAGACGGCGGTGCTCCAGGCGTTGCGCGATGCCGGCTGGATTCGGCTGGTCGACTGGCGACACGACACGGTGCTGCCGCAGCGGCGGGCCTATTCCTATCTTTACTGGCAGGCATTGCTCCACGGCTATCGCTATCTGGGCTTCATGGACGCCGACGAGTTCCTCGAGCCGCTCGACGCGCCGCCCTGGAGCGGAGCCGAACTGGTCCGCTCGCTTTTGAGCCGCCCGGGCGTGCGCAGCGTCGCCTTTCGCTGGGTGAATTTCGGCAGCGACGGCAAAGAGGCCTATGACGACGAACTGGTGACGGTGCGGTTTCAAAGGCGCGGCACGCATGACGCCCCGACCGCGCGCTGGAAGAAGTCGTTTGCCCGCGTGTCCTCGGTGCTGCGCAAGGCGCTGCGGGATCCCGGGCAGTTCATGCCGCACCCGCACGGTTTCCGCATCTCGCTCCGCAGGACGCTGGTCGACGGCATGACGCTCGACAAGCACCCGGCGGCCATGCCGATGGAATGGAAGATCGGCTGGATCCGCCACTATGCCGTGAAATCGAGGCAGGAACTGGCCGACAAGCATGCCCGCGGCGGCGGCTTCACGCCGTCGAGCGAGGCGCCGTCGCTGGACGAGTACCGGGTATCGAGAGATCAGAACGATATTCTCGATCCGCTCGACGATGCGACGGTGGGCGCCTTGCGGGCAAAGGTTTCGGAAATCGTCAGGTCGCTCGACCCGGCGGTCATCCCCCAGACGCGGCCGCTTTTCACGCAGCGGGGTTGAGGATCAGCGGCGCGGTAGCCATGCCGTGAAACGACATCGAGGCGCGGCGCTCGGCATTTGCGGCATCGAGCCGCCATCCGGGCGCACGGGTGAACAGGGCTTCTATCATCGCCGCGATCTCGATACGGGCGACATGCTGCCCGAGGCAGACATGCAGGCCGGTGCCGAAGGTCATCGACATGGTTGGCGGGCGCGTGAGGTCCAGCCGGTCGCCATCGGCGAAGACGGCATCGTCGCGATTGCCGCTGCCGAGCACCGGCACGACCGCTTCGCCAGCCGCAATCCTGACGTCGCCGAGGTCGATGTCCTGCGCCGCGATGCGGGCGACGGCGTATTGCACCGAGGCGCCATAGCGCAGCAGTTCGGCCGCCGCGCTGCTCCAGTCGACAGCGCCGCGCTTGAGCAGCGCGCGCTGTTCGGGAAAGCGATCCAGCGCAACAATTGCGTTGCCGAGAGCGTCGACGACAGTCTCCTGTCCGGCAAACAGCATGAAGACGATGTTGGCCACCATGTCCTCGCGCGACCAGCGGCCTTGCGCAACCTCCCGCACCATGCCGGCAACCATTCCGTCCGACCGGTAGGCCTGTCGAGCCAGCCGCTCCTCGACAAAAGCCTGGCATTCGCGATAGGCCTCGGCGCTTTCTGCCGGCGGCTGCGCTCTTCGCAGGTCGAATGCGCTGGCCATGCGGCGGGTCACCGATTTCAACGCCCAAGGGTCCTCGATCTCGATGCCGAGGATTTCCTGCAGCAGCCAGAAGGACACTGGCACGGCGAGCCCGGCGACGGCGTCGACGCGGCCATCCGCCAGCGCACGCTCGACCAGCTCGTGGCTCAGCGCGCGAAGACCTTGCGTCAGCGCTTCGATGGCCGGCCGTGAGAAAAAGCCAGCGACCGGCCGGCGCAAGGCGCCATGCTGAGGCGGATCGGCAAGCAGCACCGAGCGGCTGAGCAGAGCCATGGGCGCATGGTCGACGAGCTTGCGGCGGACCTCTTCATATGTACCCGGCGGCGCCTGAACAAGAGCGGGATGCTTCAGCGCGCCCGACACCAGCTCATGGCTGAACACATAATGCGCGTCGGCCAGCTCGGGATAGGGCGCGACGCCGCGCGCAATGCCGCCGGCGGCGCGCATGCGGGCGAAATGCGGAAACGGGTCGTCGCCGAGCGCGAACGGATCGAAATGCGGAGCTGTCATGACGGCGCGAATCTCATGCCTTGAGATTCTTGGCTGAAATGACCCTGAAGCCGCCTGACGTGGCGTCCTGCGGGAAGAAGTCCGGCATGACGTAGAGGAACTCGCATCCGTAGACGCGGTAGTGCATGCGCAGCAGCGGATCGCGGATGATCTCTTCCAGCGGCGGTCTTGTGCCGGTCTGGTTCCAGCGGTCGATGGTGGCGCGGAACCGCGCATCGGCCTTGACATGATCATACTCTTCGCCCGAGGAGCCGGCATAGGACGAGCAGCGGCCATCGCCGATCAGCCAGCTGGCGCCCAGGCGGCGGCCGTGGCTCTCCATCTCCTTCAAGAGCCGCACCGCCGTGTTGGAGCCGCGATGGCTCGGCCGGACGCAGAGATTGTAGGCGTAAAGTGCGTAAACCGGCTCGCTGCGCGGCAGCGATGCATAGGCATCGAAATTCCTGGGGAAATCGGCGCGCACCAGCGGATCCTGGCTGGTCTCGGTAAAGCAGATGGTGCCAGCAAGCAGATCGCCATCGATCGCGCCGAACATGGTGTGTCCGAGTGCCAGCCGGTGGCGGATGGTCGTTTCGCTCGCCTGCAGCGGTGCGGCCCAGGCGGCAGCCTCAAGCTCCATCAGCAAAGGGATGTCTTCCAGGTCTAACCGGCGGATGGGTGTCGCAACATCGTCTAAATTCATGTGTCGGCTGCCTCGACTTCTAACGCGTTGATGGCGCATGGCAGTTTCTTGCCAATGCGGTTTGCAGCTTCACGGAAACGTCAACCTGTTCTATCTCCTGTTTGACGCATGCCGGATCGAGAACCATTTCACGGCTTTCACAAGCCTGTCTAATTATCATGGTTCCCCTTTGCAATTACATACGGACAACGGAAACGCATGATATTTTACGTCGCGCACCGGGAGCACGCCTACACGCAGGCGGTGGTGCTTCTGTATCACCGGACTGACCTGGAGGCGTGGTTCCGGCTGGTGCGCTACGAGGATGCCGGGCTGCTGCGCGGCGTTCGCGCCGGGGTGGTCATCTGGTCCGACATGGACCGGCTGACATCGGACGAATTGAGCCGCGCGGCCGGCATCAGCGCCGAACTGGCTGACAACACCGGCCTGACGCAGCTCAATCACCCGACCGCCAGCCTGCAGCGCTTCGACCTGCTGCGCCTGCTTCATGCCGACGGCAGCAACGCTTTTCGTGTGTTCAGGCCGGACGAGCTGGAAGAGGCGATACGCTATCCCGTTTTCATCCGCGACGAGACGGGCGCACTCTACAGAGAGCCGCCGCTGCTGCACGACCGGCCGGCGCTGGACGCCGCGATCGCCCGGCTGGACGGTAGCGATCTGGTGCGGCCGATGGTGGTGGAGATGATCGGCACCCCCGGAATGGACGGTTATTTCAGGAAGTACGCGGCGTTTCGGGTCGGCGATACGATCTACGGCCAGCATTGCGCCATGTCGAAATCGTGGTTCGTCAAGAATTCGCCCGAGCAATTGCTGCCGGCGCATATCGAAGAAATCAGGACCTATGTCGATACGAATCCTGACGCCAATGCGGTCATGCAGGTCTTCGAAAAAGCCTGCATGCAGTATGGCCGCATCGACTACACTTTCGTGGACGGCAGGCTTGTAGTGTTCGAGATCAACAGCAACCCCACCGTGCTCAGCGACCCGCCGACGCCGTTCGCCAGCTATGACCCCAAGCCCTTTGCCGATCTTCAGGCCGACGCGCTGCTCGCGCTGCCGCAGGCTACCGAGGCGGGCTCGCTGGCTGCAATCGACACCGCCCACCAGTCGGCGCTGGCCAAGTTGCGGCGCCATTACCAGATGAGGCGGTTGAAGTTAACGCTGCGAAAAGTGCTCAGGAAGAGGAAATAGCCGCCGCCTCCTCCGCAACCCGAAAGTACACCACGTCACGTTTCGTCGGATCTTGTCACAGCCTGCCTGGAACCAAATCCGGCCTGAACCTGTTCAAGTTTGTTAAGACGCCGACGAGCCCTGCCGGTTGGGCAAGCGGCGATCCTGAGGAGCTCGCACCATGACCATCTCGTCCAGCTTTCGTTCGCTCGCGGTTGCGGCCATCACAACTGTGTCCGTCAGCGCTGCCAGCGCCGCGCATGCCGATAGCGGCACGATCCGCTTTGCCGTGTACAAGGCGGCCTTCTTCGTCGGCGGTTCCGGCGGCGAGGGGACGCTGACCTTCCACGGCCGCTCCTATCCCATCACGATCGGCGGCGTTTCGGGCGGCTTCGCCTTCGGGGTTTCCAAGACCTATTTCCGGGGCACCGTGCGCCATATCCGCAGGGTGCGGGATGCGACCGGGGTTTATGGCGCGGCCGGCGGTGGCGGCGCGCTCGGCAAGGGGGCGCAGGTGATCGTCATGACCAACGACAAGGGCGCCCAGCTCGAGCTTACGGGCCGGCAGGTGGGGCTGCAGGTGAATGCGGATCTGAGCGGGATGGCGATTTCTTTGAAGTAGGGGGCGCTCCCTCGCGTTCTCGGTGGGGTAAGCTCGTCTGGGGCGATGATAATCGCCTATGGCTGCGCCAGCCCCCTCATCCGGCCGCTTCGCGGCCACCTTCTCCCCGCTGGGGAGAAGAGGCTGGCGTTGACGCTGGCGCCCTCCTCTCCCCTCGGGGAGAGGTCGGATTGCCCCGAATTGCCCTTCGCAATTCGGTTGGCAATCCGGGTGAGGGGGAACTTGCTCCCGTGCGCTTGGCCTGAACCTTGGATGGGGAAGCTTCGCCCAATGCAGCGTCGGGCGCCAGCCCCTACCGCTCCTCCACAATCCGCAAATACGCCGCCGTCACGAACAGCACGATCAGCCCGAACAAGATCCGCCGTGCCCCCTCCGGCATCTGCAGGATGGTCAGCAGTGTTGTCAGCACGGTCAGGATCAGGGCGCCGATGATGGTGCCGGTGTAGCCGCCGCGGCCGCCGAAGATGGAGGTGCCGCCGATGACGGCGGCGGCGACCGAGGGCAGCACCAGCGGTTCGGCGAGCGACAGCGACGGCGCCTTGATCAGGCCGATATAGAGCAGGCCGGTGATGCCGGCGAGCACGCTGGAGGTGACGTAGAGCGCGGTGATGACCTGCCAGTATTGCACGCCCGACAGGCGGGTCGCGCGCTCATTGTCGCCGACGGCGTAGAGCAGGCGGCCGAAGCCGGTGCGGGCGAGCGTGAAGACGATGAGGGCGGCGAGCGGCACGAACAAAAGCAGCGCGTTGGGGAAGCCCCATGTCACGCCGGTGCCGAGCCAAGCCAGGAAGTCGGGGATTTTTGCGCCCGACGCGATCACCGTGCGCTGGTAGACCTGCAGGCAGCCGGTGCCGATCAGGCTGGTGCCCAGCGTCATGATCAGCGGGTGGACGCGGAAGACACCGACGCCGATGCCGTTGACGAGGCCGATCAGCACCGCCGGCATCATCGCCAGCAGGAACGCCACCGCCGGGTCCTGGTTGACCACTTGCGTCGCCATGATGAAGGCGCTCATCGTTGCCACCGTGCCGACCGACAGGTCGATGCCGCCGGTCAGCATGGTCATGGTCTGGCATCCCGCCAGGATCGCCAGCGGGATGGCGAATTTAATAGTGTTGGCGATCCAGCGCTCGTTGACGATGCCGGGGCGCAGGATCTGCAGGATTATAACCAGGATGGCGAGCAGGACGATCAGCGGGATGAGCGGGCGATCGGCCATGAAGCGCTTTATGCGGCGGCCGAAGGGGACCGGGGTGATGGCGGTGGTGCTCATGGGGTGCGCCCAATGTTCTGCGAGGACAGTGCTCTACGGCGCCCCCCTCTGGCCTGCCGGCCATCTCCCCCACTTGTGGGGAGATTGGCAGCTCCAGCGCCTCGCTCCTTTTTGCAACGTTGAAGGCTGGCGAAAGCGGCGATGACAGCTGATCTCCCCCCTCGTGGGGGAGATGTCCGGCAGGACAGAGGGGGGCGCGAAGGAACGCCGACGTCTCTCTGCGACAGCACACCCATCATTGCCGCCCCCGCATCGTGATAAACGCCCCGAACATCACCACCGCCACCATAATCAGCCCCTCGATGATGGCCGTGACATTGGGGTCGATGGCGAGCAGCGTCAGGTCGGTGCGCACCAGCCTCAGCACGAAGACGGCGACGATGGGGCCGAGCAGGCCGCCCTTGCCGCCGCCGAGCGCGACGCCGCCCAGCACCACGGCGGCGACGCTGGCGAGCAGATAGGGGCCGGGGATGGGGGCGCCGATGCCGGTGCTCATGGTCAGCGCCAGGCCGCCAAAGGCGGCGAACAGGCCGGACAGCGCATAGGCGATGATGCGAGTGCGCTTGACCGGCACGCCGGAGCGGAACGCCGCCAGTTCGCTCGAGCCGATGGCGTAGACGGAGAGGCCGAGGCGCGAGCGCCGCAGCGGTATCCAGATGACGCAGAGGCACACGATCAGCACCAGCAGCGCCTTCGGGACCCAGGCATCTACGGCGTCGGGCAGGCCGGGGATCCGTACCGTGCCGGAGATCAGCGCCTTCAGCCATTCGGCGATGCCGCCGCCCGGCGCGTCGAGCACCAACAGCGCTGCTCCCTGCAGCACGAACAGCATGGCCAGCGTCACGACGATGTCGGGCACGCGGGTGACGACGATGAGCAGGCCGTTGAGCGCGCCGAGCGCAAAACCCATGGCGAGCACGAAGGGCACCACGAACAGCGCGTATTCCTCGCTCGCGCCATTCATCATCGACGCCGCGGTGACGCTGGTCAGCGCCATCATGGCGGCGACCGACAGATCGATGCCGCCGGCGATGACGACCACCGTCTGCGCGGCGACTGCGAAGGCATAGGGCAGAACGGCCCGGGCGAGCGAGCCGAAATCATTGCTGCCATAGGCCGGCTGGATGATCCTGGTGGCGATGAACAGGACGATGAGCAGGGCAAACAGGCCGACAACCCAGCCCTGGCGGCGCAGGAAATGGCTCATGGCGTCGCCTCCGGCGAAGCCGAAGTGTTCGCGGTCGGGTCTGCCAGAATGCCGATGTCGGCCTTGGCGCCGCGCGGCAGGCCGTAGGCGGCGCGCATCAGCGCCGGCTCGTCGGCCTCCTCGACCGGAAAAATGTCGACGAGGCGGCCGCCGAAGATGACGATGACGCGGTCGCAGACGCGCTGCACCTCCTCCAGCTCCGAGGTGTAGAACAGCACCGACTTACCGTTGCCGGCGAGTTCGCGCAGCAGCTTGTAGATCTCCTGCTTGGTGCCGACATCGATGCCGCGCGTCGGGTCGAAGCACAGGATGGTGCGGGCATCCGCCGCGATCCAGCGGGCGATGGTCACCTTCTGCTGATTGCCCCCGGACAGGCGCTGCACTTCGCCCTGGGCGCGGGTGTCGATCTGCAGCCGCTCGATGGCGCTGAGCACGGTCGCGCGCTCGCGGCGCATGTTGATCGGCCCCCAGTTGCGCAGCGCGGCACTGAAGGGCAGGGCGATGTTTTCACGGACCGAGCGCTGCATGGCGAGCGCCTCGGAGCGGTCGCCCGGCACATAGGCAATGCCGGCGCGGATGGCGTCGATCGGGTGGGCGAATTTCACTGGCTGGCCATCGACTTCGATCGTGCCGCCGGAGGGCCGGATCGAGCCGGCAAGGGCGGCGAACAATTCGTCCTGGCCCTGGCCTTCGAGCGCCACGACGCCGGCGACTTCGCCGTCGGCGAGATCGAAGGAGACGTCGCTGAGCTTGGCGCCGACGCGGAGATTGCGCACGGAGATGCGCGGCCGGGCAGCTGCGGGCGCGGCCTTCTCGGCGGCGCTGCGGGCGGCGACATGAGTTTTCACGATGCGGGTGCCGAGCATCAGCTCGACGATCTTTTCCTCGACTCCGGGTACGATGTCGACGACACCGACGGTCTCGCCGTCGCGCAGCACGGTGGCGCGGTCGCACAGTGCGGAGATTTCGACGAAGCGGTGCGAGATGAAGATCACGGCGCGGCCGGCATCGCCCTGGCGGCGCACCACTTCCAGCACTTTTTCGGCGAGGTTGGCGGGCAGGGCCGCCGTCATCTCGTCGAGCAGCAGCACGTCCGGCTCGACGGCGAGCGCCCGCGCCAGGTCGAGCAGGCGCAGCACGGCCAGCGGAATGTCGCGCGCGGTGTCGCGCAGATCGAGGTCGGTGATGCCGAGCTCGCGCACCCAGGCGCGGAACGGCTCGACCGGCGTGCCGGTGAGCCTGAGATTGGAGAGAACGTCGAGATCGGGGATCAGCGACGGCTCCTGGTAGACCGGCAGCAGCCCGGCGCGGCGCGCGGCGGCGGGCGAGCGAATGTCGCGCGCCTCGCCACGGATCAGGATGCGGCCGGAGTTCGCCGGAATGGCGCCGGTCAGGATCTTCACCAGCGTCGACTTGCCGGCGCCGTTGGCGCCCATCAGCGCGTGGACCTCGCCCGGCAGCACGGAGAGCGACGCGTTGCGAAGCGCTGCAACCGCGCCGTAGTTCTTGGCGACGCCGGTGGCGTCGAGGAGGGGGCTGGTGGTCAAATGGTTTGTTGTCAAAATTGATGGTTCCAGAAACTAATGTCGGCGCTCTACGGCGCCCCCCTCTGTCCTGCCGGACATCTCCCCCACAAGGGGGGAGATTGGCAGTTCCGGCGCCGCCCCTCGTATTGCGGCGTAGAAAATTAGCGAAAGCCGAGATGACAGCCAATCTCCCCACCTGTGGGGGAGATGTCCGGCAGGACAGAGGGGGCGCCGTAGAGCGCTAGTCTGTGTGACGAGGACGGTCGTTCGCCGTCCTCGCCAGTTCATTCAAACCAGGCTTACTCCCCCGGCCCCTTGCAGGCCACGATCTGGTCCTTCGTGTAGGTCGTCCACTCCGGGATCGAGATCGAGACCGGCCATTCCGGGCTGAGCGACGGATCGGCGGCTGCCTTCAGCTTGGCCTTGCCTTCGTCGGTGGCGTTGTCCCACAGCTGCGGGTCGACCAGCACGGTCTGCTGCGCCGGCTTCTTGCCGTCGAGGATCTGCAGCGCCAGCGTCACGCCCGCGCCGCCGATCGAGCCGGGGTTGGTGACGGCTGCACCGACGAGACCTTTCACCGAGCTCAGCTGGCCGACGAAGCCGGCATTGTCGGCGCCGACCACCGGCACCAGCGGCGCCTGCGATTCGACCAGCGCGTCGACGATGACGTTGTCGATGCCCGACGTCCACACGCCGTTGAACGGCGTGCCGGTGGCCAGGAACGACAGCATCTGCTGCTTGGCCTGATCCTGCTGCCAGCCGGTGAAGACTTCCTGCGCCACCTTCACGCCGGGGTTTTCGGCCAGCGCCTTCTTGAAGCCTTTGTCGCGATCGCTGTCGGCCGAGGCGCCGGCGGCGCCGCGCATGTAGAACACTTCGCCCTTGCCGCCCATCTGCTGGAACAGCCATTTGGCGCCGAGATAGGCATACTGTTCCTGGTTGTTGGAGATGATGTAGGCCGACGGTTCGGTCACCGCCTGGTCGACGGCAACGACGACGATGCCGGCCTTGGTGGCTTCTTCCAGGCCCGCCTTGATGCCGGCGGGATCAGCGGGGTTGACGACGATGGCGTCGACCTTGGCGCTGATCAGATTGCGGATGTCTTCGAGCTGGCCGGCGGCATCGGTGTTGCGATGGGCGATGTTGAGCTTCGTCACTTCGCCCGAAGCCAGCGCCTGCGCCTTCATGGCGCAGACCATTTCCTCGCGCCAGCCATTGCCCTGCACGGTGTTGGAAATGCCGATCGTATATTTGGCTTCGGCCGACGACACGCCCATCGATGCCAGCAAGGCAGCGCCCGCAAGCAACGGGACCATGGTCAGTATTTTCTTCATGTCAGTACTCCTCCACATTGTTGTTTTTCGTCTCAGGGTCAGACCCTTCGGCAGGTTCAGACCAAGTCATTCACCTCGTCATTTGACGAAGGGGCGCAGCACGTCGCGGGCGAGCAGGAAGCCCCGCTTCACCGCATCGTCGTTGCCTTCAAACCGCCTGTCCTCATGTTCGATGATGACCGAGCCGTCATAGCCGGCGCGGTAGAGGCCGGAGAAGAAGCCGCTCCAGTCAACATCGCCCAATCCCGGCATGCGCGGCACCTGCCAGCCTATCCCGGCGGAAAGGATCCCGCGCTCATACAAACCATCATGATCGATCATCAAATCCTTGGCGTGGACATGCAGCATGTAGGGGCCGAACTCCTTGATGAAGCGGCCCTGGTCGATCATCTGCCAGACCAGATGCGAGGGGTCGAAATTCATGCCGACCTCGCCGCCCCAGGTTTCGAGGATGCGCCGCCAGACCAGCGGCGAATAGGCGATGTTGTGCCCGCCCGGCCATTCGTCATAGGTGAAGATCATCGGGCAGTTCTCGAAGGCGAGTTTTACCCCGTGATCGCGCGCATAGGCGACGGTCTCGGGCCAGACTTTCAGCGCGTCCTGCCAGTTGACGTCCACGGTCTTCGAGGCATCGCCACCGCAGAAGGTGTTGACCACCGGCACGCCCATATTGGCGGCCAGCACGATGACCTTCTTCAGATGGCCGATGACGGCCTCGCGATGGGCAGGGTCCGGATGCAACGGGTTGGGATAATAGCCGAGGCCGGAGACCGTCAGCTTCTTCTCCGTCAGCGAAGCGACGATCTCCTTGGCCTGCGCGGGCGAGGTGGAAGCGGCATCGATATGGCTGGTGCCGGCATAGCGTCGCGTCGCGCCGGAGGTCTTCGGCCAGCAGGCGATTTCCAGCGCCTCGAAGCCGGCCGAGTGCGCCCAGTCGGCAACCTCGCCAAGCGGCGTCTCCGCAAAAGGTGCTGTTAGCACTCCTAGTTTCATTCTGCCTCCCTTAGACCCCGACGACTATAATGCCGATTGTTTGGATCGCTTCAACCTCGCGACCTCATCTTGTTCGAGACTGTGCCGGACAGCCGCCATCGGATCGTCCGACAGCAGGTCGCCCAGCGCCGATGTGACGGCCGCGCGGAACGTATCGTCGGCGGCAAGGCCGGGGTCGAATATCCCGCCGATGGCAAGGATGGCGGACACCAGCGCGCTGGCATCGTGACCGGTCGCATCGGCGATCGCGGCGACCTTGCCGGCATAGGGATCCAACACCGGCCAGCGTCTTTCAAAGCGATCCGAGGCCCGGATCAGATAGGCCATCCAGCCGGCGACCGGCACCGATAGCAGGCCGATGCTCTGGCCCATCGCGAGCCGGTCGCGGATCGGGTTGAGCAGGCGCTGGACGATCTTCTGCGAACCGTCGGTGGCGACCTGGTGGTTGCCGTGGCGGATCGCGGTGTTCTTCAGCCGGGCAAGGCTCTGCTCGACATAGGCAAGGGGCAGGACGCCCGGCACCGGCATCAGCGTCGGCAGCGTCTCCTCGACCAGCATGCGCCGGATGAAGTCCGACAGCAGTGGGTTGGCTATGGCGTCCGATGTGTGCTCGAGCCCGGCCAGCACGCCGAGCGTCGCCAGTGTCGTCTGGGCGCCGTTCAGCACCCGCATCTTGAGATGCTCGAACGGCGTGACGTCGTCGACGAAGGTGGCGCCGACCAGATCCCAGCGCGGCATGCGGCCGGCGAATTTTTCCTCGATCACCCACTGCCGGAACGGCTCACCGACAGCGACGGCGGCATCGTGGTAGCCGAACCACTGCTCGACACTATCGAGGTCATCCTGCGTCACCGCCGGCGCGATGCGGTCGACCATGGCCGCGGGGAAGGCAACATTGGCCTCTATCCAGCGGGCCAGCCCTTTGCTCCGCCGTTCGGCAAACGTCCGCACGACATTGTTCAGAATAGTACCGTTGGTCGGGATGTTGTCACAGGAGAGAAACGTTATGGGTCGCTCATGTGTGGCCCTGCGCTGCTCCAGCGCCCGCACCAGCAGGCCGGGCACGCTGCGTGGCGTCTCGGGGTTGGCGAGGTCGTGGACGATGTCGGGATGGCCAAGGTCGAGTTCGCCGCTGGACGGGACGTGGCAATAGCCTTTTTCGGTCACCGTCATCGTCACCAGCTCGATATCGGGTGAGATCAGCACGCCGAGCGCCGGTGCCGCACTCTCCTGGCTGTCGACCACCCGGACGATGCTGCCGATCACACGTGCCTCGATATGGCTGTTCTCGCGGATCAGCCTTGTGTAGAGCCCGCCCTGCCGTCCCAGCGTGTCGGCAAGGCTGGGCGGACGGATGTTGATGCCGACGATGCCCCAGCGGTCGAAGCGCAGCGAGATGAGATCGTCGGTGTATTCGGCCTGATGGCTGCGGTGGAAGGCGCCGACGCCGAGATGCGCCATGCCGGGCGAGAGGAGCGTACGGTCATAGGACGGTGTCTGGACCGAGGCCGGCAAGCGGTCGAGCAGCGCCGGCCCAAGCGTTTCGGTGGAAGCGCTCACCGGTTCGCCCCGATCACCGTTTGCTCCTGGTCGATCACCGCACCGGTCATAGGGCCGGCCGCGTCGGAGAGCAGGAAGACGGCGAGGCTGGCGATATCGTTCGGCGTCAGCAGCCGGCCGAAAGGCTGCGCGGCATTGGCCTTGTCGAGCCAGCCAGGGCCGTTGCCCAAAGTCTCCGCCTGCATGATGCGTTCGGCCGGCGTGTCCGTCCAACCGACATTGATGCCGTTGACGCGGATGCGGTCGAAACGGTGGGCGTTGGCGGCGTTCTTGGTCAGCGTCGCCAGCGCGCCCTTGCTGGCGGAATAGACGGCAAGCTCCGGCGAGCCGCAATGGGCGTTGATCGACAGGATGTTGAGAATGGCGCCGCCTTGGCCGCGCTGCTTCATGTCGGCAATCGCCGCCTGCATCAGGAAGAACGGCGCGCGCGTGTTGACGGCAAACAGCGCCGCCCAGTCGTCGAGGCTGGCGTCGAGGAAGGAGGCGCGATCGGTCAGGCCGGCGGCGTTGACCAGCGCATCGATGCGGCCGAAGCGCTCGATGCAGGCTTGCGCCAGAAGGGTGGGGGCGTCAGGATCGGCAAGGTCGGCGGCGACGAAGATGGTCGGCGTGCCCATTTGCGAAAGCTCGGCCGCCACAGCCTCGCCACGCGTCTTCTCTCGGCCGGTGACCAGCAGCCCGGCAGCACCGGAACGCGCCAGCGACTCGGCAATGGCGCGGCCAATGCCTTGCGTCGACCCGGTGACCAGAGCCACCTTGCCGTCAAGCCGGATCTCCATTCCTCCTCCCGGGAATAAAGTTTCTATTTTGAGAAATATGGAACGGCAATTCCCGATAGTCAATTGGACCAGTGACGCCTCATTCGCCGCGCCGCGCCGCCACGCCATGGACCAGCGCCATCCCAACGGCGAGCGAGGCCGCCAGTGAGCGGAAGCCGGCAAAGTCGGATTCCACCACTTCCAGCCAGCTGTCCGAGAGCGGGATCAGCGGGCTGAAGGTGCTGTCGGTGACGGTGACGATACGCGCCTTGCGCTCATGCGCCACCGCGACGAGATCGGGCGTGATCGAATTGTAGGGGCTGAAGGAGACAGCGAGCACGGCATCCCTGCCGCCGATGCAGCCGATCTGGTCGAGTGCGGAGGACCCGACATTGTCGACCAGCACGTTGCGCACGCCTTGCTGCGAGAGCGTCAGCGAGAGATAGGCGGTGACGGGAAAGGCGCGCTTGGAGCCGATGACATAGATCAGCTCGGCCGCCGCCAGCAGCGCCACCATCTTGTCGAAACTCTCGACGTCGAAGCCGGTCTCGATGCGGCCCAGCGAGGCCTGCGATGCGCCGACCATGCCGTGCAGGAAATGCAGATTTGGCTCGGTCTCGGTGCGCGGTTCGCCGCGCCCTTCCGGCCATGAGCCCTTGATGTGCTCCTTGAACAGGCCCTGGAAATCGGAAAAGCCGGAATAGCCGAAGATCTGGGCAAAGCGCACCAGCGTCGAGGGCTGCACGCCGGCCTGTGCCGCAACCTGCGCGATGGTGCCGAGCGCGACGTCGCTCGGGTGCTGCCACAGGAAGATCGCCACCTGGCGCAGCCGCTTGGGGAAGTGCACCGTGCCCGACGACAGCACGGCGCGCAGCTCCTCATAGGTCTGCGGCTGGATGTAGCCGAGGGCGGCCAGAGAGCGCCCGCGCTTGCGCGTCGCCGCCTCGTCGGTGCTGGACCGTGCGGATGCCTTGCTTGCCCCACTCATGATTTCAGGCTAGCGCGATACGATCGTTTTACAATATGAAAATTGGAAATCATGTTCGAAAGCGGTCTGCCGGGAGGAGCTTGAAAATGGTCTACGCAACATCGGACGGATCGGCGGGCAAGCGGCTCAGGGTCGGCATGGTCGGCGGCGGTCGCAATGCCTTTATCGGCGCCGTGCATCGGCTGGCCATGCGCCTGGACGACCAGATCGTACTGGTCGCCGGCGCGCTGTCGTCGGACCCGGAAAACGCCGCCGCCTCGGCCGCCGAGATCGGCATCGCGCCCGAGCGCAGCTATGCCGATTATCGCGCCATGGCACGAGCCGAAGCGGCGCGGCCGGACGGCATCGAGGCGGTGGTCATCGTCACGCCCAACCATCTGCACGCGCCGATCGCCACGGCCTTTCTCGAGGCCGGCATCGACGTGATCTGCGACAAGCCGCTGTCGACGACGCTGGCCGACGCAGAAGCATTGGTGGCGCTGGCGCAGGTGAAAAAGCGCCGCTTCGTCGTCACGCTCAACAACACCGGCTACGCCATGGTCCGCCAGGCGCGCGAGATGGTGGCGGCGGGCGCGCTTGGCCGCATCGTGTCCGTGCATGGCGCCTACATCCAGGACTGGCTGACCACGCCGATCGACGCCGAGGGCCAGAAGCAGGCGGAGTGGCGCACCGATCCGGCGCGCGCCGGGCAGTCGGCGGTGCTGGCCGATATCGGCGTGCATGCCTTCAACCTGGCAAGCTATATCTCCGGCTGTGAGGCCGAGGCGGTGTCGGCGGATCTGTTCACTGCCGTGCCGGGACGCCGGCTCGACGACAATGCGCATGTGCTGGTGCGCTGGACCGGCGGGGCGCGCGGCACGATCCTCGCCAGCCAGACCTCGCCCGGCCACTACAATGATCTCTCGGTGCGCATCTATGGCGACAAAGCCGGGCTCGAATGGTCGGGCGGCCGGCCGGAAGAACTGCGCTTCTCCATCTACGGCGAGGAGACCCGCACGCTGGTGCGCGGCGGCCATGGCTCGACCACTGAGAGCCAGCGCGTTTCGCGCATGCCGGCGGCGCATCCGGAGGGCTATATCGAGGCCTTCGCCAATTTCTACCGCGACGCCGCCGATATCATTCGCGCGCACCGTTCGGGCGGGACGGTTGATCCGGCGCGCGCGGCACAGGTGCCCGATGTCGTCGATGGCGCGCGGGGGGTGAAGTTTGTTGCTGCGGCGGTGGAGTCGAATGCTGCGGGCGGGGCTTGGACGGCGGCAAGGTTCGGGTGAGGCGAGCTATCCCTTGATCGCCGAGCCGACGATGGAATCGACGAAGAAGCGCTGCAGGAAGGCGAACAGGATGAGCGGCGGCAGCACGGCCAGCGTGGCGCCGGCCATCACCAGGCCGGTGTTGACCGCGCCCCTGTTGTAGCTCAGCAACCGGCTCAGGCTGATGACGATCGGATAGGCGTCGGCATTGCCCTGCAGCACGGTCAGCGGCCACAGATAGCTGTTCCAGTGATAGACGAAGGCGAAGAGGGCCAGAGCCGCGATTGCGGGGGCGACGCTCGGCGCGACGATCTTGTAGAGGATCAAGAACTCCGAGGCGCCGTCCATGCGCGCGGCGTCGATGAGCTCGTCGGGCACGCCGGAGATGAACTGGCGCATCAGGAAGATGCCGAAAGCATTGGCGAGATTGGGCACGATGATGCCGGCGAGGCTGGCGTTGAGGCCGATCGAGCCGACCAGGCGATAGAGCGGGATCAACGTCACGATCGGCGGCAGGAACATGGTGGCGATCAGCACAGAAAACAGCAGCGACTTGGCGGGGAAGTGGTATTTGGCGAATGCGTAGCCGGCCATCATGCTGGTCAGCAGGATGCCGGCGGTGGTGATCGAGGCGATGACCAGAGAATTCCACATCGAGCGGCCGACATTGACCACGCCCGACACCTTCTCATAGGCGTCGAGGCTCGGCGTAAGGGGGATCCACACCGGCGGCACCTGCATGCTCTCGGCCGGCGTCTTGAGGCTCGACAGCACCATCCAGACCAGCGGGAAGGCCGAGGCGACGGCGACCAGCAGCATCAGCGTCGCCAGCAGCGCCTTGTGGCCGGACGGGCGCCGGCGCGACAGCCGGCTCGACGATCCCGCGCTCATTCGTCGTTCTTCCGGTTGGCGAAGGCAAACAGCGCGCAGACGACGACAATCAGCGAAAGCATCAGCATGACCGCCATGGCCGAACCCAGTCCACCCTGCGCACGCTCGATGCCGACGCGGCGGATGTGGTAGGTGAGCACATTGGTCGAGCCGACCGGCCCGCCCTGCGTGATCAGGGCAACCGGCTCGAACACCTGCACGGCGTTGATGATGGCGATGACGGCGCTGAACAACAGCGTGCGCCGCATCAGCGGCAGCGTGATGAAGCGGAACTGCTCGAAGCGGTTGGCGCCATCGAGCTTCGCCGCCTCGTAGAGGCTGCCTTGGATCTGCGTCAGCCCGGCGATCGCCAAGACGGTGAAGTAACCGACCTGTTGCCAGACATTGAGAAAGATGATCGAGATCAGCGCCGAGCGCGGCGACGACAGGAAAGGCTGCGGGCCGATGCCGATCAGACCGAGCATCTGGTTGAGCGGGCCTTCGCTCGGCGAATAGAGTTTCGACCACACCAGCGCGACAGCGATCATCGGCACCATGTAGGTGGCAAACAGCACCGTGCGCAGCGCCGTGCCGCCGGCGACATCGCGCTGGTAGACCATCAGGCCGAAGGCCACCGACAGAGGCAGGATGAGGACGACGGAGAGCGCGGTGTAGACGGCTGTGTTGGCGAACGCGACCTTGAAATCGCGGCCAACCGAGGAGACGCCAAAAATGTCGCGGAAATTGTCGAGGCCGATGAAGCTGGCGCTGGAAAACGGCGTCTGCGTCGACCAGTCCTGGAACGACAGCCAGACGGTGAGCAGCATCGGCAACAGGACGAAGATGCCGATCAGCGTCACGGCGGGCGCCAGCATGATGCCCGCCGAGGCACGGTACCTCTGAATCATTATTTGGCGGCGCGCTCCAGGATCGAAATGGCGTCGGCCTGCGCCGTCGCCTGCGCATCCTTGGCCGAGACCTGGCCATACTGCAACGCCTCGAGCGTCTGCTGCAGCGATTCCGAGAATTCCTGGCCGCCGGGCACGACAGGGAACGGCTTGGCGTCGGTGAGCACGCTGACATAGCCGGAGAGGAATTCCGAGCCGAGCTTGTCCTTGTGCGCCTCGATGTCGGAGAGGCGTGAGGGCAGGATGCCCATCGACATGAGGATATCCGACATCGCGGAAGCGCCGTTCTTGCCGGACTTTGGATTGTTCAGCCAGGCGAGGAAGTCCCACGCCGCCTTCTGCTCGGCGGCACCTGCATTGGCGTTGACCACGGTCATCCAGGAGTAGGAGATCGAATGCGGCTTGTCGCCGCTCGGGCCGACGGGAATCGGCGCCGTTGCAATGTCGGCGAACTTGTCGCCCATGCCGGCCTTCAGTGCGCTCTCCCACCAATTGGCCATGATGATCATGCCGGTCTTGCCGGAGACGAAATTGTCGAGGAAGGGGCCGGTGGTGTTGGCGTCTGCGGTCGCCATCGCCGGCACACTGGCGCCCGACTTGATCAGGTCCTCATAGAACTGGAAGGTCTCGGTCGCCTGCGGGCTGTTCAGCACCGGCTTGCCGTCCTTGACCAGGTCGCCGCCATTGGACACCAGCAGCGAGGCGAAGGGGTGGACGACGCCGGCGGCCCATGAATTGATCATGCCGAAGCCTTGCTGTCCCGCATCCTTGTTGGTCAGCTTCTTGGCCGCATCCTTGAATTCGTCCCAGGTCTCGGGTGGCGCCGCGATGCCGGCCTGCTTGAACAGCGCCTTGTTATAGTTCAGCGCATAGACATCGATCTCGTTGGGGATGCCGTAGAGCGTGCCGCCGACCGAGGCGGCGCTGGTGACGCCCGCCGGCCAGGCGGCCATGACCTCGCTGGCCACCGCATCGGGAGCGGGCGCGACCAGCTTGTCGCGCGCCAGTTCCGGCAACCAGAGATCGTAGATGCCGCCGATCGTCGGGCCGTCCGCGCCGCCGCCTTGCGAGCGCAGCGTGGTCAGGAGGTCGCCAAAGGGGACGGCACGCACGGTGACGCTGACATCCGGATTGGTCTTGGCATAATCCTTGGCCGCCGCTTCCAGCAGCGCCACCGTCTCCGGCGACCAGTGGGTGAGATAGGAGATGTCGACCGATTGCGCCCAGGCCGTGGCGGGCAGGATGGCGAGGCCTGCGGCCAGTGCCAGTTTCGACGTCCAGGCAAACGACATTCCTCATCCTCCCTATCGGTTCACATGAGGTTATGACAAGTCAGCGCGGCGACGCAAGGGCTTGCTGGGGAAAAAGTCTCACATGGTACGGTCACAGATTTCTTTGCGGCGCTGGAATGTGGATATTTATCGTTAGGTAACAAACGGATGCAGGTACTGCAATGTCGTGAGGGGGCCAACGCCGCCATTCCTGAGGCGCAGCAGACCTCTTGCGAATACCGCTATGTCGTTATAATGACTTTTGCTGAACCAATGACTTCTCACGGCACGGGAACGCCGCGGGACGCCAAGGACAGAGAACAATGGGAGACTGGCAATGAGCATGCTTTCACTTCACCGGCGCGCAGCGCTTAGGCTGATCGGCGGCCTTGCCGCCGCCTGCGCCGGCGTCTTTGCCTCATTGCCGGCGCGAGCCGCCGACAGCACGGTGACGCTGTGGAGCTGGCGCACCGAGGACGAGGCGGCGATGCGCCGCATCTTCGATGCCTTCGAGGCGAAGAATCCCGGCATCAAGGTCGCCATTCAGTTCACGCCGGATGCCGACTACCAGAACCGGCTGAGCACGGCGCTGCGCGGCGGGCGCGGGCCCGACATCGCGCAGCTCAAGGCCTATGGCGAATTGCAGCCCTTCGTCGAGGCCGGCTATCTCGACGCGCTGGACGACAGCGTGCCGGAGCTGAAGAATATGGAGGACGCGGCGCTTGGCGGCGCGCGCGGCCGCAGCGACGGCAAGCTCTATGGCGTGCCCTATTCGGTGCCGATGATGGGCGTCTTCTACAACCAGGATATTTTCGCCGCCCAGGGCATCGAGATCCCCAAGACCTACAAGGATTTCACCGCTGTCTGCGAGAAGCTGAAGGCGGCCGGCATCACGCCGATCGCCACCGGCGGCGCCAACGGCTCGGCCTGGGAACTGGAGATCGCCGTCGGCGTCGTCGGCCCGACCGTCTATGGTCCTGAATTCTACGACGAGATGATGAGCGGCAAGGCGACCTTCGAGGATCCGCGCTATGTGGCGGCGCTGAAGCGCTTCGCCGAGCTGAAGCCGTATTTCCCCGACGGCTTCGCCGGCATCGACTACACCACCGCCACGCAGCAGTTCATCGGCGGCAAGGCGGCGATGTTCCTCGGCGGTTCGTTCGAGAACGGCAGCTTCAAGGCGCAGAACCCGAAGCTGAAATTCTCGATCTTCCCGTTCCCCGCCGACGATGCCGGGGCAAAACTCTACACCTCGGCCTTCTCCGACGGCTCCTATGGCCTGGTCTCCGAGAGCCAGAACAAGGAAGCCGCGACCAAGGTGCTGGGCTTTATGGCTTCGGCAGAGTTCGCGCAGATGTTCGCCGACGAGCTCGGCTGGCCGCCGGCCCGCACGGATGTGACGGTGAAGGATCCAGTGCTGGCCGCGATGATGGAGATGGCGAAGAATTCGACGCCCTATCTGACGCTGGTCGGCTTCCGCTGGCAGTCGCCGACGGCGTCTTCGGTGCTGCAGTCGGAGATCATCGACATGGTCGAAGGCAACATCGCGCCGGAGAAGCTGGCGGCCGACATGCAGGCCGCAGTCGCCACCTGGTTCAAGCCGAAGCAGTAGGCGCGGCCGGTCGCAAAGCGGCCGGCCTCTCACGGACCAGAAAAGCGCATGAGCACCCTTCGCCGCACCAGCAGCCTTCGCCGCACGCAGCAGCGCATGGCCGTGCTGTTCACCCTGCCGGCGCTGGCGGTCTATGCGCTGTTCGTCCTCTATCCCCTGGGGATGTCGCTCTGGGGCAGCTTCTTCGTCTGGAAGGGGCTGCGCATGGTCGAGTTCGCCGGCCTGTCGAATTTCTCAAGGCTGTTCGTTTTCCCCAGCGGCGCGCGGCTCTACGGCGCGCTGTGGCACAACACCGCCTGGTTCTTCGGCATCATGCTGTTCCAGAACGGAATCGGGCTTTTGTTCGCCTGGCTGCTGTTCCTGCGCGACAGGGGTGCTGCGTTCTTCCAGTCGGTGTTCTTCTTTCCGGCGGTGCTGAGCCCGGTCATCGTCGGCGCGCTGTGGCGGTTGCTTTTGGCACCGGGCGGCGTCGTCGAATGGGCGCTGAACGGGCTTGGCCTGCACCAGGGCAGCCTGACCGTGCTCGGCAACAGCCACACCGCGCTCGCCATGCTGATCGCCGTCGATGCCTGGAACTGGATGGGCCTGCCGGTGCTGATCTACACGGCAGGTCTGCGGCAGATTTCCGGCCAGATTTTCGAGGCGGCAAAACTTGACGGCGCCGGCAATGCGCGCATGCTGTTCTCGATCGCGCTGCCGCTGCTGATGCCGGCGCTGGGCACGCTGACGACGCTGTCGTTCATCAACACCTTCAACCAGTTCGACATCGTCTATGTCACGCAGGGCGTGCAGGGCAATCCGAGCTATTCGACCGACACGCTGGTGACCTACTTCTACCGGCTGGCCTTCGGCGCGGAAGGCGCTGTCGGCATCACCGATATCGGTCTGGCGCTGGCGCTCGGCACCGTGCTGTTTTTGATCCTCAGCATCGGCACGCTCATGATGCTGCGCTTCTTCGACCGCCGCACGGTGCAGCTATGAGCGCGCTGGCGATTGCGCAGAGGCCAGACATCTCTCGGCAGCTGGCGCGGCTGCCCGGCTGGACGGTGCTGGTCGTTTGGACGGCGGCTGTGCTGTTGCCGCTCTACATCCTTGTCGTCTCCTGTTTCAAGACCACGGCCGAGATCTACGACAACAGGCTCGGCCTGCCGCAAAGCTTTGCCTTCGACAATTTCATCAACGCCTGGACGCGCGCCGATCTCGGCCAGAATTTCATCAACAGCCTGATCGTCACGGGCGGCGCCGTCATCCTCACCATCGTCGTCTCGGCGATGGCCGCCTATCCGCTCAGCCGCTACAAGCTTGGCTGGAATGCCATCATGCTCGGCCTGTTCCTGTCCGGCATCATGCTGCCGATCCGGCTCGCCTCGGTCGAACTGTTCACGCTGATGCGCAATCTCGGCCTGCTGGATTCGCTGACCGGGCTGATCCTGGTCTATTCGGCGATCCGCATTCCCTTCGCCGTCTTCATCTTCGCCAATTTCATGCGCGTCTTACCCTCCGAGTTGGACGAGGCCGCGCGCATGGACGGCGCCGGCGAGGTGCGCATCCTGTTCCAGATCATCCTGCCGATGGTCAAGCCGGCGGTGTCGATCGTGGCCATCTTCACCGCGATCGCGGTGTGGAACGATTTCTTCTTCCCGCTGATCTTCATCTTCGACGACCGCTACAAGACGGTGCCGCTGGCGATCAGCGTCTTCGTCGGCCAGTTCCGCACCGACTGGGGCCTGGTGTTCGCCTCGCTGGCGATATCCATGGCGCCCATCCTGATCATGTATTGTCTGCTGGCGCGCCAGATTCGCGAAGGCGTGGGCACCGGAGGGGGCATGAAATGATCGAAGACAGAATTTATGCGGCGAAATCGATCCTGGTGGTCGGCGCGCACGCCTTCGATGCCGAGGTGATGGCCGGGCCGCTGGCGGCCGCTGCCGTCAAGCGCGGCGCCACGGTGACTTTCCTGCATCTGACCATGGGTGAGCAGGGCCATCCGTACCTGGTTCCCGCGCATTATTGCGTGCAGAAGGAAGAGGAAGCGGGCAGCGCGGCGGAGCGGCTCGGCGTCACCATGCGTGGCTTTGGCCTGCGCGACGGCTTCCTGCCCACAGACGATCAGACGGCGCTCGAAGTGGGCGACATCATTCGCGAGCTGAAACCCGAGATCGTCATCACCCATTGGCACGGCAGCTGGCACAAGGACCATCGCGCCGCCGCGCATTTGACCAAGACCGGTATCTTCTTCGCCGGACTGCCGACCGTTGCCAGCGACCATCCGGCGCATACGCCGCAACTGCTGCTGTTCGGCGAGAACTGGGAGGACGATGACGGCTTCCGGCCCGAGCATCTCGTCGATGTCAGCGACGGGTTCGAGGCCTGGCGCGACGCGGTCATGGAGTATGAGCTGGCGCGCGGCCTGAGCAGCTTCCCCTATGTCGACTATTACAGTTCGCTCTACCGGCTGCGCGGCTGCCTGCGCGGCACGCGCCATGCGCAGGCCTTCGCGGCGGCGTCGCATTCGTGGAATGCCGGCAGCGGCCTGTTCTCGCTCCCCTTCGGCAAAGGGTCCGGTCGATGACGCGGGTACTCGCCATCGATCTCGGCGCCACCAATCTGCGCGCCGGCGTATCTACGGGCGATGTCGGTGGGTTGGAGGCGCTGGGCAGCGAGCCGGCGCCGGCAACCCTTGATGCCTTCATTGCGCGCATCGACGCGCTGTGCGCTGAGGCCGGGCCGGTCTCAGCGCTTGGCATCGCGGTGCCGGGTCTGGTCGAGGGCTCAATTTGCCGCTGGATCCCCAACCTGCCGTTCCTCGACGGCGTCGACATCCAGACGCTGTTTCCCAAACTGCGCGTAGCGATCGGCAATGACGCACAGATTGCGCTGCTGGCGGAGGCTGTCGAAGGCAGTGCGAAAAACATGTCGGATGCGATCCTGCTCGCCATCGGCACCGGCATCGGTTCGGCGGTGCTGGCCAATGGCCGCATCGTTGCCGGCGCGCATGGCGGCGCCTGCTCGTTCGGCTGGGCCTGCGCCGACGTCAAAGATCATGGCGAGGAGCGCAGCGGCTGGCTGGAGCGCGTCGCGTCGGGCCGGGCGCTTGATGCCCTTGCCGGACAGATCGGCCTTGCCGACGGCCGCCAGCTGATCGCCGCTGCCCAGGCCGGCGAACTGGCCGCACTCACCTTGCTTGAACTGCCGGCGCGACAGCTCGGCACCGCGCTTGCAGGCGCTGTCGCGCTGCTCGATCCGCAAGCGGTTCTGATTTCGGGTGGTTTGGCGGAGGCGCTGGATGTGATCCGGCCGCCGCTGCTTGCGGCGCTGCGACGCCAACTGCCGCCGCATCTGCGCGGCATCGACGTCAAGCCCGGAAAATTCGGTCCCCGCGCCGGCCTCGTCGGCGCGGCGCTGGCCGGCGCCGTTGGGCAGGGGTGGAGGCATGTGCGATGAGCGAAGCAAGCTTTCAGCAGCCGGACCGCAGACGGCCGGAGCCGCTCTGGTATCAGGTCGAAGAGGCGATCCGCGCCATCGTCAAGAGCGGCGAATGGGCGACGGGCGACCAGATCCCGGCGGAGGACAGGCTGTGCGCCCTGTTCGGCGTCAGCCGTATCACGCTGCGTCACGCGCTGCGCAATCTCGAGGAGGCCGGGCTGCTCAGGCGCGAACATGGCCGCGGCACGTTCGTGCGCTCGACCACGCTGGTCGCCGGCACGCGTGAGCTGACCAGCTTTACCCAGGAGATGGGCAATATGGGCGTGGTCGCGGGCTCGCGCCTGCTCGACTGCAGCCTGACCACCGCCAATGCGGCGGCTGCCGGCGCGCTGGAGATCGAGGAGGGCGATCCGGTGGTGCGCATTCGCAGGCTGCGGCTCGGCAACAACGAGCCGATCGGCATCCAGACGGCGCAGCTGTCGGCGGTGCGCGTGCCGGGCTTCCTCGATGCCGGCCTGCTGCAGGGCTCGCTCTACGAGGCGCTGGAGCGCCATTACGGGATCGTGCCGGTGGCCGCGCGGGAGAACTACCGGGTCGGCGCGGTCGGTGCGGCGGACGCCGAACTGCTCGACCTCGCCGTCGGCAGCCCGGCCTTCGTCGTCGAACGCATCACCACCGACGAGCGCGGCCCGTTCGAATTCACCGTCTCGATCATGCGCGGCGACCGCTACGAAATCCGCTCGACGCTGCGCGCCGGACGCGTGCCGCTGAACCCAAGAAGCTGATCCATTCCAGACCGACACATCAAACAGGAGTACCCGCGTGTCCGATCTCTACATCCACCGTCTCGCCGCCCTCATCGACCAGGCTGCGAAAGCCAATGAAGAGGCCTTTGGCCAGGCTGCCAGCCGCTTTGCCGACTCGCTCGAGGGCGGCGGGCTGGTGCATCTCTATGGCTCCGGCCATTCGGTGCTGCCGGTGCAGGAAGTGTTTCCGCGCTATGGCAGCTATGTCGGCTTCAACCCCCTGACCGACCCGCGCGTGATGTGGCACAATGTGCTCGGCGCCGGCGGCGTGCGCGAGCTTTTGTGGCTGGAGCGTACGGAAAGATACGCCGAAAAATTCCTCGACCACCAGCCGCTCAACAAGGGCGATTCCATCATCATCTTCGGCCATAGCGGCCGCAACTCGTCGGGCATCGACACCGCGCTCTACGCCAGGAAGCGCGGCATCTTCGTCGTCGCGGTCACCAGCAAGAACAATCTGGACAAGCCGGCGACGCACTCCTCCGGCAAGCGGCTGGCGGATGCCGCCGACCTCGTCATCGACACCTGTTCGCCGATCGAGGACGCCATCGTGCCGGTCGAGGGCTGGAGCCGGCCGGTGTCGGGCTCATCGACGGTGCTTGCCATGATCCTGGCGCATGAGCTGATCGCGCGCACCGCCGAGCAGCTCGCCAAGCGCGGCATCGAACTGCCGGTCTTCGCCTCGCCGACCATTGCCGGCGTGACGCTGCACGACACCGACGTCATCTACGGCGTCTACCGCGAGCGCATGCTGGATGCGCAGAAGAAGCACCTGCCGACCTTCCAGGCAACGATGCGCGGAGAGTGAAAAAAGGGAGGCCCGGCACATGCCGGGCCTCCGACGTCTCGTTCCGCAATTCCTATCCTCTCAACGCCGCTTCGGGCGCCCGGCAGGCGATTTGTTGCCGCGCGGCCCGCTCTGAACCGGCGTGTTGCCCTGGTTTTCCTCCGACAGCTTGCGCCAGCGGGCAAGGCGCTCGGGGTCGAGCGTACCCGCCTTCAACGCAGCCTGCACCGCGCAGCCCGGTTCGTGGACATGAGTGCAGTCGCGGAACTTGCACAGCGGGGCAAGCTCGGTGATTTCGGCAAACAGCGTGTCGATGCCGGATGCGACGTCGCTGACATGCAGCGTGCGCATGCCCGGCGTGTCGATTACCCAGCCGCCACCGGCGATGGGGTGCAGCGACCGCGCCGTGGTGGTGTGGCGACCCTTGGCATCGTGCTCGCGAATGCCCGCAGTCTGTTGCGGCGATTGCTGCGCCGCTCCGGCCAGCGTGTTGACCAGCGTCGATTTGCCGACGCCGGAGGAACCGACCAGGGCCACCGTCTGCCCCGCGCCGCACCAAGGGGCAAGCGCCGTTGCGGCATCGGCGACGCGCGGGTTCAGCATCACCACGGCCAGTCCGCGCTGCAGGGCTGTTGCCTGTTTCAGATACGCCTCGGCATCGTCAGCGGTGTCGGCCTTGGTCAGCAGGATCACCGGCGTCGTTCCGGCCTCGTTGGCCAGCGCCAGATAGCGCTCGAGCCGGGCGATGTTGAAATCGGCATTGCAGGACGTCACGATGAACAGCGTGTCGACATTGGCCGCGGCCAGCTGCGGGATCCTGCCGCCCTGTGTGCGGCGCTCCAGCACCGTCTTGCGAGTCAGGCGGCGGCGCAGCAGATGCGTGTGAGGCTCGACCAGCACCCAGTCGCCGACGGCATAGTCGCCGGTGTTGGCATTGGCCGGCAGCGTCAGATCCACTGGCCCTGACAGAGACAGACCGGCCAGGCGGTCGCGGTGCACCGAGGCGATGCGCGTCGGCACTAGGTCTGCCTCATCGGCTTCAAGCTGGTCGCCGAAGAAATCCGTCCAGCCCAGGCTTGCGAGGGAAGCCGTCACGATTTTGACCACGGGGACGGCGTCACAGACATCGGAGAGTATCCTTTGGCAAAATGGGCGCGGACCCTCGGGGCGTTTTTCAAGCCGTGTATGGGCGGCATGGCGGCATTTGGCAAGCCGAACCGCGCCGATGGCCGAGCCGTTTCGCGCACCACGTTGGAACGCATCGCGGCGGTGGTTCGCTGATGCGCTTACGCGTCGTTACTCTCAATGTCTGCAACACGGAAGGCGAACCGGAGCGCCTGGCGGCCATCAACCGGGAGCTGAGGCGGCTCGACCCCGATCTGTCGCTCTCCAGGACGTCGTCCAGACAGCCGATGTGAAATCCCTCGATACGCTGCCGATGGTCTTGATTTGCATGCCACGCATCAGGCCTCGTCGTCGACCTCGAAGTTGGCAAGGACGGCTGAGGATGGCAGGTCGGGAAGCCTGGCAGAAGGGAGGGGATGGCCGGTACCGCAGGGGGCGGGGGGTTGGGATGGGGTTGCCTGAAGCACCGGCCAAAGCGGGACAAGTCCCACGCCCACAAGCTAGCAGAGGTTGGATCGGTTCATATGGTGTGATCGCGGACTGGCGCAAAAGCGCTTTCATATCCCCGCGCAGGCGTCGGCAACGAGCCCGCAACCGGGGGTTTCCGGTCGGTTGGTGGATTGCGCAAGCGTCGGTTGAAGGCGCTGCGGGAGGCTGTCGTTTTTAGTGCGGTTCGAGTGCTATGCGCTCAGCGACAGGTGCTCAAGGCAGGGCAATCGCGTGGCGCCACCACATGCGATTGTCCTGCTTACGCCACCGGCAGCGTTCGCCCCGCAATCAGATCCGCAGCCTTCTCCGCAATCATGACCACGGCCGCGTTGGTGTTGGACGACACGATGCTTGGCATGACCGAGCTGTCGCAGACACGCAGGCCTTGCAGACCGCGCACGCGCAGCTCGGGATCGACGACGCTGTCGGCATCGCCGCCCATCCGGCAGGTGCCGACTGGGTGATAGGCGCTGCGGCCATGTTCTCGGGCGAAGGCTTCGAGTGCTGAGCGCCCCTGCATCGCCTTGCCGGGCAGATGCTCGCGGCTGATGTATCTGGCGAAGGCTGGCTGCGACAGGATTTCGCGGCTGATCTCGATGCCGTCGATGGCGCGTTCGAGATCATAGCGCTCGGCGAACGGGTTGGGGTCGATGATGGGCGCATCGCGCAGGTCCGCGGACTTGAGCGTGACGCTGCCGCGCGAACGCGGGCGCACATGGTAGGAGTTCAGCGTGCAGCCATTGCCGCCGGGAACCGAGCCGATGCCTTCCTCAACGCCGGCGCCGGGCAGGAAATGGAACTGGATGTCCGGCGTCTTCTCCGCGCGGTCGCCCCACCAGAAGCCGCCGGCCTCGACGATGTTGGAGGCCACCGGCCCCTTGCCGAACAGCGCATATTCAAGACCGGCGACCGCTTGCCAGCGCTTCTTCTTGTAACGGTCGATGCCGTGCGGTCCGTTGAGCTCGGCGACGACGTCGACGTCCATGTGATCGTGCAGATTCTGGCCGACGTTTTTGGAATCGTGGATCACCTTGATGCCGTGCTGGCCGAGATGCACGGCCGGGCCGATGCCGGACAGCATCAGCAATTTCGGCGAGCCGATGGCGCCGGCGGCGACGATGACTTCGCGCTCGGCGCGGAGCAGTTCGGTGCGGCCATTGACGATGATCTCTACACCGATGGCGCGGCCGTTCTCGACCACGATGCGGCTGACCGAGGCGTCGGTGCGTAGCGTCAGATTCTTGCGGCCGAGCGCCGGCTTCAGATAGGCGACCGCCGTGCTCGAGCGTTTCCCCCGACGCGTCGTCGTCTGGTAGAAGCCGGCGCCCGCCTGCTCACCGGCGTTGAAGTCGGCGCGGAAAGGAAGGCCCGCCTGCTGCGCGGCCTTGACGAAGATGCGGGTCAGCGGATGCGGCGCGCCGCTGGAGACGCCGAGCGGGCCGTCAATGCCATGCTGCGCATCGGCAAAAGTGTCGTTGCCCTCGGAGCGGACGAAGTAGGGCAGCACGTCGGCATAGCTCCAGCCGGCACAGCCGGCGTCGGTCGCCCAGCCGTCATAGTCCTGCGGGCAACCGCGGGTGAACACCTGGGCGTTGATCGAGGAGCCCCCGCCCAGCACGCGCGCCTGCGGATAGACCATGGTGCGGCCGTCGATCTCCTTGCCGGGCGCGGTGTCATAGCCCCAGATCAGCGGCCCCGACGTCATCTTGAAGAAGCCGACCGGCAGATGGATGTAGCGATCGGTGTCGGGCGGACCGGCCTCGAGCAGCACGACGGACACGTCTGGGTCCTCGCTCAGCCGGGCGGCCAGAATGCAGCCAGCCGAACCGCCGCCGACAATGATGTAATCCGTCATTTCCACTCCCGGGTTCTCTTTGTTGGAGCATGATCTCCGGACAAAACGGTTTCCCGATTTGTCCGAGAAAACCGGTTCCCACTTCTAGGGATCATGCTCCGGCGGGCGATGAAAATCACCGCCCCTTCCTCTTGCGCGCGACGATCTCAAGTCGCTTGTGCCACGTCAAGAGAAAGGGTATGGTTATCGTGTTGAAGGGTTGTCGTACAAGTGGAGGAGCTTGACGATCCTCACCAGGAGGTCCCGGCCGCGCTCCCTGCGCAAGATGCCGGGCGGAACAGAATTCAATCGGGAGGTTTCGAGGTATGAAGGACACGGAGAATTTTACGGTCAACCGGCGCACGCTGATGATGGGCGCCACCGCCGGCGTGGCGGCACTCGCCATGCCGAGCGTGCTGCGCGCGCAGGACAAGCCGACACTGGTGACGTCGATCCGCTCGCTGTCCAACCCCTATCACGCGGTGTGGAAGACCGGCGCCGAAGCGTATGCCAAATGGGCCGGGCTGGAACACGTCACGCTGGTTTCGGAAGGCAACAGCGAGAAGGGCATTGCCGACATCAAGGCGATGCTGGCCAAGACCGGCGGCAACATGGTGCTGAATTCCGATCCCAACGACACGCCCGATGCGCGCCCGATCGTCGAGGCCTGCGCCAAGGCCGGCGCCTATGTGGTGACCCAGTGGAACAAGCCTGGGGATCTGCACCCGAAGGATTTCAACCCGAACTATGTCTCGCATATCGAGTTCGACGGCATCGACAGCGGCAAGACCATCGCCGAGATCCTGTTCAAGACCATTGGCGGCAAGGGCGGCATCGTAGCGCTCGGCGGCCTGATCTCGACCACGGCGGCGATCGAGCGCAAGAAGGGCCTCGATGCGGCGCTCGCAGCCAACCCAGACATCAAGCTGCTCGACTTTCAGGTCGCCAACTGGAAGTCGACCGAAGCCTTCGACCTGATGGGCAATCTGCTCACCCGCTTCGGCGACGACATCAAGGGCATCTGGGCGGCCAATGACGATATGGGCTCCGGCGCACTGGAAGCGCTGCGTGCCGAAAATCTCGCCGGCAAGGTGCCGATCGTCGGCGTCGACGGCATCAAGACGGCGGTCGATGCGGTGCGCACCGGCGAGTTCGCCTGCACGGTCACTTCGGATCCGTTCTGGCAGGGCGGCATGGGTCTCGCCATCGGCTACAACGCCAAGATCGGCAAGTTCGACCCGACCAAGGAGCCCCCGGAGCACCGCGAGTTCTACGGCAAGGCGGTGCTGATCTCGCACGACAATGTCGAGGAATATTACAAGACCAATGTCGATGCGAAGCCCGAGATCGACTGGAACGATCTGTGGGGCCGGGTCACCGGAGCAATCCGCACCTGATCCATCGGAGTGGGCTGCAACTCCCTGGCGGCCCGCTTCCTCCCGCAGCCGTCGCGATCCCCTTGTCGCGACGGCTGTCACCAGCAGACGGGAAGCGGTTTCTTGACAATCCATACAGAACCCCTGAAGTCCGTTTCGGACATCGAGCGGACGACGCCCATGACACCGTTCCCCGGCCGCATCGCGACATTCCTGGGCGGCAGGCGCTGGCGCAGCCTGGCGCCGCTGGCGGTGCTGATTGTACTCTGCGTACTCATCGCCATTGCCAACCCCAATTTCATCGAGCTGCGCAATCTGGTGCGGCTTGCGAATTCCGCCGCCGTGCCGCTGACGCTGGCGATGGGGCTGACCTTCATCATCCTGATGGGCAGCATCGACCTCGCAGTCGAAGGCACGCTTTCGGTGGCGGCGATGGTGCTTGTGCTGCTCGCCGCCAATGACGGCAACGGCAACGACTATGGCTGGTGGGCGGTGCTCGCTGCCATCGCCGCCGGCACCGCCATGGGCTTCGTCAGCGGTCTCGTCCAGACCATGCTGCGCATCCCGTCCTTCATGGGCACGCTCGGCATGTGGTTCATCGGCCTCGGCCTGTCGGTCTATATGCTGGGCGGCACGGCCATCAAGCTGAACGACGCCTCGATCCGCGACCTGGCCTTGCACCGTTTCCTCGGCCTGCCGGTGGCGGTCTGGGTCGCGTTCGGCGCCTTCCTGCTCGCCACTGTCATCCAGTACCACACCAAGCTCGGCCGCCACATATTGGCGATCGGCGGTGATGAGGATGTCGCCAAGCTCTCCGGCGTCAATGTCGTGCGCGTGCGCATCACCGCCTTTGCGCTGGCGGGGTTCTTCTTCGGCATTGCCGGCGTGCTGGCCGCAGCACAGCTCGGCCAGTCGCATGCCGTCATCGGCGACGGCAGGCTGTTTGCCGCGGTTACCGCAGTGGTCGTCGGCGGCACCGCTTTGACCGGCGGCGAGGGCGGTGTGGTCAACACGCTGATCGGTGTGCTGATCGTCACCGTGCTTGCCAATGGCATGATCCTGCTCGGCATCTCGCCCTACATCCAGCAGACGGTGCAGGGTCTGATGATCATCGCCGCGGTGGCGCTGTCGCTCGACCGTGTCCGCCTGAAAATCGTCAAGTGAACGCCATGCTGCAGGTGTCCAACATCATCAAGAATTTCCCCGGCGTCCAGGCGCTGCGCGACGTCTCCATCGAAGTGCGGCCCAATGAAGTTGTCGGGCTGATCGGCGAGAACGGCGCCGGCAAGTCGACGCTGATGCGGGTGCTGGCCGGCGGCTACAGGCCGGATGGCGGCTCGCTCACACTGGACGGCGAACAGCTGCGCATGCGCAACGCCCGTGATGCGGCCAGGCATGGCATCGGCATGGTGTTCCAGGAGCAGTCGCTGGTGCTGAACCTGACGGTTGCCGAAAACATCTATCTCGGCGGAGAGGACCGCTTCACCCGCTTCGGCCTCGTCAACTGGCGCGCCATGAACGCGGCGGCGCGGCGGCAACTGGCCAAGATCGGCATCGACATCGACGTCACCGCGCGCACCTCCGAACTCACCTTCGCCGCGCGCCAGATGGTCGAGCTGGCCAAGGCGCTGACCCTGGAGGAAGTGGTCGAGCGGCAGTTGCTCATCCTGCTCGACGAGCCGACCTCGGTGCTCAACGCCGCCGACATCGAGGTGCTGTTCGCGCGGGTGCGCTCGCTCAAATCCCGCGCCAGCTTCGTCTTCGTCTCGCACCGCCTCGACGAGGTGCTCAATATCTCCGACCGCGTCTACACGATGAAGGATGGCGCCGTCGTTGCCGAACATCGTGCAGCCGAAGTCACCGCGCCTGAGCTGCACGAGATCATGGTTGGGCGGGGCCTGCAGGCCGAGTATTATCGCGAGGCCCGCCAGCTGGCGCCGCGCGATACCGTGATGGTCGAGGCCAAGGGCCTTGGCGCCAACGGTTACTATCACGGCGTCGATCTCTCGATCCGGGCGGGCGAGATCGTCGGCATTGCCGGCGTCGTCGGCTCCGGCCGCGAGGAGGTGACGCGCACCGTTGGCGGCTTCGTCCAGCATGATGCCGGCGAGATGAAAATCGCCGGCGATGCCGTGCGCTTCTCCTCGCCGGAACCGGCGGTGCGCAAGGGCATCGGCTATGTCCCGCGCGAGCGCCGGCTCGAAGGGCTGGTGATGTTCCTGTCGATCGCGGAGAACATTTCGCTGGCCGATCTCTCCAGCGTCATGCGCCATGGCGCCATCGACTATGGCAAGGAGCGCCGGCTTGCCGCCGACTGGATCAAGCGGCTGCGCATCAAGGCGCCCGGTCCCGATGCCGCCTGCCGCAAGCTCAGCGGCGGCAACCAGCAGAAGGTGGTGCTGGCGCGCTGGATGACGGCGGGCTCGCGCATCCTGGTGCTCGACCATCCCACACGCGGCCTCGATGTCGGCGCCAAGGAGGAGGTCTACGAATTGGTGCGCGATCTCTCGGCGCAAGGCGTGGCGATCCTTTTGATTTCCGACACGCTGGAGGAAACGATCGGTCTGTCGCACCAGGTGCTGGTGATGCGCGACGGTGCAATCACCGCGCGCTTCGATGCCAGTCCGGGCAACAAGCCGAACCAGGTCGATCTTCTCAGGGCAATGGTGTGAACCGATGAATGAGGCGTTCTCCATCAGGCAGGTTTTCGAGGGCAAGTGGACGCAAGGCGCCATTCCGCTGATCCTGCTGGTGGGCCTGCTTTTGATCATCGAGATCGCCGCGCCCGGCTTCCTCACCGGCGAAACCGTGGCGCTTTTGTTTGCCAACACCGCCGTGCTGTTCATCCTGGCGACCGGCGTCACCTTCGCCATTCTGCTCGGCGGCATCGATTTGTCGATCCAGGCGGTGGCGTCGCTGGCCAGCGTCATCCTGGCGCAATTGCTGCCGTCGCTCGGCCTCGCCGCCTTTCCGGTGGCGATCCTGTCCGGGCTTGCCTTCGGCATCCTGAGCGGCGTCGTCCACGTCAAGCTACGCGTGCCGTCCTTCGTGGCGACGCTCGCCACCGGCGGCGTGGTCACCGGCCTGGCGCTCTGGGTCTCCAATGGCCGCGCCATCACCATCGAGGAGGCTGGTCGCGAAAACACCGCCTGGATCAACGCCACTGTCGCCGGCATTCCCGTGGTGGTGCTGATTTCGACGGTGATCGGCATCGCCGCCTTTCTGGCGCTGCGCTACACGCGCTTCGGCCGCCAGGCGATTGCGGTCGGCGCCGGCGAACCGGCGGCGTGGGCGGCCGGCATCAATGTCGACCGCACCAAGATCATCGCCTTTGCCGCGTCGGGTATGCTCGCGGCCATCGCCGGCGTCGTGCTGGCAGCCAGGCTGTCGAGCGGTTCGCCGGTGCTGGCCAACCAGCTGCTGCTGCCGGCCATCGCCGCCGTAATCGTCGGCGGCACGGCGATCACCGGCGGGCTCGGCGGCGTTGCCCGCACGGCGGTCGGCGCGCTGATCATTTCGATCGTGCGCATCGGCATGACCTTTGTCGGCGTCAATATCTTCCTGGAAAACATGGTGTTCGGCGCGGTGCTCATTGCCGCCGTCGCCATCACCATCGACCGCAGCAAGATCGCGGTCATCAAGTGATCCTGCCTCCCAGGCAAGCGCGGACAGGACGGGACCGCATCGGCGCGAGGCCGATGCGGTCCGGCCCGATCGGATCACATCGTGTCGAGGCCGATCAGCTCGATCTTGTAGCCGTCGGGGTCTTCGACGAAAGCGATGTGGGTGGTGCCGTGCTGCATCGGGCCGGGCTTGCGCGGGATTTTGGCGCCGCGCTTTTCCAGTTCGGCGCAGACGGCGTAGATGTCGTTGACGCCGAGCGCCAGATGGCCGAAGCCGGTGCCGATCTCGTAGGGCTCCTCGCGGCCCCAGTTCAGCGTCAGCTCGACGACGGCTTCCTTGTCCTCGGGGCCGTAGCCGACAAAGGCGTTGGTGAACTTGCCGCCGGGGTAGTCGTCGCGGCGCAGCAGGGTCATGCCGAGCACCTCGGTGTAGAAGGCGATCGACTTGTCGAGGTCGAGCACCCTGATCATGGTGTGCATATAGCGAAAGCCCGGGGCGTCGCTCATTGGGGAAGTCCTCCGAATTCTGTGATTTGCGGGTCTGATCATCCACATCGAACGCTTGGCGGCAAGCCTCGCTTGATGTTCTCAATCAGGGTTGTATGATAACACGACAACGTCGGTATTTGTCCAGTCGTTTTGCCGAGGGGCCCAGAGCCAATCCATGAATGCCGTGCTGCCAACCTCCGCATCGCAGATCGCAGCCCTGGCCGGCCTGCTGCCGAATGGCGGGCTGCTGACCGAGGAAGTGGATCTGGCGCGCTACAGCCGCGATTGGTCGGGCGATCATTTCGGCCGGCCGCTGGCGGTGGCGCGGCCCTCCTCGGTGGATGAAATGTCGGCGCTGATGCGGTTCTGCCATGCCGAGCGCATTCCGGTCGTGCCGCAAGGCGGCCTGACCGGGCTCGTGGGCGCCGCAGTGGCGGCGGATGGCGGCGAGATCGTCATCTCGCTGGAGCGCATGAACCGTATCCGTTCGATCAGCCCGATCGACTTTGCCATGGTGGTCGAGGCTGGCTGCATCCTCGAGGATGCCAAGCGCGCCGCCGAAGCGAGCGACTGCCTGCTGCCGATCACCTTCGGCGCGCAGGGCAGCTGCCGCATCGGCGGCAATGTCGCCACCAATGCCGGCGGCTTCAACGTGCTGCGCTACGGCATGACGCGGGACCTGGTGCTTGGCCTCGAAGTGGTGCTGGCCGACGGCCGCATCTGGAACGGGCTGAAAGTGCTGCGCAAGGACAATCGCGGCTATGATCTGAAGCAGATCTTCATCGGCTCGGAGGGCACGCTGGGCATCGTCACCGCGGCGGCGCTGAAACTATTCCCCAAGCCGACGCAGATCGAAACCGCGCTGGTTGGCCTGCGCTCCGTCGAGGATGCGATGGCGCTCTATGCCCGCGCCCGGCGCGATTGTAGCGACCTGCTCACCGCCTTCGAACTGATCCTGCGCGTCGGCATCCAGATCACCATGCGCGAGGGCAAGGATTTTCCCGATCCGCTCAGCCAGCCTTACCCGGCCTATGTGCTGATCGAGGTGTCCTCCGGCGGGCTGATCGACCTCTCCAATATGCTGCTGGGGTTTCTCGGCAGCGTCGAGGACATCGTCGAGGACGGCGTCATCGCTTCGACCAGGGCTCAAGGTGAGCGGTTGTGGCTCTACCGCGAGATCATGGTCGAGCGGCAGGGCAGGGGCGGCCGCTATTTGCGCACCGATGTCTCGGTGCCGATCTCGCGGCTTGCCGATTTCGTCACCGATGCGCTGGCCGCCTTGGAGAAGGCGCGGCCTGATGCGCTGGCCGTCACCTACGGCCATGTCGGCGACGGCAACATCCACCTCAACGTCGTGCCGCCGGAAGGCATGGGCATCGAGGCGATGGAACATCTGTTCGAGCAGGCGGAAGCCGAGATCTTCACCGTCGTCGATCGCTATGGCGGCTCGATCAGCGCCGAGCACGGCATCGGCCGGGTCAAGCAGAAGGCGTTCCTCGAACGCATCGATCCGGTGACGCTCGACCTCGCCGCCGGCATCAAGGACGCATTCGACCCGCGCCATATCTTGAGCAACGGCCGCATTCTGGCGCCGGCCGCCGCCGTCGACTATAGGTGAGCGATGACGCTGAAACTCGACAAGGTCAATCGCGGCCCACACCTCTCCACTCTGGTGGCCAGTTCCATCTCGCGCGAGATCGCGCAAGGGCGCCTGAAGCCGGGTGACCAACTGCCGACCGAACAGGCGCTGGCGACCACATTCGGCGTCAGCCGCAACGTCGTGCGCGAGGCGATCGCGCGGCTGCGCTCGGAAGGCCGCATCTGGTCGCAGCAGGGGCGCGGCGCCTTCGTGGTCGAGAGCAACAACCCGACGGTGCTGACCATCGACCATGAGACGCTGCAGCGCGCCGACTCGTTTCGCAATTTGTTCGAACTGCGTGGCATCCTCGAAGTGCAGGCGGCGGCCCTTGCCGCAAAACGGCGCAGCGACGCCGATCTCAAAGCCATGGGCGATGCGCTGTCCGGCATGCGCGCCGCCCCCTATGGCAGCGTCGCCTGGCTGCGCAGCGACCTCGAATTCCACCGCACCGTCGCCGAGGCGACGCGCAATTCCTACATGGGCCAATTCCTGGTCTTCGTGTCCGAGCGGGTGCGCGAAAGCATTCTCGCCGCCGGCAACCAGCAAAAGTCGGACGACATGGCCCGCATCACGCTCGGCGAACATGAGCGCATCCTGAGAGCGATCCGTGCCGGCGACGCCGAAGGGGCGCAAGCCGCGATGCGCGACCATCTGGCGGGCGCGGCGCTGCGGGTGGGGTTGCATGAGGGGGAAGCTGCGGAGGCAGTGCCGGGGCCCGAGACAGCGTCTCCGGTGCGGCATTCGAGATTGCGGAAGGCTGTGCGCGGGCAGGCTTAGGGATAGCTTGCCTTGTCCGCGCGCTGGGCCAATCGCCTATGGCAGCGCTGACCCCACTCCTTCTCGGCTTCGCCGAGCCACCTTGCCGGGGCGAGCCACGGGTCTCGCCCGTCCTTCGGACCCCCCATTTCATGGGGATGAGGAAATGCCAATCTCCGAGATCGCAGCCCTTCAAAAGCTTGGGTTTCCTCTCCCCCACGAATGTGGGGGTAGAGGTGGCTCGGCGAAGCCGAGACGGAGTGGGGGAGCGCCATACAGATTTCACTCGGTCGTCGGCTCAACCAGCTCAGGGCCGGAGATAGGCCGCCACCCCACCGCGCTATTTCAGCGGCAGAAACAGCTCAAGCACCACCTCGCGCACCGGTCCGTTCGACGAAAAGTGTCGCTGGCAATAGATCGGAAAGTCGCGCGCCTCCTCGCCGCTGGCCGGAAGCCATTCGCGGTAGAGGTAGAGCGCTGCCGGCTCGAGATTGTTGGTGTTGCCGGGGTAGCGCAGCACCGCGCAGCGTCCGGCGGGGATCACGCCGGCCTTCATCTGCGCGTCCTCGATCCGCCCGCCTTCTACCGGCAGGTCGGTTCCGGCACAGATATCCATGCTGTAATCGGCCGGGTTCGCCGGCTCCCTTTCGGAACGGAAGATGTTGAAGGTCGGGCTTGTCTCGGGCGAGAGGCCGGCCGCCTTGCGCCAGGCGATGAAGCGCTGGATGGTGTCAGGAAGCGTCGCCCGGTCGCCGCGATGCTCCATGATCGCCACCGGCGTCGGCAGCACATCGCGGATGATCACGTCGGCGGGTTCGAAGATTATCTGCATGAGCGTGGTCCTTGCTTTTTCGAGCGGCCCGAAGGCCATGAGCCACGCCCCCCAGTCGGGAGACTTCCGGAACGACGAAGGCGATTGTCCGAACCGTTGCCGAAAGGCGCGGGCGAAGGCATCCGGCGCGTCGTAGCCGGCATCCATCGCTATATCCGTGACGCTTTGGGCGTCGCTCTCGGCAAGCCTGTAAGAAGCGCGCTTCAGGCGGGCGAGCTGGACATAGCGATGCACGGACAAGCCGAAGGTTGACGTGAACTGCCGGTGGAAATGGTATTTCGAGAACGCCGCGACGCCGCTCAACGCTTCCAGGCCCAGATCTCCGTCCAGATGCTGGTCTATGTGGTCCAGCACCCGCTGCATCCGGGCTTGGTAGCTTTCAAGTGGCGTCATCAAACGTCTCGTCCTGCGTGGCGACACCAGATAGGCGGTTCCGGACATGTCGCGCTCGACCGATCTTGCGGTTTGATAGGATGGACGAGTGCTCGCTAGTTGCCGGTTGGAGGCGCGACTGATCGGCTTATTCGTAGGCGGCTCTACGCAGCCTAATCCTCGACTGGCAGTGCCGGCCCCGCTCCGTCTCGGCTTCCCCGAGCCACCTCTACCCCCATTTCATGGGGAGAGGAAATGGCAATCTTCGGGGTCGCAGCCCTCAAAGCTTGGGTTTCCTCTCCCCTACTTTGTGGGGGAGAGGTGGCTCGGCGAAGCCGAGACGGAGTGGGGGAGCACCCTATGCGATGTTCACGCCTCCACCAGCGACACCCCATTCAACCCCGCCACAATATCCGACAGCGCCGGCACGAATTTCTCGCCATGGCCTGTTGTGACGGCCGTAGCGAACCCATTGCGCACAGCGGCGCCGATCGGGTTGGCGATGCCGGCGGCCTGGGCGAAGGAGGCGAGATAGGTCATGTCCTTCAGCGCATTGGCGATGGCGAAGCGCTGGGCGTTTTCGTTGCGGTTCAAGACGAAATCGAAGAAGGCCTGGTAGAAGCCGCAATCCATGCGGCTGCCGGAGATGACGCTGTTGAAGACCTGCGGCGTCAGGCCGGCCTTGGCGCCGAGGCTCAGCGCTTCCGAATAGATCGCGGAATAGCCCATCGAGACGAAATTGTTGAGCAGCTTCATGGTGTGGCCGCTGCCGGTCGGGCCGGTGTGGACGATACGCGCAGCGAAGGCTTCCAGCACCGGCCGTGCGCGGGCGACGATCTCGGCCGCACCGCCGACCATGACGTCGAGCTTGCCCTCGGTGGCTTCCTTGGGCGTGCGCGCCAGCGGCGCGTCGATCAGCGTTATGTCTTGCTCCGCGAGGTCGGCGGCAAGCGCTGTCGTCGATGACGGGTTGGAGGTCGAGCAGTCGATGATCAGCAGCGGCGTCTTGGCCGCAGCAAGCCCGTCCGCGCCCTTGACCAGCGCTTCGACCTCGCGCGAACCGGTGACGCACAGGATGACGATGTCGCAGGCAGCGGCGAGTTCGCGCGGGCTCGGCGCTTCGGTGGCGCCGGCGGCGATCAGCCGGTCTGCGGCGGTGCGGCTGCGGTGGACATGCACCGTCAGCGGCCAGCCTTTGCGCAGCAGATTGTCGGCCATGCCGGCGCCCATGCTGCCCAGGCCGATGAAGCCGATGCGTTCTTTCATGCAATCCTCCTATCGCCCGTGCCAACGGGCCGAATTTTCGTCACCTTGCGGCGGGCACCTGTCGATGCAATTCTTTGAATAAGATTCGGCCTTCGAACAAGAATCGAACCGGAGTCGCGCCGATGGCGGAGCCCATGACTTTCGATGCCATACCGCAGGCGCCCAATCTCAGGACCGGGCTCGTCAACACGCTGATCGCGCAGATCGAATCCGGTGACCTGGCGCCGGGCCAGCGGCTGCCGACCGAGCAGGAGATTGTCGCCGCCACGGGCGTCAGCCGCACCGTGGTGCGCGAGGCGCTGGCGGCGCTGCGCGCCCGGGGGCTGATTACCACGCGCCAGGGCCTCGGCGCCTTCGTCGCCAAGGATCCGATGCCGAAGATTTTTTCCGTCCTGCCAGACGATCTCGAATCGATCGACGAGGTGCTGCGCGTGCTCGAACTGCGCATGGGCATCGAGGTGGAAGCGACCGGCCTTGCCGCCGAACGGCGCAGCGAGGCAGCGCTGGCGCAGATGGGCGCGAAGCTGGACGCGCTGGAGACGGCGGTGCGTGCCGGCGGTTCCGGTTCGGAAGAGGATTTCGGCTTTCACCGCGCCATTCTCGCCGCGACGCAGAACCCGAATTTCACCCGGCTGTTCGACACGTTCGGCAGCGCCATGATCCCGCGCCAGTGGACGCGGCTCGACCGGATGACGGAGGCTGAGCGGGAAAAATATCTCGACCGCATGCAGCGCGAGCACCGCGCCATTCTCGGGGCCATCGAAGCCAGGGACGTCAACGCCGCGCGCCGCGCCATGCGCAGCCATCTGACCAAAAGCTATGCCCGCTTCGAGGATCTGCGCGACAAGGCTGTTCTCGATTAGGGAGCCAACCACGGTTGACGGACTGCTCATCCGGCGACCCCGCCGAGATAAAGTTGGCGCATCAGCGACATGTTCCTCCCGGCTCCCACTGTTGCAGTCTTACCCCGTTGTCATACAACCCTGTAATCTGGTAAATCCCAGGAAGAGGGATGTCAATCGCGTTGCCATGCGGTATGAGGCTCCCCGAAAAAACGGAATCGTGCAGCCGGCATTGCCGACGAAGCCGCAGTCAGGAACAGCGAGATGCAGTCACGGAAATTTGGTCGTACCGGCAGATCAGTCAGCGAGATCGGCTTCGGCGCCTGGGCGATCGGCGCCGCCTGGGGCGAGGTCAATGACGACGATGCGGTCGCCGCCCTGCATGCCGCGCTCGATGCCGGCGTCAGCTTCCTCGACACCGCCGACGTCTATGGCGACGGCCGTTCGGAAAAGCTGATCGCACGGGTGATGAAGGAACGCGGTGGCGCGCGCCCGTTCATCGCCACCAAGGCCGGACGGCGGCTGCCGAAGCAGACGGTCGAGGGCTACAGCGTCGAGAACCTCACCGGCTGGATCGACCGCAGCCTGAAATACCTCGAGACCGACACGCTCGACCTGGTGCAGCTGCATTGCCCGCCGACCGATCTCTACTATCATCCGGAGGTGTTCGAGCGTCTCGACAAGCTCACCGAGCAGGGCAAGATCCGCAATTACGGCGTCAGCGTCGAGCGTGTCGAAGAGGCGCTGAAGGCGATGCAATATCCCGGCGTCGTCAGCGTGCAGATCATCTTCAACGCCTTTCGCCAGCGCCCGGCCGAGCTGTTCTTCGACCAGGCGAAGAAGAACGATGTCGCCGTCATCGCCCGCGTGCCGCTGGCCAGCGGCCTGTTGTCCGGCAAGTTCAGGACGGACACCAAGTTCGAGACCACCGACCATCGCCTGTTCAACAGGAATGGCGAAGCCTTCGATGTCGGCGAGACATTTTCGGGCGTGCCCTATGACGTCGGGCTGGCGGCGGTCGAGAAGGTGCGGCCGCTGGTGTCAGGCGACACCACCATGGCGAAATTCGCGCTGCGCTGGATCCTGATGTTCGACGCGGTGACGGTTGTCATCCCCGGCGCCCGCAATCCGGCGCAGGCGGTTTCCAATGCGGAAGCGGCGGAGCTTGCGCCGTTGTCCTCCGAGTTGATGGCCAAGGTGAAGGCGGTCTACGACGAGAACATCAAGCCCTACGTGCATCAGCGCTGGTGAGCCAGCGCCTGCCGCCCTCGACCGGCTGACTGACCAGAGGCCAGCCGGGCCAATTGCGCGCGTCGTTACAAGCTCTGCAGCGGATCCTGTGATCCACCGGTCGTTTAATCGGCCGCGCCGCTTGTTATTGTGCAGTGCAGCAACGATATTGCTGCGTGTGCGTTGTGTGCACGAGTCTGCCCATTCCGGCGCGCAAGGATACCGATTTGCGAGACATATCCGATACGATCGCCCGGCTGAGCGCGATGCGCGGCCGGCCTGCCGGCGCAGGACAGAGCAAGGACGATCACCTGTCCGAGATGACAGGGTTCGGGTCCAATCCCGGCGCCTTGCGTGCGCGGCTTTATCTTCCTGAAAACCTGCCGAAGCAGGCGGCGCTGGTCGTGGTGCTGCATGGCTGTACCCAGACTGCCGCCGGCTACGACCATGGTTCCGGCTGGACCGAACTTGCTGCCGATCAGGGTTTTGCCGTGCTTTTCCCCGAGCAGCAGCGCGCCAACAACGCCAATCTTTGCTTCAACTGGTTCGTGCCAGGCGATATAAGCCGCGACAGCGGCGAGGCGCTGTCCATCCGCCAGATGATCGAGGCGGCGGTGGTCACTCACGGTCTCGACCGCAAGCGGATATTCGTCACCGGCCTTTCCGCCGGCGGCGCCATGGCGGCGGTGATGTTGGCGACCTACCCGGACGTGTTTGCCGGTGGCGCGATCATTGCCGGGCTTGCCTATGGCAGCGCCTCGACCATCCCCGAAGCCTTCGACCGCATGCGTGGCCATGGCGGCCCGTCCAGAAGCGACCTGCAGCGTCTTTTGCGGGCTGCTTCGCTGCACAAGGGGCCGTGGCCGAGGATTTCGGTCTGGCAGGGCTCGGCCGATACGACAGTGGTGCCTTCCAATGCCGACGCGGTGCTGGCGCAATGGCAGGGCGTGCACGGCCTCGCTCAAGCGCCGACACGCACGGAAAAGGTCGACGGTCAGAGCCGAAAAGTCTGGTCCGATGGCAAAGGCCGCGACGTGGTCGAGGCATACAGCATTGCCGGCATGGGCCATGGCACGCCATTGCAGGCGACCGGCGACAATGCTCTCGGCAAAGCAGGGCAGTTCATGCTGGATGTCGGGATTTCCTCGACGCGCCACATCGCCCGTTTTTGGGGGCTGACGAAGCCAGAGGTACGACGCGCGGCGAAAGCCGAGGCCGCTTCAGGCACTGCATTGCAGCCTTTCTCGCCGAAGGAAAAACCGCGAGCCGTCCGTGTCGATCCGGCCCCGGAGCCTGTCAATCCGCCAGGCGGTCCGGCGGGCGGGATTACCAAGGTCATCGAGGACGCGCTGCGGGCAGCGGGATTGATGCGCTGAGGCTGAGGCTCGCCCCGCACAAAGGACAAGGGCAAGCGCCAGCATCATTATCGCAGCAGGCCTTCGTCCTCGAACGCATCCCAGCCCTTCAGTCCGGGCGGCGGGCCATCCGTGTCCCGGGCGTTCCTCGCAGTGCGAGCCTGCCCGGTGCCCTTTCCCGCGCGCGTCAGCGCGGCCTTGCCCGCGCCGCGCCGCCTGTTCTCGGCGACCTCCTGGACATCCTGCTCTCTCCAGACGGTTGCCAGATCGCGGTCCAGGACGTCCTCGATGTGGCGCGGGTCGAAAACGTGGAAGGTGACAGACTTTGATCGCCCACGCATCTTGACGGTGCGTGTGCCGGTGCTTTGCAGCCGACCGTCCTTGAGCCATTTGTGGCGCTCGCGCGAAGAGATCGTAAGGATATCCTCGACCTCGCGTGGAAGCACAGGCAGCGCTTCCACTCCCTCCAGTGTTTTGGAGATGCTGGCAGAGGCGGCCTTGAACGCTTCCGCTTCGGATCTCGACATTCGCAATGCGATGCGGCCCGTCTCGGCCTTGACGTGCTTCCTGACTGCCCATGGCAGCCGGGCTCTGACTTCACGTTCGATCCCCTTGGAGCGCACGGCGGACCCGAGTGTCGCTGACGGCGACAACGGCCATTCGGCAATCAGTTGCGGGGACGGGCTCATGCTTTCCTGGGGCTGGGTTGGTTCGACGTTAACACGGCGAGAGCCGGTCAAGCCAAGGCAACAGCGAAAAGGGGCAGGTCCGATGAGAACCCGCCCCTTATGGCCGAATCTGAACGTCGCTTTCAGTGCGCCGACAGCACCTTCGGCCCCGCCGCCGTACGGCGACGGGGCTCGATGATCAGAGTGGGCTGGCGTTGCGCGTTCTGTCGCGCTCGGCCTCGATGTCGGTGTAGGGGTCGGCATTGGCATCGAAGCCGGTCCAGCCCCCGGCTTCATAGGCGCGTCGGCGGTCTTGCAGATCGACCGAGTTGGATTCGCCAAGAATACGCTCTGCCTCGTCGGCGAGTTCGTCGCTGACCCTGGCCGTCACCATCGTGCCACCGCGGCGAACGCCCTCCGCATAGACATGCGCATCCCTTTCGGGGACGCCTGACTCGGTCAGCGCCCCGACGATGCCACCGGCAGCGCCACCGACGACCGCGCCGCCAACGGCGCCGACCGCGGTGGCGGCCAGCCATCCTGCGGCCACGACAGGACCGACGCCAGGAATGGCCATGATGCCGAGCCCTGTCAGAAGCCCTCCGGCGCCGCCAATGACGGCTCCGAGACCGGCGCCCCCGGCTGCATCCTCGGCGGCGTTGGAAGTGTCGCCGTCGTCGTACCAGTCGTCCGAATTGTTGGCGACGATGCTGATGTCGGCCTGCGGCACGCCGATTGCCTCCAGTTCGCCGACGGCATCGGAGGCGTCATCGTAGTTGTCGAAAAGTCCGGTTACGGTTTTCATGGTCTTGATCTCCTCGATCTGGTTCAGAGGTTCAGTTGGCGCCGGCAACGACGTTGCCCTGATAATCGAGCGCCACGGTCGTGGTCTTGCCATCCTTGGTGGCCTGACCGCGCCAGATGCCCTGGTCGTCTTTGGTTAGCTTGGACACGCCGGAGAAGCCGGCATCCTGAATGCGGCTCTTGGCCTGATCCTCGGTGAAGCTGTTGGCACCCGGGACCGGGGCGGCCGGATTGGTGGTGTCGGTCGTGCTCACGGCAGGGGTGGTGGAACTGGTGGTCGACGATGCATTGTCGGCGGAAGCGATCTTCTCGACCATTTCCTGATGCATTTTGAGCGTCGGCAAGGTCTCGGAGGCGAAGGTCTTCAGCTGCGCGTTGTCGCCGTCCTTGGCATAGCTCTCGAACAGCGTGACCGCCTCCGAATGCGCATCGCGCTGCATCTGGACATAGGGCTTGTCGACGGCATCGTTGGCATTCTGCAGAGCCTCCAGATCGGCCTTGTGCTTGGCGTCCAGCTCCGTCGGCACTTTCAGCTTCTGTTCGCCAGCGATGGTCGCAAGCTTGGCGTTGGCGGCGCCGTGATCGTCGATCATCTTCTTGGCGAAATCCTTGACGCCTTGATCCTGGGCCTTGCCTTCTGCGATCTTGCTGGAGTCCACTTCGAACAGGCCGCCGATGGCAGCCTTGTCGACAAAGTCCTGAGCGCTGTCGGCGGCGAAGGCGGGCAGGGCGAAGACCATGGCTGTGGCGGTGGCCAGCGAAGCTAGAAGAACACGTGTTTTCATGGACAGAGATCCTCGTTGGGGCACACATCGTGCTGTGAGCCTAACCAGTGCGGCCAAGCTTTGTTCCGCCGCCCAAGCGTTATAACCGGGAGGGTCGATGCCGCGATGATGGCCCCTCGTCAGCGGCTTTTTGCGCCTTTGCCATGCCGACGCTGAGGACGGCGACCCGCTCGATGGGCGCCTTGCAAGTCGATCAAAAAGGGAAACGAGGCCCTTCGCCGCCGGCAAGTGAACACCGCGGTGACCTATCGAGGTTCAGCGATCGTTGCGTTCGAGGCGGCGCGCAACCTCTGTCTGGGCGACCTGCAGCAGCGTGTCTATTTCGAACATCGCCGCCGCATGGCCGCCGTCGCGAATGACACGGCGGGCGCGGTGTAGCAGATCGGAGACCGTCCGCAGCGTTTCAGCATGGCTCGATCGATTCGACAAATGCGTGCCCTCCATCAGCCACAACCGTTGGATCGGGAGAGTGTTCCCAAAGTTGGCGGCCGGCCGGGTGAATGACTGTGAGCGCAGGCAGCGGAACCATCCTTGTCCGTTGGCCGTTCCCCCTGCCTCAACGAAAGGAACAGCCATGGCCGAGAACGACACCCCGAAGGACACCCCGAAGATTTCCGCCCGAGATGCCCAGGAGGCCCTGGAGAAGCAGGTCGCATCGCTGAAGCGCGAGATCAGCAAGATCAACCGGACGCTTGCCGAGCGCGCAGAAGATGCCGTTGGCGAAGCCGGCGGCTGGTATGGCAGCGCGACCGAGCGCGCGGCACGGGCAACGCAGCAGCTGAGATCGCAGGCGCAGACGGTGTCCGAAGCCGTCCAGCAAAATCCCGGCACCATCAGCAGCGCTTTCGTGCTTGGCGGCATTGCCGGGTTGTTGATCGGCATGCTGCTCGGGCAAAGCCAGGAACGCGACCGAAGCTGGTTCTAGTGGGGTATCTTATGACTATTGCGCCCGCCGGCTTTGCTGGCGGGCTTTGTATGGACGCCAGATCACTGTGGCTTTGAGTGAAAAACTCCCCGCTCGGGTAAACGGGATTTGTGGTCGGCGCCGCCCGCGCGGCGCCCCCCGCGCGGCGCCCTCGACAGGTGAGTTGAGTTTCCCTGCCGCGGTCGTATGTTGTTGACCGCAGTGGAGGATCACAAATGCCCATTCGACGCAAAGCCACCGAGGCCGGCGTTTTGCAGCCATCCGAACTCGAGCTGTTGGGCCGTGTATTCGAGCAGCTTAAGCGCGACGGTCAGTCGCCCGAAGCACGCGACGCCATCGCATCCCGGATTATCGCGAACTATATGGCCGGCGTGGTCGACGAAGCCGAGCTCGTCAGTCTTTCGAGGCAACCGCTGGGCCGGTAGTGCGCTTTCCATTCCGGGTTCAGAAGAGTTTCAGGTCGTCAAATCAGAGGGATAAGGCAATGCCGGCTGACCCACCGATAGAGCGACGGTCGCATATCCGTGATCTTGTTCTGAAGGAAGCGACAATCCGCGTTGGCGACGCCAGTATCAATTGTCTGGTTTGCAACCAGCACGCTCACGGTGCGGAGCTGCGGGTGAAGGCCGATATCGCAATCCCCGACCGTTTCGTCCTTCACGTGCCTGTCGATCATACCAGCTATCGCGCCGTGGTGCGGTGGAGACGGAACGAGCGACTTGGGGTGCAGCTTGATTCGGGAAGGCAGGCGTAGAGGGCGATAGCCGGGACGGATGCAGGGTTGATGGGACAAGGCAGGGCTCGTTTGCGGCACGAACGCTTCTTTCTATGCTACTTGCGATTTGCAATCAGTTGCTATAGCGTCTGACTGCTTGCAATTACAAGCGGTTAATCCGTGAACCGACCATGTGAAGGCGCTGCTTTTGGGCAAACTTATCTTGGGAATGAACGTTTCCATCGATGGCTATGTCGATGACATTGCCGGAAATCTGGTCATGGGCGCACCAAGCCAGAAGCACTTCGAGTACTGGATCGAGACGATTCGCAACCATGCCGGCGCTGTGTATGGCCGCCGGATGTACGAGGTCATGCGCTATTGGGACGATGATCACGCGGAATGGGATGCTTCGCTTCGCCAGTTCGCGACACTCTGGCGCAAGCTGCCCAAATGGGTCGTTTCGCGCACACTTTCACGGGTCGGCCCGAACGCCACCCTCATCTCCGGCGATATTGAAGCGCAGATTCGCGAGATCGCGGCCCGCACGGAGGGTATCCTGAGCGTTTCCGGTCCGGAACTGGCCGGTCTTATGACCGGGCTGGGCCTGATTGAGGAATATCACCTGCACGTGAGGCCGTTCGTGCTCGGCAAGGGCAAGCCTTTCTTCCACGAGGCAAGGCCTCCGCTGCAACTGGTGTCGAGCACATTGATCGATGACGATACGGTTCATATGATCTATGTGCCGCGAGGCTGAACGATAAGGCGCTTCAGCGCCAACATGCGAACCAACACGTACGTTCGCAGTGGGTCTGGTCCCTGCCTTCGCACCGAGGTCTCACATGTCAGCTTGCGTGCTGGGTACCCAAGCAGCAGAGGGTCTGCTGTCGGCCGAAAATCTGCCGGTCAGCAATGCGCCCCATGCCGGTCAAAGAGGCCTTGCCGCCGTTCCTCGCCCGAAGCGCCGCTTCGGTTGGTCCTTCAGTGACCTGGCGGCCCAAGGGCGTCGTCCTCCACCGCCCGACCTCGTCCGCAACTCATCGTTGCCGCCAGCGGCTCTGCTCCTGGCCTTCCCGCGATGACCGAGCGGGTAGTGAAACATCATGGTCAAGCCTGAAAAGCAAGGTCCAACCTAGCCGCCTTTCCAGGCCTGCGTCATCATCGTCCAGCAGTTCAGGATCCTGCGTGCGCCAGCCGGGTCCGTCGGGTCGGCCGGCCGCACAGTTTTTTTCATCCCGCTGGAACATTGGCGAAGGAATGCAGTTGGGGTCGCTGCAGATGCCGCCGCGTGGTGCCTGTGGGTGATTGGTGGCAACACCTGATCGGCCGCCGCTCCTTTACGAGGCGGCTTAGCGTGTGAGCCAATCCTGCAGCAAAGGCCTTGGGATTGGAACGACCAACAGGAGGCAGTCATGAAGCACCAGACACTCGATCAACTCCAGTCAGTCGCGGACATCAGTCCACTATCGCCGGCTCTGCTGGCTACAAGGACGCAACGGATAGAGCGGTGGGCGGAACTGCTCTATCGAAATCCGACGCGCTCCCTTGTGGCTCTCACCGGGACTGAGCATCTGCATCCCTCTGTCCGCGGAGAAGCGCGCGCGGTCGGATCGGCGATCAGTGTCGCCTTTGACGATCCACTGCTGCGTGCATCGGGCATGCAATCGGATACCTACGGGGAAGCCAGACGCTTCTTCGAACTCTCCGATTGGCAGTTGCATGAGATCGTCTGCAGTTGCCACACCGGCGCCACCATGCAGGCTGGCTGGGCCGCCGGGCGTGTCCGCAGGGTCCTCAATGGGAGCAAGATATTGGCTTGGCTGAGAAAAGGATTCATGCCGCACTGAGACACAGCGCTTGCGCCTGAAGAAGCATGGCTCCAGCAGAGATTGCGTCGGCTCCGCGAAGGCATGGCTGACCTCAATGGAGTAGGGCGGCCGAGTTGCTTGCGACTTCAGAAATGACGTTCACCATTGCTTAGTGGACCTCGTCAGGGTGATCGGCAATTTCGTGAATAGCGAGTACCAGCGCCAGTTTCGACCAACCGGTCGGCAGCGCCCTCGTGACCAAGCGGGGTTACTTATCCTCGGTGCGTCACATGTGCGCTTCGTCAGCGGTATAGCCTGCCAATCCCTCCACAGCCGTTTTGACGCTGCGAAAAGCTCGAGGCGTGAGGGGGCAATTTAACCCAGGAATCCCGAAAACGGCACTTCCGCTTTCGGCCCCGAAATTGAAATCCGAGGCACCCCGCCATCACCCCGGAAAGATCGTAAACCCGCCATCGACGCGGAGCACCTGCCCATTGATAAATCGTGCGCGGGGGCCGGCTAGAAAGGCCACCGCCTCGGCGATCTCCTCCGGCTCGGCATAGCGGTTCAGCGACTTCTTGCTCGAATCCATGCGCTCCGGATCGACCGTGCGGGTCGCCTGGAAGCGTGCCGTCTTCGTGGCGCCTGGGCTGACCGCGTTGATGCGCACGCCGTCGTCGATCAGTTCCTTGGCGAGACAGCGCGTGTAATGCACGACCGCGGCCTTCAAGGTGGAGTAAACGACCTCGGGCGAGCAGCCGAGATGTGCCGCCGCGGAGGCGATGTTGATGACGGAGCCGCCGCCGCGCTGCTTCATCGGCGGCACGAAGGCCTGGCAGACCAGCATCGTGCCGATCAGATTGTTCTCGGTGAGCACGCGGATGTCGTCCAGTTCGATGTCGAGGGCGTTGTTCGGGTTCGGCTTGCCGCCCTTGGCGCCGATGTCGCCGCCAGCGCAATTGACCAGCACATGGACGTCGCCGAGATCGGCCTCGATCCTGCGCTTCATCTCGGCCACCGCCTTCTGGTCGCCAATGTTGCCGGTCACCGACGTGACCTTCGTGCCGTGCCGCTTCAGGCGCTCGACCACTTCGCCGAGATTGGCGAACTCGCCGTACTTCGCCGGCGCTTCCTCGTCCATGTCGTGGATCGCGACATTGGCGCCGAGTTCGGCCAGGCGCTCGGCCATCACGCGGCCGAGGCCACGGCCGGAGCCGGTTACGAAGGCGGTCAATCCATCGAGTTCACGTGCCGTCATCGGATATTCTCCATCAGTTTGCGCATGTTGGCGGCGCTGCGCCGGATCATGTCGAGCTCATAGGAAACCAGTGAGACGTCGGCTTCGCGCTCCCAAGGCGTGCGGTAGTCGGCATCGTCGGGCAGCCGGTTGCGCTGCGCGGCCGCCAGGCAGGCGGCAAATTCGCGTGCCGTCTTCTGCGGATAGCCGCGCCACCAGTCGTCGCTGAGATAGCGGACATGCCGGGCCTCCAAGGCGCCCGGTTCGAGAACGGCGGTCATGCGATCGTGGTGCTGGCCAAGAATGGCGAACAGCTTGGCAAACGGCACCGCACCGTCGCCGATGGCGCAGCGGATCAGCCGGTAACCTTCGGTCGTGAACTGCACGCGGTAATCCTTGAGGTGGACATGGCGGACATAGGGGGCGATCACCTTCGTAAAATCGAGCGGCGCTTCGCCGACCGGGAACGTGTTGCCGGTGTCGAAGGTGACGCCCACACTGTCACCACCGAGGGCGCAGAAATCGACGAGTTCCCGGCTGGTAACGTCCTGGTGGTTTTCGATCGCAAGGACATACCCTTCGGCATTCGCGCGGGGACCCCATTCCACCAATCGCTCTCGAATGATGCCGACGTACTCGCTCCATTTTTCGCCGGCCGCGTTGCGGTCGCCGCAGAGAACCGGCGTCAGCGCCGTCCGGATGATTTTGGCGTTGAGCAGGCGCGCGGCCCGAAACGCATCGTCGAGCGGTTCGCCCACCAGCAGGCCGCCGCTGACGACCGGCGCGATGCGAAGGCCGGCGAGCCGTTCGCGCAGCGCGATCACCGCGTCGTCGGAAAGCTCGGTCAGCCATGGCACCCAGATCTCCAGCACGCGCGCGCCGAGATCGGTCGCGAGCGCGATGAAACCTTCGAGCCCCGCAGGTCTAGGATTGGCGCGTGGCGTGCCGCGGCCCTGGAGGCCGAGATGATAGGTCAGGCCGTAGGGGTTCAGGCCGACCTCGAGCATGAAGCGATCCTTTGAGTCAGGTGTGGTCATCGCAGGCCGGCATCCACGGTGATCGACTGCTTGGTGATCATGCGGCTGTCGTCGGCGGCGAGGAACAGCACCGTGCGCGCGATCTCCTCGCCGAGCAGAACCTTGCGGATCACCTGGCGCTGCACGACCTGGTCGACCGAACCTTCGGTCTTGTACCAAAGCTCCCGCTGCCGGTCGGTGATGACGGCGCCCGGCTCGATGGCGTTGACGCGGATGTTGTCGGGGCCAAACGCCCGCGCCAGCGCGAAGGTCAGCCCGACCACCGCAGCCTTGGCCGCCGCATAGGGGGCCATCTCTGACGCGCCGAATCGCCAGGCGATCGAGGAAAAATTGACGATCGAACCAAAGCCCACTTCCTTCATGTGCGGATGCACGGCCTGAGCGGCAAAGAAGTGGTGCCTGAGGTTCACATCCTGGGCATGGTCCCATGTCGCCTGGGTCACGTCGGCGACCGGCTGGCGATTGTCATCGGCGGCGTTGTTGACCAGCACCGCGACAGGCCCTAGGCGGTCGCGCACCGTGCCGATCGCGGCCTGGAGGGCGGGGATATCGGTCACATCGCAGCGCAGGAACAGGGGCGCGTGCGCTGCCGTGGCGGCGAGGTCGCGGGCAAGCTGCTCGCCGGCCTCCTGCTGCAGATCGAGAAACGCCACTCGTGCGCCATTGGCGGCGAAGGCGCGGACCGTGTCGGCGCCGATGCCCGACGCACCGCCGGTGATCAGCACGACACGCTCGGACAGGCTCGGATATGTGGCGAAGGACAAGGCGGAACTCTTTTCAGATCAAGCTTCGGTCAGATCGGGTCAGATCAGGCGTTGGGTCGTCGGGTCGAACAGGCACGCCCGCGCCATGTCGATGCCGAGCGTCACCGTCTCGCCCATAAGCGGCGTGCCGTCGGGGTCGAAACGGCCGGTGATCTCCTTGCCGCCCAGGCGCAGGACGGCCATGGTCTCCGCGCCTGTCGGCTCGACCAGTTCGACCACTGCATCGATCTGCGCGATGCCCGGCTTGCGGCGCGCAAGGTCGGGATCGAAGCGGTAGATATGCTCGGGACGGATGCCGAGCACGAGCTGTCGCGGCGTGTCGGATGGGAGCGCCTGGACCATCGGCAGGCTGGCCGTCTTGCCGTCGGCGGTCTGCAACACAACAGTGGCGCGACCGCCTTCCTGGCTCAGTTCGGCTGGCAGAAAATTCATCGCCGGCGACCCCATGAAGCCGGCGACGAACATGTTGGCCGGACGGTTGTAGATCGTGGCGGGATCGTCGAATTGCTGGACCTCGCCCTGGTGCATCACGGCGATGCGCGATGCCAGCGTCATCGCCTCGACCTGGTCGTGGGTGACGTAGACCGTGGTCTTGCCGACGCGGTGATGCAGCTTCTTGATTTCGGTGCGCATGTCGACGCGCAGCTTGGCATCGAGATTGGAGAGCGGCTCGTCGAACAGGAACAGTTTGGGATCGCGAACCAGCGCCCGGCCCATGGCGACGCGCTGGCGCTGGCCGCCCGAGAGCTGTCCGGGCTTGCGGCCAAGCAGCGGCTCGATCTGCAGGAAGGCAGCAACTCGACTGACGGCCTCGTCCTGCTGCGGCTTCGGGACGCGGCGGCTTTCCATGCCGAAGGTGATGTTCTCGCGCACCGTCATCGTCGGGTAGAGCGCGTAGGACTGGAACACCATGGCGATGTCGCGGTCCTTCGGCGGCACCGAATTGACCAGCCGCCCGTCGATGCGGATCTCGCCGGAGGTAACGGTTTCAAGCCCGGCGATCATCGCCAGCAGAGTGGACTTGCCGCAGCCGGAGGGTCCGACCAGCGCGATGAACTCGCCGTCCTGCGCCTCGAGATCGACGCCCTTCAGCACCTCGACCGCACCGTAGTTCTTGCGCAGCGATCGGATGGTCAATGTCGACATGCGATGCCCTTCTTGGCGGACGGGACGATCGGCGACAGGAGACAGGCTCCGCTCATTGGATCGCGCCTCACTTGACGGCGCCTCACTTGATCGCCCCTTGGGTCAGGCCACGAACGAAATACTTGCCGCCGAAGAGATAGATCAGCAGCGGCGGCAGCGCGCCGATCAGCACGGCGGCGCTCATGACATCGTAGGCGCGCACATTGGTGCCGCTTGCCGTCAGCGCGACGAGCGCTGCCGTGATCGGCTGTTGCTGCCCGGAGGTGAAGACGACGCCGAACAGATATTCGTTCCAGATGCCGGTGAACTGCCAGATCACCGTGACGATCAGGATCGGTGAGGAGAGCGGCAGAATGATCTTGCGGAAGATGCGCCAGAAGCCGGCGCCGTCGATGCGCGCCGCCTTAATCAGGTCGTCGGGGATGCTGACGTAGTAGTTGCGGCAAAACAAAGTGGTGAACGAAATGCCCTGGATGACGTGGATGAGGACGAGCCCGTAGACCGAATTGCTAAGGCCGAGATTGCCGAGGATGAACGCCCACGGCATCAACGAAATCTGGCCCGGAATGAAGACGCCGAGCAGCATGCAGGTGAACAAAGCTTCCGAACCCCTGAAGCGCCATTTCGACAGGATGTAACCGTTCATCGCGCCGACCGCCGTCGAGATGATCGTGGCCGGGATCGTCATCTTCAGGGAGTTGTAGAAGTTGCGCTGCATGCCCTCGCAGGTGCCGCCGATGCAATAGGTGCTCCAGGCCTGGCCCCAGGCACCGAGGCGGAAGCTGCGCGGCAGCGAGATCAACCCGTTGCGTGCGATCTCCTGCTGGTCGCGGAATGAATTCAGCACCACGACCAGCAACGGGACTAGGTAGATCGCCGCGAAGACGACCAGCAGCCCATAAATGGCGAAGCGGGTGAGAAAATGCCGGCGCGACGCGACTGCGGCAGCGCGACGGTCGAGCGACTGGTCCAGGGAGACGTCAGCCATGGCCGGCTTCCTTGCGCCGGCGCCAGACCACCCAGAATGAATAGGGCACCAGCACCACGGCAACAGCGGCAAGCATCATGATGGCGGCGGCCGCGCCTTCGCCGATCTGGCCGCGTTGGAACATCAGGTCATAGACGTAGATGGCGGGGAAGGTGGTCGAGATCCCCGGGCCGCCCTTGGTCAGGGCCGCCACGAGGTCGAAGGTCTTGATGGCGAACTGGATCTGGATGACGGCGACCGCCAGGAAGATCGGCGCAATGGTTGGCAGAAGCACCTTGCGATAGATGCGGAACGTCGATGCGCCGTCGATCTGCGCGGCCTTGACGAGGTCCTGATCCACCGAGCGCAGGCCGGCCAGGAACAGCGCCATGGCAAAGCCCGAGGCCTGCCAGACACCGGTGATGATCACCGCGTAGATCGCATAGTGCCGGTCGCTGGCGAGTGCGAAACTGAAGCTCGCCCAGCCGAAACCGCGCACCATGGCCTGGATGCCGTCGGTCGGATTGTAGAGCCAGCTCCAGACCGTGCCGGTGACGATGAAGGAGACGGCCAGCGGATACAGGAAGATCGTGCGCCATGCCGCTTCGCCGCGCACGCGCTGGTCGATCAGGATCGCCAGCAGCAGTCCCACGGCCATCGAGCCGACGATGTAGAAAGCGCTGAAGAAAAACAGGTTGTTGTAGGCGATGTTCCAGCGCCGGTTCGCCCACAGCGACGCGTAGTTGTCCAGGCCGACGAAGCCGTAGGTCGGCAGCAGCGAGGAGTTGGACAGCGAGATATAGAGCGTCCAGCCGGTGAACACGAAGACGTAGACGAAGCTCGCCACGAGAGAGGGGCCGAGCACGAGCAAGGGCATCGCGGAGCCCAGCCGCTCGCGCCAGGGGCGGGCAGGCGTCGGTACCGACAGGATCAGGTCGTGATTTGACATTCAGAGCACGGAGATTGGCAGAGCACAGGACTGGCGGAGCGCGGGACCGGGATGGCGGACGGCCGGGTGCGGATGGCGCCCGGCCATTCCCGTCTATTTCTGTGCTTCCGCCGCGTCGGCCATCGCATTGGCGCCATCCTCGGGCGACATGTCCGGTGTCGCCACGAACTCGGTAATGGAGTCCATGATCGCGCCGCGCATCTTCTGCGGGATGGTCATGTTGTGCGCCATCGAGCGGACCAGCGTGCCGTCCTTGATCGAAGCCTGCAGATCCTTCTGCGAGAGCTGCTGGCACGGATTGAAGCCCTTCGACAGATCGATATCCAGGCGTGCAGGGATCGAGCCCTTGGCCTGGTTGAAGACCGTCTGGAAGTCGGGCGACAGGATCAGGCTGGCCAGCAGCTTCTGGCCGTCGATGTAATCCTGGTCCTTCTGCTTGAAGAACACGACCGAGTCCGAGTTGAGGATGAAGCCGGGTTTGCCCCAATCGGTCGGCGCCTGGGCGCAGACATAGTCGGTGCCTTCCTTGAAGCCGGCGGCGGTCAAAAGGCCGATCGTCCAGTCGCCCATGATGTGGAACGCCGCGTCGCCCTTGCCGACCAGCGCCGACATCGAATCCCAGTCGCGGCCGACCATGCCCGGATCCATGTATTTGCTCGTCATCAGGCGCATCTGCGTGAAGGCCTTGACCATTCCCGGGCTGCGCATGGACTCGACATCGCCTTCCACAAAGGCCTTACGGTAGAGATCGATGTCCTGGCCGTAGAGCACGACCTCGAACACCGTCGAATCCGTCCAGTCGGCGGTCGAATGCGAGATGCAGATCTTGCCTGTGGCGACGATCTTGTCGCAGGCGGCATTGAACTCGGCCCAGGTCTTGGGCATTTCCGCCACGCCGGCCGCCTGCATGACCTTGGGCGAGGCCCAGAGCCAGTTGATGCGGTGGATGTTCATGGGCGCGGCGACCCATTTGCCGGTCGGCTTCATCACCGGAAGCAATTCCGGCGCCACCACTTTCTCCCACCCTTCCGAGGCCGCCAACTCGTCGAGATCGGCGGTCATGCCGGTCTCGTTCCATTCGGCGATCTCGGGGCCCTTGAGCTGCACGGCAGGCGGGGCATTGCCGGCGATCACGTCGGCGCGCAGCTTGGCCAGCGTATTGGCGGTGTGGCCGGCGATCGAGGTCTGTTCCCATTTGCCGCCCTTGGCGGTGAACATCTCGCCGAGCTTGGCGATCGCCTGGGCGTCCGATCCGGTCGCCCACTGGTGCAAAAGGTTGGTCTTGGGTTCGGCGAAGGCTGTTCCGGCGAAAAATGTGCACGCAGCAGCGGCCGCAAGCGCGGTCATGACGGACTTCATCGTTTCACTCCCATATCGTGTTGCACGGTTCGTCTCGACCGCTTATGGCCGCGGTTTGAAGCCGCCGCCGGCGAGATGCGTCAATCTCGAGTTCTTTCCAAGATGACATATTGGAGCTATCAGTCAACGATGTTTATGTTGAGCCATGACAAAACCTTCGCTTAGAACCTGGCTGATCGACAGACCCTCCGCGTCGCCGGAGAGCATGATCGTGCGCTGCCTGAGCGAGCGCGGCGCACTCTCCGCGTTGCAGATCGCACGCGCCACCGGTCTGGCGCGCTCGACGGTGTCAACCGCGCTTAACGGCTTGAAAAGGTCTGGAATGGTGATCGAAGCCCCGACCAGCCGCGACGGCATCAGAGGCATCGGCAGGCCAGCCGCGGCGGTGACGCTCAATCCGACAGCGGGCACCTGCGTCGGCATTCACCTGGCTCTTCAGCAGATACGGCTCATCGTCGCCGATGTCTCGCATTCCGTCATTGCCGAACAAAATATTCCAATGGCGCTGGACTACCAGCCGCAACAGGCGGCCCAGGCGGTCAAATCGGCAATTGCCCAATCTTACAGGGAAAACGGTCTGCCGGTGGCGGGGCTCCTGGGGGTTGGTGTCTCCGTCTCCGGCCCTGTCAGCCGCGATGGAGTGGTGCTGCGCGCAAGCATGGTTCCAACATGGGCCGGCGTCAACATACGAGATGTGTTCGGACCCGTCCTGGAACAGCCGATCTTCGCCGACAACGAGAGCAACTGCGCGGCCATTGCCGAGCTGATGTGGGGCGCGGCCGTAGGCCAGGACGATTTCGTCCTGTTCAAGATCGATCTGGGTGTCGGCGGCGCCATAGTCCAGCATGGCCGGCTGGTGACGGGCGTCGCCGGCGGCGCTGGCGAATTCGGGCACATCAGCATCGATCCCGGCGGCGACCTTTGCCGCTGCGGCAATCGCGGATGCCTGGAGCTCTACGCGAGTTTTGCCCGGCCGCTGGAACAGATTTCGCGTGTCGTTGGGCGGCAAGTCACCATGGACGATGTCATCGCCATGGCCGAGCAGGGCGACGTCAGGGCGTTGCGGATGATCGAGGATACCGCCGAGATCGCCGGCCGGGGTCTCGGCCTGATCGGCTCGGTGCTCAATCCGCCGCTTATCATCATCGGCGGCCACATGGCTTTGGCAGGGGACATTCTGTTGACGCCGCTGATCGCGTCCTATGAACGCCACACGCTGATCAAGTCCCGGGATGTCGCTCCCGCCCTGCGCACGCGCATCATCGTTGGCAAGCACACCGAGAACGATGCCTTGCTGGGCGCGGTCGGCCTCGTTTTGAGACACCAGACGAAGGAACTGTCGCTGGGGTGATCGTCAGGACCAGCCTGTGCTTGTTCAAGTCAATTGCATGTGTCCGCAGCCTTGAGCGCTTCGGCGCGGGACGATTTGGGCAAATCCGCGATCCGCCGGACAGAAGCGTAAAACCTTGGATAGTCACCCGAACACAGGTCGAACAAGCGAAGAAAGGCCGGAACCTGTTCACCGTAGACGGCAGTCGCGGCGAGCTTTGCGTTGTTGATCGGGGCATCGAACCAGGCGTCGTATCCACGGTATCCCGCCCAGTGCCTGTCGCGCATCCGCCGGTAGCGCGCCCGCAACCGGTCGATGGTTGCTGCCTTGGCGGCCGCCATCTTTTCCGGGGTGCGGGGACTACCATAGACCTGCCTTAGCTCGTCGCGCGTCCTCGCCACCAGCCCGAGAAAATCGGCGCTGCGCTTGCGATCGGCTTCGTAGCGGCGCAATCCGGCCCGATCGCCGGCGGCGCGGAGCCATTTCCTGACGCCGCTGGTTTCGACGGCTACGGCGAACGCCTCATTGAATGCGGAATCGCCATCCACATAGAGGCGCTGATGCGCCAGCTCATGAAAAACAAGGCTTGCGAGATAGGTGTCGTCCTGATGCAGCATGGTGCTCAGCAGCGGGTCACTCGACCAGCCAAGCGTGGAATAGGCGGTGACGCCCGAGACATAGACGTCGAGGCCTTGTCTTTGAAGCTCGACAGCGCTTTCAGCCGCGGATTTCCGGGAGAAATAACCCCGGTATGGAACGCAGCCGAAAACCGGAAAGCACCATGTTCGTGGCGCAAGCGAGAATTGCGGCGCGGCAAAAACGGCCCAGGTCACGGCGTCGCGATGGATGTCGACATAGCTGCGGTAGCTGCTGTTCTCGGGCAGTGCCAGTTCATCTGTCGCAAACCGTCTTATGGCGCTGGCCGACGTCAATTTGGCGCGCAATGCCTCAGGCGTCGAAGGATCACGGATGATTTTTCCAATATTTTTGCGGGCGGCCATGATCTGCGCGTGACCCTGCAACGACTGCGCGTAGTAGGAAATGCTCGTGCAGCCGGTCGCCCCGGACGCGATGATCGCCGCGGCAAGCATCCGAAGAACGCGCTTCACTGTTTGCCCACCCTGCCCATCTCCCTATGCAGCAAACGTCCTGGTCACCCTCAAACAGGAGGCACCGGTTTCCGTCAAGAGCTGCAGGGGCAGGGGGCGACACCGACCTGGGCAGGGCAAGGCGGGCATTCGCCTAGGATTGACGAAAGTCCACCGCAGGGCGGAGCGGGCGAGATACGGACCGTCCGTTGGGACGCCGTTCCCCCAAGCTGCCGCGCGCTACTGGTCCGAAAACCTCACGCTCACGCCGCGCTGGCGAAAATAAGCCTGCATCAACTTACGGCCGGAGCGGTTGTTCTGCGCCAATTTTGCCGGATCGAACACCGCCTGTTTTGCGCCCTCTCGTGTCAGCGCAGCCTTGAGCGTCGCGATATGGGCGTCGATGTCGGCATTGTCCGCCCGCAGCGAGGCATAGATACTTTCGGTCGCTTCGGCCACAGTCGGTTCGCTCACAGATGTCGTCCTTTGGTTGGTTGGGCGGCGGCTTTACCACAGATTTGCGGCTCCGACGATATCGACTGAACCGTCAGAGCACAGCGCCCAGGGCGCAAAACCGCAAAACGTATGTATTCGGCCCTGCTAAACATTGCCCGGCAGGCGAATGGGTCTAACTATCGCTAGGAAACGGGGGGAATCAGGTGGCTGCCAATCGTCGAAACGACATCTCATCGTCCGAGCGGGGGCTAGGACGGATTCTTGCGGCAGGCAATGCCCATCCGCGCACAGCTCTGCCTACCGTGGCAACCATCGTCACGACAGTAGCTGCGCTGTATTTCGGTCGTGAGGTGTTCCTTCCCATTGCCATCGCGCTGCTTTTGACCTTTGCGCTGGTGCCGATGGTCTCCGCACTGAAGCGTGTCGGCTTGCCTCGGCTGCCCGCAGTGCTTCTGAGCGTGATTGGCGCATTCGCGGCCCTGGGCCTGTTCAGCTTCATTGTTGCGACCCAGGTAAGCGAGCTTGCTCAGAACATTTCCGTCTACCAGACAAACATTCTGACGAAGGTACGTTCCCTCAAGGAGACGGGCGTTGGTGGCGGCATAATTGCCAGGCTGAGCGGGGTGATCGAGCGTGTCGGTCAGGAGATCGACAAGCAGGATGTGGCGCCGCCTGCGGCCGACAAGCCCCGGCGCGAGCCTGTTCCCGTCGAGATCGTCGCCCGCGAGAGACCTCTGGAGGTATTGCAGAACATCATCGGACCGTTGATCAGCCCGCTGGCATCAGCTGGCCTGATCATCATCGTCGTCATCTTCATGTTGCTTGAGCGCGAGGATCTGCGCGACCGGTTTATCCGCCTCGTCGGCTATGGCGACCTCCATCGCACAACGCAGGCATTGCAGGATGCCGGCAAACGGGTTGGCCGCTATCTGATCATGCAATTGGTGGTGAACATCGTCTACGCCATACCAATCGCAATTGGCCTTTGGGTGCTCGGCATTCCCAACGCGCTGCTGTGGGGGTTGCTGGCACTGGCGCTGCGCTTCGTTCCCTATATCGGCCCTGTTATCGGCATGCTGCTGCCCTTGTTTCTGGCCTTGGCGGTTGCGCCCGGCTGGTCGCTGGTGCTGTGGACCGCCGCACTGTTTGTCGTCATGGAATTGGTAACCGGCAACGTCATCGAACCGTGGCTCTATGGCTCGCGCACGGGACTTTCTCCTTTGGCAATCATCGTTGCGGCAATTTTCTGGACATGGTTGTGGGGGCCGCTCGGCCTGGTCCTTTCGACGCCGCTGACAGTTTGCCTCGTCGTCCTCGGGCGACATGTTCCGCAGTTCGAATTTCTCGACGTCCTGTTTGGCAACGAGCCCGTCCTTGAATCTCACGCCCGGCTCTATCAACGGCTCCTGGCCGGCGATCCCGACGAGGCCACTGACCATGCCGAGGAGATCCTCGAGGAGAAGTACCTGATCGATTTCTACGACACTGTCGCCATTCCTGCACTCCTGTTGGGCGAGCAGGACCGCATGCGTGGCGTGATGGGCGATCAACAGCGAAGGCAGGTGGCGGCGAGCGCCCAAATTCTTGTGGCAAATCTTGCCGACGATGCACAGGAAGAGGCAAGCGAGGAAGATGCGCCGACAACCACCGCGGAAGGGAGCGCGAGCAGGGAAACAGATGGCGTCGAAGAGGAAGAGATCGAGCTGCCCGACGGCAAGGACATGTCGGTGCTTTGTGCCGGCGGTCGCGGCGAACTCGACGATGCCGCTGCCGCCATGCTCGCTCAGGTGCTGGAGGTGCAAGGTGCTACGGTGGCGAAGGCCAGTTTTGTCGATATGGAGCCGGCAGGTATTCGTCGTCTCGAACTAGAGGCGATCGACACCGTCGTGGTCGGTTTCCTGAACCGGGATTCGCTCAAGCATGCCCGCTTTCTGGTCCGGAGACTGAAGCGCGCCAAGGCAGGTTTGAGAATTGGGATTGTGTTCTGGTCAGACGCGGAGCAGGGCGATGTCGGGCAAGAAAGGCAAGCTTTGGCCGCCGACATCAGCGCCGATTTCGTAGCGCACGGCATGGTCAACGCTGTGCTTGGCGCACTTTCTCCAGCGCCGGCCGTTCCCCTCAAAGTCGTTTCGAAACGCCGCGATCGACGCCGTCCGGCCCCTCGAAAACGGATCCCGGCCCAGGCAACGGCCGCAACAGCCTAGCCGCACCGCCATGTCTCAGATTGCCGCGCCGGCGCTGGAATGCCTGGTGCGACGGCAAGATCGTCCCCACTCGCAAACCATGGAACAATCTCGCGGCCTTGCGGTTCCTAACATCGAAGGAGAACCCCCATGCTTAGATTCCTTATCCGCCTCGGCGCGATCTACGCGGCGTTCCAGATCGGCCGAGAGTTCGGCCGCAAGGAGACCGAAATCATGCTCCTGCCGCCGCCCGTTGACTACGAGCGGCAACCGACGTCAAGAAACGAAACCGATTTCGGAGAGGCATAGGACCGGTCAATCTGTCTGGTCGATCTGGCCCATGCTGGCGCCGTCCCTGCGCGGGGCGCTTTATCGTACGAACGGACCCGGCCACTTGGCTGTTGCCAGGATCGTTTCTGGCAACGCAATAATTGAGCCGCTATCTCTGTCGCTCAAACGCGGCACAGCGAGGTTGACCGTGCGTCGAAGAATGAGTCTCAGATCCTGGCGTTGAGCCGATGGAGAAGGCATGATCAGCACGGGCAAGGACGAGCACAACCCTAAGAAAGTGGAAGGGAATGAAGCACTGGTGCTGTCAACTGCCAAAGAGACCGGCATCACCGAGGATCAAGCGCGCGACCTTGTTCGCCTGATCGGCACCGGCCGCAATTCGCTGCTCCGTGAGGCACGGCAGCTGCTCCGGCAGCGCCTGGCTAGTTTAGACCGAAGGTGCTCAGAGCACGGCTATCCCGTCGCCTTCTGCTGCCCGGCGGTCATCGCTTTGAGAGCCCGGACCACCTCTGCAGGTCCGGCGGGTTTCATCACTCTTACGCCGGACGAGAACGCTTCGGGGGTTTCCTCGAGCCCCAGGCCGGAATAGACGATGAAAGGAACCGCCCGCCCTGCCAAGGTTTTTGCCGCGTCAACAGCCTCGCCGTCCGACAACCTGACGTCCAGGATCGCTGCGGCGGGGGTATGGTCCGCAAGAAAACGTTTCGCCTGGGAACATGTCGCCGCCAATGCCACGGCAAAGCCCGCCTCCGAAAGAGTGGACTCCATATCCAGTGCTATCAAGGCTTCGTCGTCGACGACAAGGACCAAGGGTTTGCCCATGCGCGGATGATCGCACGTTTGTAGATGGAAGACGAGTCGAGGCTACGACCCTTTTAGGGTCCGGTTCCCGTACGCAGCGGGTCGAGACCGCGAGCAATGGGAACCAACTGATCCAAGCCGCATTATATTTGGTTGGACTGGACAAGGTGTTTGGGATGCATGAAGCAACACAGGCGAATGTTGTCGCCTTCGAAAACCCGGGGGTGTCCAGCAATGACGGTCTGGATTTCGATTACAAGGATTTCTTCGAAAACGGCGCCGTTGCCCTCCATCTGGTGAACGCAGACGGCGTAATCGTGCATGCCAACCAGGCTGAGCTCGACCTTCTCGGCTATCCCGCAGAGGACTACCTCGGTTGCCACATCGCCGAGTTCTATCCCGACCGGGACGTCATAGAGGACATTTTGGGTCGCCTTGCCAATGGCGAGAAGATCGTAAGATATCCGGCGCGATTGAGGGCCAGCGATGGATCGATCAAGCACGTCGAAGTCACCTCAAGCGGACATTTCCGGGACGGCAAGCTGATCAACACCCGGTGCTTCACGGTCGATGTAACCGACTTGGTGCACACCCGCTCGGAGCTCAGGCAGCATGACAGTACCTATCACCAGATACTCGACGGCCTACCCGTCGCCATCTACACGACCGATCAGGATGGGACGATCACCTACTACAACCGCGCCGCGGCCGATCTGGCAGGCAGGGAGCCTGAGGTCGGCAAGGATAAATGGTGTGTGACGTTCAAGCTGTTCAGTGCCGACGGCAAGGAATTGCCGCACGATGAATGCCCGATGGCCATCGCGCTCAAGGAGAACAGGCCGGTCCGCAATCAGCAAGCTGTTGCGCAGCGTCCCGATGGATCGTTTTTTCCGTTCCTGCCCTACCCGACACCGCTGCGGGACGAGCACGGCGCTCTGATTGGCGCCGTCAACATGCTGCTGGACCTGACGGACCGCCAGCGTGCCGAAGAAACCAGGCAGCACCTGTCAGCGATCGTGGAATCCTCATTTGACGCTATCGTCAGCAAGGATCTCAACACCATCATAAAAAGCTGGAACCACGGCGCCGAACGGCTTTTCGGCTATACCGCCGACGAAGCGATTGGCCGGTCGGTGACCATGCTGATCCCCGAAGACCATCAGGACGAGGAACCCCGCATCCTCCAACGCATTCGCCGCGGCGAGCGCGTCGAACCATTCGAAACGACCCGCCTGCGCAAGGATGGCAGCCTGGTTCCGGTTTCGCTGACGATATCGCCCGTGCGTAACGCAACCGGGCAGATCACCGGCGCATCGAAGATAGCGCGAGACATCACGTCGGCGAAGGAGAATGAATACCGCATCCGCATGCTGATGCGCGAGGTCAACCACCGGGTGAAAAACCAGTATTCGGTCATCCTGTCGATGATCCGGGAGACCAACAAGCGATCGGAGACGCCAAAACACTTTGAAACCCAGGTGCGCGAGCGCATCATGGCGTTGTCGCGATCTCACGACCTGCTTGTTTCGGCGGATTGGAAGGGTGCCACGATCAGCGACCTCTTGGCGGCCCAGGTCGAGCCTTTCCCGCGGGGGGATGTGATCGAAATGTCGGGCCCATCATTGGTGCTCAGTCCCAACGCAGTTCAGTATCTCGGGATTGCCTTCCACGAACTGGCGACCAACTCGGCCAAATACGGCGTGCTCTCAGGGGACAAGGGCCGGATTTCGGTCACATGGGGCATCACCGGTTCCGGTGCTTCGAGGCTCTTTCACCTCACCTGGGCCGAATCCGATGGTCCGCAGGTTCAGACTGTCGGACAAGGTGGCTTTGGAACCGTTGTGCTGAAGCGGGTTGCGCCCGCAGCGGTCAGTGGGCAAGGAATTCTCGAACACGGTCCGCATGGCATAACATGGAGCCTGGAAGCGCCTTTGGTTTCCGTGGCAGCTTCTGCCGACCATGAAGCTTAGAAGCAGGAAGCAGCCCTGCAACGAGCATTCGTCAATTGGAAGCCCTTGATGCGGCCTTTGCCGAGCGAAAACCCCGTTTCCGCTAAAGATCGCCAGAGCCATTGCTAAAGTCGGCAGAGCAAATCACCGGCAGAGGGCGCATTTCGTTGCACGGAACGGGACAGGACCGGCGTAGCCAGAGGCGAGGTAACTATGGACATCGACGAGTTCCGTGCGACCCTTCAGGGTGTAGAGCCCCCGGCGAATCTTGGGATGGCGCTCCACGCTCTATGGTGGGATAGACAGGGCGATTGGGAGCGGGCGCATGAGTGTGTGCAGGCCAACGAATCTGATCCGGCCTCTGTATGGGTTCATGCCTATCTGCACCGCAAAGAAGGCGACCTTTCTAATGCAGCCTACTGGTACCGCCGCGCCGGGCAGCCTGTGGCAACTGGCAAGCTAGACGCAGAGTGGGAGTCGATTACAGAATCACTTCTTGCAGGATAGTGAGGGTCGCCCAAGGGGCAGCCTAGCGCCTCATCGCCCCGTAGAGGCGAAACTCACCTCCGCCCGATGGGATCGGCTGGGCCCAGGAGGTCCGAACGTTTCCGCATAAATTCATGCAGCGAGATTGTTCTCGCGATTCCGTAAGGTCTCTGTTTAATAAGCTATATCTAATATTGACTATTTTCTGTCGCTCAAAAGTCGCAGACTTCATTTTACTGATCACCGTTAGCTTCTTGGTAGCTCTCACGACTATAAACTTCTTGCGGGCGAATAGCTTTCATGCTGCCTTCGCGCACTCAGGAATCAGGGAGCTTAGGCATGGCGGAGCGGATTGCGCGTGATGGGTTTTGGGTTTTGCATCTCGCGCGCTTGCCGCAAGTCGTGTCGCTTCGCTCCAGCACTTCCGCCTTGACGATCCTAACTGTTGCCCTTGCGCTGAGCGCCGCGCCGGCTCGGGCCGATGGCGGCAATGGTAGCAGCGCAGGCGCTGGACAAGGTGGCGTTGACGGCGCGCTCGCGAGTGCCACGGGTCAGAATGCCGCCAATGGCGCGACCGCTGGTGGCGGTGGTGGCGGCATTGACCTCACGACGGGTGACGGGGCGCCAGGAGGATCGGGAGCGGTAAGTGGGACAGCTAACAACCCAAATGGCGTTGCCGGTGCCACTGGTGCTACGGGTCTGGTCATCTCGACAGACGGGACCATTGCAACCAGCATCAGCGGCGGGGCCGGCGCTTTGGGCTCCCCTGGCACGAATGGCGTCGTCAGGAGCGGCGGCGGTGGCGGTGGCGGTGTGGGCGTCAGTGCCACGGCCGACGTTACAGTCAATGGCACGGGATCGGTGAGTGGTGGCACTGGCGGCCGAGGTGGGACCAATGGCAACAGCGGCAGCGGTGGTGGCGGCGTCGGCATATTCTCGTCCGCAAACGTGTTTGTAGAGGCGGGCGGCAGCGTTACCGGCGGCACGAGTCTCTCCACAATTGGGGTCCAAGCAGGTGGTGGCGGCGGCGCGGCTGCCATCGTCCTGATGGGCGGCGGGACAATCCAGAACAGCGGGAATCTGCTCGGGGGTGCCGGTGGAAGAACAGTTCTCGGCGGCGGTGGGGACGGTGGCGCCGCTGTTCTGCTGCTTTCAGGTGGAACCGTCATCAACAAGCTAGGTGCGACGATCGTTGGCGGCAGTGGCGGTCAGGGCTCCTTGGCAGGCGGCGATGGCGCCGCAGGGATCAAGGGCGCCAACATCGCGGTCATCAATGCGGGTACGATCAGCGGCGGTGCCGTCGGCACCGGTGGCGGAACGCCGGCAGCCGGCAAAGCCATCCAGTTCACCGGCGGCGTCAATTCGCTGGAGATTCAGGCCGGCTCCACCATCACAGGCAATGTGGTCGCTTTCAGCGCCGCGGATACATTCAAGCTGGGTGGCGATATCAGCGCCAGTTTCGGTGTGTCGCAGATCGGCGCTGGCGCCAAATATGACGGGTTTGGGTTCTACGAGAAAACCGGAAACAGCACCTGGACCCTAACGGGGACGACAACTGCCGTCACGCCTTGGACCTTGTCCGGCGGGATCCTGCAGATTTCGAACAATGACAATCTGGGCGCCCTCTCGGGCGGCTTGACCTTCGACGGCGGCACGTTGCGCACGACCACCAGCTTCGCCACCAATCGCAATGTCCTGATCAATTCGACCGGCGGGTTCGACACGGTGGCAGGCACGCAGTTGGACGTGTCAGGCCAGGTGACCGGCACCGGCACACTGGTCAAGAGCGGCGCCGGCACCCTCAACGTCACCAATTTGTCCAACAGCTATACCGGTGGCAACATCGTCAATGCAGGAACGCTTGCCGGCAACACCGTGGCGATCCGTGGCGACATCCTGGACAACGGCGCTGTCTCGTTTCTCGACCTCGGCCCCCACACCTTCGGCGGAAATATCTCCGGCTCGGGCAGCGTCGACATCGAAGGCTTCGGCACGCTGACGCTGACCGGTGCCAACACCCACAGCGGCGGCACCAAGGTCGGGACCGGCAAAAGCATCTCGGTCGCGTCGGACCAGAATCTGGGTGCCGCTACGGGCCTGCTGACACTCGACGGCGGCGAACTCGGCACGACAGCAAGCTTCGCCATGAGCCGCGATGTCAACCTCACTTCCGCCTATGGCTACTTCCGCGCGGCGGCGGGTACGACGCTGACCGCCAATGGCGAGCTGAGCGGCGTGGGCGGCGTCTACAAGGAGGGCGCCGGCACCCTGGTGCTCAAGGGCGACAGTACCTATTCCGGCCGCACCACCGTCGACAGCGGCAAGCTTATCGTCGAGGGCTCGCTCGGCAGCACCGAAACGACGGTCAACAGCGGCGGCACGCTGGGCGGCTCCGGCTCGATCGGCGGCGCGGTGATCGTCGCCGATGGCGGTGTGCTGGCGCCGGGGTCCAGCCCTGGCACGCTTACGGTCGGATCGCTCAGCCTGAGCTCCGGTTCTATGCTCGACTACGAGCTCGGCCAGGCGGGCATTGTCGGCGGCGGTGTCAACGACCTGATCGAGGTGACCGGCGCGCTGACGCTGGACGGCAGCCTCAACATCACCGATGTCGGCGGCTTCGGGCCTGGCGTCTACCGGCTAATCAATTATGGCGGCGCACTCACCGACAATGGTCTCGAGCTCGGCAATCTGCCGGCCGGTGTCACGGCCGCCGACCTGACGGTGCAGACCTCCGTCGCCAACCAGGTCAATCTCGTCAGCAGCGTCGGCACCGACTTGCTCTTCTGGGATGGTGACGCGGCCGGCAATGCCAACAATGATCTGGTCGACGGCGGCAACGGCACGTGGACGGCGACAAGCCTGAACTGGACGACGAGCACCGGCCTGGTAACTGGCGCGATGAAGCCGCAGCCCGGTTTCGCCATCTTCCAGACGCTTGGCGGCACCGTCATCGCCGACGGCAGCGCCGGCGCGCTGGAGGTTACCGGCATGCAATTCGCCGCCGATGGCTACCGCATCGAAGGCGACGCCATCACGCTTGATGGCGCTGGCGGCGAGAGCATCATTCGGGTCGGCGACGGCACGGTGGCCGGAGCAGGTTACACCGCCACCATCGCCTCCGTGCTAACCGGGACCAGCAGCCTGACCAAGACCGATGCGGGCACGCTGGTGCTGTCCGGCGCCAACACCTACACGGGCGGCACCACCGTCCTGGGCGGCGTGCTATCTGTTTCAGCCGACAACAATCTCGGCGTTGCCGCTGGCGGCCTGACGCTCTCCGGCGGGACGCTGCGCAACACAGCGGCGTTCAGCTCGGCGCGCGACGTCACGCTTTCGTCGGCCGGCGGCACCTTCGACACTGTGGCCGACCTGACCTTGTCCGGTGCGATCTCTGGCGCTGGCAGCCTTGCCAAGACCGGCGCAGGCACGCTGACGCTTACGGGAACGAACAGCTATGGCGGCAACACGTTGGTCAGCGCTGGCACGCTGGTCGGCGATGCAACCTCGATTCGTGGCGACATCGGCAATTCCGGCACTGTCGTGTTCGACCAGGCGGCGGACGCCAGCTTCGCCGGCGATATCTCCGGCACCGGCGCAATGATGAAGGATGGCGCCGGCGTGCTGACGCTGTCAGGCACGTCGCTGCTGGACTGGACCGTCAATCAAGGCGGCCTCGTCTCGGCAGCCGAGCGCTTAGGTGGCGATGTCGCGATCGGCGCCGGCGCCTCCTTCACATTCGACCAAGTCGCCTCCGCCAGCTATGCCGGCGTGCTCTCGGGCGCCGGTACGTTCATCAAGGACGGCCAAGGCACGCTGCTGCTTGCGTTGGACAACTCAGGCTTTACCGGCGCCACTACGGTCAGCGGCGGCACGCTTGCCGCGGGCGCTGCGAACGCGTTCAGTTCCTCCTCGCAGTTTTCCGTCGCCTCGGGCGCCACGCTCGATCTTGCCGGCACGTCCCAGACGATTGCGGGGCTGAGCAACGCCGGAACGGTGCGCATCGCGGGTGGCGTCCCAGGCGACACACTTACCGTAAGCGGCGACTATGTCGGCAATAGCGGCGCCGTCGTTCTCAACGCTGCGCTCGGTGGTGACGGTTCGCCGACAGACATGCTGGTGATCGCCGGCAACACGTCAGGGACGGGTACCCTTCAGGTCGTCAATTTCGGCGGGTCGGGCGCCCAAACGGTCGGAGGCATCAAGATCGTCGACGTCGGCGGCGTCTCGAACGGCAGCTTCTCGCTCGACGGCAATTATACCTTCGAAGGCGATGCAGCGGTCGTCGCGGGCGCCTACGCATACAGGCTCTACAAGAACGGCGTCAGCACGCCGGCCGATGGCGATTGGTATCTGCGCTCGGCCCTGGTCAACGGCGATCCCGATCCGCAGCCGCTCTATTCGCCCGGCGTGCCGCTGTACGAGGCCTATGAAGGGGTGCTGCAGGCCTTCAATGAACTGGGCACCATGCAGCAACGCATCGGCAATCGGTGGTGGGGCGAGGGTGCTACGCCGCAAGGTGCGGACCTGCCAGGCCAGGGCGCGGTCGACGGCAAGGCGATATGGGCGCGCATCGAAGCTGCCCATGCCGAGATCAAGCCGGAGACGTCGACCTCCGGCACGAACTATGACGTGACCACCTGGAAGCTGCAGGCCGGCGTCGATGGCCTGCTGCACGAAAGCGAAGCCGGTACCCTGATCGGAGGGATTACGGCCCACTACGGAACCGCGTCGTCGGACGTGTCCTCGATCTTCGGGGCAGGGTCGATCGCTGCCACCGGCTACGGCGTCGGCAGCACGCTCACCTGGTTCGGCAGCGGTGGCTTCTACGTCGACGCGCAGGCTGAGGCGACATGGTATGACAGTGACATCCGGTCGGCCACGCTAGGCACCACGCTTGCGGACGGCAACAACGGTTTCGGCTACGGGCTGAGCATCGAGACCGGACAGAAGATCGCCCTCAACGGCAACTGGTCGCTGACGCCGCAGGCCCAGCTTGCCTATTCGTCGGTCGACTTCGACACGTTCACCGACCCGTTTGGCGCCGTCGTGTCGCCCGGCAGCAGCAACAGCCTCGTTGGCCGCCTCGGCCTCTCCGCGGACTATGAAGACCAGTGGGTGGACGATGCCGGGCAAGTAAGCCGCACCCACATTTACGGGCTCGGCAACCTTTACTACGACTTCCTCGACGGAAATGATGTCGATGTCTCTGGCACGAAGCTGGTCAGCGAAAATCAGGCGCTATGGGGCGGTGTCGGCCTCGGTGGCTCGCTGAGCTGGGCGGACGGCCGCTACGCCGTCTTCGGAGAAGGGACAGCGCGGACAAGCCTCAAGGATTTTGGCGATAGCCACGCCCTGGGCGCCAAGCTCGGGTTCGCTGTGAAATGGTAGCGGCGATCGAGATGGACATGTCGACCTTGGCTTGAGCGTCGTGTCCGGCACGGTTATGGATCCGGACTTGCGGGCCACCCGGCTCGTCGGCCCTCGGACGTTTCCTTACCGGCTGCCGGCATCAAATACCAGGCTCGCAGCCGGGGCATCCTGGCGCTCGATCACAGGGATGCCAGCGCGCTGGACATGCGTTCCAGTCCTTGGCGCAACAGAGGACGCGGGCAGCCGACATTCAGGCGGATGAAGCCTTCGCCGCCAGGCCCATAGACGCGGCCATCGTAGAGATTAACCCCGGCCCGAACTGCTGCTGCGGGTAGCCGGTTGATGAACTTGCCAGCCGAAAGCGTTTGCGCAAGGCAAAACAGCCGGTCGGCCCCGCGCCTCTTTCCCCTACGCAAGAGGTGCGGGCGATGTCGCGGGCTTCAGTCCTTGTGCGGGACGATATAGCGACGGCTCACCGAATCCGCCCCTGTGCCCCGCGTGACGACAATGGTCCTGTATCCCGCGGGAACGGAACCTGTAGCCATCGGATCGATTAAACGGCATCGACCGACAATCTCTCCGTTGGGCGCGTCCGCGAGCCTCCTCGCTAGCGTCAACTGGCATGTGTCAAGGGATCCGAAAACGGCCGGTGATGTACCGAGTGGTTCGCAGACTCCCTGGCCGGGGCTGCAAGAAAGCAAAACTAGCACAGCAGCCGTTACCGGATCCATTTTTGAAGCTCCCTCCGCGAATGAGCCTCAACGCGCTATGTCGCAGTTTGTTTCATTAAGCCCGGTTGTGCCGAGCCCGGCCAGCAGGGGCAGGAAGCCATGCCCACTATATCGCGCTGCCGGAATCGCCAGACGCCGGCAGCAACCAGCGAGATGACAAGGCGCGGATGTAGAGCGGGACGAAGCTTATATCAGTGGTGGGTCTTTCGATCCGCCAGCGTAAGCGCTTCGTCTATTTGTTGGCGCAGGCGGGTGAGGTCGTCCAACCGAAAATCAAGCGGCAGTTCCGCTCCACTCTCCAATCGGAGAAAGATGGCTACAGTGCCGTCCTCTTTCATGGCCAGTTGAGTGCTCGTTATAGAAATGCCCTGCAGTTTTGGTGTCATTTCGGCAGGAAGAGTGGCGACGAGCTTTCCCATCTCGGCCGAGAGGGCAGCAATTGCCAAAGGAACACATTGTGCGGAGAAATCGAGTTGGAATCTCTTTGTGTCGATTGATCCAAATGTGACCGACACCGTGCCTAAGGCGGCGTCGATCCCAGATGCTAAAACTACATCCAGAACCGGAGCCTTCATAACCGTGTCCGCCATGGCGTTCCCCCGCTTTGTTGAATCGCAGCAAATCATCATCCCTGCGCCGGCACAAGGACACGCCCAACGCTCCCCGCCAACCATGGGATCTACGCCTTGTCGACAAGTCGCGTCTTCCGCTTCGGCGCTACGTAGCTCTCCACTAAGCGAGCGTGGAAATTCGAACTCGGCGCAATGATAACCCACAAAGACCAAATCTTGCCGTCTATGGTTATGGGAGGGGTTAGGACCAGCAAGGTCCGCGGGATTTGCGGCGTGCGATCCTTCATGAACGTGGATCCCAATCGGGATAGATCTTGGCGGACAGCCTAAAGCCGATTGATGACGAGGCATGGGCGCATTGCATTCTGACTCCGGAGATGGTTGCGAAGCTCTCCGCCTAACCGCTCCGCATCGCAAACGACAGAACCCCGCCAAGTGTGGGGTTTTGTTGTGGCAGGCGGGCGGAACCGGAACGCTCTTAAACCGTTTAAAGCCCATAAGGGACGGCAACGGAAAGATAGAAGATCATGAATAAGATTGTATCGGGTATGCTGGCGGCCACGCTGTCAGTTTCGTTCGCGGCCACCGCCGCTGTGCCTGCAGGTGCAGCGCAAATGTTCACGCCGCAGGCGCCTTCGGCGTCGTCCGATGTGCAGGCGGTGGACTACAAGCCGTGGATGAAGCATCGCGGCGATCGCAATTCCTCGCGCTACAACAATGACGGCCCCTACTGGAACGGCCATCGCGGCTCGCGCCATTACCGACACGGCTATCGCCGCCACGGCGATTTCTGGTTCCCCGCCGGAGCATTCATTGCCGGCGCCCTGATTACCGGCGCGCTCAACAACAACCATCGCGTCTACCGGGGTGGCGATTCGCATGTGCAGTGGTGCTACGATCATTACCGTAGCTACCGCGCCTCGGACAACACCTACCAGCCGAACTACGGCCCTCGTCGGGAGTGCAATTCTCCCTACTGAGATTTTTGACCGAAATGAGAACCCCGCTTCGGCGGGGTTTTTCTTTGTGTGAGGCGTGACGGCGAATTAGGGTTACGAGACCCGACATCGCTGTGAGGGACAAACAAATGCTCCGCCGCCACGAGACTCAAGATATCCGGCTGGGCAAGGTTCCGGAGAGTTGCTACCGTCGAGTTTCCTCGGTTATGGCAGATCGATAAATAGTCAAAAAATACAATAAAATCAACGGCGATGGCGGAGAGAGCGGGATTCGAACCCGCGTTACGGTCTCCCGTAAACACACTTTCCAGGCGTGCGCCTTCAACCACTCGGCCACCTCTCCGTCCTTGCATTCGCGCCGGCCGGTTTTGCCACGCGGGTTGGGGAGATGCATCCCTTTGGGATTTGCGGGAAGACCCGCTTGATGGACACCGCCAACCAGCGGATGCCCTTCCCGGCGCCCGTCAATCAAACAGGCGCGGGGCTCATCTAGTCGATCCGGCGCCGAATGCCAAGCCATAACGGCAGTCTATTCGCTTTGCCGGCCACGCATCGTTTCGCGGGGCGTTGAACGCCTCCGCTTCTAAGGCGCTTCGGTTCTGAATGGTGTGCACGGGCAAGGCGGCAGGGCCGGCCGTGCTTGACTTCGCCCCTCGCCACCTGTCGAGTGCGGCGGAGGCTTTGCGGGGGCAACGTCCAGACATGACATCGAGCAATGAACAGCCGGCCAGCGGAACGCCGGCCGGAGGCATGCCAGGCGGGCTGACGCCCGCAGGGCGTCCGGACAGCGGGCTGTCCTTCGTGCCCGTGGTCTGGCTCCTCTTCGTCATGGCATGGTCGGTCTACTGGCTGGTCTCGGCGCGGTGGCTGTTCGAGAGTTCCGGCCTGCCGGACAGGGTCTTCTATTTCGTGCTTGGCGGACTGGCCTTCGACATCGTCACCATCGTGTGGGGGCTTTATCTGCTCGGCCTCGCCTTCAGCCGTTCCGCGCGCTTTCCGCGTCATTTCACCATCTGGCAGATCACCACCATCGCCTGGCGGCTGGCCGAGCAGGTCTATGCGCTGACCGTGCCCGATTTCACCGTCTCCGCCAGGGAGCTTGCGATCGCCGCCACGGAAATCGTCATCGGCCTGTTTTGCATTTACCTGCTGCGCCGCCGCGACGAGGCCAAGGCCTTTTATGCAAGGCCGGAAGCGCAGGCACCGTCAGCCTTTAGTTCGATCGTCGCCGCGCTGGCCGGCATCACCCTCGGCGCCGTCGTCGGCGCCGTCGCCGGCTTCGCGCTCGGCGCGGGGATCGCCGAAGCCACCGACATCAGCTGTTTCGAAGGCGGCTGCGGCTACTTCGCGGTGTTCATCGGCCTTGCCGGGCTGGTGGTCGGGGCCATTGGCGGCGGCGTCCTCGGCGTCTGGCTCGTCCATCGGCGGAGCCGAAAGGTGGCCATATAGGCGGGCGATAGGCTTCAAATTCGCGTATGGCGATTGCACGCCGGGCGTGCGCATTCTATTCCTCGCCTTTGACCGGAAGGTCCTCGGGAGGAACTTGAGGATCGGGGAAGATTTCGATGTTGCGTTTTTTGTTTCGCCTCGCGGCCATGATCGCACTCTCGGTCGCCGTCATCATGGCCGTGCTCGACGCGACGCGCTCGGTGGCGGCTTCCACATTGGTCATGACGCCGCTGAATTCGAGCTGGCTGGCGGTTTCGCCCGACACCCGCGCGGCCTTCGAGACCTTCGTGCGCGCCAAGGTCAATCCGATGATATGGGATGGCGGCATCGCCTGGGTGCTTGCCCAGCCGGGGTTTGCCGTGTTCGCGGTGCTTGCCTTCATCCTCTATGCGGTCGGCTACCGGCGCCGGCGGCGCGGCGGAGAATTCGCGCCGGGCTGATGGGTTGTCCCAGCGGACTTGCGACGACAACGCGGCAATCGTCCACAGCTGTCACCGCATTGGGCATGTTTTTCCAACGGGGGGCATGCTTTTCCAAAAGGTCAAAATTCCGCGTGAATTTTGTTTCGGGCCGTGCCAGATTGCCTTGAGCGGGAGGGGAGTACACTCCTGGCTGATGCCGCATGCCTGCCGGAGAACCGGGCAGGCGGGCGGCGCGTAACGGAAAAAAATAACCGACAGGGTGTGGATCACATGAAACGTATCGTTCTCGGCCTCCTGGCCGCAACCGCAATGGTTCTTCCGGCTTTCGCCGCGGATGTCCAGCCGGCCATCCTCTACGATCTCGGCGGCAAGTTCGACAAATCCTTCAACGAGGCTGCCTATCACGGCGCCGAAAAGTTCAAGACCGAGACCGGCACCGCCTATGTCGAGTTCGAAGTGTCGAACGCCTCGCAACGCGAGCAGGCGCTGCGCCGCTTCGCCGAAGACGGCCGCAACCCGATCGTCATGGCCGGCTTTGCCTGGGAAGATGCGCTGAAGGTGGTCGCGAAGGAATATCCCGATCTCAACTTCGCCATCATCGACGATGCCGTCGATATGCCCAATGTCCGTTCGCTTGTGTTCAAGGAAAACGAAGGCTCCTATCTCGTCGGCATCCTGGCGGCGATGGCCTCGAAGTCCAAGAAGGTCTCCTTCATCGGCGGCATGGACATTCCGCTGATCCGCAAGTTCGAATGCGGCTATGTCGGCGGCGCCAAGGCGGCCGGTGCGACCGATGTCATCCAGAACATGACCGGTGACACGCCCGCGGCGTGGAACGATCCGGCCAAGGGCGGCGAGATCGCCAAGACGCAGATCGACCAGGGCTCCGACGTGGTCTATGCCGCGGCCGGCGGCACCGGCGTCGGCGTGCTGCAGGCGGCGGCGGATGCCGGCAAGCTCGGCATCGGCGTCGATTCCAACCAGAACGGCCTGCAGCCCGGCAAGGTGCTGACCTCGATGCTGAAGCGCGTCGACGTGGCCGTCTACACCGCCTTCATGGACGGCAAGAACGGCACCTTCAAAGGCGGCCTGCAAAATCTCGGCCTCAAGGAAGGCGGTGTCGACTACGCCATGGACGACAACAACAAGGCGCTGGTCACCGACGAGATGAAGGCTGCCGTCGAAAAGGCCAAGGCCGACATCATCGCCGGCACGATCCAGGTGCACGACTACACCGCCGACAACGCCTGCCCGTATTGATTGGTAAGCGCTGAGGTTTGGAACCGCCGGGTGAAAGCCCGGCGGTTTTGTTTGAGGGCTTTAAAGGACGTTGAGGATTGGCGGAGGTCCCGGCGACGTCCGATCTCCCCCCTTGCGGGGGAGATGCCTGGCAAGGCAGAGGGGGGTGCTGTCCCTCGGCCTAACAGCCAATTACGGTTCATTCTGGAGCCATTCAAGGTTGGCGATCCTTCACACCCCCCTCTGGCCTGCCGGCCATCTCCCCCGCAAGGGGGGAGATCGGCAGTTCCGGCGTTGCGGGTCCTTCTTCGCAAGAATCCATATGCGATTGCCTTGGACGTCATGGCAGAAGCGCACCGCCGGTCGACAACAAGCCCAAGAGATAACCCAGCGCAAACACCACCATCAGCGCAATGGCGATAGCGAAGCCGCGTCGGCCACCGAGCGAATGCACGCCGACGCCATAGGGCTTCCGCTCCAGTCTGCCGATCACCGGCTTCGCTTCGTCCTGGCCGACCACACGCATCTGCGGCAGTTCGGCGATGCGTTGCGAGATCAGCCGCCAGCGATCGCCGTCGCCCGAGGGCCGCCCCGTGCGGTCGAAGACATGCATGCGCTCGGCCAGCCGCATCACCGTGTCGCGGAAGGCGGGATCGATCTCCAGGTCGCGCTCGGCACGTTCGCGGTCGCGATCGTTCATCAGGCCAAGCACATAATCGCCCGCCCGCGCAACGCGATCGCTTTCACTGGCCATAGGCTTCTCCTTGCTACCAGTGCGGCGGTTTGGTTATCGGCACGTCGGGTGCCGATTGTTCCTCCAGCGCCATGAAGCGCCCGGTCAGGGCATCGAGCTTGCGCTGCATGCGTTCGATCGCCGTCCACTGCTCGGCGATCTGGCCCGACAGTTCCTCGATGGTCTTTTCCTGCTCGGCGGCGCGGATTTCCAGCGTCGTCAGCCGGTCGACAGGCATGATCATTCGAAACTCCCCAGGTCCTGGTGCACGCAGTTGCAGCATGATGCGACTGTTGAGCCTTGCATATTAGTGAATGTGAAGGTCTGCGGCCACGTTCGAAATTGACAAGCGCACCGGGATTTGTCGAGAGTGGCCACTGCGCCGCCAATTGGCACGGGGTGGGGCATCATGCTAGGCGTTTTGACCAAGCGATAAAAAAATAAGAGTGGGACAGGCTGCATGGCGCAAGCCGCAATCGAACTGATCGGCATCAACAAGAGTTTTGGCGCCGTTCGCGCCAATCGCGACATCAATCTGGAGATCGCACGCGGCACCATCCACGGCATCGTCGGCGAGAACGGCGCCGGCAAGTCGACGCTGATGTCGATCCTCTACGGCTTCTACCAGGCCGACAGCGGCGAGATCCGCGTCGGCGGCAAGCCGGCGTCGATCAAGACTTCCAACGACGCCATCGCGCTCGGCATCGGCATGGTGCACCAGCACTTCATGCTGGTCGACAATTTCACCGTGCTGGAAAACATCATCCTCGGCGCCGAAAGCGATGCGCTGTTGAAAAAGAGCATCGCCAAGGCGCGCTCCGAACTGGAGCGGCTCGAGCGCGAATACGGGCTGGAAGTCGATCCCGACGCCATCATCGAGGAATTGCCGGTCGGCCTGCAGCAGCGTGTCGAAATCCTGAAGGCGCTTTATCGCGGCGCCGAGATCCTGATTCTCGACGAGCCGACGGGCGTGTTGACGCCGGCCGAGGCCGACCATCTGTTCCGCATCCTCAGGCAATTGAAGGACCAGGGGAAAACGGTGGTGCTGATCACCCACAAGCTGCGCGAGATCATGGCCATCACCGACAATGTCTCGGTCATGCGCCAGGGCACGATGGTGGCGACGCGCGAGACCAGCAAGACGACAGTCGGCGAACTGGCCGAACTGATGGTCGGGCGGCGCGTGCTGCTGCGGGTCGAAAAGGGCGAGACGGAGGCCGGCGCGGTCAAGCTCGCAGTCAAGAACCTGACGGTGAAAGACCAGCGCGGCGTCACCATGGTCGACGACATCTCCTTCGATATCCGCGCCGGCGAGATCGTCGGCATTGCCGGTGTCGCCGGCAACGGCCAGTCCGAACTGCTCGAGGCGATTTCCGGCATCAGGCGCGCGGTTTCCGGCTCGGTGATGCTCGACGACAAGCCGATCGACCTGACCGGGGCCGCCGATCCCGGCGAGTTGCGCGACCGTGGGCTCGCCCATGTGCCGGAGGACCGCCATCATGTCGGCCTGGTGCTGGCCTTCGAGGAGAACGAGAATTCGATCCTCGGCTACCATGACGACCCGCGCTACCTCAAAGGGCCGTTCCTCAACATCGACGCCATCATGGCTGATGCCAAGGACAAGATCGAGAAATACGACATCCGTCCCGGCAATCCGCGTCTCAAGACGGCGAATTTCTCCGGCGGCAACCAGCAGAAGATCGTGCTGGCGCGAGAAATGGAGCAGGATCCCGGTGTTCTGATCGTCGGCCAGCCGACTCGCGGCGTCGATGTCGGCGCCATAGAATTCATCCACAAGCGGCTGATTGCAATGCGCGACCAGGGCAAGGCGGTGCTGGTGGTGTCGGTCGAACTCGACGAGATCCGTTCGCTGTCCGACCGCATCCTGGTGATGTTTGCCGGGCGCATCGTCGGCGAACGTGGCCCCGAGGCGACCGAAGGCGAGCTTGGCCTGCTGATGGCAGGCGTCGATCGCCAGGAGGCGGCAGAGTGAGCACGCCTTACGCCAAGCTGCCGGCCTGGGCCGATTATGGGCTGGTCCCGCTGATCAATCTGTCGGTGGCCTTCATCGTTGCCGGTTTCGTCGTCATGCTGGTCGGCGAAAACCCGTTTCGTGCCGCCGTCATCCTGGTCGAGGGCGCTTTCGGCAAGGGAACCGGCATTGCCTTCACGCTGTTCTATGCCACCACCTTCATCTTCACCGGCCTGTCGGTGGCGGTGGCCGCACATTGCGGCCTGTTCAACATCGGGACCGAGGGCCAGGCCTATATTGCCGGCCTTGGCGTGGGCGTGGTCTGCCTCGCCTTCGACACTGTGCTGCCGTGGTGGCTGACCTTTCCGCTGGCGATCGTCGCCGGAGCCGCCGTCGGTGCGCTGTGGGCGCTGATTCCGGCCTATCTGCAGGCCAAGCGCGGGTCGCACATCGTCATCACCACCATCATGTTCAACTTCATCGCGGCCTCGATCATGGTCTACCTCCTGGTTGGGCCGTTGAAGCCGGCGGCGTCGCAGGCGCCGCAGACGCGCAACTTCCTCGCCGGCGCCGAACTGCCCAAACTCAACTGGATCATCGAACTGTTCGGCGCCAAGATCCGCTCGGCGCCGTTCAACATCTGCTTCCTGCTGGCGCTGCTCATGGCATTCCTGGTCTGGCTGCTGATCTGGCGCACCAAGCTCGGCTACGAGATGCGCACCTATGGCCACAGCCCGAAAGCGGCGCGCTATGCCGGCATTTCGGAGACCCGCATCATCATCATCGCGATGATGATTTCGGGCGCGCTGGCCGGCATGATGACGCTGAACCCGGTGATGGGCGACCAGCACAATGTGGCGATCGATTTCGTCTCCGGCGCCGGCTTCGTCGGCATTGCCGTGGCGCTGATGGGCCGTCTGCATCCGGTCGGCATCGTGCTGGCGGCGATCCTGTTTGGCATGCTCTACCAGGGCGGCGCCGAACTTGCCTTCGAAATGCCGGCGATTTCCCGCGACATGATCGTCATCATCCAGGGCCTGGTCATCCTGTTTGCCGGTGCGCTGGAGCACATGTTCCGGCCCTACGTCCAGGCGCTGTTCGCCTCGTTCAGTCCAAGGTCGGTCGGCATCGAAGCGGTCAAAGGGAAGGGCGCCTGAGATGGACGTCTTCATCGCCATCGTGCAGATCCTGGACTCGACCATACGCCTGTCGGTGCCGCTGCTGCTCGCTTGCCTCGCCGGCCTCTATTCGGAACGCGCAGGCGTTTTCGACATCGGGCTGGAAGGCAAGATGCTGGTCGGCGCCTTTGCAGGTGCGGCCGCCGCTTCGGTCTTCCATTCGGCCTTCCTCGGTCTCGGCATGGCGATCGTGATGTCGGTCGCCTTTGCCCTGGTGCACGGCTTCGCCTCGATCACCCATCGCGGCAACCAGATCGTCTCCGGTGTGGCCATCAACTTCGTCGCCGCCGGCTCGACCATCATTCTGGGCCAGGCCTGGTTCCAGCAGGGCGGGCGAACGCCGGCGCTGCAGCCGGGCGAGCGTTTCGAGGCCATCACTCTGCCTGGTGCTGCCGCGATCCACGACGTGCCGATCATAGGGCCGATCTATTCCGAGCTGCTCTCTGGCCATTCGATCCTGGTCTATCTCGCTTTCGCCATGGTGCCGTTCACCTGGTGGGTGTTGTTTCGCACCCGCTTCGGCCTGCGCCTGCGCGCCGTCGGCGAGAACCCGGCCGCCGTCGACACCGCCGGCATCTCGGTCGCCTGGCTGCGCTACCGGGCCCTGATCTGCACCGGTGTGCTGACCGGCATTGCCGGCGCCTACCTCTCGATGGTGCAGAATGGCGGCTTCGTGAAGGACATGACCGCGGGCAAGGGGTACATCGCACTGGCGGCGCTGATCTTTGCCAAATGGCGACCGGTCAACGCTATGTTCGCCTGTCTTCTGTTCGGCTTCCTCGACGCGGCGGCGATCCGCCTACAGGGTTCGCCGCTGCCGTTGATCGGCAAGGTGCCGGTGCAGTTCATGCAGGCGCTGCCCTATGTGCTGACCGTGATCCTGCTTGCCGGCTTCATCGGCAAGGCGATCCCGCCGCGCGCCGGCGGCGTGCCTTATGTCAAGGAACGTTGATCCGGGCGCCCAGGAGCACTGTGTCGAACATGCGGCTGGTGCTCGAAAGGCGCTAGGAAAACGCAAATGGCCGGGTTTTGACCACGATCGTCGGAGAGAACGTCTAGATGTCGCATGATCTGTTCGAAGCCGCGCAGGAGGCCATGGCCAAGGCCTACGCGCCCTATTCGAAGTTTCCGGTGGGTGCGGCGTTGCGCACCGAAGACGGCCGTGTCTTCACCGGCGCCAACATCGAGGTCGCGTCCTATCCGGAAGGCTGGTGCGCCGAGACCACGGCGCTCGGCCATTACATCATGGGCGGCGGCGGCAAGATCGTCGAGATCGCCGTCATTGCCTCGCGCATGGCCAAATGCTCGCCCTGTGGCGGCTGCCGGCAAAGGCTGGCGGAGTTCTGCCGGCCGGACACGAAGCTCTATCTTTGCGACAACACCGGCGTGGTCGAGACCGTGACGATGGGCGACATGCTGCCCTACGGGTTTCGTGGCGACATTTTGAAGTGAGAGTTGGCTGATATGAAGGAAGCTCTGGACCACCTCGTTGAAAGGCTGGACGGGTTGGCGCCGACAACGGCGATGGTGCTGGGGTCGGGCCTTGGCGGGCTTGTCGACCAGGTCGAAAATGCCGTGCGCATCTCTTATGCCGACCTGCCGGGTTTCCCCCGCAGCGGGGTGACTGGCCATGCCGGCGAGGTGGCCGCGGGGCTTTTCGCCGGCACGCCGGTGCTGATGCTGTCCGGCCGCGCCCATTATTACGAGCACGGCGTTGCTGCTGCAATGCGGCCGGCGCTGGAGGTGCTTGCCGGCATCGGCATCACCAAGCTGATCCTTACCAATGCCGCCGGCTCGGTCGATCCCGACATGCTGCCAGGATCGGTGATGCTGATCACCGACCACATCAATTTCTCCGGCTCCAACCCGCTGATCGGCGAGCCGAGCGACCGCCGCTTCGTCGGCCTGACCGAAGCCTATGATGCCGGCTTGCGCGCGGCGATCGAACGGGCGGCGAAGGCGACAGGGACGGCGCTGCACAAGGGCGTCTATATGTGGTTTTCCGGTCCGTGTTTCGAAACCCCTGCTGAAATCCGCATGGCGCGCGTCATGGGCGCCAATGCGGTAGGGATGTCGACCGTGCCGGAGGTCATTCTCGCCCGCTTCCTTGGGCTTCGCGTAGCCGCTTGTTCGGTGATCACCAATCTCGCCGCCGGGATGACCGGGGCGGAACTGTCGCACCAGGAGACCAAGGACATGGCGCCGATCGGCGGCGCACGGCTGGCGACGATCCTTGCGCATGTGTTCCAGGATGGGTTGCCGGAGCCGAAGGGCGCCGCCTGATGCTTCCGCAGGAAATCATCCGCCGCAAGCGCGACGGCCAGAAACTGTCCGCGCAGGAGATTTCGGCTTTTGTCGCGGGCGTGACTTCGGGCAGCGTCTCGGACGGCCAGGTCGGCGCCTTTGCCATGGCGGTGTTCTTCAACGGCATGAACCGCGACGAGGCGGTGGCGCTGACACTGGCGATGCGCGATTCCGGCGATGTGCTCGACTGGTCGGACCTGCCGGGTCCGGTCACCGACAAGCATTCGACCGGCGGCGTCGGCGACAATGTCTCGCTGATGCTGGCGCCGATCGTCGCCGCTTGCGGCGCCTATGTGCCCATGATCTCCGGCAGGGGCCTTGGCCATACCGGCGGCACGCTGGACAAGATGGATGCCATCCCGGGTTATATCAGCCAGCCGGATATCGCGCGCTTCCGCAAGACGGTGCTCGAGACCGGCTGTGCCATCATCGGCCAGACCGCCGATCTCGCGCCCGCCGACCGTCGCCTCTATGCGATCCGCGATGTGACCGGAACGGTGGAATCGGTGCCGCTGATCACTGCCTCTATCCTGTCGAAGAAACTCGCGGCCGGCCTGCGGTCGCTGGTGCTCGACGTCAAGGTCGGCAATGGCGCCTTCATGGAGAAGTCGCGCGACGCGACAGCACTGGCCAACAGCCTAGTCGAGATCGCCAACGGCGCCGGCCTGAAGGCCTCGGCGCTGGTCAGCGGTATGAACGAGCCGCTGGCGTCGGCGGCCGGCAACGCGGTCGAGGTGCGCAACGCCGTCGATTTCCTCACAGGAAGGTTCCGCGACAAGCGACTGGAGGATGTGACGCTGGCGCTGGCCGCCGAGATGCTGCAATCGGCAGGGCTGGCGTCGTCCAATCAGGACGGTCTCAGGCGCGCGGCCGAGACGCTGGCCGGCGGCCGCGCGGCAGCCGCCTTCGCGCGTATGGTCGCAGCCCTTGGCGGTCCCGCCGATTTCGTCGAGAAGCCGGAAAAATACCTGCCGAAAGCGGCGGTGGAGTTTGCGGTCAAGGCGACAGGCAACGGTTTTGCCACCGCTATTGCCACCCGCGATATCGGCCTTGCTGTGGTCGGGCTCGGTGGCGGGCGCACGCGGCCGGACGACAGGATCGACCATGCGGTCGGCATCACCAGGCTGCTGCCGCTCGGCGCCGAGGTGCGGGCCGGCGAGCCGCTGGCGCTGGTCCACGCCCGCACGCAAGTGGAGGCCGAAGCGGCCGCAGCCGCCGTGCTTTCGGCCTATACGATCGGGGCGTCGAAACCAGCCGCCGACAAGACTGTCATCCGGCGCGTGCTGCCGCGCGGGTAGCGGAACGCGCTACTGCACCAGCAACAGTGTGCCGTTTTCGACCTGGTATTTTGCCAGCCGCTGCAAAAAGCTCATGCCAATGAGGTTGGTGCGCAGAGCCTTGTCGTCGAGCACTACCGCCTGGACGTTGTCGACGCTGATCTTGCCGATCTGCAGGCGATCGATGTTGACCACGGCGGCCCTGATCGCGCCATTGGCGGTGTTGACCTGCTGGTTGAAGTCCGACGGGTTGAGCGAGATGCCGATGCGGCGCGCCGTCGAGGTGTTGATGGCGACCAAAGTGGCGCCGGTGTCGATCATGCCGTCGACCTGGCGGCCGTTGAGCTTGAAGGCGAAGGTGAAATGGCCGCGCTCGTCAGCCGCCACCAATACTTTGCGCCCAGTGGGCAGCGGTGCGGCCGGCTTGCCGGGAACCGAGGCCATGTTCAGTTCGGGCTGAGGCTGCGCGGACGGCTTGCCGGCGACGGTCGACTTCAACAGGTTGTCGAGAATCTGCGGATTTGACTGATAGACGATCGGGATCGATGCCGACGTTCCGGCGAACACGCCCAGAATGACAAGCTTGCGCAGCATGAATGGACCTTCGTGAAGGCCCATTCTTGCCCACGTATGGTGTGTGCCGCTTTAACACCAACCCGAAACCGCGGCTTTGCGTAAACGGGCGGTAAACGACTGGATGTCAGCTGGCCTTGCCAGCCGCCGTCATTTGGTTCCGTACATGCGGTCGCCGGCATCGCCGAGGCCGGGCATGATGTAGCCCTTCTCGTTGAGCTGGCGGTCGATGGAAGCGGTAAAGACCGGGACATCCGGATGCGCCTTGGTGAAGCGCTCGATGCCTTCTGGCGCCGCCAGCAGGCAAAGGAAACGGATGTTGGTGGCTCCGCGCTCCTTCAGCTTGTCGATGGCCGCGATGGCCGAGTTCGCGGTCGCCAGCATCGGATCGACGACGATCACCAGCCGGTCGGCGAGATCGCTCGGCGCCTTGAAGAAATATTCCACCGCCTCCAGCGTATCGTGATCGCGGTAGAGGCCGACATGCGCGACGCGGGCCGCCGGGACCAGGTCGAGCAGGCCTTCGAGCAGGCCATTGCCGGCGCGCAGCACCGAGGCGAAGACCAGCTTCTTGCCCTCCAGCGTCGGCGCTTCCATGGTTTCCATCGGCGTTTCGATGGTCGTCGTCGTCAGTTCGAGGTTGCGGGTGACCTCGTAGCCGAGCAGGAGCGAGATCTCGCGCAGCAGCCGCCGGAAACCAGCGGTCGACGTCTCCTTCTTGCGCATGATGGTGAGCTTGTGCTGGACAAGCGGGTGGTCGACGACGGTGACGCCCTGCATGGGTTGCTCCAGTGAATGGTGAATAGTGAATAGTGAATTGTGAGCAGGTTTGCGAGTCCCGATGGATCGATCATTGCCGTTGACAGGCCGAAGCGCCGGCAAACCAATCACCAGTCACCTCTTCGCATCGAGCCGGGCAAGCAGCGCGCTTTTCGTCTTCCTGTCGACGAAAGCCGCCTCGATCGCGGTTCGGGTGATGGCGGCCAGCGCCTTTTCGTTCATGGCGAAATGCTCGGCGGCGATGTCGTATTCGCGCTTCAGCGAAGTCCAGAAATAGGGCGGGTCGTCAGAATTCAGCGTCACCTTGCAGCCGGCTGCCTGCAGCGCAGGGAAAGGGTGATCGGCGAAACTGTCGTAGACCTTGAGCGCGATGTTGGAGCCGGGGCAGCATTCCAGCACGATGCCCTCATCGGCGATGCGCCGCACCAGATCGGGGTTTTCGATGGCGCGCACGCCATGGCCGATGCGCGAGGGGCGGATATGGTCGAGTGCGGCCTGCACCGTCTCCCATCCGGTCAGCTCGCCGGCATGGATGGTGATGCCGAGGCCGGCTTCGCGGGCGATCTCGAAGGCCCTGACATAATCCTCCATCTCGCCCATGCGCTCGTCGCCGGCGACGCCGAAGCCGGTGACCAGCGGATTTCCGCAGCGCGCCGCAAAGCGCGCCGCCTGCTCGATCGACTCGACGCCGACATGGCGTACGCCGGTGACGATCATGCGGCCCTCAATGCCGGTCTTGGCTTTGGCGCGCAGCATGCCTTCGCCGAGCGCATCGGTATAGGCCTTGGGCGACAGGCCGGCCCTGACGGCATGGTCGGGCGAGGTGAAGACCTCGGAATAGATGGCGCCGTCGCGGGCAAGGCTGGTCAGATAATGGTCGGCGAGGCGGGCATAATCCTCCTCGGTGCGGAACAGGTCGGCGGAAAAATCATAAGCCGCCAGGAACGAGGTGAAATCATGCCAGACGAAGGAGCCGTTCTGGATATAAAGCGAGGTGTCCTTGCCGTATTTCTGCGCCTGACTGATGACGAGTTCGGGCGCCGCTGCCCCCTCGATGTGGCAGTGCAGTTCTGCTTTCAAAGGCATGCAGTTATCCCGTCTCATCAGTCCAGGCCGTAAAGCGCACCACCTGGAAGCGCGGCCGAACACCGCGCCTTAAACAATAGCGCCCGCACCATCGATCGGCTATGGTCCCGCCGGTTTTATGACGGATCAAAATAATGTCAGTTGAGAGAACCACGGCCGCGGGCGGCATGGAAACCTCCTATGGTTTCAAGAAGGTAGGGCCAGGCGACAAGCAGCCTCTGGTCAATGAGGTTTTCCACAAGGTGGCGAACCGCTACGACCTGATGAACGACCTGATGTCGGCCGGGCTGCACCGGCTGTGGAAGGATGCCATGGTGACATGGCTCAATCCGCCGAAACGTCCGGGCTGGAAAGTGCTTGACGTGGCGGGCGGCACCGGCGACATCGCCTTCCGCATTGTAGACGCCAGCCATGGCAACACGCATGCCACGGTGCTCGACATCAACGGCTCGATGCTCAGCGTCGGCCGTGACCGCGCGGAGAAAAAGGGCCTGTCCGGCAACACCGATTTCGTCGAGGCCAATGCCGAGGAACTGCCTTTCACCGATAGCACCTTTGACGCCTACACCATCGCATTCGGCATCCGCAACGTGCCGCGCATCGATGTCGCGCTGACGGAAGCCTTTCGCGTGCTGAAGCCCGGCGGACGGTTCCTGTGCCTGGAGTTTTCCGAGGTCGAGATGCCGCTGCTGGACAAGGTCTACGAAGCCTGGTCGTTCAACGCCATTCCGCAGATCGGCAAGATGGTGACGGGCGAGGGCGAACCCTATTCCTACCTGGTCGAATCGATCCGCAAATTTCCCAATCAGCAGAACTTTGCTGCCATGATCACCCGCGCGGGCTTCGAGCGCGTGTCGTTCCGCAACTATTCCGGCGGCATTGCCGCCCTGCATTCGGGCTGGAAGCTTTGAGGCACGACAGTTTGCAGCAGCAGGGTAGGCGATGAGCAGCGTCGGCGCCGCCTTTCGGCTCGCGCGGGCCGGCTGGGTGCTGGTTCGCGAAGGCGTGATCGCAGCATTGCCGGGCGACGAACTCGGCGGCCTGCCGAAATTCGGCTGGCGCATGGCCCGGCTCTTCACCCGCCGCCGCGCGCTCGCTTATGAGCGCAGCGACCGGCTGGCCAAGGCGGTGGTCCGGCTCGGACCCTCCTACGTCAAGCTCGGCCAGTTCCTGGCGACGCGGCCCGATGTCGTCGGCAACGACATGGCGCTCGACCTCGCCATGCTGCAGGACAAGATGCACACTTTTTCGCAGGCGGAAGCGGTGGCGGCGATCGAGGGCTCGCTCGGGCGCAAGATCGGCGAACTCTATACGCAGTTCGGCGGGCCGGTCGCGGCGGCCTCCATCGCCCAGGTCCATCCCGCGCAGGCCATGCATGACGGTGTCGATACCAAGGTGGCGGTGAAGGTGATCCGGCCTGGCGTGCGCCGCCGCTTCTTTCAGGATCTCGAAAGCTATTTCCTCGCCGCCCGGCTGCAGGAGAAATACATCCCGTCGTCGCGGCGGCTGCGGCCCGTCGAGGTGACCGAGACGCTGGCGCAAACCACCAAGATCGAGATGGATCTGAGGCTCGAGGCGGCAGCGCTTTCGGAACTTGGCGAAAACACCAAGGATGACCCGGGCTTCCGCGTGCCGTCGGTCGACTGGGAGCGCACCGGGCGCGATGTGCTGACCATGGAATGGGTCGACGGCGTCAAGATGAACGACATCGCCGGCCTCGCTGCGGCGGGACACGATCTGAAGGCGATCGCCACCAACCTGATCCAGTCGTTCCTGCGTCACACGCTGCGGGACGGCTTCTTCCATGCCGACATGCATCCAGGCAATCTGTTCGTCGAGGCCAATGGCAATATCGTCGCCGTCGATCTCGGCATTGCCGGACGGCTCGGCAAGAAGGAGCGCCGGTTCCTCGCCGAAATCCTCTACGGCTTCATCACCCGCGACTATTTGCGCGTCGCCGAGGTGCATTTCGAGGCCGGCTACGTGCCGCGCCAGCACAATGTCGCGGCTTTCGCGCAGGCGATCCGCGCCATCGGCGAGCCGATCCACGGCCAGCCGGCCGAGACCATTTCGATGGCCAAGCTTTTGACGCTGCTCTTCGAGGTCACCGAACTGTTCGATATGGCCACGCGGTCGGAACTGATCCTGTTGCAGAAGACCATGGTGGTGGTGGAGGGCGTCGCGCGTACGCTCGACCCGGCCTTCAACATGTGGAAGACGGCCGAGCCGGTGGTCGGCCAGTGGATCGCCGGCAATCTCGGGCCGAGCGGCCTGCTGATGGACGCGCGCGACGGCGCCAAGGCGCTGCTGGCGCTCGCCCGCCAAGCGCCGGACCTTGCCGCCCGCACCGAGCGGCTGTCGCGCGAGATCGATTTTATGGCGGAGCACGGCCTCCGCTTCGACGAGGCGACATCGCGCGCCATCGGCAAGGCCGAAGCCCGTTACACCCGCTCGGGCCGGCTGGCGTTATGGGTGATCGCGCTGACGCTGGTTTACATCGCGTGGAAGCTGCTCTGATCGCTTGCAACGCTAGCAATTGTGGTGCTAGCGTTGCAGTCGCGCTATTGATGTCGCGGAGCAAGTCATGGGCACCATTACTGTCCGCAATCTAGCTGACGACGTGAAGCAGAAATTGCGTGAGCGCGCTGCGGCGCGCGGGGTGTCGATGGAGGAAGAGGCGCGTGATGCGCTTGCCAAAAGCGTGCTGTCGGCGGAAGCCGGCATGCCCGAGAGCGAAACCCTCTATGCAACAATCCGCCGCCTGGTTGAGCCTCATGGAGGTTTTGACAACGATCTGTCCCAGCGAGGTCAATCCACAAAAACGCACAACACCCTCGACGGCAAGCGCATCCTGCTGATCATCGGCGGCGGCATCGCCGCCTACAAGGCGCTGGACCTGATCCGCCGGCTGCGCGAGCGCGGTGCGGCGGTGCGCGTCGTGATGACATCGGCGGCGCAGGAGTTCGTCACCACGCTTTCGGTCGGCGCGCTTTCGGCCGACCATGTCTTCACCGAACTGTTCGACCGCAGTGACGAGCACGATGTTGGCCATATCCGCCTGTCGCGCGAGGCCGACCTCTTGGTGGTGGCGCCGGCCACCGCCGACCTGATGGCCAAGCTCGCCAACGGCCATGCCAACGATCTGGCCTCGACGGTGCTGCTCGCCACCGACAAGAAGGTGCTGATGGCGCCGGCGATGAACCCGAAAATGTGGTCGCATGCCGCGACGCGCCGCAACCGGGCGACGCTCGCCAAGGACGGCATCGCCTTTGTCGGCCCGGCCAGGGGCGAGATGGCCGAGAGCAATGAGGTGGGCGAAGGCCGCATGGCCGAGCCGCTGGACATCGTGGCAGTGATCGAGGCACTGCTCGATAGCAGGCCGAAGCCGCTGGCCGGCCGCAGGATCATCGTCACCTCGGGGCCGACGCATGAGCCGATCGACCCGGTGCGCTACATCGCCAACCGCTCTTCGGGCAAGCAGGGCCATGCGATTGCGGCGGCGCTGGCGAGACTGGGCGCGGATGTACGCCTGGTCTCCGGTCCGGTCGGCATTGCCGATCCGGCCGGCGTTGTGACGACACATGTCGAGACCGCGGCCGAGATGAAAGCGGCCGTCGAACAGTTGTTGCCGGCGGACGCCGCGGTCTTCGTAGCTGCCGTCGCGGACTGGCGCACCGCTGGCACGGCCGGCGAGAAGATCAAGAAGGTGGCGGGCCAGGGCCCACCGGCGCTGCAAATGGTCGAAAACCCCGACATTCTCGCCGGCGTCGGTCATCACGGGCAACGGCCGGGGCTGGTTGTCGGCTTCGCCGCCGAGACGCAGGACCTGATTGCGAATGCCGAGGCCAAGCTGAAGAAGAAGGGCGCCGATTTCATTGTCGCCAACGATGTCTCGCATGAAAGCGGCGTCGGCCCCACCGGCGTCATGGGCGGCGACCGCAACAAGGTGCGCATCGTCTCGAAGGACGGTGTCGAGGAATGGCCTGAGATGGGCAAGGACGAGGTGGCGGCGCGGCTCGCCGCGCTCATCGCCGAGCGTTTGCAAGCCTGAGCGGCCGCCGGTCCGCAATCAGGCACGGGCCATGGTCTTGCAAGCAGCCTTGTGGTCGGGGGCATTTGACGCCGACGGTGCCGGCAAAATGCTGTCGCCAAATTCTCGATCGCCGTGCCCTCAGCCTGTCGCCAGTTGCGGCCGGCGTGCCTCTAAAGCCATCTTCAACGCCGCCAGGCAACCGACAATGCCGAGCGGCACGAAGGCCAGGTACAGCCAGCCGGCGACGTGCGCTGCTGCCTCGCGGTTCAGCCCGTCCGAAAAGCCGCTGGCATTGGCGATGATGCCGGCCATGGCGGCGCCCACGGCATAGCCGATGCGCTGCATGGTCGGCACGGCGGCCGAGGCGATCGTCTGCTCGCCGTCGCGGGCCGAAGCGACGATGATGCGGGTCAGGAAGGGCCATGACACGCCGAAGCCACCGCCTTGCAACAAAGCGCAGAGCAGGATCATCGGGATCGAGCCGGCGGGGATGGCATAGGCGAAACCCGCGAGGCCGGCTGCAATCATCAGCGCGCCGATGACGAGGATCTGCCGTTCGCGCTGCAGCGGCGCATTGGCGACGGCGATCGACAGGATCGACCAGGCGATCGATTCGGCGGCGATGATGTAGCCTGTGGTCAGGATCGGGATGCCGTGCAGCGTGGTAAGCAGAAGCGGCCCGTAGATGGAAAAAGAGACTGTCGCCACCGAGAAGGCGGCAACCATGCTCATGCCGCTGCCGACCGGCGAGCGCCATGAGAACAGGCCCGACGGGAACAGTCGCGATTGCGGCTTCATGGCGTCGACGAAGACGAACAGCGCCAGGCCGGCGAGGCCGAGGGCCAGCAGCAGCGACGAGCGCAGCAAGGCGACGTCGACGCCTGCGGTGGCGATCAGCGCGACGGCGATGGCGAGGCAGCCAAGTGCTGCATAGGGGAAGGGCGGCGATGTGCCGGCGGCGGCCTGCGGCTTCGCCGCTTCCGGCGCGTTCAGGACGATGAAGCTTGCCGATGCCATGGCAATGCCACCCAGCACGAAGACGCCGAAGGCCCAGCGCCAGGACAGGAGCTCGACCATGATCGCGCCGAGCATCGGGCCGCTGAACGCGGCGACGCCCCAGATCGCCGACATTATGCCGAACAGCTGTGGCCAGATGTTGCGGTTAAACAGCCGCTCGACCGAGACGAAGGCCAGCGACACCAGCGCACCGCCGCCGAGCCCCTCGACCAGACGGCCGACAAGAAACACCGGCATGGACGGCGCGGTGGCGCAGATCAGGGCGCCCGCGGCATAGAGCAGGGCCGCGACCGTGACGTTGGAGCGTAGCGCGACATAGCTGACCAGCCGCCCGGCCGCTGCGCCGGCGACAATGGCGCCGAGCTCGTAGACGGCCAGCGACCAGCCGACGAACTGCACACCAGCGAGGTCTCCGACCATGGCCGGCATGACTGTCGCCACCATCGTCTCGTTGGTGGCGTGCAGCAGGATACCGAGACTGATGAAGCAGAAGCGCGCGAGGTCGCCGCTTGCCCACAATGCCCGCCAGTCGACCTTGTTGCTGGTGATTTCAGTCATTCTTTTACCCTGCCTTTGCATATCTCGATGCCGGCGCATGGCGCCAGAAGCCAGTGGGGGCTTTCCGGCGGGGCCATGCGCGCTGTTTCAGTCAGGCGAGTTGTAAAACCTCAAGCGCAGTTGAGCTCAAGTGGCTTTTTATCGAAGTGCAGACGGGCGAGATTGGCCGGAAGCCTCTCCGCTTGATGCGCCGGTCAGTTCTCAATGCTGCGCAGCTGAAACTGGCTGGCGCCGATCGCAATGTTAATACCGGTCTGCGTCTGCAGGCTGAGCGGCTGCAGGGTGAAGGCCTGCGAGGAGCCGCCGACCAGGAGATTGGCGCCGGCGCCGACCGCCGCGGTCACTTCGGCGCTGGCGCCGATATAGTCGCCGGCCAGCGCGCCGGGCGCATAGATGTTCCTCAGCGGCGTCAGCACCAGCCATTGCATGACGGTCTGCTTGGTGGTGCCGATGTCGAGCCCGTATTTGTTGACGGCGCCGAAATAGGCTTCCGGCGAAAAGCTCTTGTCGGCCGGCGTGAAGGTGCAGCTCAGATCCTTTCTGGAGCCGAAAACGAAGCCGGTGCCGCCGCCGATGGCGCAATCGAGCACACCGAGTTCGATGCCCTGGTCTTGCGCTTGGGCCTGGGCGGTACAGATGATGGTGATAGCGGCGGCGATGGCTGGTTTCAGCACGGCGGATCCCCCAAAAAGCATACGGCGCGAAACAGTAACCTGTTCCGCGCCGCGCGTAGAGGGATCAGTCGATCCTTGTTTGCCGATGCTTATTTGAACGAGTGGATCAGCTCCAGGGAGGTCACGGCGACCGCTACATTGACGCCGGTCTGCGCCTGGACGCTGAGCGGCTCCAGCACAAAGGCGCCGTCCAGCCCGCCGACCAGCAGATTGGCGCCGCCGCCGGTCACCACGCTCGCCTCGGCGTTGACGCCGTAATAATGGCCGGCAAGGTCGCCCTCGTCATGGCCGCGGGTGGCGGCCAGAACCGCCCACACCAGCTGGCCCTGATGCGTCTGGCCGAGATCGACGCCGAGCTTGGAGATCATCCCCGTGTATTTCTCGGACGGCCCATGGTGATAAGGGCGGAACGTGCAGTCGACGCCCTTGTTCGACGTGATGACGTAACCGACGCCGCCGTCGATGGTGCAATCGAGCGTGCCGAGCTGAAGCTTGCCGGCGCTGGCGGGAACGGCAAGCAGCGTCGTGGCAAGTGCCGCGGCACAGATGATTTTCTTGATCATGGGTCAGTCCTTTCGAAAATGCCTTCAACAACGGTTGAATGGCCCGGAGCGTTCCGCTGAAAACTTGGCGCGATCAAGGCAGGGGTTAACGCTTTGCCCCGGTGGTTAAGATTGGGTGATAGTGGGGTTTTCTGGATACGCAATCCCAAGGGGAAGCGCTCTGCGCTTTCCCTTGGGAGAAACCGCTCACGCGGCGCACTGCATCAGGAATGGAACGTTGTTATAAAAGGCCGCCGATGGCGGCGCGCCGGCTGCATCTCAGCCGGCGGTGGCGCCCGATGTGCGCGACAGGCCGTCCTTGGCCGGCTGGTAGGTCGGGTCGAGATGGACGGCTTCGCGGTAGGCCTTCGAGGCCTTGACCTTGTCGCCGCGGCGCTCGTAGATCAGCGCCTGGTTGGACCAGGCTTCGGCGTTCTTGCCGTCGAGCTTGATGGCCATGTTGAAGTCGGAGAAGGCGTTGTCCTCGTCATTCATGGCGAGATAGGAGAGGCCGCGGCCGTTATAGGGTTCGGCGGCGTCCGGCGCCAGCGAGATGGCGGTCGAGAAATCCTCGATGGCAAACTTGTGCTGGCCCTGGCTCTGATAGATCAGGCCGCGATTGTGGTACGCGCGCGCATCCGTCGTATCAAGCTGGATCGCCTTCTGGAAATCGTTGAAGGCCTGCTGGGTCTGGCCTGCCTTGCGATAAAGGTTGCCGCGGCCGATATAGGCGGCGTCATAATTTGCATTGATCTGGATTGAGCGGTTGTAGTCGGCAAGGGCGGCCGCCTGGTTGCCGAGGAAGCGCTGGATCAGCGCTCGGTTCGAATAGGCCTGGTAGAAATTCGGGTTGAGCTGGATGGCGGTGTCGAAATCTTTCAGCGCCGCCTGATACTGGCCGCCACGGCCATAGGCCGAGCCGCGCACATTGTAGCCTTCCGGATCCTGCGGATTGCGCTGGATCACCGCCGACAGCGAGGAGATGTTCTCGCTCGAGCCTTGCGCCTTGTCGATGTTGTTGAATTCGCCGGTCGGAACGCTCTGGCAACCGGCCAGCACCAGGCCGGACATCAGGGCTGCCGCCAGGGCCAAACCGCGCATTGTGGTTTTGCGCTCTACGCCGATTGCGTTCATGTCTGCCCTGTCCTCACTTCAGCCGCGCCGTCCAGGTCCCCCTCCGGGCCGGGTCACAGATTGTCGTAACAAAATCTAGAACGCCGTTTGCGCGTTCAAGGGAACGGCCTCCAACAGAATGGCGGCGCTCCAAACAAAAAGGTGGCGGCGATTCCGCATCGCGCCACCTCAGAGTATCCTTCGAAAAGGACGAAAAATTGGCGTCAGAACCGCGGCGGACGCGGAGCACCACCAGGACCACCGGCGGCGCCGGCAGCAACCGGGCGCGGCGTCATCGGCAACAGGCCTTCGCGCTGGGCGCGCTTGCGGGCCAGCTTGCGGGCGCGGCGAACGGCTTCGGCCTTTTCACGGGCGCGCTTCTCGGAAGGCTTCTCGTAATGGCCGCGCATCTTCATTTCGCGGAAAATGCCTTCGCGCTGCATCTTCTTTTTGAGAGCGCGAAGCGCCTGATCAACGTTATTGTCGCGGACGAGTACCTGCACGGGCAATCCTGTCTTTCGGGTTTGATATCAACAGGCAAGCGGCCATAGCCACATGCCTCCGCGGCGCTTTACACCACGAATTGTGGCGGCTGATAGCAGAATCAGGCCGCGCTGTCCACACTGGAAATGAAGGACAACCGCCAATTTGCCACGGCAGCCCCGAGATAGGGCGCCAACTAGGCGCTGGCCAGATGGAGCCGTGCGAAATCCTCGAAGAATTCGCCGTAATCGCAGGTAATTTCCTCGCCGGCTGATATATCTCGAGTGGCGGTGGCGCCGCCATATTGCGAAAAATCCGTGTTCGGCCGCTCGGCGTGGTTCATGAAGCGGCCATTATCGACTTCATAGACCATGAAGCCGGGACGGTCGGGGCTCGGATAGGCATAGCGGTCGAGCAATTCCTTGAGGTGCGGCGGCGCCGCCTCGTATTTGTCCATCGGGATCAGCCGGTCGAAATCCGGATCGAGCCGCCAGATCGAGGCGCCCTTCCTGATCGGCTCGGCGGCGAACACGCCGACGCCTTCGATTGCGCTCTGGGCGACATAGGTCCTGATCAGCAGCATGTCCGTCCTCCTCACCCGAAACCGAATCGCCAAATCGCGTGGAAAAAGCAAGTCCGGTTTCGGGTTCTATGGCTGATCGGCGCGGGCGATGACCCGCGAAATGCTTCACGTCCGGGTGATCGAGACGCCGCCATCGGCAAACAGCGCCGATCCTGTGGTGAAGCTCGACGCATCCGATGCCAGGAAGAGCGCAGCGCTGGCGATCTCTTCAGGCACAGCGACACGTTTCAAGGCATGCAGGTTTTCCACGAAAGCGCGTGATTCCGGCGTCTTGAATGTTGCCGACGGGGTGTCGGTGCCACCCGGCATCAGCGCGTTGACCCGCACGCCCCTGGGGCCGTATTCGGCGGCCAGTACCTGCGTCAGGCCGATCAGTCCGGCCTTGCTCGCGGCATAGCTGGTCATGCCCGGCATGCCGACTGTGTGACCGACGAAGGTCGAGGTGAAGATCAGCGATCCGCCGCCGCGTTCGACCATCGCCGGCACCTGGTATTTCGCGCCGAGAAAGGCGCTGGTCAGATTGGCGTCGAGCGTCTCGCGCCATCCGTCCAGCGACAGTTCCGAAATCGGACCCATCGTTCCGACGGAGCCGACATTGTTGAAGGCGATATCGAGCCCGCCGAATTTTTCGACGGCGAGATCGACGAGGGCTTTTGCATAGGCTTCGTCGCGGACATCGCCGGCAAGCGCGACTGCCGTGCCGTCGGCGTCCTCGATTTCGACGACCAGCGCATCGAGTTCGGCCTGGCGGCGGGCGGCGATGACGACCCTGGCGCCTTCTTCGGCGAAGAGTTTTGCGGTGGCGCGGCCGATGCCGGAACTGGCGCCGGTGACGATCGCTATTTTATTGGTGAGTGCGAACATTTTTTGCATCCTTTCATCGCGCCGGCTGTGCCGGCAACCGGGATGTTGATCGCAGTTCGGGACGGTGCTAGCCACCCGATACGTGCTCGACTTGCTGAATGGCTTCGCAGCGGCACAAGCGCCGCGCGCCGGACTATTGCTTCAGCAGCCAGCCGAGGCGATCGAGCGAAAATGCGTAGCTGATGGCGATGAGCAGCGTGATGACAACGCCCGTAGTCGTGTGACCGGCGGCATAGAATCCGGCTGCACCGCCAAACAGGATGGCCAGTTCAAGCACCAGCCTGACTGCGCCTGGTACAGGAACCGGCGCGCGTCCGGACCGGCTCGGATCGCCGCGCACCGCGAAGGTTCCCCACAGCGCAGCTGCAATGAACGGCAAGGCCAAGGCGAAGAGCCAGCGCCACCATCCGCCGGAGAGGCTCCAGCCGGCAAAGCCGAGGCCAAGCAAGGCGGCAAGTTCCAGCAGGAAACGCAAGGTCAGATTCCACCAGGCGTTGCCCATATTCGTCCTCCAGAGTCTCGCGATCGCCAGTGTGTCCGAACGCAGCCATGCCTGCCAGCCCGGGCAGGTCTTTTCCACCGCGGCGCAAAACGGCAAGCGCCGTCGCAAACAGCGCAAGGGTGGAAGCGCCGTTTCGCTAGTGATACACCTCGCGCGCCGGGGCTGCGTAAATACCCCACCGCCATTTGCGAGGCTGGAACGTTGAAAAAATATTCGGTATTCGCCATCGCCCGCGAGGCCATGCGCGGCCACAAGGGCTGGGAGGAACAATGGTCCTCGCCGGAACCGAAGAAGGAATATGACGTCATCATCGTCGGCGCCGGCGGTCATGGCCTGGCCACCGCCTACTATCTCGCCACCGTTCACGGCATCACCAATGTCGCGGTGCTGGAAAAGGGCTGGCTAGGCGGCGGCAACACCGGGCGCAACACCACCATCATCCGCTCCAACTACCTTTACGACGAGAGCGCCGGCATTTACGACCATGCGCTGAAGCTGTGGGATGGGCTCTCCCAGGAACTCAACTACAACGTCATGTATTCGGCGCGCGGCGTCATGATGCTGGCGCACAATGTGCACGACATCCAGGTGCTGAAGCGCCATGTCCATGCCAACCGTCTCAACGGCATCGACAATGAATGGCTGACGCCTGAGCAGGCGAAGGAATTCTGCCCGCCGCTCAACATTTCCAGGCAGGCGCGCTATCCCGTCGTCGGCGCCGCCTTGCAGCGGCGAGGCGGCACGGCGCGTCACGATGCGGTGGCCTGGGGCTATGCGCGCGGCGCTTCGGCGCGCGGCGTGCACATCATCCAGAATTGCGAGGTCACCGGCGTCAAGCGGGCGGCCAATGGCGCGGTCATGGGCGTCGACACGACGCGCGGCTTCATCAGCGCCAAGAAGGTCGGCGTGGTGGCTGCAGGCCACTCCTCGGTGATCATGAACATGGCCGGCGTGCGCATGCCGCTGGAAAGCTATCCGCTGCAGGCGCTGGTGTCGGAGCCGGTCAAGCCGGTGGTGCCGTGCGTGGTGATGTCGAACACGGTGCACGCCTACATCTCGCAGTCCGACAAGGGCGAACTGGTGATCGGCGCCGGTACCGACCAGTATGTCTCCTATTCGCAGACCGGCGGCCTGCATATCCTGCAGCACACTCTCGACGCCATCTGCGAGATGTTCCCGATCTTCACCCGCATGAAGATGCTGCGCTCGTGGGGCGGCATCGTCGACGTGACGCCCGACCGTTCGCCGATCCTGGCCAAGACGCCGGTATCAGGCCTCTATGTCAATTGCGGCTGGGGCACGGGCGGCTTCAAGGCAACGCCCGGCTCAGGCCATGTCTTTGCCCACACGATTGCCAAGGACGATCCGCATCCGATCAACGCGCCCTTCACCATCGAGCGCTTCCGCACCGGGCGCCTCATCGACGAGGCAGCAGCGGCGGCGGTGGCGCACTGATGATGGTGGAACTGGCTGTAGCGGTGCCGCTGGTGCTGGCGGGGGAGCAGGACCTGTTCCATTTTCCGTCACCGGACGAGGTGCGGACGCAGCCGATCAGCCGCGCCGGCAACGAAGCCAATTGGCCGTTTTCGATCGACGCCGGCATTCTGGCATGCGTGTGGAGCGGTGGCCAGAAGGTGGTCATCTTCATGGAGAACAGGCCCTCCGATCTCGGCGAGGACGACACATTCGAGCCGCGCAGCGTCATCGTGACGACCGATCCGTTTCAGCTCACGATCGGCAACATGGCGTATCGCGAGCTGTTTCGCCCCGCCGCAAGTGTAGAGGAGCGCATTCGGCTCGTCGCGCCTTTTGCGGCGATGGGCCAGAGGCTTTGCAACCAACCGGCCGGCGCGCATGTCGGCCACGGCGAATTGTAGGAACGAACAGAATGCTTCTCATCCGCTGCCCCTATTGCGAGGAAGAGCGCCCGGAGCTCGAGTTCCGTAACGCCGGCGAGGCTCATATTGCGCGCTCGGCCAACATGGCGGGCGAGAGCGACGACGATTTTGAAAAGTTCTTCTTCATCCGCTCGAACCCGAAGGGCATCATCTATGAGCGCTGGCGCCACATCCATGGCTGCGCGCGTTTCTTCAACGCGGTGCGCGACACCGTCACCGACAAGTTCGTCATGACTTACAAAGCCGGCGAGCCGAAACCGTCCAAGCTGCCCAAAAACTCCAACGAAATGGCTTCCAAATGAGCGGCGCGTTCCGCATTCCGAGCGCCGGCCGTCTCAGCCAGGCCAAGACCGCGCGGTTCTCTTTCGACGGCCAGTCTTACACCGGCATCGAAGGCGACACGCTGGCCTCGGCGCTGCTTGCCAATGGCGTGCATCTTGTGGGACGTTCGTTCAAGTATCACCGTCCGCGCGGCTTCCTGTCGGCCGGAGCGGAAGAGCCAAACGCGCTGGTCGAGGTCAAGCGCGACGCCGCGCGCAAGGCGCCGAACATCCGCGCCACCGTGCAGGAACTTTATGACGGGCTTGTCGCCCAATCTCAGAACCGCTGGCCCTCGCTCGCCTTCGATGTCGGCGCGGTCAGCGATCTGGCATCGCCGCTGTTTTCGGCCGGCTTCTACTACAAGACCTTCATGTGGCCGAAGGCAGCCTGGAAGAGCCTCTACGAGCCGAAGATCCGCGCCGCGGCCGGCCTCGGCGTTTCGCCTGACAAGCCAGATCCCGACCATTATTCGTCGCGCTATGCGCATTGCGACGTACTGGTGCTAGGCGGCGGTGCGGCCGGCATTGCGGCAGCGCTCGCCGCTGCCGAAACCGGCGCGCGTGTCATCCTCGCCGATGAACAGGCCAGCTTCGGCGGCAGCCTGCGCTTCGAGAGCGGGGCGAAGATCGACGGCCAGGACGGTTATGCCTGGGCGCAAGGCTCGGTGGCCAAGCTCACCGCCCTGGACAATGTCCGCGTTTTGTCGCGCACGACGGCGTTCGGCTACTACGCGCAGAACTTCGTCGGCCTGGTCGAGCGGGTCAGCGACCATCTGCGAAACCCCGGCCGCGATTTGCCGCGCGAGCGCCTATGGCAGGTACGCGCCAAGCGCGTGGTGCTGGCGACCGGCGCCATCGAACGCCATATCGTGTTTGCCGACAATGACCGGCCCGGCATCATGCTGGCCTCGGCGGCGCGGACTTATCTCAACCAGTACGGTGTCGCGGTCGGCAAAAATGTCGGCGTCTACACCGCCAATGACTCGGCCTACTCCGCCGCGATCGACCTGAAGAAGGCCGGCGTCAACGTGGCGGCGATCGTTGACCTGCGCGACCATCCGACCGGACCTGTGATCGACGAGGCGAGAGCGCTCGGCATCGAGGTCAATTTCGGCCGCGCGGTGATCCGCGCCGGCGGCAAGTTGCGCGTGACCTCGATGACGGTTCAGCCGAAGAATGGGGGCGGCGAGCGCACCATTCCGGTCGATGCCATCCTGATGTCGGCCGGCTGGACGCCATCGGTGCATCTGTTCTCGCAGTCGCGCGGAAAGGTCGCGTTCAATGACGAGACCAAGCGCTTCGTGCCGGGCATCTATGCGCAGGACTGCGTTTCGGTCGGCGCCTGCAACGGCACGGATGGGCTGTCGGCGTCGATCGACGAAGCCTATGCGGCCGGCGCCAAGGCGGCGAAGGATGCGGGCGGCAAAGTGGCCAAGGGCGTTAAGCCGAAGGTCGACGCGTCGGAAAGCTGGTCGCGCGGCATGCTGGGCGCGGCGCCCGGCGCCGGGCCGGACAAGACGGTCAAGGCCTTCGTCGATTTCCAGAACGACGTCACCGCCAAGGACATCCGCCAGGCGGTACATGAAGGCATGCGCTCGATCGAGCACGTCAAGCGCTTCACCACCAACGGCATGGCGACCGACCAGGGCAAGACCTCCAACATGCACGGCCTGGCGATTGCCGCCGAGACGCTTGGCAAGCCGATCCCCGAGGTCGGGCTGACCACGTTCCGCGCGCCCTATACGCCTGTCACTTTCGGCGCGATCGTCAGCCATTCGCGCGGTCCGCTGTTCGACCCGACACGCAAGACCGCGATCCATCCCTGGGCCGAAGCGCAAGGCGCGGTGTTCGAAGATGTCGGCCAGTGGAAGCGCGCCTGGTATTTCCCCAAACCCGGCGAGGACATGCACAAGGCGGTCGACCGCGAATGCGTCGCTGTGCGCACCAATGCCGGCCTGTTCGATGCCTCGACGCTGGGCAAGATCGAAGTGGTCGGACCGGATGCGGCCAGGTTCATGGAACTGCTCTACACCAATCCGTGGGAGAAGCTTGAGCCCGGCCGCTGCCGCTATGGCATCATGCTGCGCGAGGATGGTTTCATCTATGATGACGGCGTCGTCGGCAGGCTGGCGCCGGACCGTTTTCATGTGACGACCACGACGGGTGGCGCGCCGCGCGTCATGAACCATATGGAGGACTATCTCCAGACCGAGTTCCCGCATCTGAATGTCTGGCTGACCTCGATAACCGAGCAATGGGCGGTCATCGCCGTGCAGGGGCCGAAGTCGCGAGACATCATTGCACCGCTGGTCGAAGGCATCGACATGTCGGACGAGGCGCTGCCGCATATGTCGGTGCGCGAAGGCAAGATCTGCGGCGTTCCGACCAGGCTGTTTCGCATGTCGTTCACCGGCGAGCGCGGCTTCGAGGTCAATGTGCCGGCAGACTACGGGCAGGCCGTTTGGGAAGCGCTGTGGGCCGAAGGCCAAAAGCATGGCGCGACTGCTTACGGTACCGAGGCGATGCACGTGCTGCGCGCAGAAAAGGGCTACATCATCGTCGGCCAGGACACGGATGGTACGGTGACGCCGAACGATGCCGGGCTCGACTGGGCGGTCGGCAAGAAGAAGACCGATTTCGTCGGCATCCGCGGCTTGACGCGGCCCGATCTGGTCGCCAAGGGCCGCAAGCAGCTGGTCGGCTTGAAGACCAAGGACCCGAAAGTGGTGCTTGAGGAAGGCGCGCAGATCGTCGCCGACCCGAAGCAGGCGATCCCGATGAAGATGATCGGTCACGTCACATCCAGCTACTGGTCGGAAAATTGCGGTCGCTCGATCGCGCTGGCGCTGGTTGCCGGCGGGCGCGACCGGATGGGCGACACGCTCTATGTGCCGATGCCGAACGGGATGATCGAAGTGGAGGTTACCGGCATGGTGTTCTTCGACGAGACGGGAGGGCGCCTCAATGGCTAAGGCTGCTGCAAAGAAGACGGCCCCAGCTGCAGCGCCGTCGGTCGAGCGCCGCCCGGCCCTGGCTGAACGCGTCGTTTCCGCAACGGATGTCAAGGTCGAGGTGCTGCCGCCGGCGGAGCGCATGTCGCTGCGCGCGCCGGAGGCTTCCGTCGCGGCGCTGTCGAAGGCGCTCGGCCTGACCTTGCCGAAGCAGCCGAAAACTTCGGCGTCGAAGACAGGGCGCACGGCGCTGTGGCTTGGCCCTGACGAGTGGCTGGTTATCGATGAGGCTGGCAAGGATCCGCTGGCCGATCGTGCTGGGGTTGCCGCATTGCATTCGGCGGTCGGCATCTCGCACCGCAACGTCGCCTTCGCCGTCACCGGCCCGGCGGCTGCCGCCGCGATCAATGCAGGCTGCCCGCAGGATTTGTCGCTCGAGGCTTTTCCGGTGGGCGCGGCGTCGCGCACCATTCTCGGCAAGTGCGAAATCCTGCTGTTGCGCACGGCAGCCGACGCTTTCCGGGTCGAGTGCTGGCGTTCCTTCTCGGACTATGTCTTTACTTTCCTGTCGGAAGCAGCCAGCGACGCGGCGGCGTAGGAACGTTTGACGGGTCAAGCCGTTCTGCTTCCCCCATCAGGGAGAACATACGATGCCGTCGAAAGCGCCGCCGAAGTCAGCTGGCAAGACGTCCGCCGTGCGCTCACTCGAACATGAGCAGCATCACGAGGTGACTGCCGAAGAAGAGGAACTCGAGGAAGGCCTCGAGGACACGTTTCCGGCCAGCGATCCGGTGTCGATCACCTCGACCGCCATCCCAGGCGCGCCGGCAAGACCCGGCAAGGCCAAGACGGTGCCGGGTCGCAAACCGCGCAAGAAATAACCCGTTCGGCTACGCCAGGTTTGAACTCAGGAAAAGCCGGCTTGCGCTGAGGAAATGGGGGCGCTGAGGAAAAACGGGCGGCCGGGATTATCCTGCCGCCCTTAAATTAATCGTTGTGCTGTGGTCGAGCCCGATCAACTTAGAACGTGCTCGGCACGATCCATGGGTTGATCTCGATGCCGAGACGCGGGCTCTTGGCCTTGACGTCGGACTTTTCGACCGAGCCGGTCACGGCGCAATCGAGCTTGGCATTGGTCGTGGTGTCGACGCAGGTGGCGGCGGGGGCCTGCTTGGTCGAGTGTGTGTTGTTGGCGGCGAAAGCCGAGCCGGAGAGAGCCAGCACGGTGGCGAGAGCGAGAAGGGTCTTGTTCATGTCTGTCTCCATCGGTTAAATTCTTTTCGTACATGTACGATGCAGCGTACACATACGTCCAAGGAAACGGGTTTTCAAGTCAGAAAACGTACATGTACGACAATTTTTTTGAACACCGGAAATTGCGGCGTACCGACTCAGCAGAAGCCATGACGCCGGACGTCAGTGTTTGCGGAAAGAGCGTTTGAAAAACTCGGTCAGCAATTGACCGGGGTTTCGGTCAGCGGAGGCACGTTCTGGGCGGTGAGCGAGACAAGGGTGGCATCGCACATCCGCTTCACGAAAGCCTGCGGGTCGCCGAAGGGGTAGAACGGAAAGGTGATCAGCAGCGAGATGGTGCCGTGGCCGACCGCCCACAGCATGGTGGCGATTGCGCGTGGGTCGCCCTGCAGCTTGCCGGCGGCGACGCAGGCCTCGACCCTTGAGATCAGCGCTTTCATCGCCGGGTTGCCCTCTTCCATGTCCTCGTAGCTTCTGCCCTCCGGCAGCTTGGTCTTTTCGGTCATGAACACGGTGCGGTATTCGTTGGGATTGCCGAGCCCGAAGGCGGCATATTCGGTCATCACTGCCTTCAGCGCCTCGATCGGGTCGTCGGAGGGGTGCGCCTCGATGTTGCGGGCAAGTGTCTCGAACGCATCCTCGGCCAGCGCAAACAATATGTCCTGCTTGTCGGCGAAGTAGGAATAGACCGACATCGGGGCATAGCCGACCCGGTTGGCCAGCTTGCGGATGGTCAGGCCTTCATAGCCTTCTTCCTTGACGAGCTTGTGGGCTGCGTCGAGCAGTTCGGAACGCAGTTCGGCCTTTTGTTTTTCGCGGCGTTTCTGGACGCTCAGCGGCACGTCGGTCTGCCTTCATGTGATGGGTGTTGGCTAAATTATATACGCTGTACGAAAACGGACAAGGGCGCCGTAGGTTCCCGCAACGGCAATGGTTACCAAATGCGGATAACCAGATCGGGGGCCGTCAAATCGCGCCGACGCCGCCATCCACGGCCAGCGTGTGGCCGGTCATGAAGGAATTGGAGGGGTCGGAGGCAAACAGGATGGCTGAAACAACCTCGTCCACCTCGGCCACCCGCTTCATCGGCACGCCGCGCGTCAACTCAGCCAGTGCTTCGGCTTCCGGCGCGCCGGAAATACGCACGAAGCCGTCGACCATGGCGGTGCGCGTATGCGCAGGGCACACCGCATTGATGCGTATGCCCTTGGTGGCATATTCGGCTGCCGCCGATTTGGTCAGCCCGACGACGCCATGCTTGGCGGCGGCATAGACCGACAGTTTCGGTGCGCCGACCAGCCCGGCAACCGAGGCGATGTTGACGATGACGCCACCTTTCCCGTCCGATTTGAACTGCCGCTCCATCTGCGGAATCTGGTGTTTCATGGCGTAGAAGACGCCGAGCAGGTCGATCTCCAGAACGCGGCGCGCCTCATCAGAGGGGACTTGCGGCAGGCGCACGAAACTCTGGACGATGCCGGCATTGTTGATGGCGATATCCAGACGGCCGAATTTCTCCACCGCCAGTTTCACCAGATCCTCGGACAGTTTTTCCTCGGCTATATCGCCGGCAAGGATAGCGGTTTCGGTCTGCAAAGAGCCGGCAAGATCGGCCAGTGCCTTGTCGTCGATATCGGACAGCACCAGCCGGGCGCCTTCAGCGGCAAAGCCTTTGGCAGCGCCGCGGCCGAGGCCGCCGGCGGCACCGGTGATCAGCACGGTCGCTCCCTCGAAACGGCCCATCATGCCTCCCTTTTATGTCTGCTTGTCGATCAGTTTGCCGGCGAGATGCGAGAGCAGTTTTACGGCCTCGCCATAGGTTTTTGCTTTCTCCGGGTTGGAGGCGTTGCCGTCGAGCGCCCGTTTGTAGACACCCTGGCAGATGGCCGCCAAGCGGAAGAAGGAGAAGGCGAGGAAGAAGCTCCAATTGTCGATGCCGGCAAGCCGGCGCCGCCGGCAATACGCCGCGACATAGGCTTCTTCCGAGGGCAGGCTGAGTGCGGCGCGGTCGACACCGCCAAGGCCGCGAAAGCCTGAGGCGTGCGGCAGCCGCCATTGCATGCACTGATAGGCGATGTCGGCGAAGGGATGGCCGAGCGTCGACAGTTCCCAGTCGAGCACTGCCAGCACTTTCGGCTCGCCAGTCGCGAAGATCATGTTGTCCAGCCGGTAGTCGCCATGCACCAGCGAGACCCGGCCGTCATCAGCAGGTCTATGCGTCTCGAGCCAGGCGATCAGCCGGTCCATGTCGGCGATCTTTCCAGTCTCCGAGGCGCGGTATTGGCTGGTCCAGCGACCCAACTGGCGTTCGAAGTAATTGCCGGGTTTGCCGAAATCGCCCAGCCCAACCGCCTCGACATCGACATCGTGCAGGGCTGCCAGCGTGGCGTTCATGGCATCGTAGAGGGCGGCGCGTTCATCGTTACCGCCGGCTTCCGGCACGGCCGGATCCCAGAATATGCGGCCGTCGAGGAAGTCCATGACGTAGAACATGCGGCCGATCGGCGAGTCCTCCGCCGACAGATGCAGCATCCGGGGCACCGGCACAGCGGTGCCGGCAAGCGCCTTCATGACGGTGAATTCGCGGTCGACCTGATGTGCCGACTTCAGCAATTGCCCCGGCGGCTTGGCGCGCAGCACATAGCGGCCGCTGGCGGCGGTCAGCAGGTAGGTCGGGTTCGACTGGCCGGATTTGAATTTTGCGATTGCAGAAAGCCCGGTGAAACCCGGGATGTGCGCCTCGAGATAGGGCGCTAGTGCTGTTTGATCCAGCGCATTGGCGTCGCCGCTCATGCGGTCTCCGGCTCACGCTCGATCAATGTCAGCGTCAGCCAGCGCGCGGTCAGCGCCGGCTTCTTCGAGCCTTCGATCTCGATGGTCACGTCATGCGCAGTCTGAACCCAGCCCGATGGCCTGACCTTGACGTCGGCCAGCACGAAATGAGTGCGAATGCGCGAGCCGGTCTTCACCGGCGCCAGGAAGCGCAGCGAATCGAAACCGTGGTTGACGCCCATCTTGCCCTTTTCCAGTGGCGGCATGGTCTCGAAGGTCATCGCCGAGAGCAGCGACAGCGACAGGAAGCCATGCGCGATCGTGCCGCCGAACGGCGTCTCTCGCTTGGCTCGTTCCGGATCGCAATGGATGAACTGGTGATCGTCGGTGGCGTCGGCGAACTGGTCGATCATGGTCTGCGTAACCACGCGCCAGGGGGAGATGCCGACTTCCTTGCCGACACTGGCCAAAAGCACATCGAGACTGATCGGTTCCACTGCGATTCCTCCACTTGCCGCCGACCGCGGCTCATTCCTTGAACAATGTCAGCCCATGCTGCACCGACTGCCCGCCGTCGATCGGCAGGATGGCGCCGGTGACATAGGAGCCGGCACGGCTGCACAAATAGAGCGTTGCGCCGCCAATGTCATCCGCCACGCCGATACGGCCGATCGGCACATGGCTGCCGACATGTTTTGCCTTTTCCTCGGTGCCGGTGGCAAAGGCGGTCATGCGGCTCTGAAAGGGGCCGGGCGCGAAGGCGTTGACGGTGATGCGCCGCGCCGCGAGCTCGATCGCCAGCGTGCGCGTCAGAAGATGAACGGCGCCCTTGGACGCCGTGTAGGAATAGGCATCGTCGGCCAGCGGCTGCGTGCCCATCACCGAGCCAAGGTTGATGACGCGCGCTGGATCGGCGTCGCTCGCGGCGGCTTCCAGCAGCGGCAGCAATTCGCGCGTCAGGTGGAAGACGGCGGTGACGTTGACGGCGAACACCTTGGCCCAGCCGCTATAGGGAAAATCCTCAAGCGTCGCGCCCCAGGATATGCCGGCATTGTTGACGAGGATGTGCAATTTCTCGGTGCGCGCCTTGACCTCGGCGACCAGCGCGGCAATTCCGGCCTCGCTCGAGACGTCTCCGGCGAAGCCTTCGGCGTGGCCGGAAGCGCCGAGCGCGTTCAACTCAGCGGCGACCTTGATGCAATCCTCGCCCTTGCGCGAAGCGATCATCACCGTTGCGCCGGCCTGGACCAAAGCGGTCGCAACCATGCGGCCGATGCCGGTCGCCGCTCCGGTTACAAGTGCGGTCTTGCCCGCGACCGAAAACAGTTCTTCGAGATAGCTCATCGCAGTTCCTCCGCGCCTTTCTCCTCACGGTCCGGGGCGAAAGGGCTCGCGTTGACAAGGCTACCCGAAGTACGGTCATCCTTGCCACGGGTAAAGTGCCCAGATGCGTGAAAGGGTTGGAGACCGATGGCGGACATGAATCTCGGCATGACCGAGCGGCTGAAGCCGATCCACGCGCGCGTCGCGGCCATGGTGCGCGACGAGATCATGCCGCTCGACCATGAGTTTTTGAGCGAGGTCGGCAAGGGCGGCGATCGCTGGGTCTACAGCGCGCGGCAGACCGAGATTCTCGAAGGGCTGAAGAATAAGGCCAAAGAGCGCGGCCTGTGGAATTTCTGGCTGACCGGCTCCGAGCGCGGCTATGGCCTGTCCACGGTCGAGTACGCCTACCTCGCCGAGGAGATGGGCAAGGCGCATCTGGGTGCTGAAACCTTCAACTGCTCGGCGCCTGACACCGGCAATATGGAGGTGCTGGAGCGCTATGGCTCGGACGACCACAAAAAGGCGTGGCTGGAGCCATTGCTCGAGGGAAAAATCCGCTCGGCCTATCTGATGACGGAGCCGGACGTCGCCTCGTCCGACGCAACCAACATTGCCATGCGCTGCAAGCGGCAGGGCGACGACTATGTGCTGAACGGCGAGAAATGGTGGGCGTCCGGCGCCGGCGACCCGCGCTGCGCCATCTATATCGTCATGGTCCGCACCGGCGGCGATGCTGAGCTGCAGCACCGCCGCCATTCGATGATCCTGGTGCCTTCCGACACCAAGGGGGTGACCAAGCTTCGGCCGATGCAGGTCTATGGCGACGACGACGCGCCGCACGGCCACATGCATCTTCGCTTCGAAAATGTGCGGGTGCCGGCGGGGAACCTGATCCTTGGCGAGGGCAGGGGCTTCGAGATCGCGCAAGGGCGGCTCGGCCCCGGCCGCATCCACCATTGCATGCGCGCCATCGGCCAGTCCGAAATGGCGCTGGAACTGCTGTGCCAGCGCTCCGTGCGGCGCGAGGCTTTCGGCCAACCCCTGGCCAAGCTCGGCGCCAATTTCGACATCATCGCGGAGTGCCGCATGGAGATCGAGATGGCGCGGCTGCTCTGCCTGAAAGCGGCGTGGATGATCGACCAGGGCGATGCGCGCGCCGCTGCCCCTTGGATCAGCCAGATCAAGGTCATAGCGCCGCGCGTCGCGCTCAAGGTCACCGACGAGGCGGTGCAGATGTTCGGCGCGCAAGGCATCAGCCAGGACACGCCGTTGGCGCGCTCCTGGACGCATCTGAGAACCCTGCGGCTGGCCGACGGGCCGGACGCGGTGCACCGCCGGCAAGTGGCGCGCACAGAGCTCAGGAAATACACGCAGGAAAAGGTGTGAGCGCATGAAAGCCATTATCGCCCGCGATTTCGCGCCGCTCGACCAGCTCGTCCATGCCGACAATCTGAAGGCGCTGGTCGGCTGGCATCTCGCCGGCAAGGTTCGGCCGGCCATCGAAGGCACTTATCCGCTGGCCGATGCCGCCGCCGTGGTGACGCGCGTGCTTGGCCGTGGCGCATCCGGCAAGCTCATCCTCAAACTGTAAGGAGCCCCGCCATGGCGATCCCCTCAGACATGAAAGCACTGCTGCTGACCGGCGACGGCTACACCAGGACGCCCTCCGGCAGTGCGCTGGAGGCGATGGAGCCGTACCTCAAGCTTGGCAGCATCGGCGTGCCGACGCCCGGACCGAGCCAGGTTCTAATCAAGGTCAGCCTCGCCTCGATCAACCCGTCCGACGTCATGTTCATCAAGGGCCAGTACGGTCAGCCGCGCGCCAAGGGCCAGCCGGCCGGCTTCGAGGGTGTCGGCACGGTCGTTGCCAGCGGCGACGAGCCCTATGCGAAAAGCCTGATCGGCAAGCGCATCGCCTTCACCACCGGCGTCACCAATTGGGGCGCGTGGGCGGACTATGCAGTTGCCGAAGCTGCCGGCTGCATTCCGCTGCTCGACACGGTCCGCGACGAGGATGGCGCGGCGATGATCGTCAACCCGCTCACGGCGCTCGCCATGTTCGACATCGTCAAGGAGACGGGCGAAAAAGCCTTCATCATGACCGCCGGCGCCAGCCAGCTTTGCAAGCTGATCGCGGGTCTCGCCAAGGAGGCTGGGTTCCGGCCGATCGTCACCGTGCGCCGCGACGAGCAGATTCCGCTGTTGAAGGAGATCGGGGCTGCCCATGTGCTCAACGAGAAGGCGCCGGATTTCAAGGCAGCACTACGCGATGTGGTCAAGGCCGAGCAGCCGCGCATCTTCCTCGATGCCGTGACCGGGCCGGTGGCCTCGGCGATCTTCGACGCCATGCCGAAGCGCTCGCGCTGGATCATCTATGGACGGCTCGATCCGGACACCACTGTCATCCGTGAGCCCGGCCAGATGATCTTCCAACACAAGCACATTGAAGGCTTCTGGCTGGTCGAATGGATGCGCCAGTTCCGCGACAAGCGCGGCCCGGCGATCATGGAAGCACAGAAGCGCTTTTCGGATGGGCGCTGGTCAACCGACGTGACGGCGGTGCTACCGCTGGATGAGGCGATGGCGAAGGTCCCGGCGGAGCTGGCCAAGCCGAACGGGAAGGTGTTTATCAGGCCGTGACTTTCTACCCTCCCCCTTGTGGGGAGGGTCGACGAAGAGCAATTTTGCTCTTTCGTCGGGGTGGGGGTCTTGGCTCCTACCTCTGTTATTCGCGGGAGCGCTGGACCGACGTTAGTTGGCGCTGCACCCCCACCCCGGACCTGCGGTCCGACCCTCCCCACAAGGGGGAGGGTAAGCGGAGCTACTCCGCCGGCTCGACATTGGCGTACGCCGCTTCCTCAAGCTCCCGCTTCAGCCTCGCTTCCTCATGCGTCTTCGGCGTGACGAAGCGGCCGAGCAGGAGGTAGGCGACCGGGGTCAGGAAAAGCGTCGAGACGGTGGCGAGACCCAGCCCGCCGACGATGACCCAGCCGAGCGCGATGCGCGCTTCGGCACCGGCGCCGGCGGCCAGCACCAGCGGGACCCCGCCGAGGATGGTGCAGATCATCGTCATCATCACCGGCCGCAGGCGGATGATCGAGGCCTGCTCGATCGCCTCGCGCACGCCGAGGCCGCGGTCGCGCAGCTGGTTGGCGAATTCGACGATGAGGATGCCGTTCTTGGCCATGACGCCGACCAGAAGCACGAGGCCGATCTGGCTGTAGGCATTGAGGCTGGTGCCTGACAAAAGCAGCGCAAAGATTGCGCAGGCAAGGCCGAGCGGGACCGTCGCCATGATGATGACGGCGCTGACGAAGCTTTCGAACTGGGCGGCAAGCACCAGGAGGATGATGACCAGCGCGAAGCCGAAAATGGTGATCATGGCGCTGTTGGTCTCGCCGAGCGTCGCGGCTTCGGCCAGCGGCAGGACGCGGCTGCCCGGCGGCAGCAGCGGGGCGGCGATCTGCTCGGCAACGCCGAGCGCGTCACCCAGTGCGAAATTGCCGTTCAGGTTCGAGGTGATCGCCACCGAAGGCTGCTGCTGTTCGCGGGTCAGCGACGGCGGCACGGCGCGCTCGGTCAGCGTGGCGATGGTCGACATTGGCACGAAGCGGCCGTCGGCGGTCTTCAGGAAGATGTTTTCCAGATCGGTCGGATCATTGATCGGGTTGGTGGTCGAGACCAGCTTCACGCCATAGCTGCGGTCGGCGATGTAGACATCGACGACATCGTTGCCGTCGAGCATCGCCTGCAAGGTGTTGGCGAGCCCTGATATGTCGATGCCGAGATCGGAGGCGCGCTCGCGGTCTATGGCCACCGCCAGCTGCGGCTGCGTCGGGTCGATGGAAAGCCGCGGCGTCTGGAAGCGCGGATCGGCCTGCATCCGGGCGATGATCTTCACCGCCGCGTCGCCGAGCGCCTTGCGGTCGTTGCCGACCAGCGCGAATTGCAGGCCGTTGCCGGCGCCGCGAATGCCGAGGCTATTGGCCTGCACCGGGAAGATGCGCACGGATGGCACCTGCCGGGTCAGCTGGCTTATCTGCGCCATGATCTCCTGCTGGCTGCGCGTGCGCTCGTCCCACGGCGCCAGCGTCATCACCATGAAGCCGGAATTGTAGGCGCCGTTCTGGCCGGCGTTTTCGAAGGTCGAGACGATCTCGCCGGAATCGCGCAGCGGCTGGATCAGCCGCTCGATCTTCTGCATCTGCTGCGTGGTGTAATCGAGGCTGACGCCTTGCGGCGCGTTGATGCGCAACAGCACGACGGCGCGGTCCTCGCTCGGCGTCAGTTCCTGGCGGATGGTGCCGAACAGGCTGAAGGCGACGCCCGCAAACAGCACCGCAACCAGCAGCACGATCCACGGCGCGCCGAGGCAGGCATGCAAGGCGCGCTTGTAGGCCGCGTTCAGCGCGCCACCGACGCGCGCGCCAATGCCGTGACCGCCTTCATGGTGGAGCGATGCGCCGGTCAACATGCGCGAGGCCAGCATCGGGCACAGCGTCAGCGCCACCACGCAGGAGAGCAGCACCGACATGGCGAGGACGAAGCCGAATTCGCGAAACAGGCCGCCGGTCTGTCCCGGCAGGAAGGAGATCGGCACGAAAACGGCAACGAGCGTCAGCGTCGTGGCGATGACTGCGAAGAACACTTCCTGGGCGCCGAGCACGGCGGCGGCACGAGGCCCCATGCCTTCGTTGCGCCGTCGCACGATGTTTTCCAGAACGACGATGGCGTCGTCGACGACAAGGCCGGTCGCCAGCACCAGCGCCAGAAGCGTCAGGATGTTGATGGAGAAGCCGGCGAGATAGATGGCGGCGATGGTGCCAATCATGGCGACCGGCATTGAGAGACCGGGGATCAGCGTCGCGCGCCAGTCGAGCAGGAAGATGTAGATGACGATCAGCACCATGGAGATCGACAGGCCGAGCGCGATCTCGACCTCGTGCACGGCGCCGTTGACGAAGACTGCGTCGTCGCTGGTGATCTTAATCGACATGCCCTTGGGCAGGTTTTCCTGCAGCTTGGCGACGGCTGCCTTCACTCCGGTGGAAATGTCCAGCGTGTTCGATTCCGCCTGACGGATGATGCCAAGGCCAATGCCGGTCTTGCCGTCGGAGCGCAACGAGGTCTGGCCGATGTCGGGACCAAGCGTGACGGTGGCGACGTCGCGGATGCGCGTCGTGCCGCCGATGATGATGTTTTCGAATTCTTCCGGCGTCGTCACATCGGCCGTGGTGCGGACGATGAGATCCTGGTTGGTGGTGGTGATCGAACCGGCTGGTGAATCGAAAGCGACCGAGGCAAGCGCTGCCCTCAGATCGGCGACAGTGAAGCCGAGGCTGGCGAGCTTGTTCTGGTCGACATCGATGCGGAAGATCTTGTCGCGGTCGCCATAGACCTGAACGTCGGCGACGCCAGGCACGGCAGCCAGTTCGTCCTCGATCTGGTCCTGGACAATCACCGTCATGTCCTGCACCGACATGGTGTCGGAGGTGACGGCCAGTCGCATCACGGCATCGGAATTGGCATCGGCCTTGACGATGCGCGGCGGATCGGCGGTCTCCGGTATCATGTTGGCGACACGGCCGACCGCGTCGCGCACGTCGGAAGCGGCGACGTTCAAATCGACGCCGTCGTTGAACTCGATGGTGACGCGGCTCTGGCCGAAGGACGAGGTCGACGAGATCGACTTGACGCCGGATACGCGCGCGACCGCACCCTCGATGGTGTCGGTCAGTTCACGGTCGACGGTTTCGGCGGCGGCACCCTCGAAAGCCGTCGACACGGTGACCACGGCGCGGTCGACATCGGGCAGTTCGCGGATTTCGACGCCGTAGAAAGCGGCAAGGCCGGCCACTGCGATCAGCGTGTTCAGCACGAAGGCCATGACCGGCCTGCGGATGAAGAGAGCGGTGAAGCCGGTTTCGCTGGCGGTGCTGACAGGCGCGGTCATGAGCCTTCGGCCGCGTCCGCGGCGCGCTGATCCTGGCCGGCGATGCGGACCGCGCCGCCTTCGCTGACGCTCTGGGTGCCTTCGGTCACCACCATGTCGCCATCCTCGATCTCAGCGTCGATCAGCACCGTCTCGGTGTTGCGCTGGATGATGCGCACGGGAACGCGCCTGGCCTTGCCGTCCTCGACCTGCCAGACATAGGCGCCGTCGGAACCCCACAGGATCGCCAGGGGGCTGACGGCCGGGTAGGTGTCGCCGGGGAAGCGCATGGTGATGCCGAACGACATGCCGGCGCGCAGCGAATCCGCCGGATTGGCGATTGCAGCCTTGACCAGCAGAGTGCGGCTCTTTTCGTCGATGTGGTTGTCGATGGCCGACACGGTGCCGGTATAGGCCTTGCTCGGATTGGCGATCGGCGTCGCCGACAGTTGCGCGCCGACCTTGACGGCGGCGGCAAAGCGCTCGGGCACCAGGAAATCGACCAGGATGGAGGAGCGGTCGTCAAGCGTGGCGATCGCCGACTGGCTGGTGACGTAATTGCCGGCCGATATCGGCAGGATGCCGACCGTGCCGGCGATAGGGGCGACGATCGAACGACGCTGCAAGGCGAGTTCGGCATCCTGCAGCGCCAGTTTGGCGCCGGCCAGCACCACTTGGGCATCGGCGACGGCGACCGGGGTCGCGGCGTTGGAGGCCCTCAATGATTTCACCCGCTCGAGCTTGTCCTGGGCATCCTGCAAGGCGAGCTTGGCACGATCCTGCGAGATCACCTCGGTCTCGGAATCGAGAACAGCGATGATCTGCCCCTTGTCGACGCGGGTGCCGGACTGAACGAGGAATTCAACCAGCCGGCCGGAGCTGTACGGGTTGACCGTCACCGAGGCGTTGGCGCGGCCGGTGCCGATCGCCTGCAGGCGATCGTTGATGGTGGCGGTGGCCGCAGGCAAGGCGACGACATTTGCCGGGCGGCCGGCAGCGTTGCGACCGCCTGCCTGTTTTGTCGTGTCGACCGCACCGGTTGTGGCGGGCGCCGAAGCATAGGTCCAGTCGATGCCCCAGCGTGCCAGAACCTCCGGCGCGCCCGGGAAGAATCGCGCCCAGGCGAGGACAGCCGCGACCAGGATCACAAGCGCAAAAACGATCTGTTTCCAGGCGACCATCGACACTCCGGTTGGCAAAACGTCTACCGGTTTCACCAAGCAAAAAAACGCGCAGCGACGCACCCGGTATGTGCGAAGCCGCCGCAATATCATGGCTTTATGGCAATTCTGCCGCTTCCATGCACATTAAATCTGCGTAATTTTGCGCACCTGCGGCCGGGATTGAGCGTGTCAGCGCAGGCTTTCCAGGTCGCGGATGCGCTTGGCGCTGTCGGCCTCGAGTTGCCTGGTGACAGCGCCGATCAGCGTCTCGGCGACAACGAACAGAGCGGCGGAAGAGTCCCACGCCGAAGGCACGGCGGTGCGTCCTGCAATGACATGGCGGGCGAAGCGGGCGATCGGCGATAGCCACTGGTCGGTGAACAGCACGATCTGCACGCCGCGCTGATGCGCGGTCTCGGCAAAGCGTACCAGACTGTCCTGGTAGCGCCTGATGTCGAAGATCACCAGCACGTCGCGCTTGCCCATGTCGATCAGCCGGTCGCGCCAGATGCTCTCCTGACCGGCGAGGTGATAAACGTCGGGCTGGATGATGGCGAGGTGGGCGGCCATGTAGCGCGCCAACGGATCGGTGAAGCGGCCGCCGATCAGGAATGTCTTGCCGCGCCGTTCGGCGAGCCTTTCGGCGATGTCGGCAAGCTGCCTGTCGGACAGATGCCTGAAGGTCTCGCGCATATTGTCCAGCGTCGCCTCCAGCATTGGCGACACGGCACTGCTGCCCGGTGAGGCCGGATTGAGCGTGCGCGATGCCGGCGACTGCAATTGCGCCGCCAGTTCGTCCTGCAGCGCCGACTGGAATTCGGGATAGTTCTGGAACCCCAGCCTGGAGACAAAGCGCAGGATGGTCGGCGACGATACGCCGGCGGCGGTCGAGAACTCGGCGACCGTCTTCAGCCCGATCAGCGGATAGTTGGCAATCAGCGTTTGCGCGGCGCGGCGCTCGCCGGCCGGCATCGTGCCGATGCGGTCCGAAATCAGTTCGGCAATGCTGGAAATCATCGTTTTCCCCACCCCTGAGCCCGTCCAGACCGCTTCCCCGAAATCGCGTTTGACAAAGCCGGACAAACTGTATGAAATCATCCACAGGGACGCAATGACGCAAAATACGTAACATAAGATACAGCGCTCCCCAGGGGACGGCAGACTATGGAGAGAGCACGGCCCGCCAGCCTTGCATCGTCTGATATCGTAGGGGTGACGAACCCCGGCGGGTCCAGCCCTTTCGTGCTGACCTGCGACCACGCTTCCAACTTCCTGCCATCCGAATTCGGCACGCTTGGCCTGCCGGCCGAAGATCTCTCCCGCCACATCGCCTGGGACCCCGGCGCGCTGCCGGTGGCCCGCCGCATCGCGACCGCCCTCGATGCGACGCTCATCGAAACCCGCATCTCGCGCCTGATCATCGACTGCAACCGTCCGCTCGACGCACCGGACCTGGTGCCGCCGGTCAGCGAGACGACGGCCATTCCGGGCAATGCCGGCCTGTCGGACAGTGAGCGCGCCGAGCGCATCGCTTTGTCGTGGCGGCCGTTCCACGACACGATCGCATCGATCATCGACGACCGGCAGGCGCGTGGGCAGGAGACCCGGCTGGTGTCGGTGCATTCCTTCACCCCGGTCTACAAGGGCAAGAACCGGCCCTGGCATATCGGCATCATCCACGATGACGACCGCCGGCTGGCGTCGCCGCTCATAGCGGCGCTGCAGCGGCTCTCCGGCGTCAGTGTCGGCATCAACGAGCCATATTCGCCGGCCGACCGCGTCTATTTCACTTTGGAGCGCCATGCACGCTCGCGCGGCCTTGCCTGCGCAATGATCGAAATCCGCAACGACGAGATCTCCGGCGAGACCGGGCAGCGGAAATGGGCGGATCTGCTCACAGGCATTTTTTCTGACCTGGAACCCGAGGAGGCCAAGGGTTCCCGGCGACACGCAGTGGGAAAGTCAGTTCAATCGGCCAGCTAGAAAAACAGGGGACGAAAATGGCAGGACCGGACAAATCAGACGCTGAAAGATCGGAGGATGTAAAAACCCTCCATAGCATGGGCTATGCCCAGGAGTTGGCTCGCCGCATGAGCGGCTTCTCGAACTTCGCTATTTCCTTTTCGATCATTTGCATTCTGGCGGGCGGAATCACGTCCTTCCCGCTGGCCATGGCGACCGGCAGCGGCTTCGAGGCGACTGTCGGCTGGGTCATCGGCGGCGTCTTTGCACTTGTCGTTGCCGCGTCCCTTGGCCAGATCGGCTCGGCCTATCCGACGGCCGGCGGTCTCTACCACTGGTCGTCAATTCTCGGCGGGCGCGGCTGGGGCTGGGCCACGGCCTGGATCAACTTGCTCGGCCTGGTCTTCGTCGTCGCCTCGGTCAATGTCGGCGTTTATGCGCTGTTCAAGGACCTTGTCTGGTCCGGCGTGTTCGGTCACGACGTCTCCGCGTGGGGCTATCAGGAGCAGGTGATCGGCGTTGTGATCATCACGGTCGCGCAGGCGCTGATCAACCATTTCGGTATCAGGCTCACCACCATGCTGACGGATTTCTCGGGCTACCTCATTCTGGTCGTCGCCGTCGTGTTGACCGCGATGTTCCTGATCTGGGGCGCAAGCTGGGATTTCTCGCGGCTCACCACCTTCGTCAACAACACCGGTGATCCAGGCGCAGGCTACGTTCCGACCGCACGGACGGCACTCGTCGCCTTCCTAATCGGCCTGCTCTACCCACTCTACACCATCACCGGCTTCGACGCTTCGGCCCACACGTCCGAAGAGACCCACAATGCCCGCGTGGCGGTGCCGCGCGGCATGATCCATTCGGTCCTGTGGTCGCTGGTGTTCGGCTTCGTCATGGCCGTTTCGTTCGTACTGGCCAGCCCCGATCTGGCAGCGACGGCCAAGGATGGCGCCAATGCCTGGTTCAATCTTTTCAACAATCTGCCGGCACCATTCCTGCTGAAGAGCATGATTGCCATCGCAATCGTGCTGGCGAATTTCATCTGCGCGCTCGCCGGACTGACGTCGACCTCGCGCATGATCTTTGCCTTCGCGCGTGACGGCGGCCTGCCCGGTTCGTCGGTGTGGAAAACCGTCAGCCCGACATGGCGTACGCCGGTGGCGGCGATCTGGCTCGGAGCGGTGCTCGCTGTCGCAGCGACATTGTACTCGCCGGCTTTCGCCGCACTGGCGGCCGGCTGTGCATTGTTCCTCTACGTGTCCTACGCCATGCCGGTGGCCGCAGGCCTGCTTGCCGAGGGCAAGAGTTGGACCGAATTCGGCCCGTTCCGCCTCGGCATCTGGTCCAAGCCGTTCGCCGTCATCACGGTGCTTGGCGTTCTGGTGCTGATGTATGCCGGCATCCAGCCGCCCTTCGACATCCTGATCAACTATGCCATCGGCCTGATCGTTCTGCTGGTGGTGCTGTGGTTCGGCATCGAATCGCGCCGCTTCAAAGGCCCGCCGATCGGCGCCGACATTGCTCGCCGCGCTTCGGAGATCGCGGCCGCGGAAGCAGCCGTCGGCCAGACGGCCGGTTAACAGCAAGACTAGATGCTCCGGCCGGCGCAAGCCGACCGGGGCAGGGCCGGCCAGCTAAGAACGCAAAGGGGACTACAATGGCAGCACCGGGTTATTCAGACACAGACAAGGCGGAAGACGTAAAGCACCTCCACTCCATGGGCTACGCCCAGGAACTTGAGCGGCGGCTAAGCCGCTTCTCCAACTTCGCGGTTTCCTTCTCCATCATCTGCATCCTGTCGGGCGGCATCAATTCGCTGGCGCAGGCAACGTCGGGCGCCGGCGGTATCGGCATCGGCATCGGCTGGCTGGTCGGCTGCTTCGTCTCGCTTACCTTCGCGGTCGCCATGTCGCAGATCAGCTCGGCCTATCCGACGGCCGGCGGCCTCTATCACTGGGGTTCGATCCTCGGCAATCGCGGCACCGGCTGGGTGACGGCCTGGCTCAACCTGCTCGGCCTGATCACCGTGCTCGGCGCCATCAACGTCGGCACCTGGACGTTCTTTATCGGCGCCTTCGGGCCGACGCTCGGCATCGAGGGTACGCTGACCAATCAGATGATCTTCCTGGTCATCATCACTGGCGCCCAGGCCCTGATCAACCATCTCGGCATCAAGCTGACGGCGAGGTTGACCGATTTTTCGGGCTACCTGATCTTCTTCGGCTCGATCCTGATTGCGGTCGTCTGCCTGTTCTCCGCCGAGACCTGGGATTTCAGCCGGCTCTTCACCTTCCACAACTACTCGGGTGAGGCCGGCGCCAGCGTCTGGCCGTCCGTCTCGAACGCCTGGGTGTTCGCTCTCGGCCTCTTGCTGCCGATCTACACCATCACCGGCTACGATGCTTCGGCACACACTTCCGAGGAAACCATCAAGGCGGCCTCATCGGTGCCGCGCGCGATGGTCATGTCGGTCATCTGGTCGGCGGTCTTCGGTTATTTGTTCCTGGCCGCTTTCGTGCTGATGATCCCGAATATGGACGACGCCGCCAAGCAGGGCTGGAACGTCTTCTTCTGGGCTTTCGACCAGCGCGTCAGCCCCGGCCTCAAGGAGTTCGTCTACCTCGTGGTGTTCATCGCCCAGCTGCTGTGCGGTCTCGCAACCGTCACCTCGGCCTCGCGCATGATCTTCGCCTTCTCGCGTGACGGCGGCCTGCCGGGCTCGGCGGCGCTGGCCAAGGTCAGCCCGACCTATCGCACGCCAGTGGCGGCGATCTGGACGGCGTCGGTCCTATCGGTGCTGTTCGTCTGGGGTTCGACGCTGGTCTCCGTCGCCGGTACCTCGGCCTACACCATCGTCGTGTCCTGCACCGTCATCTTCCTGTTCCTCTCCTTCACCGTGCCGATCGTGCTCGGCATGCTGGCCTGGGGAACGCCGAAGTGGGACAAGATGGGCCCTTGGAACATGGGTCGCGGCATCTTCATGCTGTTTGCCGTGCTGTCGATCCTGTCGATGATCCTGATCTTCATCATCGGCATCCAGCCGCCGAACGATTGGGCGTTATACATCACCGTTGGCTTCTTCATCCTGACGGCGATTATCTGGTTCGCTTTCGAGCGCAATCGCTTCCAGGGTCCGCCGCTGGGCGACATCATCGCGGCGCGTCAGGCAGCCATCAAGGCAGCCGAGCAGGCCGTCGGCGAAACCGGCCACTGACGTAAACCATCATGGCCATGGCCGGCATCGTGCCGGCCATGGTTTTGTCATCAACGACCAGCGCTGGAGTGCCAAAGGAATGGCCGGAAATTTCTCGTTCGATCAGTTGAAGAAAGCGGTCTCCAATGGCGAGATCGACACGGTGCTGGCCTGCATCGTCGACATGCAGGGGCGGCTGGCGGGAAAGCGTTTCCTGGCGCAGTACTTCGTCGATTCCGCCCATGACGAGACGCATGGCTGCAACTATCTGCTCGCCGCCGACATCGATATGGAGCCGGTGCCGGGCTACAAGGCGGCGAGCTGGTCGAAGGGCTATGGCGACTTCGTCATGAAGCCGGACCTTGCCACGCTGCGGCGGATTCCGTGGCTGGAAAAGACGGCGCTGGTGATCTGCGACGTGCTCGACCACCACACCCATGACGACCTGCCGCATTCGCCCCGCGCCATCCTGAAAAAGCAGGTCAAGCGGCTCACCGAACGCGGCTATATCGGCTACTTCGCCTCGGAGCTCGAATTCTACCTGTTCAACGAGACCTATGATTCCGCCCGCAAGAAGCACTGGCAGGGGCTCGACACCGCGTCGCCCTATATCGGCGACTACCAGATCGGCATCACCACCAAGGAAGAAGGCGTCATGCGCCGGCTTCGCAACGAGATGGAAGCGGCGGGCATTCCGATCGAAAACTCCAAGGGCGAATGGGGCCCGGGCCAGGAAGAGATCAATGTGCGCTATGCCGAGGCGCTCGACATGGCGGACCGCCACGTCATCCTGAAGAACGGCGCCAAGGAGATTGCCGAGTCCGAAGGCAAGTCGATTTCCTTCATGTCGAAATACAATTACGGGCTCGCCGGCAATTCCAGCCACATCCACAATTCGCTGTGGAGCGCCGACGGCAAGACGCCATTGTTCTTCGACAAGAAGGCGGACTGGACTTTGTCCACGCTTGGCCAGCAATGGGCGGCTGGGCAGCTCAAATACGCCAGGGAGTTTACCTGGTTCCTGGCGCCCTACATCAACTCCTACAAGCGCTTCCAGGCCGGCACCTTCGCGCCGACCAAGATCATGTGGAGCGAGGACAACCGCACCGCCGGCTTCCGCCTGTGCGGTGAGGGCACCAAGGGCATCCGCATGGAATGCCGCATCGGCGGCGCCGACCTGAACCCCTATCTCGCGTTCGCCGCGCTGATCGCCGCCGGCCTTGCCGGCGTCGACGAGAAGCTCGAACTGCAGAAGCCGTTCGTCGGCGATGCCTACCAGGCCTCGCGCCTGCCGGAGATCCCGAAGACGCTGCGCGACGCCACCGAGACGCTGGCCAAGTCGAAGATGCTGAAGCAGGCGCTCGGCGACGATGTGCTCGAACATTATGTCCACACCGCAAAGTGGGAGCAGTTCGAATACGACCGCCGCATTACGGATTGGGAACTGCACAGGGGGTTCGAGCGGTATTAAAACTTTATACAGCTTTAATGTTGACAATGTAGTGAAGTTAGTGCCATATGGTACCTGTAAACTGCAGTGCGCTACATTGAGGAGTTTGCAATGTCCAAATATGCGCCGCTCAAGGACTTTCTCATTGCCCAAAATGTCGATCGCGTTCCGATGTCATTCGCCGAAATCGAGAGAGTGCTCAATCTGCCGCTGCCCGCATCGAAGCAATACCCTGCATGGTGGAGCAACAATCCGAGCAACAATCCCATGACAAGGGAGTGGCTTGAGGCTGGGTTCGAGACCGAATCCGTCAATATAGGGAGTGGGAAACTGGTATTTCGCCGCGTTCGCAAAGTGCCCATTTCGGCGCCGCCCAGTGGTAGCGTGCCTGCCGCGCCAAAGGAGGCGCGCGCGGATCGCCACCCCGGTTTTGGTTTCATGAAGGGCCTGATAACAATCGAAGCCGGATTTGATATCACCAAACCTTTCGATGACGAGCCATGGGACCGGGGCTATCTGGGCGGTGAGGCTGACGCGCGCGACGGCAAACTTGCGGTGCGTAAATGAGCGAAGAGCCAAACCTGCTTCTGGATACATGTGCGATGATCTTTGTCGCCAACGATAGTCTGATCGATCCGCACGCAAGCCGGGAGATTTCGGAAGCGGCCTATGACGGCCGTCTGTATCTTTCGCCGATGTCGGCATGGGAGATCGGAATTGGCGTAGCCAAGGGCCGGCTCAATCTGCCATTGGCGCCACTCGACTTCGTGGAGCGATTCATCGAGCGAATGTCGGCAAAGCTCAGCGCTATCTCACCAGCCATTCTGATTGCGTCATCCAACCTGCCCGGTCCGCCTCATGGTGATCCCATGGATCGGATACTGATGGCAAGTGCGAGAGCGTTGGACATGGTTCTGGTGACGCGTGACGAGCCCATCCTTCGCTATGGCCGCAACGGCCATCTGCGTACGCTAGCCTGCTAAACTGGAGCATCCTTTGGAAACCGTAAAACTCAAATCGCCCATCGATGGTTCGATCTATGCCGAGCGACCGATCGCGACCGACCAGGCGATCAATGCCGCGGTCGAGCGCGCCAAAGCGGCGCAGGAGAAGTGGGCGCTGAAGCCGATCGTCGAGCGCGGCAAATTTATGCTGGCGATGCTCGAAGCGCTGGTCGCGATGACCGACGAGATCGTGCCGGAGATCGCCTGGCAGATGGGGCGACCGGTGCGCTATGGCGGCGAGTTCGGCGGCGTCAGGGAACGCACCAATTACATGGTCGAGATCGCTGAAGCCGCGCTGAAATCCGTGCCGGCATCCAACCCGAAGGACGGCTTCCGACGCTATGTGAAGAAGGATCCGCTCGGCGTCGTCATGGTGATCGCGCCGTGGAACTATCCCTATCTGACCGCCGTCAACACCATCGTGCCGGCACTGATGGCCGGCAATACTGTTATCCTCAAACATGCGGCGCAGACGCTGCTGGTCGGCGAACGTTTCCAGCAGGCTTTCGACAAGGTTGGGCTGCCCAAGAGCGTGTTCCAGAATGTCGTGCTCAACCATGCCCAGACCGAGAAGCTGCTCGGCTCGGGCAAGATCGACCATGTCAATTTCACCGGTTCGGTCGGCGGCGGCCGCGCCATCGAGAAGGCGGCGGCCGGCACCTTCATGACGCTCGGGCTCGAACTCGGCGGCAAGGATCCGGCCTATGTGCTGCCCGACGCCAAGCTCGACCATGCGGTGGCCAATCTGGTCGACGGCGCCTTCTACAATTCCGGCCAGTGCTGCTGCGGCATCGAGCGCGTCTATGTGCATGAGAAGGTCTACGACCAGTTCGTCGAAGGTTTCATCGCCGAGACGAAGAATTATGTCGTCGGCAATCCGCTGGAACAGGCGACGACAATGGGGCCGATGGCGCAGGCGCGCTTTGCCGACCTGATCCGCGAGCAGAAGGCCGAGGCGCTGCGCAAGGGTGCAATCGCACACATCAATATGAAGGTGGCTAACGACAAGGCCGGCTCGCCCTATCTGGCGCCGGAAGTGCTGACCGGCGTCGACCACCAGATGAGCGTCATGCGCGAGGAAAGTTTTGGCCCGATCGTCGGCATCATGAAGGTGCGCAACGACGAGGAGGCGATCGCGCTGATGAACGACAGCCCCTACGGGCTGACCGCTTCGATCTGGACCGACGATATCGAGCATGCGGTGGCGATCGGCGACCGCGTCGAGACCGGCACCGTGTTCATGAACCGCTGCGACTACCTCGATCCGGCGCTGGTCTGGACCGGCGTCAAGGACACCGGCAAAGGCGTTGCCCTTTCGGCGCTCGGCTACGACAATCTGACCCGGCCGAAATCCTTCCATCTGCGCGAAGCCATCTGATTTTTTGAAAGACAAGACATGTCCAAGCTGATCTCCAAATGGAACTACCCGACCACCGTCCGCTTCGGTGCCGGGCGCATCAAGGAACTGCCTGAGGTGCTCGCGGCCACCGGCATTAAGCGGCCGCTTTTCGTCACCGATCCGGGGTTGGCGAAACTGCCGGTCGTCGCTTCGACGCTGAAAATCCTCGACGACGCCAAGGTATCCTATGGCGTGTTCTCCGAGGTGAAGCCGAACCCGGTCGATTCCAACCTCACCGCCGGGATCGCCGTGTTCAAGAAGGGCAAGCATGACGGCGTCATCGCCTTCGGCGGCGGTTCAGCGCTCGATCTCGGCAAGCTGATCGCGTTCCAGGCTGGCCAGACGCGGCCGATCTGGGACTTTGAGGATGTCGGCGACTGGTGGACGCGCGCCAATTCGGATGCCATCGCGCCGATCATAGCCGTGCCGACCACTGCCGGCACAGGCTCGGAAGTCGGGCGTGCCGGCGTCATCACCAATGAGGCGACGCACACTAAGAAGGTGATCTTCCATCCGAAGCTTTTGCCGGCAATCGTCATTGCCGATCCGGAACTGTCGGTCGGCATGCCCGGCTTCATCACCGCCGGCACCGGTATGGATGCGCTGGCGCACTGCCTCGAAGCCTATTGCGCGCCGGGCTATCACCCGATGGCCGACGGCATTGCGGTGGAAGGTGTGCGCCTGGTGTTCGAGAACCTGCCCAAGGCCTACGCCAACGGCAAGGACCTTGTCGCGCGCGCCCACATGATGAGTGCGGCCGCCATGGGTGCTGCCGCCTTCCAGAAGGGTCTTGGCGCCATCCACTCGCTGTCGCATCCGATCGGCGCGCTCTACGACACCCATCACGGCATGACGAATGCGGTGTTCATGCCCTATGTCTTGGCCTTCAATCGCGACTCCATCGAGGAGCGGATTGCCCGGCTCGCTGCCTATTGCGGCATCAAGGGTGGCTTCGACGGCTTTGCCAAAGCGATCATCAAGCTGCGCAAGGAATTGAAGGTGCCGCATGCGCTGCCCGATCTGATCAAGGGGCTCGACATGGACAAGAAGCGCAAAGGGCTGATCGCCGACATGGCGGTGGTCGATCCGACCGCCGGCGGCAACCCGGTCAGGCTGACCAAAAAGGCGGCGCTGACGCTGCTCGAGAACACTATCGCCGGCACTGTCTGAGGCGGTTTCTGCGCCGGACGTGATCTAAAAACGAAGGAAAGGAAGGGCAAGGGGGCAAAAAGCAAGGCAATAAACCATTAGCCGGGAAATTAAGTCGAGGCTAATTGCTACAGCCGGTTAAAAAGAGTTAACTTTTCGTACCGCCGGGGGCCAGTTTCAAAAAGCTTTCATCTGGCTGTCATATGAAACCGATACCGCATCGCAGGCGTCCAGGACGCCAGTTCAACGGAGAGAACACATGTTCAAGTTCACAGGGAAAGTGCTTTCCCTTTCGGCCGTCGCCCTCATGGCGACCTCTGCTATCTCGTCGGCCCAGTCCATGGATGAACTGGTTGCCGCTGCGAAGAAGGAAGGCCAGCTCACGACCATCGCGCTGCCGCATGACTGGTGCGGCTACGGCGCCGTCATCGACGGCTTCAAGGCAAAGTATCCTGAGATCACCATCAACGAACTCAACCCCGATGCCGGCTCCGGCGACGAGGTCGAGGCGATCAAGGCCAACAAGGACAACAAGGGCCCGCAGGCGCCCGACGTCATCGACGTTGGCCTGTCCTTCGGCCCGACCGCCAAGGCTGACGGCCTGATCCAGCCCTACAAAGTGTCGACCTGGGACTCGATCCCCGACAGCGCCAAGGATGCCGATGGTTACTGGACCGGCGACTACTATGGCGTGCTATCCTTCCTGGTGAACAAGGACCTCGTCAAGGAAGCGCCTGCTGACTGGGCTGACCTGCTGAAGCCGGAATTCGCCAACACCGTGGCGCTTGCCGGCGACCCGCGCGCCTCGAACCAGGCCATCCAGGCCGTCTACGCGGCCGGCATTTCCGGTGGTGCGGCTGCCGGCGAAGCTGCTGGCACTGCTGGTCTCGACTTCTTCAAGAAGCTTAACGCCGCCGGCAATTTCGTGCCGGTCATCGGCAAACCGGCGACCCTGGCACAAGGCCAGACGCCGATCCTGGTGACCTGGGATTACAATGCACTTGCCGGTCGCGACACGCTGAAGGGCAATCCGCCCGTCGACGTCGTCGTGCCCAAGACCGGTGTCGTTGCCGGCGTCTATGTGCAGGCGATCAGTGCTTTCGCACCGCATCCGAACGCTGCCAAGCTCTGGCTGGAGTATCTCTACTCCGACGAAGGCCAGATCGGCTGGCTGAAGGGCTATTGCCACCCGATCCGCTTCAACGATCTTGCCAAGAACGGCAAGCTCCCGGCGGACGTGATGGCCAAGCTGCCGCCGGCCGAGGCTTACGCTGCCGCGGTGTTCCCGACGCTGGACGAGCAGGGCAAGGCAAAGGAAGCCGTCACCAAGAACTGGGATGCCGTCGTCGGCGCCAACGTCAAGTAAGGCTTGAAACCAACCGGGCGGCCTCGCGGCCGCCCGGTGTTCCTCGGAGACGGTAGCCGGCGCATGACAGATATCTCGCTTTCCGATCACGCAGTTGCCGGGAAGACCGCGCCCCCCAGCGAGGCGCGTGCAATGCGACTGCCGACGCAATGGCTCGGCGTTGCGCCATTCTTCATCTTCGCCATCATGTTCCTGATCCTACCCACGCTCTATCTGATGCTGGGTGCATTCCAGAACGATGCCGGCGAATTCACGTTCGAAAACATAGCAGCACTGGCGCAGCCATCGATTGTCGCCGCCTACTGGATCTCGCTCAAGGTCAGCCTTTCCTCGTCGCTGATCGGCGCCTTCGCAGGTCTCGGCATCGCCATCGCCATCGTGCGCGGCGGCCTGCCGGAGTGGATACGTTCGGCGACGTTGACATTCTCCGGCGTGGCTTCCAATTTCGCCGGCGTACCGCTGGCCTTCGCCTTCATCGCCACGCTCGGCCGGCTGGGCCTTGCCACGGTGATGCTGAACACTTTTTTCGGTCTTAATATCTACGCGCACGGCTTCAACATCCTGTCGTTCTGGGGCCTGACGCTGACCTATGTCTATTTCCAGATTCCCCTAATGGTGGTCATCATCACGCCGGCGATCGACGGCTTGAAGAAGGAGTGGGGCGAGGCTGCGGCGACGCTTGGCGCCACCCAGACGCAATACTGGCGCATGGTGGTCATCCCGGTGATCTGGCCGAGTTTCCTCGGCACGGTCATCCTGCTCTTCGCCAATGCCTTCGGCGCCATCGCCACCGCCTATGCGCTGACCGGCTCTTCACTCAACATCGTGCCGATCCTGCTCTATGCGCAGATACGCGGTGACGTGCTGCACAATGCCCATCTCGGCTATGCGATCGCCTTCGGCATGATCGTCATCACCGGGCTGGCCAATGTCTTCTACATTTGGTTCCGGACGCGCTCGGAGAGGTGGCTGAAATGAAGTCCGGAAAATTCTGGGCCTGGGTCGTCTTCGGGCTGGGCGCGGCCTATTTCTTCATTCCGCTGATCGCGACGGTGGAATTTTCCTTGCGCATGCGGCGCGGCGCTTATTCCTTCGACGCCTATCAGATCGTGCTTGGCGACCCTCGTTTTCAGGCGACCTTTGGCTACTCAGTGCTTGCCGCCATCTTCACCATCATTCTGGGCGTGTTGATCGTGGTGCCCGCCGCCTACTGGATTCGACTGCGCCTGCCGCAACTGCGGCCGATCGTAGAGTTCATCACGCTGCTGCCGCTGGTCATTCCCGCCATCGTCATCGTCTTCGGCTATATCAGGATGTACGGTTCGAATTCGCCGCTGCCGTTCCTGGCCACCGACATGGGCACAAATGCCTTGCTGGTCATCGGCTATGCAATGCTGGCGCTGCCCTACATGTATCGCGCGGTCGATACCGGACTGCGCACCATCGACGTCAGGACGCTGACCGAAGCGGCGCAGATCCTTGGCGCCGGTTGGGGCACGATCATTGGTCGTGTGATCCTGCCCAATGTGCTGATCGCCGTGCTGTCGGGCGCCTTCCTTACCTTCGCCATCGTCATTGGCGAATTCACCATGGCCAGCTTGCTCAACCGGCCCGCCTTCGGCCCCTATCTGCAAAACGTTGGCGCCAACCGCGCCTATGAGCCGGCGGCGCTTGCCATCATCGCCTTCGCCATCACCTGGGGCTGTATGTCGCTGATCCAGATCCTGTCCCGTTTCGCGCCGAGATCGGCGAACCGCCCGAACTGATCGACAAAGTACTGATCGAAAGAAAAAGCCATGGCCGAACCATTCCTCTCCATCCAGCATGTGCGAAAATCCTTCGGCGCCACCACCGTGGTCGAAGATTTCAATCTTGATGTCGAGCCGGGCGAGTTCGTTTCCTTCCTTGGGCCATCGGGTTGCGGCAAGACCACCGTGCTGCGCATGGTCGCCGGTTTCGAAGAGCCGTCGGCGGGCAAGATCGTCGTCGCAGGCAAGGACATCACGAGGCTAAAGCCCAACCAGCGCAATGTCGGCATGGTGTTCCAAGCCTATGCGCTGTTCCCCAACCTGACGGTGGCGCAAAACATCGGCTTTGGCCTGAAGGTCGCCGGCATGCCCAAGGCGGACATCGACAGACGCGTGGCCGAGATGCTCGACATCATCAAGCTGCCGCAGATGGCCGACCGCTATCCCTACCAGCTCTCCGGCGGCCAGCAACAGCGCATCGCGCTGGCCCGCGCCATCGCGCCGAAGCCGAAGCTGCTTTTGCTCGACGAGCCGCTGTCGGCGCTCGACGCCAAGGTGCGCGTCTCGCTGCGCGAGGAAATCCGCTCGATCCAGAAGAAGCTCGGCATCACTACCATCTTCGTCACACATGACCAGGAAGAGGCGCTGTCGATCTCGGACCGCATCGCGGTGATGTATGGCGGCAAGGCCGAGCAGGTCGGCACCCCGTTCGAGATCTACAACCGGCCGGCGACCAAGTTCGTCGCCAATTTCGTCGGCACGCTGAACGTGCTCGAAGGCACTGTCACCGATGCCGCGTCCGGCAAGGTGCGCGTCAACACGCAGGAAGTCTCGCTAATGGGCAAGCTCAACGGCTCGAAGTCCGGTGACACGCTGTCGCTGGCGCTGCGACCGGAGGCGATTTCGCTCGGACGCCAACCCGGGCGCGATTCAAGCCTGTCGGGCGAAATCTCCGAAGTGCACTTCCTCGGCTCAGTCATTCGCGTTCGCGTCGGCATCGGCGGCAACACGGTGTCGCTCGACACCTTCAACAGCCCGGCAACGCCACCGCCCGCGGTCGGCGAGAAGGCCGACATATCGTTCTCATCAAGCGATATGCTGGTGCTGCACTAGCAAGCAGCATTTTGGCGCGACCGAGGCGGTCGATTCGAGCTGGCGCGATGAACGGCCGTATCATTGCCGGACCCCGAGTGCTGGATAATCAACAGCATCTTGCCATCCAGCCACTGCCCATGATGCCGCTTCGCCGCTACGATAGGCCATGGCGCTATTCGAACTTACCCTCATCCTGCTTCTGGCTGCCGTCGCGCTGACGGCGCTGTCGCGGCGGCTGGAAATTCCCTATCCGTCCCTGCTGGCTCTGGCCGGGGTCGCGATCGCCTTCGTACCCGGTGCGCCGACGATCGAGATCGATCCGGAACTGGCGCTTGCCCTGTTCATCGCGCCGGTGCTTCTCGACGCCGCCTATGACACGTCGCTGCGCGACCTCAAGCGCTACCGGCTGTCGCTCGCGCTGCTGGCGCTAGGCGCAGTCGTCTTCACCACCGTGGTGGTTGCCTTCGTCGGCTGGAAGATGGCCGGCCTGCCGATCGCGGCGGCAATCGCGCTTGGCGCCATCGTCGCGCCGCCGGATGCGGTGGCCGCATCCGCCGTGCTCAGCCAGTTCAAGGTACCGCACCGCATCACCGCCATCCTGCAGGGCGAGAGCCTGCTCAACGATGCCACGGCGCTGCTGATCTACCGGCTGGCGGTTTCGGCGGCGCTTGGCACGATCATGCTCAGCAACGCCGTTCCGGTGATCCTGCTGGCAACGATCGGCAGTGTGATCGCGGGCTATCTGTTTGGCCGCGTCTCGCTGCTGGCGCTCGGCCGCATCGAGGATGCGGCGAGCAGCACGGTGGTGCAGTTTGCCGGAACCTTCGCCGTGTGGATCATCGCCGACAGGCTGGGCCTTTCCGCCATCATCACCATCGTCGTCTATGCCATGACCATTGCGCGCAGGGCGCCGCGCCAGTCGTCGGCGAGACGCCGCGTCAGCACCTATTCGGTCTGGGAGTCGGCCGTGTTCGTGCTCAACGTGCTGGCTTTCGTGCTGATGGGCCTGCAGGCACGCACGATCGTTGGCAGGCTGGCCGGCGACGGGCAAGGCGAAGCATTCCTTTTCGCCGCAACGGTGCTGGTCGTCGTTATCGTCGCGCGCCTTGTCTGGGTGGCGAGTTACGTCGCGATCATCCGGTGGCTTGCCCGCTTCGGCAGCCAAGAGGCAAGGCGGGAATTGCCGACGTTCGGCGGCGCCGTCATTGTCGGCTGGTGCGGCATGCGTGGGTTGGTGACGCTGGTGGTGGCCATTGCGCTGCCGGCCGATTTTCCCGGCCGCGACCCGATCGTGCTTGCCGCCTTCGCGGTGGTGCTGGGCACGCTGGTACTGCAAGGCATGACGCTGAAGCCGCTGCTGCGCTGGATCAACTTCGACCCCGATAGAACCGTCGACAATGAGGTGGCGCAGGCGCGCGTCGCCATCATGCAGGCAGCACTGGACGTGCTGAGCCGCAAGACATCTGCGGCCGCCGCCGTCGTGCGCGAACAGTATGAAGCGCAGCGCCTGATTGCGGAAAACCCGGAGGACGCTCAGGCCGCGACCGAATACGACCGGCTGCGCCTCTATGCCATCAACCGCCAGCGCGACACGCTCGAGGAGTTGCGCAGCAACGGCACGATCGGCGACGAAGCCTACCACCGGCTGGAGGAAGAGATCGACTGGGCCGAACTGGCGGCATCGCCGGCGGGCCGGTTCCAGCCGCTGACCACATCATAGACGCTGGCCCAGTTCCGCCGTCGTGCCGGTACATTGCAACCCATCTGCCGAACCGCTACTGCCAAAGCGAAATTGAGCCGGATAAGCAATGAAGCTGGTCAGCTACAACATCCAGTACGGGTTCGGCGGCGATGGCCGTTACGATCTTTCGCGCTGCACCAAGCTGGTCGACGGCGCCGATATCATCGCGCTGCAGGAGGTCGAGCGGCATTGGCAGCGCACCAATGAGGACGACCAGCCGGAGGTCCTGTCCAAGCTGCTGCCTAGCTATTACTGGGTCTATGGCCCGGCCTTCGACATGGACGCCAGTGAGCGGCGCGACGGCCGGGTCGTCAACCGCCGCCGCCAGTTCGGCACCATGCTGCTGTCGAAGCTGCCGATCGCCTGGTCGCGGCTGTACGCGCTGCCCATGCGCCGCACGCTCAAGCCGCTCAACACCCGCAATGCGGCGCTCGAATGCATGATCCGCACACCCGCCGGACCGGTAAGGGTCCTGTCGCTGCACCTCGCCCATGTCGCGGCGGAGGAGCGGCTGGAGCAGATCGACTATCTCTTGGCCGAGCATCGCCGCGCGCCGTCCGAGGGCGGCCCGTGGAGCGGCGCGGACGATGAGCCTTCGCGCAACTGGACCAGCGGCGAGGCCGAGCCGGAGAACCCGACAGCTGCGATCTGGATGGGCGATTTCAACATGGAGCCGGGCAGCGCCGAATACAGCCGCATCGTCGGCAGCACGCCCTATCATCGCGGGGCAGCTTATCTCGACGGATTTGTTGATGCCGCTGCCGTCGCTAGCGAGCCGGCTGCCGATTTCCACACCCATGTGAAAACGATCGACGGGAAAGTGGCAAAACGCCGGCTCGACCATTGCTTCGTCGGCGGTATGTTCGCGGACCGTGTGCGCTCGGTCAGTGCCGATATAGGCGAGATCGCTTCAGACCATTTTCCGGTCCGGATCGATATCGATCTCGAAACGCCTTTGAGCTCGGGAGATCGGTGAGCCCTCGATGACGCTTTTCGTCTTTTTCGCGGTGCTTGCCGCCGCCGCCATGCACGCGATCTGGAACGCGCTGGTCAAGGTGCATCTCGATCGCTTCCTGTCGATCACGCTGATGACGCTGGGCATGGGTTTTGCCGCACTGTTCGTGCTGCCCTTCGTCGAGTTTCCAAAGGCCGCGGTATGGCCCTTTATCATCGCCTCGGTGCTCTTTCACATGGGCTACCGGACCTTCCTGATCGGCGCCTACAAGGCCGGCGATTTCGCCCAGACCTATCCGCTGGCGCGCGGCACGGCGCCGCTTTTGACCGCCCTCGGCGGCGTTGTCGTGGTGCAGGAGATGCCGGCGCCGTTCGCCATCCTCGGCATCCTGCTGCTGTCGGCCGGCACGCTGGTGATGTCGTTTCGCGGCGGCGCGCATCTGGAGCGGATCAATGTGCGGGCGGTCGGCTTTGCGCTCGGCACTTCGATCTTCATATCCAGCTATACGCTCTCCGACGGCAGCGGCGCGCGGCTGGCCGCAACGGCAACGAGCTATGCCGCATGGCTGTTCATCTGCGATGCCACGTGGGCGCTGGTGCTGTGCCTCATCTTTCGCGGGCCCAAGGCGCTGCCCGTGCTGGCGCGTGACTGGAAGGCAGGCCTGTTCACCGGCGTGCTCAGCGGCGCGGCCTACTGGATCGTCATGTGGGCGATGACCAAGGCGCCGATCGCCTCGGTGGCGTCGTTGCGCGAGACGTCGATCCTGTTTGCCATGATGATCTCGGTTTTCGCGCTCGGCGAGAAGATGACAGGCTGGCGCGGCGCCGCCGCGCTCGGCATCGTCGCCGGTGTCGTGGCCCTCAGGCTGGGCTGAGATTCTGATACTTCAGCCGAGCACCGTCATCACCTGTCCGCGCCGTTCCGGACTGAAGCGGATGACGAGGATGATGCAGACGGCGACCACGCCGGCAAACAGCGCCAGCGCGTAGCCACGAGATTGGGCGAGAAGGCAGCCAGCGCGCCGATCACCGAATAGCTGACGATGTTGAGCATCAGAATGGGCTTGCGCCCATATTTGTCGGCCAGCCTGCCGAAGAAGAAGGCGCCGATGAAGCGTGTCGCCAGCGTCAGGAACAACGCTTTGGAGACTGCCGGAACGTCAGTGTTGAATCAGGTTGCGATATCGGTGAGCAGGAACGTCAGAAGGAAGAAATCAAAAGCGTCGAGCGTCCAGCGGAGGAAGGAGGCAAGGACGGTTTTCTTCTGCTGCGCGGTGAGAGCCACGACGTTCCTCCTAAACGCCCCCGGGGAACGATATGTTCCTTGGGGCGCAAAAGAGAACAGGCGTCAGCCGGCTTTCGAAAGAAAAGCGGTCACTTTTTCGTAATGTCGAGATCGAACACCATCAGCCCGTCGGTGCCGCCTTCGAGCGCTGCGACCAATCGGGCGCCGGCGCGCTGATGCGCTTCATGCACGAGATAGGCGTCGCGGGCGGCGGCATCGCGGAAGTCGATGGTGAAGGCATGGCTGAAGCCGCGCGCGAACGGCTCCGGGCTGACATTGGTGCTGAAATGGACCGTGTCCATGCCGTCGACGACGGAGCGCAGTGCTTCGAGATCGGCGTGGATTGCCGTGCGCTCGGTGGCGGGCACATCGCCGCGGAAGCGTACGAAGACGCAGTGTCTGATCATTGGTTCGTTCTCCCAAGTGGCTATGCGGCCCGATTGCCGGAGAACACCGCCGGCGGAAGCGGCTCGCGGCCGAGGATGATGTCGGCGCCTTTTTCGCCGACCATGATGGTCGGCGCATTGGTGTTGGAGGAAGGCACGCGCGGCATCACCGAGGCATCGCAGACGCGCAGGCCCTCGATGCCGCGCAGGCGCAGGTCCGGTGTGACCACCGCCATATCGTCATGGCCCATGCGGCAGGTGCCCACGGGGTGATGGTCGGTCTTGGCGGTGCGGCAGGCATAGTCGATCAGCTCGTCGTCGCTGGCGAGCGATGGTCCGGGCAGCACCTCGCGCAACACGTAAGGTGCAAGCGCCTTCTGCCGCATGATCTCGCGCGCAAGCCTGAGGCCCTTGATCGACATGGCGCGGTCATAAGGGTCCGACCAATAGTTGGGATCGATCAGCGGGTGGTCGGCCGGGTCGGCGCTGCTCAGCCGCACCGTGCCGCGCGAGCGCGGGCGCAGGAAGGCCGAGTTCAAGGTCACGCCGGGGTTCTTCAACCTCTCGACGCCGGCCTCGATGCCGGAGCCCAGTCCCAGATGGAACTGGATGTCGGGCGAGGCGGCGGTCGGATCGGCGTACCAGAAGCCGCCGGTCTCGAACAGGCTGGAGGCGACCGGCCCTTTCTTCAGCAGCAGATACTGCAAGCCGGCCCACGCGGTGCGGTGCAGCTTGGCGTAGTTGTCATAGGTGTGGTCGCCGGTGCATTCGGCGATGACGAACAAATCGAGATGGTCCTGCATGTTGGAGCCGACACCGGGCAGATCATGCACCGGCGTCACGCCGACCGATTTCAGGTGATCAGCCGGGCCGATGCCCGACTGCATCAACAGCTTCGGCGAACCGATGGCGCCGGACGAGACGATCACTTCGCGCTCGGCGCGCATGATGGTCTTCTCGCCGCCGGGTTTGTCGACGATCTCGACGCCAATGGCGCGGCCTTTCTCGACGACGATGCGGGTGACCAGCACATCGGTTCGGACCGTCAGGTTCTTGCGGGCGCGGATGGGCTTCAAATAGGCGACCGAAGCGGATGAGCGCCGGGCGTCCTTCTGGGTCAGCTGGTAGTAGCCGACGCCTTCCTGGCTAGCGCCGTTGAAATCCGGGTTGAAGGGGATGCCCATCTCTTGGCCGGCGCGGAAATAGGCCTCGCAAATCGGCAGCGGCGAAATCGGGTTCGACACGCCGAGCGGCCCCTGGTCGCCGTGAAAATCGTTGGCGAAGCGCTGGTTGTTCTCGGCGCGCTTGAAATAGGGCAGCACGTCGCGATAGCCCCAGCCCGCGAGGCCCTCTTCCTTCTCCCATGCGTCGTAGTCGCGAGCGTTGCCGCGCGTGTATATCTGGGCATTGATGGACGAGCCGCCGCCGACCACCTTCGCCTGCGTATACCAGAAGACGCGGTCCTGCATGTGCCTCTGCGGCACAGTCGACCAGCCCCAGGAAGCGATTCCCTTGGTCATCTTGGCAAAGCCCGCCGGCATGTGGATGTAGGGGTGCCAGTCCTTGCCGCCGGCCTCGAGCAGCAGCACGGAATTCGCTGAATCCTCGCTCAGCCGGTTGGCCAGAACGCAGCCGGCCGGGCCGGCACCTACGATGATGTAGTCGGTCATAACTCTATCCACCTACAGTCGAGGCACGGAGAGCGCGCCGTCGACATTGATAATCGAGCCTGTGGAAAAGCCGAGCTTGCCGGCGGCAAGCGTCGCCACCACGGCGCCGATGTCCGATGCTTCGCCCCAGCGTTTTGCCGGCACCAGGCCGCTGTCGATAAGCGCGTCGTATTTGGCTGATACGCTCGCGGTCATGTCGGTGCGAATGATGCCCGGCCGCAGTTCGAACACGCCGATGTTTTCCGGCGCAAGCCGTAGCGCCAGGTTCTTCACCCACATCGAAAGGCCGGCTTTCGAGATGCAGTAGTCGGCGCGTTCCGGCGAGGCCATATCGGCGCTGACCGAGGTGATGGTGATGATCGAGCGCGGATGATTGCTGGGAGCCGCCAGCATCGCCTTGGCGACGGCCTGGCTAAGGAATACGGTGCCGCGCAGATTGATGCCGAGCGCACGGTCGAAGTTTTCGGGCGTCAGTTCCAGCAGGTCGCCGCGCACCATGGCGCCGACGCCGGCATTGTTGACAAGGCAGTCGATTCGGCCGAACTCATGCGTGGCGGCGTCGATAAGCGATGCGTGATCGGGAAGGCTGGCAATGTCGCATCGGTGGTAAGCGAACTTTGCGCGGCGCGCGATGATGTTTTCAACAAGCCGTTTGGCGGGGTCGTTGGCCAGGTCAGCGACGAGAATGTCGAAGCCTGCATCGGCCAGCGCCTCGGCGCAGGCCAGTCCAATGCCGCGCGCGCCGCCGGTGACGATGGCTGCGGGGCGGGTCATGCCGCGAGGTCCGTTCGGCGAATATGCTCGGCCACGCGCAACGCCTGGGCGGCAATCGACAGCGCCGGATTCACGGCTGCGGAGTTCGGCAGAAAACTGGCGTCGACGACGAACAGGTTCGGGTGGTCGAAGGCGCGGCAGAAGGGGTCGAGCGGCGACGTCGCCGGGTCATCGCCCATTTTCACCGTGCCGCACTGGTGCGAGGGCGTGCGCTTGTCGAAGGGACGCGACAGCACGATGGGATAACCGCAGGCGCGGAAGTTCTCACGCATCACCTTGGTCAGCCCGTCCAGCGACTGCATGTTGGAGCGCCGCCATTGCATGACGATGTCCTTGCCGTCGACCATGATGCGGCTTTCCGGATCGGGCAGATCCTCGCACATCAGATACCAGTCGACGGCGCGACCGGCCATGTAATCGAGCGCGAATTTCGGCACGCGTTTGACGTTGGCCTTCAACATGTTGCCGTCGATCTTGCCGAGCAGTTGGACGTTGCCGAGCGGCTTGCCGCCTTTGCCGTCGGAGAGATAGTAGTCATTCAGCATCAGCGTCTTCTGGTAGACGCTGTCGTTCCTGCGGCGCGGATCGATCGCCAGCATGGCGCTCGAATTATGGTTCATGAAATTGCGGCCGACCTGGTCGGAGCGGTTGGCGAAGCCTTTGCCATCTGGTGAAGGCGAGCGCAGCAGGATGACGGCGGAATTGACCGCGCCGGCGGACAGGATGACCAGCTTCGGCGCGACTTTCTTCAGCTCGCCATTCTGACGGTAGTGAACGGCAGCGATGCTTTTGCCGTCGGACGACGCTTCGAGATATTCGACATGGCAGCCGGTTTCGAGTCGGATATTGCTGTCCTTAAGTGCAGCCGTCAGCGGTCCGGTCTGCGCATCGACCTTGCCCTGGGCGGTGTTGGGGAATGCGTCCCAGCCGGTCTTGCCCTCCTTCAGCCAGGTGTCGATGTCGACGCCGAGCGGCAGCGAGGCGGGGTGCAGGCCCAGTCCCTTCAGCTCGGCGCGGGCGCGCGCAATCGGCGCTTCGTCGGGCACCGGCTTGAAAGCATAGGGGATCGAGTGGAACGGTTCGGTCGGGTCCTCGCCGAGCGAGCCGCGGACGCGAAACAGCTGCTCGGCTTTCGAATACCAAGGCTCGAATTCATCGTAGGAAAACGGCCATGCCGGCGAGACGCCACCGAAGTGCTCCATGGCGGCGAAATCCTCTTTGCGGTAGCGGATCAGCACCGCGCCGTAGAATTTCGAATTGCCGCCGACATAGTAGTAATTGCCGGGGTTGAAGGCCGCACCGCCGGCCTCGCGCCACATCTCCTTCGGACGGTAGTGGCCGTCGACGAAGATGGAGCGCGTGTCGCGGGCATGCGGCGTTGCCGTCAAGGGCTCACCGCGCTCCAGCATCAGGATCGAGGCACCGCTGCCCGCCAGACCGGAGGCGATCGTAGCGCCGCCGATACCGGAGCCGATGATGACGATATCGGGGCTGACCATCTCGATCAGCGGATGCGGTGTTCGGTCGCCGGATCGAAGAACACGGCCTTGGTCAGGTTGAAGGCGAGCGGCGTGCTGGTGCCCGGCTGGATGTTGGCGTCGGCCCGCAACCGCGCCACCACGCCCTTGCCGCCGAGGTTGGTCACCGCGAACGTGTCGGACCCTGCCGGCTCGACCACTTCGATGTGCAGGTCGGCAGTGGCAATGTTGGAGGCGTTGCGTTCCGCACCTTCCGGATCGGTCAGCGCTTCCGGGCGCACGCCGAAGATGATCGGCTTGCCCTGGAATGCCGAAAGACCCGCTGGCGCGTTGGCCATCGGCAGCGTGATCGGCTCGCGCGCCTCGCGCTCCAACACGACGGACAGCGCATTGCCCGACGTGGCAATGGTCGCCGGGATCAGGTTCATCGCTGGCGAACCCATGAAGTCGGCGACGAACAAATTGGTCGGGTTGTTGTAGATCTCGGCCGGGGTGCCGAACTGCTGCACCTCGCCGTCGCGCATGACGGCGATCTTGGTAGCCAGCGTCATCGCCTCGATCTGGTCGTGGGTGACGTAGACGATGGTTGTGCCGGTGGTGGCATGCAGGCGCTTGATCTCGATGCGCATGTCAACGCGCAATTTGGCGTCGAGGTTGGACAAAGGCTCGTCGAACAGGAACAGCTTGGGGTCGCGCACCAGCGCCCGGCCCATGGCGACGCGCTGGCGCTGGCCGCCGGAAAGCTGGCTCGGCTTGCGCTGCAGGAGGTGGCCGATCTGCAGGACCTTGGCCACCTTGTCGATCGCCTTTTGGCGTTCGTCGGCCGGCACGCCGCGCATCTCCATGCCGAAGGAGATGTTTCCGGCCACCGTCATGTTCGGATAGAGCGCATAGCTCTGGAACACCATGGCGATGTCGCGCTTGGATGGGTGCAGATCGTTGATGGCGCGGCCGTCGACGCGGATTTCGCCCTCGGTGATCTGCTCCAGGCCGGCAATCGTGTTGAGCAAGGTGGACTTGCCGCAGCCGGACGGGCCGACCAGCACCAGGAAGCCGCCCTTTTCGAGCTCGACATCGATGCCCTTCAGGATCTCGACATTCCCGAAGCGCTTCTTCAGCCCATCAATTTCCAGAAAAGCCATGGTCGTTCCTTCCGAATTGATCAGCCCTTGACCGCGCCAGCCATCAGCCCGCGCACGAAATAGCGGCCGGCGACGACATAGACGATCAGAGTGGGCAGAGCCGCGATCATCGCGGCCGCCATGTTGACGTTGTATTCGACGACGCCGGTCGAGGTGTTGACGACGTTGTTGAGCGCCACCGTCATCGGCATGGAGTCGCCTGTGCCGGCGTAAGCCGAAGCGAACAGGAAGTCGTTCCAGATGTTGGTGAACTGGTAGATGACGGTGACGACGAAGATCGGCATCGAGTTCGGCAGCATGATGCGGCGGAAGATCTGGAAGAAGGAGGCGCCGTCGACCTGCGCCGCCTTGATCAGTTCGTTCGGGAACGCCTCGTAATAGTTGCGGAAAAACAGCGTGGTGAAGCCGATGCCGTAGACGACATGGACGAAGACCAGGTTGACCGTCGGATTGCCGAGACCGAAACTCGTACCCGTCGCATTCTGCAGCTTCACGCCGAAACGTCCCAAGCTGCCGAGAATGGTCGCCATCGGCAGCAGCACCGACTGGAACGGAATGAAGCAGGCAAACAGCATCAGCCCGAACACCAGCGTGGCGCCGCGAAAACGCCATTTGGTCAAGACGTAGCCGTTGAGCGCGCCGAGCATGGTCGAGATCAGTACGGCTGGAACCACCATCTTGATCGAGTTCCAGAAATAGCCCTTGATGCCGGCGCAGGTGAGGCCGACGCAGGTCTCGCCCCAGGCCTTCAGCCACGGGTCGAAGGTCGGCGCCGTGGGCAACGCCAGCATGTTGCCGTTCTGGATCTCGTCCATGGTCTTGAACGAGGTCACCAGCATGACGAACAGCGGCATCAGATAAAACAGCGCAAACAGCGCCAGAAGCCCGTAAATGACGATGCGGTTGAGGGTCTTGGTGCTCATGCCGCCGGAGGCCTTTTGGGAAGCAGCGGGGCGGGCAGGGGTGGCGACAGCGCTCATCGCGGCTTCTCCCGCAGTTCGGAATAGAGATAGGGCACGATGATGGCGACGATGGTCATCAGCATGATCACGGCACTGGCCGAGCCGACGGCCATTTCGTTGCGCTTGAAGGTGTACTCATACATGAAGTTGGACGGCAGCCAGGCCGAGCCACCGGGGCCGCCGCTGGTCAGCGCCACGACGAGATCGTAGGACTTGATGGCAAGGTGCGCGAGCACGATGAAGGCCGACAGGAAGATTGGCCGCAGCAGCGGAATGACGATGCGGCGGTAGAGCTGAAAGGTGGTGGCACCGTCGATCTGCGCCGCCTTCATGATCTCGCCGTCAATGCCACGCAGGCCGGCCAGGAACATCGCCATGATGAAGCCGGAGGCCTGCCAGACGCCGGCAATGACCACCGTGTAGATGACGAAATCCTTGTTCTTGATCCAGTCGAAATGGAAGCTCGTCCAGCCCCACTGATGCAAGGTCTGCTCAAGACCGAGGCCGGGGTCGAGGAACCATTTCCAGGCGACGCCGGTGACGATGAAGGACAGCGCCATCGGGTAGAGATAGATCGGCCGCAACACGCCTTCGCCGCGAATCTTCTGGTCGAGCAGGATGGCCAGGAACAGGCCGAGCGCCAGGCAGATGGCGATGTAGAGAAAGCCAAAAATGCCCATATTGACGATCGACGTGTACCAGCTCGATGGCGGGTCGGAGTCGAACGTCCAGCCCCACAGCCGTAGATACGCGCGTGGTCCGGTAATGACATAGGACGGGAAGGTCTTGGAATTAGTGAAGGACAGATAGACCGTCCACAGGATGAAGCCATAGACGAAGACGATGGTGATGGCGAAGCTCGGCGCCAGCACGATCTTCGGCAGCGCGTCCTGCAATCGCGCGCGCACGGAGGGGCGAGACCGCTCGGGTGTCAGCTTGATCTGGGTCGTCGCTACACTGCTCATGAGGCTCCTCCCGTTAGGGTCGTCCGTGCTCTGCCGTCAGGAGGCAAGGCGGCCCCGTGCATACGGGTCTCTGGTCGGCATGGTGTTCAAGAGGGTTTCACCGTTTCACGGAAACGGCGAACCTCTCTAACTCTTTCTTTTACGCAATTCCGGCCGGAAAACCGCTCACACTTTTCCTGGAATTGCGCCAGCCGGCCAATCCTGAGGCGAACCTTCCCCGCCGAAGCGGGAAAGGTGTCTTGCCGGCCAGGGCTTACTTGGCGTCGTCGATTGCCTTGACCAGTTCGGTCACGGCTTCGTCCGAGGTCTTGATCTGACCGTGGACGAACTTCGAAACGACGTCCTTGTAGGCATTGGCGACCGCCGGAGGCGCGCCATAGCCCTGGGCAAGCGAGCCGAACAGTGTGCCGCCTTCGTTGGCAGCCTTCAGGTCGGCGATGCCCTTCTTGCCGCACGCGTCGAAGTCGGTGTCCGGAACGTCGGTACGGGCGGGAACCGAACCCTTGACGACGTTGAAGGCCGACTGGAAGCTCTTCGACAGGGTGGCGGTGGCCAACGCGACCTGGGCGGCCTTGCGGTCGTCCGGAACGTTGAACATGCCGAACATGTCGGAGTTGTAGACCACCGAGCCTTCCGTGCCCGGGAAGCGATAGCACAGGAAGTCGGTGCCCGGCGTTTTCTTGGCGGCGTTGAACTCGCCCTTGGCCCAGTCACCCATCACCTGCACCAGGGCATCGCCCTTGATGACCATGGCGGTGGCAAGGTTCCAGTCGCGGCCCGAGAAGTTCGGGTCGACATAGGTGACGAGCTTGGCGAGGTTGTCGAACGACTTCTTCATCGTGTCCGACTTGAGGGACTCGTCGTCGAGGTCGTTGAAGGCCTTCTTGTAGAACTCAGGTCCGCCGGTCGACAGCACAACCGAGTCGAACATGGTGGCTTCCTGCCAGTTCTGGCCGCCAAGGGCGAGCGGAATAACGCCAGCCGCCTTGGCTTTGTCGAGCAGGGCGACGAAGTCGTCGAAGGTCTTTGGCTCGGTGCCGCCGATCTTGTCCATCACCGCCTTGTTGATCCACAGCCAGTTGACGGAGTGGACGTTGACTGGAGCAGCGACCCACTTGCCATCATAGACGGAGAACTTCTGCAGGGCTGCCGGAACCGACTTGTCCCAGCCTTCCTTCTTCGCCGTCTCGGTCAGGTCGCCCATGACGCCGGCCGCCGCATAGTCGAGCACGGTGTAGCCGAGCATCTGCGACGCGGTCGGGTAATTGCCGGCCGCGACCATCGCCTTCAGCGCAGTCATGGCGGCGTCGCCGCCACCACCGGCCACCGGCACGTCCTTCCAGGCATAGCCTTCCTTGGCAAGGTCGCCCTTGAGGACGTTGAGAGCAGCCGCTTCGCCGCCCGACGTCCACCAATGCAGCATCTGCACTTCCTTGACGTCTTCGGCATGGGCCGAGAAAGCAAAGGCCGTCGCCAGAGCCGTTCCGATAAGCAGTTTGCGCAACATGTTCTACCTCCCTTGTTGCATTACACGACCGGTGGAAGCCCACCGGGTTCTTCCAAACTCAGCCGACCCACCAACCGGTGCGCTGGCCGCGATGAAACTGGATTGTCTTTTCCTCGGTATAATCCTCGACAGCGCGTTTGCCGAGTTCGCGTCCGATGCCGGACTGCTTGTAGCCCCCGAATGGCAACTCGGGAAAGCCTTCCATGAATGTGTTCACCCAAACGGTCCCCGAACGCACACCACGCGCCACCGACATACAAGTGTCGATTCTGGCGCTCCACACCCCTGCAGACAGACCATAGGGCGTGTTGTTGGCGATGTGCAACGCCTTTTCAATCGATCCAAAAGTCAGCACGGAGAGCACCGGGCCAAACACTTCCTCGCGCGCAATAGCCATGTCTTCGGTAACGCCGCGGATGATGGTCGGATCGAGGTACTGGCCGGCATTGGACGCCAATTGGCCGCCACCGGTATAGACATTGCTGCCGTCTTTTGCTGCCGCCACGACGTAATCCGCCACCTTGGTCAGATGGTCGGCGGAAATCATCGCGCCAACCTTGGTTCGGTCGTCGAGTGGGTCGCCGACCGTTACCTTGGCGGTCAGGGCCTTGACAGTGGAGAGGAAATCGTCGGCGATGGCTTCATGCACGATCAGCCGGCTGCCGGCATTGCAGCATTCGCCGGCGTTGAAGAAGCCGCCGAACACTGCTGCGTCAGCGGCCGCCTCGAGATCGGCATCGGGGAAGACGATCTGGCCGTTCTTGCCGCCGAGCTCCATCGAGACTTTCTTCAGCGACTGCGCGGCGGAAGCCATGGTCATCTTGCCGACGCGGGTAGAGCCGGTGAACGACACCATCTCGACCAGCGGATGGCTGACCATCGGCCCCCCGACATCGGCGCCGAGGCCGGCCAGGATGTTGACGACGCCCGCGGGCAGGCCGGCCTGCATCAGGATGTCGCCGAGCACGAAGGTCGAGGCCGAGGTCATTTCGCTCGGCTTGACCACCGCGGTGCAGCCGGCGGCGAGCGCGAAGGGCAGTTTCTGGCTGACGATCAGGAACGGGAAATTCCACGGGGTGATGATCGAGACGACGCCGATCGGCTCGCGCAGCACCACGCCCAGCATGGCGTCGCCGAGATTGGCGTAACTCTCGCCGTGCAGCGTGCGGGCGAGCGAGGCGGCATAGCGCCAGATGTCGACGGCGCCGCCGATCTCGCCGCGCGCCTGGGCGATCGGCTTGCCGGATTCCAGCGCATCGAGGCGGGCGATGTCTTCGAGCTGGGCCTCGATCAGGTCAGCCGTCTTGAGCAAGATCGCGGCGCGCTCGGCCGCCTTCGTGCGCGGCCACGGGCCGGTCTCGAATGCCTTGTGCGCGGCCTGCATGGCCGCCTCCACCTCGGCCTCGCCGGCCTGCGCATAGCGCGAAACGGTGAAGCCATGGCCGGGGCTGTTGCGCGCAATCGTGCGGCCGTCACGGGCATCGACATGCTTGCCGTCGATCAGGAGCTTGTAAGCCTTCGGCGCCTTGGACGCCTCGGCCGGCATGGAAATGTTGAGCGGTGCGTTCATCATGCTTTCTCTAGGATCTTGAAAAGGCCGGCTTCTGCTTGGCCTTGAAGGCGCTCACGCCGGCTTTGAGGTCGCCGGTCAGCGCAACGAAGCCGCTGGCGAGCGCCTCGGTGGCGGCCGCACTTTCCTCGCCTTCGGCGACTGCGATCATCAGCTTGGCGGCTTCGGTTGCGAGCGGCCCGCGCCCGGCGATTTTTTCGGCCCAAGTCCTGGCCTCTGCCAGCGCCTGGCCGGTCTCGACCACGCGGTCAACGACGCCGAGGGCAAGCGCGTCGGAGGCGGCAAAGAGCTCGCCGCCGAGTGCCATGCGGCGCACGATCTGGGCCCCAAAGCGGCGCACGGCGCGCTGCGTGCCGGACCAACCGGGGACGACGCCGATCGATGTCTCGGGAAAGCCGAGCTTCACCTGCGTTTCGGCGACACGGAAGTCGCAGGCGACCGCCAGCTCCAGCCCGCCACCCAGCGCATGGCCGGAAAGCACCGCGATGGTCGGCTGCCGCAGCCGCGCCAGTCGGTCGAAGACACGGTGGCCGTAGCGCACCCATTGCACCTGAAAGTCGGCAGCGCTCATTTGTGCCCAGGCCTCGACGTCGCCGCCGGCGCAAAAGCCTTTGCCTTCGCCGCGGATCAGCACGACGCGCACGCCTTCAGCCATTTCGGCTTCGTCGAGCGCTGTCTCGAGCGCGCGCAGCATCGGAATGTCCAGCGCGTTGAACTTCTCCGGCCGGCGCAGCGTGACGATGCCGATGGCGCCGTCCTGCTCGAAGGTGACGAGGCGCTCAGCCATGCGCGCCTCCGAGCGAAGCGCCACCATTCAGCGACAGGCCGATCGGCCGGTCCTGATAGAGAGCCGCCGGCGTGACCTTGAGATCGTTGGCGATGCCGAGCGGAATCTCTGACTGCGCCAGCACATCGCGTTCGAGGTCGATGCCGGGCGCCAGTTCCGTCACCATCAGACCGTCCGGCGTCAGCTTCATCACGCAGCGCTCGGTGACGTAGGTGATGTCCTGCCCTTGCGCGACGGCGCGCTTGCCGGAGAAGGAGATGTGTTCGACCTCGTTGACCACCTTCTTGACCTTGCCTTCTGCATCGATGCGGATGCCGCCATCGGCGAGCGACAGTTTTGCGCCGGCATTGAAGAAGCCGGAGAAGACGATCTTTTTCGCCCGTGCCGTGATGTCGACAAAGCCGCCGGCCCCGGCGGTGACATGTGGCCGGGCCGAGAGTTTCGACACGTTGACGGAGCCATGGCGGTCGATCTGCAAGAAGGAGAGCAGCGAGGCATCGAAGCCGCCGGCCTGGAAATAGATGAACTGGTGCGGCGAGGGCATGATCGCCTCGGCGTTGGAAGCGCAGCCGAACTTGAAGTCGAGCAGCGGCACGCCGCCGACCGCGCCCTGCTCGATCACCCAGGTGACCTTGCCGTGCTGGCCTTCCTCGAGAAGGATACGCGGCACATTGGCCGAGATGCCGAAGCCGATATTGACGGCCATGCCATCGCGCAACTCCATGGCGACGCGGCGCGCGATTACTTTCTGGATGTTCATTTCGGCGTTGCGAAAGCTTGACAGCGGGCGGAAGATCTCGCCCGAAATCGCCGGGTCGTAAGGCGTCAGCGTCGTCTGCAACTGGTCCGGCGCCACCACGATGTGGTCTACCAGCACGCCGGGCACGCGCACGTCATGCGGCTTCAGCGTGCCGTTCTCGACGACGCGCTTGACCTGCGCAATGACGATGCCGCCATTGTTGCGCGCGGCAAGCGCCTGTTCGAGGCCGCCGAGATAGGCGCCCTCATGTTCATAGGTCAGGTTGCCGCGCTCGTCGGCGGTGGTAGCGCGGATGATCGAAATGTTGGGCACGATCGAGCGGAAATAGAGCCATTCCTCGCCGTCGAACTGCTGCACCGAGACGATCGGCTCGCTTGCAGCCGCGTTCATGGCGCAGCCCTGGTGGCGCGGGTCGGCAAAAGTGTCAAGGCCGACCTTGGTCAGCACGCCCGGCCGCTTGGCGGCGGCCTCGCGGTGCATGTCGAACAGGATGCCCGACGGCACATTGTAGGCGGCGACCGAATTGTCGCCGATCATCTTCCAGATCTGCGGCGGCTCGGACGAGGAGGGGCCCGAGGGATAGGAGCCGCAGAGCGTGCGCTTCAACAAACCGGGCTTGGCCAGATGGTCGATGCCCTTGATGCCATACATGTCGCCGGCGGCGATAGGGTGCAGCGTGGTGATATTTTTCGGATGGCCTTCCGCGTCGAAGCGCCCGCCGATGGCGGCGAGCACGGCGTCCGGGCAGCCGAGCCCGCTCGACGACGAGACCGACACGGTCATGCCGTCCTTGATGAGGTTGGCGGCCTGCTGAGCGGAGACGAGCTTGCTCACTTGGCGCTCCCGAGTTTCGGCTCGATGGCAACCGCCTTGCCGGATTTCCCGGACAGCAACGCTGCTTCGGCCGACGCCAGCGACCAGACGCCGTCCTCGCCGGTGGCGGAGGGCTGGCCTTCTCCACGCATGGCGGCATGGAACTGGCGCAGCGACCTGGCGTAGAGGTCTTCTCGGTCGAAGCTCAGTTCTTCCTCGCCTTTGGCGGTGCGTAGCAGCACCGAGCCGACTGGCTTCTGCGTCATCACATTTTTTGCGATCAGCGAACCTTCGGAACCATGCACCTCAAAGCCGGTATCGGCGAACTTGGTTGTGAAGCCTTCATGCGACTGGGCAATCAAACCGGACCTGAAGCGCCAGATGCACATGGCACCGTCTTCCAGCCCGCTGCCGGCCATGCCGGCCGACTGGGTGAAGGCCGAAATCTCGATCGGGTCGTCGCCGAGCACGAAGCGCAGCGTGTCGGCATCGTGCACGGTGATGTCGAGCACCACGCCGCCGCCGGCTTCCGGTCTGGTGATGCGCCAGCCCTGCAGGTTCTCCGGCAGATAGACGGCATGGAACACACGCGCGGCAATCGGCTTGCCGATGCGGCCGGCTGATATGGCGTCGCGCATGGCGTGGTGGGCGCCGGCATTGCGCAGATGATGGTTGGTGCCAAGCACCACGCCGGCTTCCTTGGCGGCGGCGACCATCGTGCGCGCATCAGTGCTGTTCAGCGCCAGCGGCTTTTCGCACAGAACATGCTTTCCCGCCTTTATCGCGGCCAGCGCCTGTTCGAGATGCAGTTCATTGGTGGTCGAGATGTAGACGACGTCGATGTCGGCGCCGAGCAAATCGTCAAGCGTCGAGACGGCGAGAGGAATGTTGTTTTCTGCGGCATAGGTCTTGGCGCGCTCCGGGTTGGAGCTCATCACCGCTGATATCTCGCCATCCTTTTGTGCGCGGATGGCGTTGATCATGAACTGTTTGGCGATCGTGCTGGCGCCGATCAGTCCCCATCTGACGCTCATGCCGCGTCTCCCATTCCTGCTGATGTGTTCTGGGCGCGGCGACCGGGACCGCAGCTGTCCCTGACGACCAGATTGACGGCGCCGATATGGTCCTCGGCATGCGTGGTGCGCGACTGGATCATCTTCAGCATGACGTGGGCGGCGCGTTCACCGAGGCCGGGTGTGTCGACCGAGACGCTGGTCAGCGCCGGCATATAATGCTCGGCCTCGACCACGTCGTCGAAGCCGACGACGGCAAAGTCCGCGCCGGGCTCCAGCCCGCGCTTGCGCAGCGCCAGCATGACGCCGAAGGCGACGGCATCGTTGAAGCACAGTGCCGCCGTCGGCGGCTCGGCCATGGCAAGGGCGGTTTCCAGGCACGCGATGCCGCCCCTGCGGCTGGTCTCGCCTTCGACGACAAGCACGTCGCGCCTGGCAATGCCCAATGTTTCGCAAGCTTCACGAAAACCGCCCAGGCGCTCCTGATAGACGACCAGGTCGGAGGTGCCGCCGAAGAAGGCCAGCCGGCGATGGCCCTTGCCGATCAGATGGGCGGCGGCGAGATACGCGCCGCGATGGTTGTCAGGAGCGATCACCGGGATGCGGCTGTCCGGCAGGCGGCGCATGGCGAAGACGACCGGCACGCCCGCCATCTCGAGGCGACGGAAGGCGCCCGGCGTGGTGCCGCGTGCCGGTGACACGATCAGGCCTGCGACGCCCTGTTCCATCAGCGACTTCAGCACTTCTTCCTGGCGCACCGGGTTCTCCGCCGTGTTGGCGATGAAGGGCACGATGCCGGCTGACTGGAAGACGCGCTCCATGCCGACCGCCAGCTCGGCGAAAAAGGGGTTGGTGAGATCGTTGATGACCATGCCGATGACGTTGGAATGGGCTTTGCGCAGATTGGCGGCGCCGCGGTTGTAGACATAGCCGACATCCTCGATCGCCTTGCGAACCTTGACCGCGGTTTCAGGCCGGATCAGCCCTGAGCCTTGCAGCACAAGCGACACCGTCGATTTGGACACACCAGCCTCGCGGGCGATGTCCAGGATCGTTGCCTTGGGCCGGCTGGCCATGTCGGTGGTTTCCTCCGCCTGAATGAGCAAATCTATTGGAACGTTCTAATCACTCTGCCAAACGAGAGTCAATCGGGATTCTTGCGGAGATCGAAAAGGTGAGGAATGCGGTTCCAAGCAAGGGCTCTTAGCCTTCTTCGGCATTTGGACCGGTTCAATCGCCTGAATCATAAAGGTTCTTGATTTATTGGAACGTTCCATTTATAGGATGCCGAAAACGGAGGTTGCCATGGATATCACCCTGCCTACGCAGAATGGCGGCCGCGTCAGCTACAAGCTCGCGGGCAGTCCGGTCGAGCCCGTAATCGGTGCGGTTTTCCCGCGCATCGCCTATGCCGCTGCCCATGTCGTCGCCGACCCTTTCGCGATGACCGACCCCTGGTCGAAGCCTGCGGTCGACTGGGACAAGACGATGGCGTTTCGGCATCATTTGTGGCGGCTTGGCTTCCGCATCGCCGAGGCGATGGACACCTCGCAGCGCGGCATGGGTTTCGACTGGGCGAATGCGCAGGAATTGATCCGGCGCTCGATCGCCGAGGCGCGCAGCGTCGAAGGCGCAGACCTCGCCTCGGGCGCCGGCACCGATCATCTGGCGCCGGCCAATTCGAGATCACTCGAAGATGTGATCGCCGCCTATGAGGAGCAGTTCGCTTTCATTGAAGGCGAGGGCGGCAAGGCGATCATGATGGCCAGCCGGGCGCTGGCAGCGGTCGCAAAGGGTCCGGACGACTATATCAGGGTCTACGATCGCATCCTCAGCCAGGCATCCGGCAAGGTCATCCTGCACTGGCTGGGCGACATGTTCGATCCTGCACTGAAAGGTTATTGGGGCAGCGGCAATTTCGAGGCCGCGCTCGACACCGTCGTCGCCATCATCGAGCGCCATGCCGGCAAGGTCGAGGGGATAAAGATTTCCCTGCTCGATGCCGGCAAGGAAGTTGCCTTGCGCAACCGGTTGCCGGAAGGCGTCGTCATGTTCACCGGCGACGATTTCAACTATCCCGAACTGATTGCCGGCGACGGGAAGCGGCACTCGCACGCCTTGCTCGGCATATTCGACGCCATCGCGCCGGTCGCCAGTGCGGCGCTCGCGAAACTGGCTGACGGCGACCGCGCCGGATTTGACGCGCTGATGGCGCCGACAGTGCCGTTGTCGCGCAAGATCTTCGAGGCGCCGACGGAGTATTACAAGGCCGGCATCGTCTTCATGGCCTGGCTCAACGGCCATCAGGACCATTTCGCCATGGTCGGCGGCATGCAGTCGGCGCGCGGCATCCTGCACTATGCCGACATCTTCCGCCTTGCCGACCAGGCAGGGTTGCTCGCCGATCCCGAGCTTGCGCTGGCCAGGATGAAGCATTTCTGCGCGGTTGCAGGTGCCTGAGAACGACACAATCGCTGGCTGAAACCTGTCCCCCGTATGGGGGATTTGCGTTCTCGCGCCAAATCTGTATTCGGTTGCCGGGATTGGATGCGGACGGAGCGGCAATGACGGAAAAAGTGGCGCTCATCACCGGGGTTACCGGGCAGGACGGGGCCTATCTCGCAGAATTGCTTCTGCAGAAGGGCTATATTGTCCATGGCGTCAAACGCCGCTCGTCCTCGTTCAACACCGAGCGCGTTGACGACATCTATGTCGATCCGCACGAGCGCGGTGCGCGTTTCTTCCTGCATTATGGCGACCTGACCGACGCGACCAACCTTATTCGCCTGGTGCAGGAGACACAGCCCGGCGAGATCTACAATCTCGGCGCCCAGAGTCATGTCCAGGTGAGTTTCGAGACGCCGGAATACACCGGCAATGCCGATGCGCTGGGAACACTCAGGCTGCTCGAGGCGATCCGCATCCTGCGCCTGGAGAAGTCGGTGCGCTTCTATCAGGCATCGACGTCGGAGCTTTACGGCAAGGCGCGCGAGGTCCCGCAAAGCGAGGCGACGCCCTTCCATCCGCGCTCGCCCTATGCCGCGGCCAAGCTTTACGCCTACTGGATCACGGTCAACTACCGCGAGGCTTACGGCATGTTCGCCGCCAACGGCATCCTGTTCAACCACGAAAGCCCGACACGCGGCGAGACCTTCGTCACCCGCAAGATCACGCGGGCCGTCGCCTCGATCCATCATGGCCTGCAGGACACGCTCTATCTCGGCAATCTCGACGCCAAGCGTGATTGGGGCCATGCGCGCGACTATGTGGAGGGCATGTGGCGCATTCTGCAGCACAGCGAAGCCGACGATTTCGTGCTGGCGACCGGCGAGGCGCATTCGGTGCGCGAATTCGTCGAGCTGGCGTTTGCCGAGACCGGCCGCACCATCCGCTGGCAAGGCGAGGGTGTCGATGAAGTCGGTGTCGATGCCGGTTCGGGCACTGTCCTGGTGCGCATCGATCCGCGCTATTTCCGGCCGACCGAGGTCGACCTGCTGCTCGGCGACCCCGCCAAGGCCAAAGCCAGGCTGGGGTGGTCGCACACGACCGGCTTCAGGGATCTGGTGGCGGAAATGGTGCAGGCCGATCTGGCGCGCACCGCCGGCGGCACGCGGCAGAACAGCCGTTCTGCGTGAGGCAGGTTCATGGACGCGACATTTGATCTGAAAGGCAAGCGTGTCTTCGTCGCCGGGCATCGCGGCATGGTCGGTTCGGCCGTCGTGCGCCGGCTGGCGAGCGAGGACTGCGAGATACTCACCGTATCGCGCGACAGGCTCGACCTGCTCGACCAGGCAGGGGTGCGGCGCTGGATGGCCGAGCACAGGCCGGATGCGGTGGTGATGGCGGCCGCCAAAGTCGGCGGTATCCTGGCCAATGACCGGTTCCCTGTCGATTTCCTGCAGCAAAACCTGGTTATGCAGGGCAATGTCATTGACGGCGCCTTTCGCAGCGAGGTCGGCAAGCTTTTGTTTCTCGGCTCGTCCTGCATCTATCCAAAGCTCGCGCCGCAGCCGATCAGGGAAGACGCGCTGCTGACCGGTCCGCTCGAACCCACCAATGAATGGTATGCGATCGCCAAGATCGCCGGGCTCAAACTGTGCCAGGCCTATCGGCGCCAGCATGGCGTCGACTACATCTCGGCGATGCCGGCCAACCTTTACGGTCCTGGCGACAATTTCGATCTCCAGTCCAGCCATGTCGTGCCGGCCCTGATGCGAAAGGCGCATGCACTGGCGCTGAGCGGCGGCAACAGCCTCGAGGTCTGGGGCTCGGGCACGCCACGGCGTGAATTCCTGCATGTCGACGACGCCGCCGGTGCCTTGGTCTGGCTGTTGAAGAATTATGCCGGCGACAGCCACGTCAATGTCGGTTCGGGCGAGGATGTCACCATTGCCGAGCTTGCCCAGACCGTCGCATCGGTCGCCGGCGTCGAGGCTGATATCGCCTTCGATACGACCAAGGCAGATGGCACGCCGCGCAAGTTGATGGATGTTTCGCGGCTGTTTGCGACGGGATGGCGCCCGCGCTACGCGCTTCGCGATGGATTGGAACAGACATATGCGTGGTTTCTCAACCATATTGAGAAGGGTGATGTCCGCCTCGGCGCGGCCTGATTCCAATTTTCCTTGAACCATTTCGCTGCCGCCCGCGACCAAGCGGTGTGTAGCAAACACGGTCCATCAAGGAGAACGTCAATGTTTATCACTTCAAGAAACGCATTTCTCGCCGCCATCGCGGTTTCGGTGCTGGCAGGGTGTCAGACGGCACCGCCGAGGGAATGCGAGAAGACCAAGCCCGGTGTCACCTACAACGGCAAATGCTGCGGCATCGGCACACCGTGCCGTGAAGGCAACAACACCCCTCATGACAAGCCCGACAGGCCCGATCCGCGGCCACAGTGATCCGCGAGCCAGAAACGTCCCGGCACGTGCCGGGACGTTTCGGCCCAAGACAGGGTGGATTTACGGATCGGAAGGCCGCTACCCGGTTCCTTGCTGGCCGGCATTTGAATACGAAACGGGACGGCGGGGCAGTAGACGATGCGGTCGCGCAGATCGCGCGAAAACTTCCCGCCGGATCTGTACTTCAAGGGGCTGTTCGACTGTTCGAAGGGAAGGTCCCGTAGAAACTCAGATTTCGCTTTCCGTCGATGCGAAGGATGCTACTAAAAAAAATTCGAGATGCTCTTGAACTCATTTGGGGCGCCTCCTAATTCGATTTCCGCCAAGGCCATAAGGCTCGGCAAAAAATGGCGGCGCCGCACGGGGCGGCGTCCTTGTACCCATGTTGCTTCAAGGAGGATGTGGCTATGAGAACCTTTGATACCCTCTATCGGACCACCGTCGGTTTCGACCGGCTTTTCGACATGCTCGACAGCGGCACGCGTCCAGACTGGCCGCCCTATAACATCGAGAAGGTCGACGAGAACGATTACCGTATCTCGATGGCCATCGCAGGCTTCAGCCAGGATGAGGTCGAGCTTACCCAGCATGGACCCGAACTGGTCGTGGTAGGCCAGAAAGCTGATGATCAGAGCGGACGCCAGCTGCTGCACCAGGGCATCGCCTACCGCAGTTTCAGGCAGACGTTCAAGCTTGCCGACCACATGAAGATCAAGGCAGCCAAACTGGAGAATGGCCTTCTCTCGATCGACATTGTCCGCGAGATTCCCGAAGAGCTGAAGCCGCGCCGCATCAGCATCGGCGTGGGCGACACGCCGACGGCCGCCACTCAGATCACGCAAGACACGGACCGCGCGCGTAAAGCCGCGTAATCCTGCCGATCTGTCACTTTGAACTGCGGTCCGCCTCCCGGTTTCGGCCGGGAGGCTGTGATTGCGGAGAAACGAAGATGATCACTGCAGGACGTACTGGCGCGCATTGTCGCGCGCCCGCAGTTGGCCTGGACCGCGCAAACCATGAAACTCAATGGTTCGTTCGATTTGGAGGATCATATGAACGATCGGATGTTTGACAGCGCCGTTTTCGTGAAAAGCGGCGACAACCTTGTTCAGGAAATCACGTGTCTCGAGGACGCTCTGGAGTTCCTCTATGAATGGCCGAAGGACAGGCGCGGCCCCATTCACCAAACCGCATTGCGGGCCTGCCAGCGAGCTTTCGATAGCGATTATCCGCTTTCCGCAGCCAGAGACGCGTTCAGCGGTTTTGCGAAAGCAGCCAGAATCCTTGAGGAAGTATCCACGACAATGCCGTGGATGATGGGCAGAGGTGGCGAAGGCGGAGGAGTGACTGCCTAAAGCGCGTCGCGCTGAAACCGATTCATGCGACACGCTTTAAGTCTTTGTTTTGATGCATGTCGTTGTCCCAGACCCGCGGCACACTTCTGGGTGACATGCATTAGGAAAGGAGGTCATGATGCTATCGAAACTTTTTGAAAAGCCAGTCCGGGTGTGGGTGGGCTTGGGCTTTCCCCGCCAACTCAACACGGTCGCAGATGCCTATCAATTCGCATCCGAATGGTGTGGCAACAGCCCGGAGCAGAGAGCTGCTATTCGCGCTTGCAAAGCCGCTCTGATTGGTGATGTGGAACCCGAGACAGCACGAGGCGTCTTCGTCGCGTTCGCTCGCAAGAAGGATATTCTTATGGAGGACGGCATCGAGCCTGCGCCTTCAAGGACGCTAAGCCCGCACCACGTCTAAAGCGCGTCGCGTTTGAACGGGGCGGCTGCCACAAGCGGTGGCCGCCTTACCGGCTAAGTCGTCGAAGGGGTGCGCCAAGAACGGGCTTGGCTAAGTTATCGAAAGGATGGTGGGCGTGACAGGGATTGAACCTGTGACCCCTGCAATGTCAATGCAGTGCTCTCCCGCTGAGCTACACGCCCATCCGAAGCCGCGCATACACCATTTTTGGTCCAGCGCGTCAATAGCCGGAAAAGGGAAAGAAAGGCTCGTTTTGTCGCGCCGCCGAAGAAGCGGCGAGATCAACACTGTGCGTGCTTCAGGCGGCCTGGAGCATTTTTTCGACCTCGTTGACGAGATCGCGCAGGTGGAAGGGCTTGGACAGCACCTTGGCGTCTTTCGGCGCCTTGGAATCGGGGTTGAGCGCGACGGCCGCGAAACCGGTGATGAACATCACCTTCAGGTCGGGATCGATCTCGGTGGCGCGGCGGGCGAGTTCGATGCCGTCCATCTCCGGCATGACGATATCGGTCAGCAGCAGGGAGAAAGGTTCTTCGCGCAGCCGCTCATAGGCGCTGGCACCATTGTCGAAATCGCTGACGTGATAGCCGGCCCGCTCCAGTGCCTTGACCAGGAACCGGCGCATGTCGTCGTCGTCTTCCGCCAGCAGAATGCGTGCCATCTTGTCCCGTCCGAATCACCCCAGCCAAGCCTGCCGTCCGGCAAGCCCGTTAACCATCCTGTATATGAGGAGCTGACGGTAAACATCAAGTGAACGTTGGCGGCATTAATCCTGATTTGACGGGGTTCCTGACATGCCGAAATGCTGGACATGCGGCCGATGAGGTGGCAGTTTCCCATCATGATGCATTGCTGTTTCCGGGTTCGTTCAAATTGACGACGGCAGCCGAGGATTTTTCGGTCGTTCCACCCTTCGAAATCCGATCGGGCGCCGAGCAGCGCGTTCCCTTCGTCTTCAACTCACCGCATAGCGGCCGCTATTATCCAGACCGCTTCCTGGCCATGGCGCGGCTCGACCGGAACGCCATCCGCCGCTCCGAGGATTGCTATGTCGACGAGCTGTTCGGCAGCGCGGTGGTGCTGGGCGCGCCGATGCTGGCGGCGAATTTTCCGCGCGCCTACCTCGACGTCAATCGCGAACCCTGGGAACTCGACCCGCGCATGTTCGCCGAGCCGGTGCCGTCCTTCTGCAACATCCGCTCGGCGCGCGTTGCCGGCGGGCTCGGCACCGTGCCCAAGCTGGTGGGTGAGGGGCTCGACATCTATTCCGGCCGTCTGCCGCTGGCGGAGGCCGTCCAGCGCATAGAGGCGGTCTACAAACCCTATCACGAGACGCTGAAGCGGCTATTGACCAGAACCCATGCCAGGTTCGGCTATGCCGTGCTGATCGACTGCCATTCGATGCCGGCGAGCATCAGGGTGGGCGACAGCGGCCTGCGGCCGGATTTCATCGTCGGCGACCGTTTCGGCATCTCGGCCACGGCAGCCCTGACCGAGACGGCGATCGGCCTGCTCATCGGCATGGGCTACACCGTCGCCCACAACAAACCCTATGCAGGCGGCTTCATCACCGAGCATTACGGCCGGCCGGCGCGCCATCTGCATGCGCTGCAGATCGAGGTCAATCGCGGCCTCTACATGAATGAGCGGACGTTCCAGAAATCGGCCGGCTTCGATGCGCTGGCCGACGATATGGCGCGCTTTTCGGCCGACCTGATGGCGATGCCCGACCACCACTTCATAGACCTGCCGCTGGCCGCCGAATGACACGGAGCGGCGGCTGTTCATGAGATCCCGCGCTGGCCATCCCGCAGCGTAAAAAAAGACCGCATCGTTTGCACGACACGGTCGAAGTCTAGGGAGGAAACGCCCAAGGAGGGCATGGACAGGAAAACCTGTCCGAGAACAAATTTATTGTGCGATGCACAAATGTCAATCGATCCCACGCTTTTTTAATTCACTCTGATGTGAAAATGCGTTTCGATGGCGCCGATGTGTGACATTTCGGCAACGCTGATGTCTCTAAAATCGATAAACCGGCTTGTTTTGGCGGGAAAGTGCCTGCAGACCGGGTTGGCACTCTGCAATGCGGGAGAATCACGTGGACATCAGCATCGATTTCATGCGCCGGATCGCGCAAGCGGCGGCGGCTGAAACCTTGCCGCGTTTTCGCGCACAGGGCGCGGTGGCCAACAAGGAAAAAGGCAGTTTCGACCCGGTCACCGAGGCCGACCGCGAGGCCGAGCGCGCCATCCGGGCGCTGATCTCGGCTGAGTATCCCGATCACGGTATCCTTGGCGAAGAACATGGCAGCGAAAACATCTCCTCAAGGCATGTCTGGGTGATCGATCCGATCGATGGTACCCGCGCCTTCATCTCAGGCCTGCCGGTGTGGGGAACGCTGGTCGGATTGACGGTCGACGGTGACGCCGTCGCCGGTATGATGGCGCAGCCGTTCACCGGCGAGCTGTTCTACGCCAACGCTTCCGGCTCCCACTACGAAGGCCCCGGTGGGCCGCGGAAGCTGTCGACCCGCAAGAGGACGAAGCTTGACGAGGCGACCTTGTTCACCACCACGCCGGCGCTTTTCAAGGGCGAGGCGCGCATCCGCTACGACGCGTTCGAGAAACAGATCCAGCTCGCCCGCTACGGAGCCGATTGCTACGCCTTTGCCATGATTGCCTCGGGCAGCGTCGACATCGTCGCCGATCCCGGATTGAAACCCTACGACATCGTGGCGCTGATCCCGATCATCGAAAAGGCCGGCGGCGTCGTCACCACATTCGTGGGCGGTCCGGCGGAAAAGGGCGGCGACATCCTGGCCGCCGCAACGCCGGAGCTTCACGCGGCTGCAATGGCAGCCCTGCGGGGCTGATAGTCGACCCGATCAGCGCGGCTTGATCGAGCGCTGGAATTCCGCCGGCGTTCGCCCGTAGACCTGCCTGAACGCTGAGCTGAAATGGCTGTGGCTGGAGAAGCCGAGGTCCAGGCCGAGCGTGGTCAGATTGTCGTAGCGGCCAAGCAGGTCGAGCGCGCGCGCCAGCCGCAGGCGCAGATGGTAGCGATAGAGCGGCATCGCCTCGACCTGCTGGAAAACCTGCGTGAGATAAACCGGTGATACCCCGACTTCAGCGGCGATCTCGGCCAGCGTCCAGCGCCGCGAAAGATCCGAGGACAGGACGAGCTTGGCGCGATCGACCAGCTTCTGCCGGCCAGCGCTTGCGCCGGCGGCATGCGAGGTGCGCTCGCCGAGGGAGCGCCGCACCAGCGTCAGCGCCAGGGTTTCGGCCTCCAGCGTTTCGGCAATGTTGCGGCTCAGGCTGTGGCGCAGCACCGCCACCAGCGCCTGAGCCCGCGGGTCGATGCGGCGGCGCTGACGACGAAACGCCACGGCGCTGCCCGAGCGCAACTGCTCCTTCGGCGTCAGCTCCTGCAGTTGCGCCTCCTCGACAACGAGATCGAGGCAGGAATCGCCACCCTCGACGGGATGGCTGATCCGGTAGCCTTCGGCGTTGTTGAAGAACAACAACTGGTTGGCTTCGGCGACCGCATCGTTGCGGCCGACATGGCGCACGAAGACGCCGCGATAGGGAAACACAAGATGCGTGGCAGCGGTGCACTCTTCTTCGCTCTTGTGCCGGCATTCGCCGCTGCAGAGGACATCCCTCACCATGACGGTGCCGGTGTCCAGAAGTGTCTGTACCGTGAACTGCGACATGGTGAGCTGAGACATGGCCGTGGCATTCTACCCTTGCACCGAAAGCTGCTCCGGCACATTAGGCGATTGACCTGTCCAAACCTGTCAGGAGACTTCACCTGTCGGGCCCTTTGTAACGGCCATGGCTCAGTCCCACAAACGGCGCATGTATTCGCAGTGAGCTTGGCTGCGCGACAGGCCGATGTCCTTGAGCTGTTCGTCGGTCATTTCGAGCAAGGCAAGGCGGCTTCGGCGCCTTTCCAATTGACGGCCGATCCAGTTGGCCGCCGCGATGCCTTGTGTCCGCAAGGACCGCCGGAACGTCGCGGTTTGAGTTGTCGGCTGATGTGCGAGGCATTGCGCCGCATGATCGGGGCGCATCGCTCAGGCTTCCCCGTTGCCGGCGCCGGCCACTGAGGCGCCGGCTTCGTTCAGCGCAATCGCGCATTCCTCGCAGCAGACCTCGACGGTCTTGCCGCCGACCTTGACGCGGATCGGGTTGGCGTCCAGCTGGCAATCGCAGGCAGCGCAGGTTTTCTCGGTCATGACGTCATCTCCTTGGCGTTCGGTTCGACCCGGAGAGATGAGCATTCCGGGGCGGCACCGGCTGTCAGAATCTTTAGCTCTTTGGGTGCTGCCGGCGCTGCTCCTGACAGAAGGCTGTCAGCAGGCGACGCAAGCTCAAGGCGCCGCAACATGCAGCGCCGGCGGCATCAGGCTGTCGGGTCGCCGTTGCCGGGTATGAAGGCGTCGAAGGCGGCGAGCAACTGCTCGCGATAGACATCGGCCTCCTGCAGGATCTCGTGTTTCGAGCCATCGATCATCAGCAGCGAGCCCAGACGCAGACGCCTGGCATAGGCTTCCACGGCCTTGGTCGAGACGACCTGATCGGCGCCGGCGGCGATCATCAGCAGCGGCACCTGGATCCTGGCCATGAAGTCGGGCTCACTGATGGCTTCGCCTGCCTTGATTGCCGCCTGCAGCCAGCGGATCGTCGGCCCGCCGAGCGCCAGTTGCGGATAGTGCTCGTAGATTTTCGTGTTGCGCTGATAGCGCCCGGGGTCCGATGTCACCTTGTTGAGGGCGAAGGGCAGGGTTTCCCTGGGACGCGGACCCCAGGCGGCGTAGAGCCGGCCGAGGCCGAGAAAGCACAATATCGAGCAGACGCGGCGCGCGGTTTTTGCCGACACGGGCGAGTCGGGCACCGTCAGGAAAGGCGCAATCAGCACCATGCGACGCACCCGGTTGACCATCGACGGCGCCGCGAGCAGCGCGATCACGGCGCCCATCGAATGGGCGAGGATGTAATACGGGCCGCGGCAGTCGGGCAGCACGATATCCTCGAAGAACTGTTCGAGGTCGCCGGTGTAATCGTAGAAAGAGCGGACATAGCCGCGTTGCGGATCGGCGATCAGCCGGTCGGAATCGCCCTGGCCGCGCCAGTCGAGCGTGGCGACGCCGAGGCCGCGGTCGGTCAGGTTGCGGATGGTTTCGAAATACTTCTCGATGCACTCGTTGCGGCCGGGCAGCAGCACGACGGTGCCTTTCAGCGGCCGGGTGACCGCGGCAAACAGGCCGTAGCGGATCTTCTTGCCGTCGCGCGTGGTGAAAAAGCCGCCGGCGACATTTTGCGGCGGCGGATTGCCTGGCGTGGGATGGAAGAGATCCGTCATTAGGCGCTTGCGTCTTCGTGGTGTCTCACCCGGCAGGGCGTCGGCATGGTGATAGACGCCAATGGATGAAAAGCAAAGGGAGGACGCCAAGGGGGCGGACGAACGACAAGCAAGGCCGGAAGCAGCCTGCGGCGGCGTGCTTCCGGCCTCTGTCGATCCGGGAGGAAGGGACGTTACACCCGGTCGGCCTCGTCGCGGCGCTTTCATCCGGCGCCGCCTGGTTCTTTATCCTGGGGGCACTCTAGCGCCGGCCGGCTGAACGGGCGCCGAAGCAGCGGTTCATCTGCCGTTCATCGACGCCTCGATTGGCGCTCTTCAAAAATCCTTGAAATGCGCTTTTGCGCTCCCCAAATGTCGGATGCAGCCGCCGATGTCGGGGCTGCTGGTCCACCCGAAACGCCTTTCCAGGGTTTCGCACCGGCCACACGCAAACATGTTGCTCAACAGGAGAACACCTCATGCGTCACGTTGATTTTTCCCCGCTCTATCGCTCGACCGTCGGCTTCGACCGCCTGTTCACCATGCTCGACTCGCTGGCCCAGCCCGATGGCGCGCAGACCTATCCGCCCTACAACATCGAGCGCACCGGCGAGGACGCCTATCGCATCTCGATGGCGGTTGCCGGCTTCTCGGACGAAGAGATTTCGATCGAAGCCCACCGCAACGTGCTGACCGTCAAGGGTGAGCGCAAGGAAGAGGGCAATGGCGAAGGCTCCGAGCTGCTCTACCGCGGCATCGCCTCGCGTTCGTTCGAGCGCCGCTTCCAGCTTGCCGACCATGTCGAGGTCGTCGGCGCCACCCTGAAGAACGGCCTGCTTTTCGTCGACCTTAAGCGCAACATCCCCGAGGAGCTGAAGCCGCGCAAGATCGCGATTACCGCCTCTTCGGCCAACGCCAAGCAGATCGAGGCCAAGAACGCCGCGTGATCAAGACGGCGGCGTCACAACGCCCAAGGTTGAAAGCGTCTCCTCCCGAGACGAAAGCGGCGCCGCGAGGCGCCGCTTTTTTTCGCCGCAGCCTCTGTCACCCCAACCGAAGAGTTCTGGCTCTTTTGCGGCGGGCGCCGTCTTCCCATGAAGGGCGATGTCTGATCTTTCGGCTGATTTTTCCCTGGCCCTAACGGCAACCATTGCGGTGACCTTCCTGCTGGCCGGCATCGTCAAGGGCGTTACCGGTATGGGACTGCCGACGTTGGCGATGGGGCTGCTGGGCACAATCATGCCGCCGGTCGCCGCGGCTTCGCTGCTGATCGTGCCGTCCTTCGTCACCAATATCTGGCAGCTGTTTGCCGGCCCGAGCTTCGGATGGATCCTCAGGCGGCTGTGGCTGATGATGGTCGGCATCGTCGCCGGCACGCTGGCCGGCTCATGGCTGCTGGCCAGCGACAATGTCAAATGGACGACGGCCGGCCTCGGGGCGGCGCTGATCGTCTATGCCGTCTATACGCTGCTGGCGCGGCAGTTGACGGTTCCCGCGTCAGCCGAGCGCTGGTCGTCGCCCATCGTCGGTTTCCTTACCGGCATCGTCACCGGCGGCACCGGCGTGTTCGTCGTGCCCGCTGTACCTTACATTCAGGCGCTGGGCTTGAGCCGTGACGATCTGATCCAGGCGCTCGGCCTGTCCTTCACCGTGTCGACGATCGCGCTCGCTGCCGGCCTTGCCTCGCACGGCGCGTTCCAGGTCGGGCATGTCGCCATGTCGTCGCTGGCGGTTGCGCCGGCCTTGCTCGGCATGTGGCTCGGACAGTTGCTCCGACAGCGGATCAGCCCGGCGACCTTCCGGCGCTGGTTTCTTGTTTTCCTGATCTTGCTTGGCCTCGAGCTTTTGGCGCGGCCTTTCCTTGCTTAGCGATCGGTGCCGGTTGCGAGAACGGCCTCGACGTTTTGCCGGTGGACGGGCTCGTACAGCGCGAAGTACTCGACCGCGCCCGTGGCGAATATGTCGGCGCCGCAGGTTTTCAGATCCTGCTTCGCAAGATCAGGCTCACGCCGGCAGCGAAGCAGTTTTTGAACGTAGGCTTGCGTCGCGGCGATGAGGCCTTTGTCGTAGCCGCCTCGCTCAATCGCTTCGAGCGAGCCGTGATTGGGCAAGATGCGGTCTATCGACCAGCCGGCCATGCGTTCGAGATCGACCAGATGTTGCGCCAGCCGATCCGCCTCGCTGACATAGGTGATCGGATCCTCGAGCGTGTCGCCCGCCAGGAGCAGGCCGGTTTCGGGCATGAACAGCACCGTGCCGTCATGGCTGTGGATTTCGACCTGACGCAGTTCGACGGCGATCGATCCAACGGCGAGGTCAAGACTGCCTGCGAAGGTCCTGTTCGGCAGCACGAGAGGCTTGATCGGTGGAACACCGCTTTCGATCTCAGCCCGGTTGTTCGCGAGCGCCGAGGCGGTGAGCGTGTTGGCGATAATCTCGCAATCCTGAAACACCTCATTGCCGGCAATATGATCGTCATGCCAGTGGCTGAGCACGACCCGGATCGATGTTGCGCCCATGTCTTCGAGCGTCTGCCTGATGAAGCGCGCGTGAGGCAGCGAAATATGCGTGTCGTAGACAAGCGCCTGCGAACCATCGACGCTCGCATAGGTGCAGATGCCGAGGGCATAGGCGCCGTCGTCCAGCCAGTTCGGCTCGTCCGACCAGGCGCGAACGCCGTCAACGCGGCCATCGTAGAAGCCGAGCACGTTTGGCGCCGGGCGAACCAGCCGCATGGTTGAGCCGAGAGGTGGCTTTGTCATTGGCGCGGTCTCGCGGGTTCAGGCGATCATCTGGCCGAAGCGATCGACCTCATCTGAAGTCGTGGCAAAGCTGGTGACGAAGCGATAGAGCAACTCGTCCTCGCCGACATGGCCGTCGAAGCCGTGCGGCCTGTGCCAGTCGTAAAAGGCTGCGCCGACGGATTGCAGCCTTTCGGCTTCCGCCTTTTTCATCACCGCGAACACCTCGTTGGCCTGCGGCAACCAGGCGAGCTTCGCCGTTGCCGAATCCTCGATCGCAGCCGCCAGGCGCGCGGCCATGGCATTGGCATGACGGGCCGTGTCCAGCCACAGGCCGTCCGTGAAGTAGGCGTCGAACTGCGCTGCGATGAAGCGCGACTTGGAGAACAGCTGTGCGGCGCGCTTGCGCAGGAAGGACAACTCCTTGGCGCGGTCTAGATCGAACAGCACCACCGCTTCGGCGCACCAGCAGCCGTTCTTGGTGCCGCCGAACGAGACGATGTCGACGCCGCGCTTCCAGGTCATTTCGGCCGGCGTCGTCTCAAGCGCGACCAATGCGTTGGCAAAACGGGCGCCGTCCATATGCAGCGGCAGGGAAAAGCGTTTGGCGATCTCCGAAATGGTGGAAATGTCGTCGAGCCCGTACACTGTGCCGACTTCGGTCGATTGGGTGATCGAGACGGCCGTCGGGCGTCCCCAATGGACGATTTCGGGTGCGAAACGGGCGACGGCGCGTTCAAGATTGTGCGGATCGATCTTGCCCAGGGCGCCGTCGACAGCATGGAGACGCGAGCCGCCGCTGAAATATTCCGGCGCGCCGCATTCGTCCTCGATGATGTGCGATTCGCGGTGCGCAAAGGAAATGCCGCCGGGCTTGTTGTAAGCGGCCAGGGACAGCGAGTTGGCCGCCGTGCCGGTAGCGACGAAGAACACCGCGACCTCGCGTTCGAAGATCTCGCTAAAACGCTGGTAGACGGCGCGGTCGAGATCGCCATCGCCATAGGCGGTCGAAAAGCCGCCGGCATTGGCTGACAGCCCGGCGGCAATGTTGGAATGGACGCCCGCCCAGTTGTCGGATGCAAAGAACATCAGCAAAGTCCCTGCCTGGTTGAGAAAGTCTGGTTGCGACAAGAGCGCGACCATGGCCGTTTCGGGGTTTGACGCGCAAGGGCCAAGGGCTGAAAAAGCGGTAAAGCCAAAGGCGATCACGAAGGAGTGCCGGGACCGAAATTTCGTTTCAACAGCGCCTGACGTAATTTTCTGTCGCCAAACGTCCAAGAATTTGGTGAATCGGTCTTGTGCGCGCCCAGGATTTCTGCCATAAAAATTTAGGACAGTAGTGCTGTCTTATTTTGTCGCACAAGTCAGGCTGGATTGGCGTATCATTTGGGCCACTCCGGCCGTTGCCGCGAGCGACGGGTAGACGGCTCGGCTGTGGCCTGTACGATACCGGATACGAACCGGCGGTGCACCGCACGGTCCGCCAAGGATTTCGAAAAGACGTGCCGCAAGAATGAGAGCGGAAGCCAGTCGCTTCCCAAGGTAGACCAGCGCCCCAAATGCTAGACGTGCAAGGGGCCGGAACGGAGGACAGGACGATGACGGAACTGACGCCATCTGCGATTATCGGCCAGGCCGCGCAGACGAAAGCGGCAGCCGTTAAAAATACCGTTCTGACCAAAGAAGGCCAGACCACCAACGGCCTGACCACCAATGGCATGGCCGCGCAGGGTCTCTATGATCCGCGCAACGAGCATGACGCGTGCGGCGTTGGCTTCATCGTCAACATGAAGAACGTGAAGTCGCACCAGATCGTCAAGGACGGGCTCTTCGTGCTCGAAAACCTGACGCATCGCGGCGCTGTCGGCGCCGATCCGCTGATGGGCGACGGCGCCGGCGTGCTGGTGCAGGTTCCCGATCATTTCTTCCGCGAAGAGATGGCGGCCCAGGGCGTCGAACTGCCGGCGGCAGGCCAATACGGCGTCGGCCACTGGTTCATGCCGCAGGATGCGGCACTGCGCGCCCATATCGAAGAGATCATCGCCGAATCGGCGCAGTCAGAAGGGCTGCCGCTGCTCGGCTTTCGCGACGTGCCGGTCGACAATTCATCGCTGTCGAAGGCGCCCGATATTGCGGCCTCCGAACCGTTCCATCGCCAGGTCTTCATCGGCCGCACATCGGACATTCCAGATGACGAGGAATACGAGGCCAGGCTGTACCTGCTGCGCAAGGTGATTTCCGGCCGCATCTACGCCGAGAACAACAACAAGGATATCGGCGCCTACTGTGTGTCGCTATCGGCGCGTACCATCGTCTACAAGGGCATGTTCCTGGCCTACCAGGTCGGCGCCTATTACAAGGATTTGTCGGATCCGCGTTTCGAGACCGCGCTGATCCTCGTCCACCAGCGCTTCTCGACCAACACCTTCCCGTCATGGAAGCTCGCGCACCCCTACCGCATGGTCGCGCATAATGGCGAGATCAACACGGTGCGCGGCAACAACAACTGGATGGCGGCGCGCCAGGCCTCGGTCGATTCCGAACTGTTCGGCAACAACATCTCCAAGCTGTGGCCGATCTCCTATGACGGCCAGTCCGACACGGCGTGCTTCGACAATGCGCTCGAATTCCTGTTCCAGGGCGGCTACAGCCTCAGCCACGCCATGATGATGCTGATCCCGGAAGCCTGGGCCGGCAACAAGCTGATGGATGCCGATCGCAAGGCTTTCTACGAATACCATGCAGCGCTTATGGAGCCGTGGGACGGGCCGGCCGCGGTCGCCTTCACCGACGGCCGCCAGATCGGCGCCACGCTCGACCGCAACGGGCTGCGCCCGGCGCGCTACATCGTCACCGACGACGACCGCGTCATCATGGCGTCCGAAGCCGGCGTGCTGCCGGTGCCGGAGGAGAGGATCGTCAAGAAGTGGCGGCTGCAGCCTGGCCGCATGCTTCTGATCGACCTTGCCAAGGGCCGCATCATTTCCGACGAGGAGATCAAGTCGGAGATCGCCACCAGGCATCCCTACAAGACCTGGCTCAACAACACGCAGCTGATCCTGGAGGATCTGAAGCCGGTCGAGCCGCGCGCGCTACGCAAGGATGTCAGCCTTCTCGATCGCCAGCAGGCTTTCGGCTACAGCCAGGAAGACACCAAGCTGCTGATGTCGCCGATGGCGACCACCGGCCAGGAAGCCGTGGGTTCGATGGGAACCGACACGCCGATCTCGGCGATGTCGGACAAGTCGAAGCTGCTCTACACCTATTTCAAGCAGAACTTCGCCCAGGTAACCAACCCGCCGATCGACCCGATCCGCGAAGAGCTGGTGATGAGTCTGGTGTCGTTCATCGGGCCGCGGCCGAACATCTTCGACCTGGTCGGCAATTCGCGCCGCAAGCGGCTCGAAGTGCGCCAGCCGATCCTGACCAATGGCGATCTGGAAAAGATCCGCTCGATCGGCCACACCGAGGACCGTTTCGACACCAAGACCATCGACATCACCTACGGGTCGAGCGAGGGCGCGGCCGGCATGCAGGGCGCCGTCGAGCGTCTGTGCGAGCGCGCCGAGGCGGCCGTTGCCGGCGGCTACAACATCATCATCCTGTCCGACCGCCAGGTCGGTCCCGACCGTATCGCCATTCCGGCACTGCTGGCGACGGCTGCCGTGCACCACCATCTGATCCGCAAGGGTCTGCGCACCGCGGTCGGCCTGGTCGTCGAATCCGGCGAGCCCCGCGAAGTGCATCATTTCTGCTGTCTCGCCGGCTACGGCGCCGAGGCGATCAACCCCTACCTTGCTTTCGACACGCTGCTCGACATGCACAAGCGTGGCGAACTGCCGGCAGAGGTCGACGCCTACGAGGTGGTCTCGCGCTATATCAAGTCGATCGGCAAGGGCATCCTCAAGGTGATGTCGAAGATGGGCATCTCCACCTACCAGTCCTATTGCGGCGCGCAGATATTCGACGCCATCGGGCTGAAGTCGGATTTCGTCGAGAAGTACTTCACCGGCACAGCGACGCTGATCGAAGGTGTCGGCCTGGACGAGGTCGCGGCTGAGACGCTCAGCCGGCACACCGACGGTTTCGGCAACGATCCGGTGCTGCGCAACAGCCTCGAGGTCGGCGGCGAGTATATGTACCGCATGCGCGGCGAAGCCCATATGTGGTCGCCCGACGCCGTCGCCACCTTGCAGCACGCCGTGCGCCAGGGCTCGTGGGAGACGTTCAAGGAGTATTCCGCGCAGATCGACAGCGAGACGGCCCGTGCCCAGACCATACGCGGCCTGTTCAGGATCAAGCTTGCGGAAGAGACCGGCCGCAAGAAGGTGGCGATAGAGGACGTGATGTCGGCGGCCGATATCGTCAAGCGCTTCTCGACAGGGGCGATGTCGTTCGGCTCGATCTCGCGCGAGGCACACACGACGCTGGCGCGTGCCATGAACCAGATCGGCGGCAAGTCGAACACCGGCGAGGGCGGCGAAGAGGCCGACCGCTATCTGCCGCTGCCCGGCGGCGGCAAGAACCCCGAACGTTCGGCGATCAAGCAGGTCGCCTCGGGGCGGTTTGGCGTCACCGCCGAGTATCTCGTCAATTCCGATGTCATGCAGATCAAGGTCGCGCAGGGCGCCAAGCCCGGTGAGGGCGGCCAGCTGCCCGGCCACAAGGTCGACGCGACCATTGCCAAGGTCCGGCACTCGACGCCCGGCGTCGGCCTGATCTCGCCGCCGCCGCATCACGACATCTATTCGATCGAGGATCTGGCGCAGCTGATCTATGATCTGAAGAACGTCAACCCGGCGGCCGACGTATCGGTCAAGCTGGTGTCGGAAGTCGGTGTCGGTACGGTTGCGGCCGGCGTCGCCAAGGCACGCGCCGACCACATCACCATATCGGGCTATGATGGCGGCACCGGCGCGTCGCCGCTGACCTCGCTCAAGCATGCCGGCAGCCCGTGGGAAATGGGCCTAGCCGAGACGCACCAGACGCTGGTGCTGAACGGGCTGCGCTCGCGCGTTGCGCTGCAGGTCGATGGCGGCTTGCGCACGGGGCGCGACCTCATCATCGGTGCGCTGCTCGGCGCCGACGAGTTCGGCTTCTCGACCGCGCCGCTGATCGCGGCCGGCTGCATCATGATGCGCAAGTGCCACTTGAACACCTGCCCGGTCGGCGTCGCGACGCAGGATCCGGTTCTGCGCAAGCGTTTCAAGGGCACGCCCGAGCATGTCATCAACTTCTTCTTCTATGTTGCGGAAGAGGTGAGGGGGCTGCTGGCCGAGATGGGCTACACCCATATCGACCAGATCATCGGCGACAGCGACCTGCTGGAAAAGCGCGAGATGATCCAGCATTGGAAGGCGCGTGGGCTCGATTTCGGCAAGATGTTCTTCAAGCCGGACGCGCCGCATGAGGCGGTGCACTGGACCGAACGGCAGAAACACCCGATCGACGATGTACTCGATCGCAAGCTGATCGAACTGGCGAAGCCCGCGCTCGAAAGCAAGCAGCCGGTCAAGATCGAGGTCGACATCCGCAATGTCGATCGCTCCACGGGCGCCATGCTGTCGGGCGAAGTCGCCAAGCGCTTCAGGCACAAGGGCCTGCGCGAGGACACGATCCAGGTGAAGCTGACCGGCACCGCCGGCCAGTCGTTCGGCGCCTTCCTGGCGCGCGGCATCTCGTTCGATCTCGTCGGTGCGGCCAACGACTATGTCGGCAAGGGCCTGTCGGGCGGACGCATCGTCATCCGGCCGCCGGAGGAGTCCAGGATCGTCGCGGCGGAATCGATCATCGTCGGCAACACCGTCCTCTATGGCGCGACCGAGGGCGAGGCCTATTTCGCAGGTGTCGCCGGCGAGCGCTTCGCGGTGCGCAATTCGGGCGTCGCCGCCGTCGTTGAAGGCGTCGGCGATCATGGCTGCGAATACATGACCGGCGGCATCGTCGTCGTCATCGGCCAGACCGGTCGCAACTTCGCTGCCGGCATGTCGGGCGGCGTGGCCTATGTTCTGGATGAGGCCGGCGATTTCGCCGCGCGCTGCAACATGGCGATGGTCGAGCTGGAGCCGGTTCCGGAAGAAGACGATCTGATGGAAAGGCTGCTGCATCATGGCGGTGACCTCGACCACAAGGGTCGCGTCGACGTCTCGGGTGACATGACCACCCATGACGAGGAACGGCTTTACCAGCTTATCTCGAACCACGTCCATTTCACCGGTTCGGTACGCGGCCGCGAGATACTCGACGACTGGACGACCTTCCGGCCGAAATTCCGCAAGATCATGCCGGTCGAATACCGCCGCGCGCTGATCGAGATGGAACGCATGCGCATGGGCGTGGCGGCGGAATAGGTTTTTCGACTTGCCGGGAGGCGCAGGCTTCCCGGCGGAACTTTCAGCGACAGTTTGACCTCGGATGCAAGGTTGCCACGGCTGCCTCAAGGGGTTAACGGGTGCGAAAACCGCACCATCTGGACAGCAGGAACTGGACTATGGGCAAGGTAACAGGCTTTCTCGAAATCGACCGGCAGGTGCACAAGTACCAGCCGGCCTCCGACCGCATCCGGCATTTTCGTGAATTCACGCTGCCGATGTCGGACAAGGAGGTCGAGAAACAGGCGGCGCGCTGCATGGATTGCGGCATCCCGTTCTGCCACGGGCCGACCGGTTGCCCGATCCACAACCAGATCCCGGACTGGAACGACCTCGTCTACAATGGCGACTGGGACAATGCGATCCGCAACCTGCATTCGACCAACAATTTCCCCGAGTTCACCGGCCGCATCTGCCCCGCGCCCTGCGAGGAAGCCTGCACGCTGAACCTCGAGGACATTCCGGTTGCCATCAAGACTGTCGAACAGGCAATCGCCGACAAGGCTTATGAAACCGGCCATATCCGGCCTTATCCGCCAGAGAAGAAGACGGGCAAGCGGGTCGCTGTCATCGGCTCCGGCCCGGCAGGGATGGCGGCGGCGCAGCAGCTTGGCCGCGCCGGCCACGAGGTCAGCGTTTATGAGCGTGAGAGCCGTCCCGGCGGGCTGATGCGCTACGGCATTCCCGACTTCAAGATCGAGAAGCACTATATCGACCGCCGCATCGAGCAGATGCAGGGCGAGGGCGTGACCTTCCATTGCGGCGTCAATGTCGGCGTCGACAAGCCGGTGGCAGAGTTGCTCGCCGGATACGATGCGGTGCTCTATTGCGGCGGTTCGGAATCGCCGCGTCCGGCCAATATTCCGGGCGACGATCTCGGCGGCGTCTATGACGCCATGCCCTATCTGGTGCAGCAGAACCGTCGCGTCGGCGGCGAGCCGATCCAGTCGGTGGCCTGGCCGTCGCATCCGATCATCGCCGGCGGCCAGCATGTCGTCGTCGTCGGCGGCGGCGATACCGCGTCCGACTGCGTCGGCACCGCCTTCCGCCAGGGCGCGGTGCGCGTCACCCAGCTCGACATCCGCCCGCAGCCGCCGGAGAAGGAAGACAAGCTTTCGGTCTGGCCTTACTGGGCGACCAAGATGCGCACCTCGTCCTCACAGGCCGAAGGTGCGGAGCGCGAATTCCAGGTGGCGACGCTCGAATTCATCGGCGAGGACGGCCAGCTGACCGGCGTCAAATGCTGCGAAGTCGACGAGAAGCGCAAGCCTATCCCCGGCACCGAATTCGTCATCCGTGCAGACCTCGCCTTCATCGCCATCGGCTTTGCCGGACCGGCTGCCGCCGGCGTCGCGAAAGAGCTGGACGGTGAGATGAAAATCACCACCGACAGCCGCCGTTCCCGCAATGTCGAAGCCAACGATCGCGACTACAAGACCAGCGTCGACAAGCTCTACGCCGCAGGTGATGTGCGCCGCGGCCAGTCGCTGGTTGTGTGGGCGATCCGCGAAGGCCGCCAGGCCGCGCGCTCGATCGATGAAGCGCTGATGGGGTCGACGGTACTCCCCCGTTAACGGTTGATCGCCGTCGTCGTATCCGTCGCGGCAGCGGCCTTGGGCGGCCAGGAGAAGTCGTCGGCGCGGCCGGGCGAGGCCTCGGGCGCCTTGCCTTCGAGGATTAGTTTTTCGCCGGGCAGATCCGGATTGGCTTTCGGCGCCGCCGCCGCACCGAGAAGCTCGGTCCCGCCGTCGAGCGCCGGATCGTTGAGCAGCATTGGAACGGTGCGGTCGACCACGATCGGGGCGGCGGGCAGCGACGGCGCCTCGACCGGGGCGCCGGCCGGCGCGGCAGCCGTCACCACGCTTCCCGGCGCTGCCAGGCCGAGGATCTTGGCCAGCGGCTTTTCGGTGTAGAAGGCGAGCTTTCGCTTGCCGGCTTTCGAGACGTTGATGCCGTCGTCGGAGCGCAGCCGCACGGCCTGGCCGTTAATGTCGGGGCCGGTCGAGACAAAGGCGCCGTTCTCGTCGACGAACCCATCCCAGACATCGACGAATTCGCCGCCGTTCTTCTCGGCTGCCGAGTGGTAGATGTCGTTGAATGCCAGCATGTCGGAGGTCATCTTCGGCGTCTTGAAGGCTGGCATGCCGACCCACAGATAAGGCACCTTGGTCGCCGCCAGTGCCTTTCCCAAGGCTTCGGTCCGGCGTTCGTATTCCTTGGTCCAGTTCTCGGAGCGCGGCTGCTCGCGCACATCGTTGACGCGCATCTGCTGGCGGTCGTTGGAGCCGAGCATGACGACGACCACGGAGGGTTTTTCGGTCTCGACCAGCGATTTGACCTGTTCGGGCCAGTTGTAGACATCATCGCGCACGAAACCCGAAGAACCGTTGGCGCGCTCGACGATCCTGACGTTGGCATTGTCGGCAAAGGCTGTTTCGAGGCCTTCGGCCAGGCCGTTGGCCATGAAATCGCCGATCACCAGAATGACGCGGGCATCCGGTGTCTTCTCGACAATCGGAGCGGAAGGTTCAACGGGTGCACGGGGCTTCTTCTTGACCTTCGGCTTTGCCTTGCGGACGTCGAGCGGCGGCTCGATGCGTTCGCTGCGGCGCGGGAACAGAAGGTCGCGCAGCGACCAGCCGCGGTTCTGCGGTTGCTCCTGCGCCAAAGCCGGTGTGTGGAAACTGCCGGCGACCCCCGTCGCCAGGACGACGATGGCCAGAATGAGGATCGGCAAGCGGAAAACGATCACACGGATACGCGCTGCCGGAACCAAGCACCCTCTCCATCACTTGGTGCATGGCCCTCGCAGGGGATCATGCACAGACCGATGCTACGGCATCCCTTGCGCGTCGCAGATGCGCGCTGCCGTCGTCGGCTCTATTTCTTTCTGAGCCATTTGAGCACTTCCATGCTCGGATACCCGTCTTGGGTCAAGCCGACCGTTGCCTGATAGGTCATGATGGCGGTTTTCGTACCGTCACCGATCTTGCCGTCGAACTTGCCGTCGTAAAGTCCGTGCTGCGAAAGCCGCTTCTGCAACTCCTGCCTTTCCTCGAAGGACAGTTTGGTGAAAGGCCGCTTCCAGTCCTGCACCAGACCATTAGAGCCGGCGATTTCGTCGGCAAGAAGGCCGACGGCCAGGGCATATTTGTCGGCGTTGTTGTAGGCCTTGATGACGGAGAAGTTCTTGATCATCAGGAAGGCCGGTCCGCCGCGGCCGTCCGGCACTTTCAGCGTCGCCGTGTCGGTTGCGTTCTTGAACGGCTTGCCATTGGCCCTGGCGACGCCGAGCGCCTGCCACTGCGCCAATGTCTTCGAGCCGGCAGGCAGTTTGCCGGCTGGAATGGTGACCTCGTAGCCCCAGGTCTTGCCGCCCTGCCAGCCATTCTTCTTCAGCAGATTGGCTGATGTCGCCAACGCATCGGGGATCGAATTCCAGATGTCGCGCTTGCCGTTGCCGTCCATGTCGACGGCATAATGCTGGTAGCTGGTCGGGATGAACTGGGTCTGGCCCATGGCGCCGGCCCAGGAGCCCATCAGGTGGCTTTCGTCGATGTCGCCGGTCTGCAGGATTTTCAGCGCGGCGACCAATTGGGTGCGGGCGAATTTCGAACGCTTGGCGTCGCCATAGGCGAGGGTTGCCAGCGAGCGGATGACATTGCGCATGATGTCGTCGCGCTTGAGGATCTCGCCATAATTCGATTCCATCGACCAGATGGCGAGCAGGATGTAGCGGTCGACGCCGAACCTGGCTTCGATCCGGTCCAGCCACGGCTTCCATTTCCTGGCCATCTGCTGGCCGACGGCAACGGACTGGTCATGGACGCGGTTGTCGAAATAGTCCCAGGCGGGCGCGGTGAACTCGGGCTGGGTGCGTGCCTTTTCCAGCACCACCGGGTCGGGCTCATTGATGCCCCGGAACGCTCGGTCGTAGACCGCGCCGGAAACGCCGCCCGCCACGGCCGTGGCGCGGAAGCCGGCGACCCATTGCCGAAACCCGGCATCGGCGAAGGCCGGTCCGGCCGGCATCAGCAAGGCGAGCGAGAGGCTGGCCGCCGTCAGCACGCTGGTAAAGAGTTTTGCGGCACTGCGAACGGACATATTTTCCCCTTTCTCTATCTCAGGAAAGACCATTCATCGCCGAACCGGGTTAGCAATTGGTTTACCATAGGCGGCGCCTGGAACGAAAAGACACCTGGATGCTTTACCGGTTGATGTTTCCCTCAATGGCCCGATAATCCCCAATTCCGGCGCGAAAATGTCGCGAGGCGGGATTGCCGGGCACGCCCTCAAACGGATAATTGACGCATGAAGCGAGTTCGCAAGGCAGTTTTCCCGGTCGCCGGTCTCGGCACACGGTTTCTCCCGGCCACCAAGGCCATTCCCAAGGAGATGTTGACCGTCGTCGACCGGCCGGTCATCCAGTATGTCGTCGATGAGGCGCGCGAGGCCGGCATCGAACATTTCATCTTCGTCACCGGCCGCAACAAGGCGGTCATAGAAGACCATTTCGATATCCAGTTCGAGCTCTATGATACGCTGGCACAGCGCGGCAAGGACGATCAGCTGGCCCGCTTGCAGCGGCTGCAGCCGGGCCCGGGGCAGACCTCGTTCACCCGCCAGCAGGTGCCGATGGGTCTCGGCCACGCCGTCTGGTGCGCCCGGGAACTGGTCGGCGACGAACCCTTCGCGCTGTTGCTGCCCGACATGATCATGCAGTCCGAAAAGAGCTGCATGAAGGCCATGGTCGAGCTCTACGAGGAGACCGGCAACAACATCATCGCGGTGCAGGAATGCGATCCGGCCGAAACCCACAAATACGGCATTGTCGGCCGCGGCGAGGACACGCATCACGGCTTCCGCATCACCGAGATGGTCGAAAAGCCGAAGATCGGCACCGCGCCGTCCAATCTCTACATCAACGGCCGCTACATCCTGCAGCCCGAGATTTTCAAGATCCTGGAAAGCCAGGAAAAGGGCGCCGGCAACGAGATCCAGCTCACCGACGCGATGCTGAAGCTGGAAAAGCAGCAGCCCTTCTTTGGCTACCACTTTCAGGGCCGCACCTTCGATTGCGGCTCGCCGGAAGGGTTCGTCGAGGCCAATGTCGCCTTCGCGCTGTGGCGCAGCGACATGAACGAGAACATGGCCGGCGTCATCCGCACGCTGCTCGATGAGATGAAGCCGTCCGAGCGTCGCGGCGCTGCTTTTTAGCTACCGCTGCAGCTTCAGCCCCAAATAGATGCTGTTGGCGGTGTAGTTGCGCCCGGGCAGATTGCTGGTCAGCTTTTCGGTGCGAGCGCGGCTGGTGAGACCGACGTAACGGTTCAGCCACCAGGTCAGCCCGGCCTCTGCACTTAGCGTCATGTCATGGCCGTCGGAGCCGGTGTAATTGCGCCAGTCGAGCCCAAGGGCTGCGTTGCCGGTCAGGTCGGCGCGGATCTGCCGCTCGCCGGTGAGGCGGCCGGAATAGAGGATGTCGCCGCTCTCACCGGCATTCGTTGTGCCTTCGACCGTGGTTCGCCCGGTGACGCCGATGATGGTGCCGCGCTCGGGCGACCATTTGAGGTCGGCATTGATGGTGGCTCCCGAAATCGCCTCCAGGTTCTTGTCGTCGATCGCCTCCCTCACCCAGCCGGCCGAGAACTCACCCTTGAGCTTCTCGCCCATGTCGACTTCGATACCGGCGCGTGCGCCAAGCCGGGTCGAAGAGCGCTCGAAGCCCTTGTTGTCGATCCGTTGGTCATATACCCGGCGGCCGAGCTCAATCTCAGCAAAGGGCGTCAGAGCCGGGGAAATTTCATAGCCGGTCCGCAACGTTGCGGTGTAGAGCGTGTTGTCCTGATCCTTCTGCGACAACACGGTGCCGTCCGTTAGCTTGGCGTCGCCATAGATGTCGTGGGAGACCGCACCGGTCAGCGCAAAGCGCATCTTGCCAACGTCCTTCTCGACGCCGAGGCTGCCGTCGACCGTCTGGCGGATCGGCTGCGATTTGACGCCGGCAATGGCGTCGGGCGCGGAGGCCGATTCCGGCGCAATCTCGTAGCCGAGCTTGGCGATGGCACGCAGTTCATTGTCGAGGTCGACATTGTACGTGCCTTGGATACGGCCGCGTGCCTCATTGATCTTCTGGCCCGAAATGGTGTTGCGGAAATTGCCGTAGCCGTCGATGACCGCCGAATTCTCGCGCCAATCGGAGGCGGCGGAAAAACGCAGCGCCGTTTCGGACAGCACCGCCGACTTGCCGCCAGCGCTGGAATCGGCGTTCGACGTGACGGCAACGCCCTGCTCGAGCGTCGGCCGCAGCAGGAACGAGCCGACCTTGATGCCGGTTGCCGCGTACGGGTCGTCCTCGAGCTTCTTCTTTTGGCCCTCGATGGCGTCGGTGCGCTCGGCGCCAGGGTCGAGCTTCTGCCGGTCGACGCTGTCGACGGTGAGGACACGGCGGTTGGCTGTGTCCTGATCGGCGTCGTCTGCCGCAGTGCCGTCCGGAGTCGTTCCGGTGGTGGTCTGGTCCGTGGCTTTGCCAGGCTTCTTTTTGTCGGCAGCCTTGGTTTTGTCCTTGGCCTTGTCTGCATCCGCGGCGGCGCGTTGCTTTGCCGTCGACGGCCGGCGTGGCTGGACGGTTGGCGGCTTGTCGACGAACGAATCGTCGATGGTCGCCGGCGGGTCGAAAATGCTGTTTGCGCCGGCCTGTGACGGGTCGGTGTCGTCAGGCAAGGCGCCGTCGCTGGCCGGCACATAAGCGGTTGGCGTGTTTCCCGTGGGGGCGGTGTCGGCAGGGGCGGTCTTGACCTGCGTGTTGGCCTTGCTCAATTGCCTGGCCCGGCGCTGCTGGTCGGACAGGATCGCCGATTCCGAAACTTCGCCGCGCAGCTCGGTCTCCTGGGCATGAAGCGCAGTTGGCCGCAGCAAAGCGAGCACGCTCGTCGCCAGAAGCAGAGCGCAAAACGCTCTGCCCGTTCGACCTTTTTTCTCTTGAGGCTGGGCCCGCGACATCGTCACCACTGCTTGCGCGGCGCAAGCGCGCCATACTTACCGAACCGTAAACGGGGATGGTTAACGGAGGGTTGAAGGTGTGCCTGTACGACATGGCTGGACGGCAATTCTGTTGGACAGGCGAACGGCAAAGCGCTAATCGCATCAGCCATGCATGCGGGATCCCCAGAAAAGAAGCCTTTGGAGGCTTCGGTCGCCTCGGCGCTGAGAACGGTAGCCACGGAACAGGCCGGCGTGGCGGCATTGGCCGCCGCGCTGGAGAACGAACTGGCCGAACCTTTCGCCCGCGCCGTCGACATGGTGTCGCGCATCAATGGCCGCGTCATAGTCACCGGCGTCGGCAAAAGCGGCCATATCGGCACTAAGATCGCGGCTAGTCTGGCTTCGACCGGCACGCCTGCCTTCTTCGTCCATCCGGCGGAGGCCAATCACGGCGACCTTGGCATGATCGCCAGAGACGATGCCATCATCGCCATGTCATGGTCCGGCGAGAGCAAAGAATTGATGGGCATCGTCGCCTATTCCAGGCGCTTCTCGATCCCGCTGATTGCGATTACCGCGGGCGCGGCCTCGGCGCTGGCGCGCGCGGCCGACGTGGTGGTGCTCCTGCCGTCCGCGCCGGAAGCCTGCCCGCACGGTCTGGCGCCGACGACATCGACCCTGCTGCAACTGGTGGTCGGCGATGCGCTGGCCATAGCGCTGCTCGAAGCGCGCGGCTTCACGCCCGACCATTTCCGCACGTTCCACCCCGGCGGCCAGCTCGGCGCCAATCTCACGCAGATCCACGAGATCATGCATGTCGGCGAAAGGCTGCCGCTGGTGGCTTCCGGCACGGGCATGCGCGAGGCGATCCTCGAATTGTCGAACAAGGGCTTCGGCTGCGTGGCGATCGCGACGGCGGATGGCGCGTTGGTGGGCATCATCACCGATGGCGACATCAGGCGTCACATCGGCAGCAATCTCATGGAAATGAGCGTCGATCAGGTGATGACGAAAAAGCCGAAGACGGCCACACCGGACACGCTGGTGGCGACGGCGCTGCAGATTATCAACAATTCGGCCATTACGAGCCTGATGGTGGTCGAAGGCAGGCGGCTCGTGGGACTGGTTCATCTGCACGACCTGCTGCGCATCGGCGCCGCCTGAAAAAATCAAAGGACGCGTCGCGTTCGGGAAGCCCTAGGCGACGCGCCTGATTTTCCGGATCGAAAGCGCCATGCGCTTTCGAAATGTCAAACTGCCTCGACGGTCAGTTCCAGATCGGTGTCGGCCGAACTGACGACGCGCACCTGCGTGCCGGCCGGCAGGTCGGGACCGGAGACGCGCCACAGTGTGTCGCCGAGTTTGATGCGGCCGCGACCGTCCTTGATCGGCTCGGCCAGCGTTGCCATCCTGCCGACCAACTGCGCGCCGCGCCGGTTGAGGAGCGGCTGGTCGCTAGGGGTATTACGCCCACCAACCAGCTTCTTTCCGGCAAGGGCCGAGACCAGCGACAGGGCCAGGAAGGCGAGGACCTGGACTTCCCAGGCCCAGAAGCTTGCGTCCCAGACGAGCAGGGAAATCACACCGATCACCAATGCGGCGATGCCGATCCACAGCATGAATATTCCTGGCGCGATGACCTCCATCACCAGGAGGACGAAGCCCAGAACCATCCAGTTCCACGGACCAAGTTCGGAAATGATGCGGTCGAACATGGGAGTGCGCTCCTAGTTCTTGTTTGAGAGCATGATCTTTTCCGAAAACCGGCTCCCACTTTTCGGGATCATGCTCTTATGATCTCAGTTCTCGCCCGATCTCAGTTTTCGCTTGGGCGAACCACCGGAGGGCGGGCGGCCTGCCTGGCGGCGCCGGCGGTGCCTTCGCTGCGGAACACCTCCCTGGCGATCTCGCTTATGCCGCCGAGGGTGCCGATCAGCGCCGAGGCTTCCATCGGCATCAGCACGACCTTGCTGTTGTTAGCGGTGCCGATCTTGCCCATCGCTTCGGTGTATTTGAGCGCCACGAAGTAATTGAGTGCCTGCACGTCGCCCTTGGAGATGGCTTCCGATACAACCTGGGTGGCTCGCGCTTCGGCCTCGGCCGAGCGTTCGCGCGCCTCGGCGTCGCGGAAGGCGGCTTCCTTGCGGCCTTCGGCCTCGAGGATCTGCGACTGCTTGAGGCCTTCGGCGGCGAGGATCTGCGCACGCTTATTGCGTTCGGCGGTCATCTGACGACCCATCGATTCGATGAGGTTGGCCGGCGGATTGATATCCTTGATCTCGACGCGGGTGATCTTGATGCCCCACGGATGCGCCGCTTCGTCGACGACGCGCAGCAGGCGCTCGTTGATGGCGTCGCGGTTCGACAGCAATTCGTCGAGGTCCATCGAGCCCATGACGGTACGGATGTTGGTCATCGTCAAATTGAGGATGGCGTTCTCCAGGCCGGCGACCTGGTAGGCGGCCTGGGCCGCATTGAGGATCTGGTAGAAGGCGATGCCGTCGACGCCCACAATGGCGTTGTCGCGCGTGATGATTTCCTGGCTCGGAACGTCGAGCACCTGCTCCATCATGTTCATCTTGGCGCCGATTCGGTCGACGAACGGCACGATGAGGTTGAGGCCGGGGCTTAGTGTTTTGGTGTAACGACCAAAGCGCTCCACCGTATAATTATAGCCTTGCGGGATTGTCCGGATGCCTTTGATAAGAAGCACCAATACCAGAAAGGCAAGCGCACCAATCGCAATACCGAAACCACTGAAGTCCATTTGAATCTCCCTCAGATGCCGGCCATGGCGTTGATTCCATGCAACCGACTTCACCAAACACTTAGGTGTGTTTCAATAATGTTACAATCAGGTGATCGTTGATTATTAGTGCATGGAATAGCGCAACTGCGGCGATCGATCGCCGCAACGTGGCGGCCTCAGACCCAGCCCGACAGCTCGCGCCGCACCATCGCCTCGATCACCGCCATGCCTTCTGCACTGTCGTTGAGGCACGGGATGTGGGCGAATTTCTCGCCGCCGGCGTGATGGAAGGTCTCGGCCGCCTCGCGGCCGATTTCGTCCAGCGTCTCGATGCAGTCGACGGAAAAGCCTGGGTTGACGATGGCGATCGATTTCACGCCGTCCTTCGCCAGTTTCTCGACCGTCTTGTCGGTGTAGGGCTGCAGCCATTCCTGGGCGCCGAAGCGCGACTGGAAGGTGATGATCAGCTTCTTTTCATCCCACCCCAGTCGTTCACGCAACAGCCGTGTCGTCTTCTGGCAGTGGCAGTGATAGGGATCGCCCTTCTCGAAATAGGGCTTCGGGATGCCGTGATAGGAGGTGATGACCACCTCGGGCTCGAAGTCTAGCGTTGCCAGATGCCGTTCGATCGAATGGGCGAGCGCCTCGATGTAGACCGGCTCGTCATAGTAGGGCGGAACACTGCGCACGGCAGGCGCGCGGCGCATCTTCATCAAGGCGCGAAACAGCTGGTCGTTGGCGGTCGCGGTGGTGGTCGCGGAGTATTGCGGGTAGAGTGGGAACGACAGGATGCGGTCGCAGCCTTGCTCGACCAGCCTTTGAGCGACGCTCGCGGTCGAGGGGTTGCCGTAGCGCATCGCCCAGTCGACCACGACATCGGGTAGGTCGATGAGCGCTGCGGCCAGCTTTTCGCCCTGCGCCCGGGTGTAGGTGCGCAGCGGCGACTCGTTCCTCTCGCGGTTCCATATCCTGGCGTAATTGGCGCCGGACTTGTTCGGTCTCGTGGTCAGCACCAAGCCGTAGAGGATCGGATACCAGATCGCCTTGTTGAGCTCGATGACCCGCGGATCGGACAGGAATTCGCGGAGATAGCGCCACATCGGCTTGAAATCGGTGCCGTCCGGCGTGCCGAGATTGACCAACATGACGCCGATCTTGCCTGCCTTTACCGGCGGATGTCCGGCCGGTAGCGGGTCGAGCGCTTTCGCGGCTTTGGGGTCGACAGGCGTGGAAAGCGTCATGAAGGTCTCCCGACACCGCGAAAACCGACGATGTCGGGCGAACCTAGCGATGCGGAGCAAGTTTTCAATGCTGCGTCTGGCCGCACCTTACCTTGAAAGCCAAAAACCCGTCCGGTTACCCGGACGGGTTTTGCTGGTCGTGAGTGCGAAGCGAGGTTACTTCGCCGGAATGGTCAAGGTCGCGCCGACAGGAAGCCGGCGTGGTTCGTAGCCTTTGTTGGCCTCGGAGATCACCTTCCACTTGGCGCCGTCGCCGTAGGCCTTCTTGGCGAGATCCCAATAGGTATCGCCGGCGACGATGACATGGCTGGCTTCGGCCGGGGCGGCGTCAGCCGGCTTTGCCGGAGCAGGTGCGGCTTCGGCCGGTTTTGCCGGTTCGGCCGGAGCCGGCGTTGCCGGGGCGGTTTCCGCCGGGACAGTCGGCGGCGTGGTGGTGATGTCGCCGGAGCCTGCCGGCAATGCGGGCATCGCCGGCTCCGCCGGTGCAGCCTCGGCCGGTTTTGCCGGTTCCGCTGGAGCAGGTGCCGGTTCGGCTGGTTTTGCCGGCTCGGCGGCCGGGGCAGCCGCTACGGTTGCGGCAACCTCGGTGATGCGGCCGTCGAGCTTGGGCGTGTAGGGCCGGTGCGCGGCGAGATAGTCGGCGACCACCTGTTCGAGGCCCGGGCCGTAATCATAGGCGTTCTTGGCCTTCTCGGCGAAGACCTTGTAGCCGTCGCCGCCCTGGCGGACGTAATTGTTGGTGGCGACCAGATAGTCCTTGTCCGGATTGATCGGCGCCCAGGCACCGTTCTGCATCACCTCGACCGACTTGACTCGGCCGGCATTGGGCGCGACCGACTTGTCGAAGGAGTATTTGAGACCTGCCACCTGCGGGAAGCGGCCGCCGCCGTCCTCGACCTGGCTGACGCCGTTTTCCAGCCCGGCAACCAGATCCTTGCCGGAAATCTGGAAGGTCGCCAGCGTGTTCTGGAACGGCAGCACGGTCAGCACCTCGCCCATGGTGACGGTGCCCTTGTCGATCGAAGCACGCAGGCCGCCGCCATTCGAGACGACGATCTCGACGCCCTGTCCCTTGACGCGGTCGAGGATGGCGTCGGAGACGAGGTTGCCCATCGCGCATTCCTTGGTGCGGCAGCTTTCGCGGCTGCCGTCGATGGCCTCGGTGGTCTCGGCCACTTCCTTGTTCTTCAGCGCCTCGATCGGCGCACCGAGTTCCTTGATGCGGGCAAGAACGGCCGGATCGGGAGTGATCGACTTGTCGAGGAAGATCGGGTCGCCGCTGGCTTCCTTGACGTTGCCATTGTCGTCGAACACGACCTTGAATTCGCCGAGATATTTCGAATAGGACGCGGCCTGCACGACAGGCACCTTGGAGCCGTCGGGGTTGTCGACCATCGTCGGATAGGGGCCTTCCGCCTTCGGGTCGGTGTTGGACAGAAGCGAATGGCTGTGGCCGCCGACCACCACATCGATGCCCGGGATCTTGGCGATGACATCGCGCTCGCGCCTGTAGCCGATATGGGTGACGGCAATGATCTTGTTGACGCCTTGCGCCTTCAGCTTCTCGACCTCGGCGGTGATCGACTTGACGTCGTCGGCGATGGTGATGTTGGGGCCGGGAGAGGCGAGTTCCGGCGTGTCGTTGGTCACGGCGCCGACAATGCCGATCTTCTGGCCGCCGACCTCAAGCACAATCGACGGCTTGATCTTGCCTGCGGCGCCGGACTTGTCGTTGGGCACGACATTGGCGCTGACGATCGGGAACTTCGCCTTGTCGAGATAAGGCACCAGCGCGCTCTCGCCATCGTCGAATTCGTGGTTGCCGAGCGTCACCGCGTCGGGCTTGATCTGATTGAGGAATTCCTCCTCCGCCGTGCCCTTGTAGGTGATGTAGAACAGCGATCCCTGAAAGCTGTCGCCGGCATTGAGCAGCAGCACGTTCTGGCCTTCGAGCTTCTTGCGCTCCTGTGCGATCGCGGTGACCAGCCGGCCGGCGCCGCCGATGCACTCACCCTTGGTCTCTTCCTCGGCCGAGCAGGTCGACTCGTATTTGTTGTTGCCTTCGATGCGGCTGTGCCAATCGTTGAAATGCAGGATGTTCAACGTGTAGTCGGCAAAGGATGGTGCGGCCGACAGGCCGAGTGTCGAGGCAGAGAGGGCGGCAATGGCGGCGAGCTTCTTCATCTTCGTCTCCCGGATATGATCAAAGGCGTTTAACGCTCTTGCCCGACTGCAGGATAACAGCCAGCATTTCGGGTATGTTCACATCGCGGTTGTGGCGATGCAAGAAGAATCAGGGCGGATAACCGGCATCGGTTTGCCGGCATAAAAAAGGCGGCGGCATCGCGCCGCCGCCATCCGCAAGCCGCATGGGAAAGGTTCAGCCGCGCCTGGTCAGCACGAAGTTCTGCCCGGCGGAGCTGGTGCAATTCAGCTGGTTTATGGACACCAGCAGGCAGTTGAAAGCGATTGGCTGCTGCCGGATCAGCGAGGTTCCGTTGATCTCGACCGAGGTGGCGCCGGTCTTGGTGTAGCTGCCGTCAGCGAATTTCTCACCGGTCTCCGCCGAAACGGTGGTGAAGACGCCGCCGTTCAATGTCGAGACCGCCTTGCCTTCGGCGTTCAGCCATGAGCCTTCGACGCCTCGCGCCTGCGATGAGATCGGTGGCCCGTCGGAGCCGCCGGTGGTGCAGGCGGCAAGCATCGTCGCAAGAGCGCCCGCCGCGCCCGCAGAAAGAATTTTGCGCGCAATCGTCATATCAAATCCTCTCCTGACGCATCGGCCCAATCGTCAAACGACGTTTTGGAGAACACGATGTGCGTGGCCTCAAGTTACCAGAGCCGTCCCTCGTGCGTCCAAATGGATGCACACTGCTCTCGTCCGCATCCCTTCAATCGCCCGATTTCCGGGCGATTGCAAGGCAGTGAGGCAGGGGTATGGAACCGCTATCGAACGAGGATGTTGCGGAATTGCCACGGGTCGCTTTCGTCGAGGTCCTCGGGAAACAGGCCCGGACGGTAATCGAGCGGCGTCCAGTCGGTGTAGTAGCCCTTGACCGGTCCGAGATACTGGGACTGCACTTCCAGGCAGCGCTTGTAGTCCATCTCGTCGGCCTCGACGATGCCGGCTTCCGGGTTTTCCAGCGCCCAGACCATGCCGGCGAGCACGGCCGAGGTGACCTGCATGCCGGTAGCATTCTGGTAGGGCGCCAGCTTGCGGGCTTCGGCCAGCGACAGCTGCGAACCGTACCAGTAGGCGTTCTTGGCATGGCCGTAGAGCAGCACGCCAAGCTCGTCGACGCCGTCGACCAGTTCGTTTTCGTCAAGCACATGGTGGACCGGCTGCGGCTTGCCGGCAGCGCCGAACATTTCGTGCAGCGACAGCACGGCGTCGTTGCAGGGGTGATAGGCATAGTGGCAGGTCGGGCGGTATTGCACCTTGCCCTTCTTACCGCGCACGGTGAAGAAGTCGGCGATCGAGATCGCCTCATTGTGCGTCACCAGGAAACCGTATTGCGCGCCCGGCGTCGGGCACCAGGAGCGCACGCGGGTGTTGGCGCCGGGCTGTTCGAGATAGATCGCAGCCTTGGAGCCATGCTTGTGCTCCTTGCCGTTCTTCGGCATCCATCTCTCATGCGTGCCCCAGCCGAGCTCGGCCGGCTGCAGCCCTTCCGAGATGAAACCTTCGACCGACCAGGTGTTCCAGAACACGTTCATCGGCTTCGGCTTCTTGGTGCGCTGGGTGTCGCGCTCGGCGATGTGGATGCCCTTGACGCCGGCCTTCTTCATCAGCTTCGCCCAGCCGTCACGGTCGTCCTGCGCGGGTTCGGAAAACTCGAGGCCGAGGTCGCCGGCAAGGTTCAGCAGCGCCTGCTTGACGAACCACGAGACCATGCCCGGATTGGCGCCACAGGTCGAAACCGCGGTAGCGCCGCCGGGCTTGTCGTGCTTCTCCTTGATCAAGGCTTCGCGCAGCGCGTAGTTGGTGCGGCTGGCATTGTCGGCCTTGGCGTCGAAATAGAAGCCGAGCCACGGCTCGACGACGGTGTCGATGTAGAGCACGCCGAGCTTGCGGCAGAGCCGCATCAGGTCGACCGAGCCGGTATCGACCGACAGATTGATGCAAAAGCCCTGGCCGCCACCATTGGTCAAAAGCGGCGTCAGCAGTTTCTTGTAGTTTTTCTCGGTCACGTGCTCCTGCACGAAGGCGATGCCGCGCTCGTCGAGCAGCTTGCGGTCGGTGTCGAGCGGGTCGATGACCGTCATGCGCGACTTGTCGAATTTGAAATGGCGCTCGATCAGAGGCAGCGTTCCCCGTCCGATCGAACCAAAGCCGATCATCACGACAGGGCCGGTGATTTCACCGTAAACGGGCCAGTTTTCATTCGCCATTTTATCGAGCACTCCTTCAAGCAACGCGCCAAAGCGGCCGTTCGACCGCCGCGCGACAAACCATAGATCATTGTCACAATAAAGCGAAAAGCAGGGATAAGGTTAGTTCCCGACGGCGCAGATGCGCCTACGGTTCGAGCAGTTTCGCGAATTCCGGCGTGAGCAGCGCTTGTGCTTCGGAGTCCGGGATTTCAACGAGATCGCCGGCGCAAGCCTGGATGACGTTGGGCAAACCTTGCAGTCCGAAGACCAGAACCTGCCTGTCGCCATCGCGCTTCAGGCTGGCGCCGAGATAGTCGCCGATCAAATCGTCGATGCCGCATTCGGCCTCGTAATCCACCTCGGTCTGGTCGCTTGGCTTCTTGCGCTTCTCCTTGACGAAGGTGGCCAGCGAGGGGCCTGGCTTGCCGTCGACCGTATCGGAAAACATGTCCTGAAGGGTAAGCAAGGCGCCACGGCGCACGTCCATGACATAGGCGTCGGAATAGTTGTTCGGATGCGCACCGCCGCAATAGAGGCTGCCGGATTCCGACCAGCTCATCAGCTTCGGCGTCAATGACGTAACTTTGGACGTCGTGTCTTCATAGCCGCCAAGCGAATCGTCGTCCATGCCCTCCATCGGCGGCCCGTCGTGGAAACCGGCATATTGCAGCGCCGCGCACGTCAAGGCGCTGAGGCTGTCATGCCAATGGCGGTTCTGCAGCAAGGCATTGGCGGCTTCGATCGGCGCCCTGCCGGCGAGATCGACGATGCGCGGCCTGGCGAATTTGGTGCGCGGATTGGTGACATAGTTGTAGGCTGCATCCGGCCAACCTTCCTTGGCGTCTGCCTTGGGCGCAAAATCCAGCTTGAGATAGTCGTAGGGCGATGCCGCCATGGTGATCGGCGCATCGTCGCCCGAGAATGTCATGTCGGTGAAATCATAGAGATCGCGTGGCGTCGTCGCCGGCGTCTCCGTCTGGGCACGGCTGGCGATCCTTGTCAGCTTCAGCGGCAGGGTCTTTTTGGCCGTCCAGGTGCCTTCCAGCGTCTTGCCCTTGTCGGCGGAACTCAACCGCCAGACGGCGCCGATGGGTGGAGCCTGGCCGTCGCCGCACTTCTTGGCATCGCAGGCTTCTTCCTCGGCCAATTGAAAGGTGGCGCCCTTGCTCGACTTCGCCTGCAGAGGAATATCGACGCCCTTGGAGCGGTAGAAATAGCGCGCCGCCAGTGCCTCTCCAGCCGTCGCCGGATCACCGGTAAACTCGACGACGATGTCGATGTTGCCGAGCTTCCCCGCATAGGTCACCGGTTCCGCATGCGCTGTTGCCGGCAACGCCAGGAATGCACCGAGCAGGACGGCTAGCTTCAGAACATGTCGGATCATCGTCACTCCTTAGCCATGGTTTGCAGGCGTTGCACCAGCCGGTCACGGTCTGATGTCATCCCCTTGTAGTCGAGTTGAGCCTCATCCAGCGCCTGCAATTGCGCCGCGAAAGAGGCGGCAAGCGTTGCCCGGTCGGGATGCCGCGCCAGCAGTTTCAGCGGGTCGAGATGGATGCGGATGGTGAACAGGATGTCGCGCGACAGAGGCAGTTTGCGCAGCGTCTGGCGCTCCACGCGGATGAAGGCATGGGTGTTGACGTCGCCGTCGGGAAATCGCGAGGGGCGCCTGGTGGCGCGGTCGATGCGCTCGACATTGGAGAGCGGATGATAGAGCGCGTCGCCGGCCTGGATCGACCAGTTGAAGCGTTCGACAGCCTGACCCTGCAGGCCGTCGAACATGCGGTTGATGAGCTCGGCCGGCCTGGTGCCCGGACCGAAGCCGGGCACCGGTGCGTGGATCTGCTGCAGCGGCCGGCCGAATTTCTCGACCAGCGACCAGGATGACGGGAAGCACAGCGAGCCGGCGGCGAGTCGCCAGCCGGTGTCGTCACGGCGCATCAGGATCAGGTCTTCCTGGACGAGCAGCGACGCTGCGACCAGCGGGGCATCGGGGAAGGTGGCGTCAGAGTCGGCTTTGGCGCCAATGACCTCAACCCCGGCATTGGTGCGCCGGTACATCCCGGGAAATGTCGACAGCAGATGTGCTTCGATGAGGCCGCGCACTTCGCGCTGGGCGTCGCGCGTGCCGTCTTCCTCGACAAACACCTTGTCGGGAATTTCGGCATAGAGCCGGCGCTTTTCGGCGAGATGGTCGAAGAGATACCGGTCGACCTCGATCCACTTGTCGAGCTCGAGCGGCTTCAGCCCGATGGTGAAGAGCTTTGAGGAGCCATCATAGGGCGTGTGCGTGGGCTGACGAGAATTCATGCTTCGCTAGAAAGTGTCCAATGCCGGCGGTTATTCTCGCAGCCGCTTCGTATCAGGCCAATGTTGCCGGGATCAAGCCGCGCAGAGAATTGCCGACGAACAGTGTTTTGGCGGATTTCAACTCGTCATAGCTGTAGATCGCCTCCTGGGCGCGGCCTTCGTCCAGCAGCTCGGCGCGCAATACGCCAGGCAGCAGGCCGCAGTCGAGCCTGGGTGTCATCAGCAGGCCATCACCGAAATCGGCGAAGACGTTGGTGATGGTGCCTTCGCAGATTTCACTGCGCTCATTTGCGAGCAACACTTCGTCGGCCTGGGTGATCAGATATTCGGAGCGGGCGTGAGTGTAGATCTGTCGCCGGCCGGTCTTGTGGCGCAGCAGCGCGTCCGAGGAAGAGAGCCGGACCCGCGCCAGTCGCAGCCGCCAGACCTTGTCGGCGGCGAACGGCTCATAGGGCTGGACCGAGGCGGTCACTTCGCCATTGCGCTGCAGGACGAGCCGGGTGCGCAGCGCCGTCTGCTGCGCCCCGATAGTATTCGCCAGCACCTCGCCGATCCGCTGCGGATCGCAGGCAAAGCCGAGTTCTTCCGCCGAGCCGTAAAGGCGCGCGAGATGGCGTTCGAAGCGCAGAAAGCCCTGGCCGGGCTCCCAGCGCATGGTCTCGATCAGCTCGAAATCGGCGGTGTCCCCGTCGCGAAGCGCGCCTTCAGCAGACACTCCTGATACTCCTCTTGCGCCGTCGAATCGAAGACGACGCCGCCGCCGACATTGTAAACGGCCTCGCCACTGGAAAAGAGCGATATGGTGCGGATCGCCACCGAAAAGCGCATCATGCCGCCAGGCGCGATCCAGCCGATGGCGCCGCAATAGACGTCGCGCGGTGTCTCTTCCAGCTCGTGCAGGATTTCCATGGCGCGGATTTTCGGTGCGCCGGTAATCGAGCCACAGGGAAACAGCGCGCCAAAGATTTGGCGGATGCCGAGATCAGGCAGAAGCTTCGCCCGCACACGGCTCACCATCTGATGGACGGTCGGGTAGCTCTCGATGCGGAACAGTTCCGGCACTTCCAGCGTGCCGACCTCGCTGATCAGCGAGATGTCGTTGCGCAGGAGATCGACGATCATTCGGTTCTCGGCCTGGTTCTTTTCGTCGCTGCGCAAGAAGGACTTCAACCGCGCGTCCTCGGCCTTGGTCGCGCCGCGCGGTGCGGTACCCTTCATCGGATGGGTTTCGATCATGCCTTCGGCATCGATCTCGAAGAACAGCTCGGGCGAACGCGACAAGACGATGGGATCGCCGAGCGAAATCAGCGCGCCATACTTGACCGGCTGGCGTCCTGTCAGTGCGTCGAAGGCAGCAAGCGGATCGCCCGACCATTGGGCACGGACCGGAAAGGTCAGGTTGCCTTGGTAGCAATCGCCCTTGCGGATGTGGTCGTGAAGGCGCGCGAAGCGTTGGGCGTAGTCCTGAGCGGACCAACTGGCCCTGGCGTCGAAGATGGGGCCATTGGTGGCAGGCGCATCGTTGCGCGGCACCGCCTCTTCGACCGGAGCATCGAAGACACCCAGACAAACCAGTGGCGCGCGCCGGCCTTCAGGCAGCAGCGGCACCAGTTTCGGTTCGAGCAGATAGCCCGCTTCGTAGGAGAAATAGCCGGCCAGCCATTTGCCGGCATCGCTCGCCGCCTGCGCGGCCGCCAGCGCCGGCAGAAAATCCTTGGCATCATAGGCAATGAGGATGTCGGCCGGGTGGTCGAAGACCAACTGGCGGCCGCTTTCATCGTTGCGGAAAATGGCAGAGGGCAGGGGCATGGGGCTCGGGTACTGCGGTCGATGACGCCAGAACCGCTCTATATGGGGGCCGGGCGGCGTGCAATCGAGGGAGCGGCGTCGCAGGGCGCAAAGACAGTGGCGAATGCAAAAATAAAGACGGCGCCCGAGAGCGCCGCCTTCTGGTTATGTTGCCGATGACGGATCAGCTGTTGTTGGCGGTCCCGGCGCTCGGGAATTGGCGTGCGAACTCCTTTTCGTCGCCGGCGGCAAGCAGCTTGGCCTGCTCGACCCACTTTTCGCGAGCGATGCGGCCGTCGAAATTCAGCGTGTCCTCGATGCGCTTGACGTCGGCCGCGGTCCAGCCGGCGATCTGCGCGTAGGTCGTGACGCCAAGGCCCTTGAGCAGTTTGTCGTTGACCGGGCCGATACCGATCAGGCGACGCAGATTGTCGGCCTTTCCAGCTGCCGGGGCGGCCTTCTTCGGGACGGCAGCGGGCTTTGAAGCCGCGGCTTTGGGCGCGGCCTTGGCGGCGGGTTTGCTGGCCGCTGGTTTTGCGGCCGCGGATTTGGCCGCAGCTGGTTTGGCCGCGGCGGGTTTGGCGGGGGTCGGTTTCGCGGCCGGGGCGGACTTGGCCGTTGCCGCTGTCGATACCAGCGCGGCCGGCGCCGAACTTGAAGGCTTGGCGGATGGAGCTGATGTTTCACGCAGCCGGCGTTCGAGATCGGCGCGGGTCTTGCCGCAGGCGTCGAGTTCGCCAGTCAGGCGATCGGCGTCGGCGCGCAGTCTGTCACGCTCGCTGCGGGTGCGGTCGAGATCGCCGCGCAGGCTGTCGAGTTCGCCGCGCAGCCGGCCCCAGATAAACCAGCCAACCAACACACCTACAAGGAACGCCAGGACAATGTAAAAGAAGGTCATCGTCTCTCTCCAGTCGGATCCGTCCGCCGCCGTCCCAAGTCATGACCTTGGCAGATCGGATCATCCAATGCGGTTCGGCGGCTCAGGGAACAGCCGGTCTGTCGTCGAGTGTCGGCGTTCGGCTTTCCGCCCGTTGCCAACCGTCGCTGTCGCATTCGTCAGACCGCTGCCATGGGCCGGGATACTGTCCGGCCTTAAGCCGCGCGCCCGGCTGAGCTTCAGTCGGAAAGCTATCATACGGCTTCGGGAAAGCTAACGGAATTTTCGCCGGAGAGTTATTCAAGAACAGATATTTAGAACAAGAACAGAGCTGCCGTCACATGCATTCCGGCTAAACTGTTCTGCGATTCTGCAAAGTCGAGGCCGCTGCTGAACCTGCCACTCTGCGCCATCGGTCCAATGGGTGCGCGCATTAACTGTCGAGCGCTTCCAACTCGTCGATCAGGCCGCCGATCACGCCAAGCCCGATCTGCCAGAAGGCGGGGTCGGTGGCGTCGAGGCCGAAGGGCGCGAGAAGCTCCGAGTGATGCTTGGTGCCGCCGGCGCGCAACATCTCGAAATACTTATCCTGGAAGCCATGCTCAGCGTTCTGGTAGACCGCGTAGAGCGAGTTCACCAGGCAGTCGCCAAAGGCATAGGCGTAGACGTAGAAGGGGGAGTGGACGAAGTGCGGGATGTAGGTCCAGAAGACCTCATAGCCCTCGCGCAGCTTGATCGCCGGCCCCAGGCTTTCGGCCTGCACCTCGAGCCAGAACTGGCCGAGCTTGTCGGAGGTCAGTTCGCCGTTCTTGCGCTCTGCATGCACCTTGCGTTCGAACTCGTAGAAGGCGATCTGGCGCACGACCGTGTTGATCATGTCCTCGACCTTCTGGGCGAGCATCGCCTTGCGCTCGCGCTTGTCGGTGGTCTGGTCGAGCAGCGAACGGAAGGTCAGCATCTCGCCGAACACCGAGGCCGTCTCGGCCAAAGTCAGCGGCGTCGAAGCCATCAGCGCGCCCTGGCCGCCGGCCAGCACCTGATGCACGCCGTGGCCGAGTTCATGCGCCAGCGTCATCACATCGCGCGGCTTGCCCATGTAGTTGAGCAGCACGTAAGGGTGCGCCGAAGGCACGGTCGGATGGGCGAAGGCGCCGGGCGATTTGCCGGGCCTGACCGGCGCGTCGATCCAGTTGCGGTCGAAGAAGACGCGGGCGATCTCCGCCATATCGGGGGAAAAGCGCTGATAGGCCGACAGCACGGTGTTCCTGGCGTCGTCCCAAGGGATCACGGCCTGCGGCGTCTCGGGCAAGGGGGCGTTGCGGTCCCAGTGGTTCATCACCTCCATGCCGAGCCAGCGCGCCTTCATCGCGTAGTAGCGATGCGACAGGCGCGGATAGGCTTCGCGCACGGCCGACGCCAGCGCATCGACCACGCTGCGCTCGACGCGGTTGGCGAGATGGCGTGAATCGGCGATGTCCTCGAAGCCGCGCCAGCGGTCGGAAATCTCCTTGTCCTTGGCCAGCGTGTTGGTGATCAGCGTGAAGGTGCGCAGGCTCTTGCGGAAGGTTGCGGCCAGCGCTTCGGAGGCGCGGCGGCGGACCTCCCCATCGGCGTCCTGCAGGCGGTTCAGCGCCGGCTCCAGCGTCAGTTCCTCGCCGTCTATGTCGAAGCGCAGATCGGACATCGTCTCGTCGAACAGCCGGTTCCAGGCACCGCGTCCGGTGATCGATTTCTCATGGAACAGCTGCTCGACCCGGTCCTCGAGCTGGTAGGGCTTGTCCATTCTGAGGTCGAGCACCCAGGGGCGGTAATGGGCAAAGCCGGCGTCGGCGGCGAGGGCTGCTTCGAGCGCCTTGTCGTCGATCAGGTTCAGCTCCAGCGCGAAGAACAAAAGATGCGCGCTGGCGTCGGTCATCTTCTCCTGGATGTCGCCATAGAGCTTTGCGCGCTGCGGATCGGCGGTGTTGCCGGCATAGATCAGGCCGGCATAGGAGACGATGCGGCCGATCAGTTCCTCCAGCGCCTCATAGGCTGTCAGCGCCTCGCCAAGCCTGCCGGCGCTGCCGCGCTCGGCCTCCGCAGCCAGCGTGCCCTTCCAGCGGTTCTCGAAGGCGACGGCATCGGCCGCCGCCTTGGCAAGGTCGCGCTTCAGTTCGGGCGCCTCCATGCCGGAATAAAGATCGGCGAGATTCCATTCCGGCAGGTCGCCGAGTTCCGCCGCGCCCTGACCGGACGCTACCGCCGCAAGCTGCCGACCGAGAATCCTGCTCATCAACAATTACCTTCTGGAATCAAGGGGAAAGGACAAGCCGGTCAAATCCTAAGGAATTCGTTCACCGGGTTTTTTGAAACCTTGTTTAGAACCCTGTGCCAAGATGATCCATGGGAATTTCCCAGGCGGGCAACTCAAATCAGTCATGACAGGTTCCATTCTTATAGTCGATGACGATCCCGTGCAGCGCCGGCTGCTCGAGGCGGCGGTGACGAAATTCGGCCACAGCGCCATCGTTGCCGATGGCGGCGAGGCCGGTCTGAGCGCGCTTGACGGACCCAATGCGAGGGATATTTCGGCAGTCATCCTCGACCTTGTCATGCCGGGCCTCGACGGCATCGGCGTGCTGAAGGCGATGCGCGAGCGCGGCATCACTGTTCCCGTCATCGTGCAGACTGCGCAGGGCGGCATCGAAACGGTGGTTTCGGCGATGCGCCACGGCGCTTTCGATTTTGTCGTCAAGCCGGCGTCTCCCGACCGGCTGCAGACCGCGGTCGGCAACGCGCTCAAGGTCGAGGCGGTCGAGGACGAGGTCAAGCGCACGTCGCGGCGTCGCGGCGGCCACCTGACCTTCAAGGACATGATCACGCACAGCCCGGCGATGGACCGGGTGATCCGCCTCGGCCAGAAGGCTGCGGCCTCCAACATCCCGATCCTGATCGAGGGCGAATCGGGCGTCGGCAAGGAATTGGTGGCGCGCGCCATCCAGGGCAGCGGCGAACGCCGCACAAAGCCGTTCGTCACCGTCAATTGCGGCGCCATCCCCGACAATCTGGTCGAATCGATCCTGTTCGGTCACGAAAAAGGTTCGTTCACCGGCGCCACCGAAAAGCACACCGGCAAGTTCGTCGAGGCGCATTCGGGCACCCTGTTCCTGGATGAGATCGGCGACCTGCCGCTCGACGTGCAGGTCAAGCTGTTGCGCGCCGTGCAGGATGGCGAGGTCGATCCGGTCGGCGGCCGTTCCACCGTCAGGGTCGACATCAGGCTGATCTCGGCCACGCACCGCAACCTTCTGCAGCAGGTCAAGGACGGCAAGTTTCGCGAGGACCTGTTCTACCGGCTCAACGTTTACCCGATCGTCGTGCCGCCGCTGCGCGACCGCCGCGACGACATCCCCTATCTGGTCAAGCATTTCATGGACAAGGTGGCGCCGGCGGGCAATCGCCTGCACGGCATCTCGGATGCCGCACTGGCCATGCTGCAGGCCTATGATTGGCCGGGAAACATCAGGCAGCTGGAAAACGCCGTGTTCAGGGCCTCGGTGCTTGCCGAAGGCGATGTGCTCACGACTGACGAATTTCCGCAGATCCGGGCGCAGGTCGACGGCACCGTCAATCTCGACGCCGATGCGTCCTTGTCGGACCCCGGCATGGCCTTGAGCACCGGATCGCAAGGCGATGGCGCGCAGACTGATGATGCCGGTACTGCAGCTGCCGAGCTCGCCCCTCCGGCCAGGTTGCTTCAGCGTTTCGGCACATTGAGGGCGCTGGACGAGCGTGGCAATGTGCGTGCGCTGGCCGATGTCGAACTCGAAATGATCAAGCTCGCCATCGACCATTACAACGGCCAGATGAGCGAGGTCGCACGGCGTCTCGGCATCGGCCGCTCGACGCTCTACCGCAAGCTCAAGGAATACGGCATCGACCCGGAAACCGGCCGCCTCGACCGCCTTGCCTCCTGAACGCCGAATTCCACAGCTTGCCAACGCAAGGCCGGGACCAGCTTGCCATGCCACATCCGGCGCTGCATAAGGGTTGGGGCGGGAATATGGCTGATGCGGACAGCGTTGTTCACGCATTAAGGCCAGCGGTAACAGATCGTGTAGCGGGAAAAGGCTGAATCTTGATCTAAACCAGCAGTTTACCAAGAAATCCTGTGTATTATTTTTGACGGGATATCGCCACGGTGTTACCGCATTTCGGCTTCAATAAGCGATGATTAACCATTAGGATCGATATTCGGATGTGAGAACCACGCATCCGTTTGGACAAATCCGGGGACAAACGGCAGCCTGCAAGGCCTTTTGATTTGAACAAAGTCGAACGACACAGAAACGGGCGGCGCGATCACATGGGCGTCTGGCCGAGATGGCTGGCAGCGTTGATCGTTGCGTTCGCTTTCCTCGCCGCAACTGCTGCCGGCGCCAGCGCTGAAACGCGCTCGCTCAAGCTCTATCACCTCCACACGCACGAAAAGGCCGAGATCGTCTACAAGCGCAATGGCCGCTACGATCCGGCAGGCCTCAGGAAGATCAACATCATCCTGCGCGACTGGCGTCGCAACGAACCGACCAAGATGGATCCGCGCCTGCTCGATCTGGTGTGGGAAGCTTACCGGCAGGCCGGCGCCACCGACTACATCCAGGTCGTTTGCGGCTATCGCTCGCCGTCGACCAATTCGATGCTGCGCAGCCGCAGCCGCGGTGTCGCCAAGGAAAGCCAGCATATGCTGGGCAAGGCGATGGACTTCTACATTCCGGGTGTGCCGCTGAAAAAGCTGCGCAACATCGGCCTGAAGATGCAGGGCGGCGGCGTCGGCTACTATCCGTCGTCGGGTTCGCCCTTCGTCCACATGGACGTCGGCAATGTGCGGCATTGGCCAGGCATCAGCCGCCAGGAACTGGTCAGCCTGTTCCCCAATGGCAAGACGCTGCATGTGCCGAGCGACGGCAGGCCGTTGCCGGGTTATGACCAAGCGCTCGCCTCCTACAAGGCGCGCAAGGGCGCCGGTTCTCCTGCCATCATGATGGCCAGCGCAGGCGGCAGCACCAAGAAATCCGGTGGCTTCCTGTCCGCGTTCTTTGGCGGTGGCGGTGAAGACGAAGCCGACGACAGCGCCGATGTCGCTACCGCCGCGCCGCCGCCGAGAAGCGTGAAGCCGGTGCTGGCTGCCACGAGCAACAACAACAGCAATCTGCCTGGCATCGCGATCGTGTCGCCGCAGAACGCCAAGCGCGCCAACATTCCGCAGCTTGCCGACGACAGCGCTGACGATTCGGAGCCGCAGGACACGCCGGAGACGATCATCGCCGCGCTGCCCGCCAAGGAAGTGCCGCTGCCCGCTTTCGCACCGCGGCCGAAGGCCGATGTCGGCGCGCAACAACCTGAGACCGTGCCGTTCGGCGTGGCCGATGCCACCACCGAACAGACGGTGGCGACGGCGCAGGCGCCGGCCAATGTGCCGTTCGGCACGGCCGATGCGAGCAATGCCGACCAGGGGGCCGATCAAGCTGCCGCTCCGGCGCAGGTCGCGGTCAACGTCCCGTTGCCGACCTGGCGTCCCGACCGCTCTTCGCCGCCGGCTGAGCTTGCGCCGCAGGACAAGGGCGTTCTGCTGGCGCTGGCCGATACGGCTGCCCACAAGCAGACCGCAACCGACGCGTTCTCGGTGCTGCCGTCGCAGCGTCCGGACGAGGTCAAGGCGGTTCTCGAACAGGCCAGCGCCGCCGATACAGCCGGTGCTACCGACGACTATCAGGTTGCGTCGCTCGAGCCTCGCTCGGCGTTCAACGATCCGTCAGGTGTCGATGCCGCATCGCCGCGCGGCGCTATTGCTGCCCGTCCCGCCGGTACCGATCCAGCCTCGGTGATCGGCGCCGGCGTCAAGACGACACGCAAGGAAGCCAGGGCTTCGGCCCGCGACCTGAAGCCAGGACCGAAGGCAGTGGTGGTGGCGGCCGAACCGCAGGCGGCCCGCTGGGCGCTGAGCAGCGGCGACAACATCGCCACCGTTTCCAGCCCGACGACAGCGCCGCGCTATGCCTACAACATCGTGCATACGCCGCCGAGCGAGGTCTACACCGCAGGCTTCCATGCGGACAACCAGATGGCCGATGCCAACCGCTTCACCGGCAATGCCGTGAAATTCCTTTCGGTCGCCCGCTTCCAGACGAAGTAAGAGCTCGACGGGGTAAACATTGAAGCCGCGCTGGGCAACCCGCGCGGCTTTTGCTTCTAGCGAGATATCGAGCACTGGCTTCCATCGCCCCAGAATGCTAACCACCAAACTGCATTCCCGCTTCGTCTAATGGTAGGACAGCGCCCTTTGAAGGCGTGAATCGAGGTTCGAGCCCTTGAGCGGGAACCAAAATCTCAACGCGTAGCAAACCCGGTCGGCGCAGCTGGCGGGTTTTTGTGCCGAGTGCAATTCCGGGAACACTGTGATTTTCCCGGGAAAGCGCGGAGCGCTTCCCTTGGGATTGCGCAAAGATAAAGTAGCGGAGGTTATTTTCCGAGCTTGCTCGCGGTCTGTGCGAGCGCCTCGATCTCATCCCACTTGCCGGCCTTGACCAACTCGTCCGGCGCCACCCACGAGCCGCCGACGCAGATAACGTTGGACAGGCTGAGATAGTCGGCGGCGTTCTTGGCCGAGATGCCGCCGGTCGGGCAGAATTTCACGTCGGCCAGCGGCGAGGCAAAGGCCTTCAGCGAGGCGATGCCGCCGGATTGTTCGGCCGGGAAGAATTTCAGGAACCGCAGGCCGGCCTCGCGGGCAGCCATGATCTCGCCGGGCGTGATGGCGCCGGGCAGCAAGGGAACGTCGCTGTCCTTGGCCGCCGCCAGCAACTCGCGCGTGATGCCGGGGCTGACGATGAACTTCGAGCCAGCCGCCGCTGCCTGGTCGAACTGCTTGGCATCGAGAATTGTGCCGGCGCCGACAATGGCGCCCTCGACCTCACCGGCCACGCGGCGGATCGCTTCCAGCGCATCGGCGGTTCTCAACGTGATCTCGATCGCCGGCAGGCCGCCGGCGGCCAGCGCCCGGGCGAGCGGGACGGCGTCCGCGACATTGGCGATCTTCAGCACCGGAATGACCGGCTGGCCATTGAGCAGCGACAGGAGCGTTTCGGTCTTGCTGAGCATTGGCTTGTCTCTCCCTAGGTGATTTCAACCGATTAGCAGAAGGCCGATTCCGAGTCCACGAAACCCGGCCTGCCGCGATGTCACATGTCGGCCAACGAGCCTGCGGGCGAATACCGACGAAGTGTCTTTAGCTCTGCCTTGAATCCGCTTTGACCACGGTCTAGTGGCTTGGCGATGACCAACCATGAACCCGTGCGCGTCGCCGCGCTCTACAAATTTGCGAGGCTGGGCGACTTCGAGGCGCTGCGGGTCTTGCGCACGCCGCTTGCCGCCTTCTGCTGCGGGCGCGGCATCAAGGGCTCATTGCTTCTGGCGCAGGAAGGTATTAACGGCACGGTCGCCGGCAGCGAAACCGACATAGCCGACCTGATCGCTTATCTCGAGGCCATCGAGGGTCTTGCCGATCTCGAGGTCAAATACAGCACTGCCGCCGAAATGCCGTTCCATCGCATGAAGGTGCGGCTGAAGCGCGAGATCGTCACCATGGGCGTCGAAGACCTCGACCCGGCGACGGGTGCGGGGACCTATGTCGCGCCGGCCGACTGGAACGCGCTGATCTCGGACCCCGGCACCATCGTCATCGACACACGCAACGCGTACGAAGTGTCGATAGGCACGTTCGAGGGCGCGGTGGACCCGCGCACGTCAAGCTTTCGCGAATTCCCGGCCTGGGTGGAAAAACACCGCGACCAACTCGACGGCCGCAAGGTCGCGATGTTCTGCACCGGCGGCATCCGCTGCGAAAAGGCGACGGCCTATGTGAAGTCGCTCGGCTTCAAGGATGTGTTCCATCTCAAGGGCGGCATCCTCGGATATCTTGAAGAGGTCCCGGCCGAAGACAGCCTGTGGCAGGGCGAGTGTTTCGTCTTCGACGAGCGGGTCTCGGTGTCGCATGGGTTGACCGAAGGCGAGGCCGAACTCTGCCGCGCCTGCCGGCATCCGCTGACGCCGGAGAACCGGCTGTCGCCGCATTTTTCCACCGGCGTGTCATGCCCGCATTGCTACGAGGCACGCTCGGATGAGGATCGCACCCGCTATGCCGAGCGCCAGCGCCAGGTCGAACTTGCGCAGGCGCAGGGCAGGGGACATATCGGCAGTTAAGTGCCGCCGACGCCCTGACTGGATCACCACACGACAGAATAGCGGTCGATCACCCACAGCCATGTGCCGTCGGCCTGCCGGCGCGCGACCTCTGAGGTTATCGAGCCGTCGGCAAGCCTGGTCGACGTCAACGCGAGGTCGCCGTTAATGGCCGCCGGGCGCTGCTCGCCGCGCTGGAATTTTCGCCAGCTCGCGGCAAAGGCTTCGAACAAAGCGCGGATCGCCTCATGGCCACGCGTCAATTCGGCTGCTCCGGTGTCGATGACGGCATCGGGTTCGAACAGCGCTACCATGCCCTCAATGTCTCCCGCCCATTGCCGGTCGATCAACAAACGTTCCAGATCCTGCGGATCGCGCGCCGGTTCCCGGCCAGGTTGATCGGTCACAGCAAGGTTCCTCCCTCGGCAATGCGGCGGCGACATTAGCGCAAGCCGAGGCCGGTATCGACACACGGATCACCGATTTGCGGCATTGCCGGCGCCGATAGCAAAGCGCGCCTCCGTCATTGTAATGTCAGTGTGCGGGACCTACGTCTGCAACGTCCAAAACCTGCCCGTCCACGTTGGTGCGGGCCCTTTTCTGGAGGCACCATGTTCGACCCCAAGAAGCTTCTCGACGATCTGCTCGGCTCGCAAGTTCCCGGCACAACCGGCACCGTTCGCGACAAGGCCGGGCAGGCTGTGCAGATGGCCAAGGACAATCCGCTGGCCGCCGGTGCGCTGGCCGCGGTGCTGCTTGGAACCGGCACGGGACGGCAGGTCACCGGCACGGCCGTGAAGCTCGGCGGACTGGCTGCGATCGGCGGTCTCGCCTACAAGGCCTACCAGAATTACAAGGCCGGCAATGCACCCGAGCAGGCGCCGGCGGCCGGCCAGCCGGAACTGCTGCCGCCGCCCGCCGACACCGGCTTTCATCCTTCACAGGCGCCACAGGGGGAGGACGAGTTCACGCTGACCCTGGTGCGGGCGATGATCTCGGCGGCCAAGGCCGATGGCCATGTCGATGACGCGGAACGCCAAAAGATCGCCGGCAAGCTCAGTCTGGCCGGCATCGGCACGGAAGCGGAAAAGTTTCTGATGGCCGAGCTGGATAGCCCGCTCGACCTCGATACGCTGGTCGCAGGCGCCAAGACCGATGAGCAGAGGCTCGAGCTCTACACGGCGTCGCGACTGACGATCGACCCCGATACGCGCGCCGAACGCGGCTATCTCGACCTGCTCGCCGGCCGGCTCGGCCTGCCGGATGCGCTCGTCGATCATGTCGAGGCGACGGTGTCGGCGGCCAAGGTGCCGGTTCCGTCAGGCACGGCGCCGAACCCGCGCTGGTAGACAACGCAGCCGCGGCGGGAAAAGCGTTAACTGCTCGTTTACCGAGGAAGCGCATGATTTTAGTCAGTCGGATCGGCTTTTCCTCCTCCCAAGCCCGGTTCAGATCAGGGGGCGGTCGCCAATGACCGCCCTTTTTGTCGGACCGATCACATAAAGCGCGTGGCGCTTCATGTTTTTGTCCTGATGCATGTCGTTCTCTCAGAACCGGGGCCACTTTTGAGCGACATGCATTAGTGTCCGACTTGCCATGATCGCCTTCATTTGCGATGGGTCGGTGCATTCGGATGCACCCCGATCTGTGCCGGGATGCGCGGCGCGCAGGAGCAAAATCCATGACAGCCTTCCCAGAGAAAACCGCCATCGTCACCGGCGCCGGCACGGGCATCGGCAAGAGCGTCGCCACGGCACTGGTGAAGGCGGGCTGGAACACGGTGTTTTGCGGCCGCCGCAAAGCGGTGCTCGATGCCGCCATTACCGAAGCCGGGAAAACGGACGCCAAGGCGCTGGCGGTTGCCTGCGACATCAGCAAGGCCGGCGAAGTCGATGATCTGTTCGAGACGGTGGCCGCAGCCTTCGGCCGCGTCGACCTGCTCTTCAACAATGCCGGCATGAGCTACAAGTCGACGCCGATTGACGAGATACCGGTCGAGGTTTGGAACGATATTGTCGGCGTCAATCTCACCGGATCCTTCCTGTGCGCCCGCGCCGCCTTCGGCGCCATGCGCAAGCAAAAGCCGATGGGCGGCCGCATCATCAACAACGGTTCGGTCTCGGCCTATGCGCCGCGGCCGGGCTCGGTGCCCTATACCGCGACCAAGCACGCCATATCGGGGCTGACCAAGACGCTGGCGCTCGACGGCCGGCCCTATGATATCGCCTGCGGCCAGATCGACATAGGCAACGCGCTGACCGATATGGCGCATGCCATGACGGTCGGCGTGCCGCAGGCCAATGGCACCATCGCCGCCGAGGCGGTGATGGACGTCCAGCGCGTCGCCGACGCCGTCGTCCACATGGCCAGCCTGCCGCTCGACGCCAACGTGCTGTTCATGACGGTGATGGCGACCAAGATGCCGTTCGTGGGGCGTGGGTGAACAGCCGAAGGCCTACTTCTTCAAAAACGCCTCGATCCGCTCCAGCGCGCGCAAGATGTTCTCTTCGGAATTGGCGTAGGAAAGCCTGATGTAGCCTTCGCCGAGAATGCCGAAATCGGGGCCGCCGATCAGCGCCACGCCGGCCTCCTCGAGCAGTGCCGAGGCGAGCTTCTTGGCCTTCCAGCCGGTCTTCGAAACATTCGGGAAGGCATAGAATGCGCCCTTGGGCGTAATGCAGGAGACGCCGGGCAGCGCGTTCAGCCCCTCGACCACGATCTTCCTGCGGTTGTCGAAGGCGCGCATCATCTTGTCGACATCGTCCTGCGGGCCGTCGATGGCGGCGATGCCGGCGAACTGGCTCGGCGCGTTGACGCAGGACCAGCAATTGACCGCCAGCTTGCGGACCTTGTCGTAGAGATGCCCGCCCTTGTCGCCATTCGGCCAGATCGACCAGCCCATGCGCCAGCCGGTCATCGCCCATGTCTTCGACCAGCCGTTGAGCACGATCAGCCGGTCGCGAATTTCCGGAAAATTGAGCAGCGAAAAATGCGTCTCGCCGTCATAGGTCATGACGTCGTAGATTTCGTCGGAGAGGATAGCGACCTGCGGATGCGCTTGCAGTCCCTTCACCAGCTTCTCGATCTCGGCGCGCGGCGTGACGCCGCCGGTCGGGTTGGCCGGTGAGTTGAGGATTAGCAGTCTGGTCTTCGACGTGATCAGCGCCAGCGTCTCTTCTGCCGAGAAGGCAAAGCCGTTCTCCTCGCGGATCGGCACCGGAATGGGCGCGGCGCCGGTGAACTCGATCATCGAGCGGTAGATCGGAAAGCCTGGGTCTGGATAGAGGATCTCGGCGCCGGGTTCGCCGAACATCAAGATGGCCGCGAACATGGTCGGCTTGCCGCCGGGCAGGATCATTACATTCTCGGGCGAGACCTCGACGCCGGTGGTGGTCAGCGTGCGCCGCACCACCGCTTCGCGCGTCGCCAGCAGGCCATTGGCCGGGGTGTAGCCATGGTGGCCGTCGCGCAGCGCCTTGATCGCGGCCTCGACAATGTGCTGCGGCGTTTTGAAGTCGGGCTGGCCGATGCCGAGATTGACGATGTCGCGGCCCTGTTGAGCCAGTGCGGTCGCCCGCGCCAGCACGGCAAAGGCGTTTTCCTCGCCGAGACGGTCGAAGGCCGAAATCGTGTGGAGCATTTTTCCCGTCCGTGTGGTTCTTGCTGTTAGGTCGCGTTTTTGTGAGCGTCTGCTCACAAAAGTCAAACGGATTGGAGTTTTGCGTGTCGGAAAATCTCAAAGATTGGCAAGCGCGTCCGCGGCCCGAGCGCAAGCCCATTGATGGCCGCTATGTCCGGCTCGAACCGCTGAGCGCCGAAAAGCACGGCGATGGGTTGTACGAGGCGTCGTCGGTGCCTGACATCGATGGACGCTTTGCCTGGCTGCCCGACCACCCGCCACAAACCCGCGCCGATTTCCAGCCATGGCTGGACAAGGTCGAGGCGAGCGAGGATCCGCTGTTCTTCGCCGTCATCGACAAGGCCAGCGGCAAGGTCGCCGGGCGACAGACGCTGATGCGCATCGATCCCGCCTATGGCGTCATCGAGATCGGCAACATCTATTGGGGGCCACTGATCTCGCGCAAGCCGGCAGCGACCGAGGCGCAGTTCCTGTTCATGAAATACATCTTCGATGGGCTCGGCTATCGCCGCTACGAGTGGAAATGCAACAACCGCAACGACCCTTCGAAGCGCGCGGCCGAGCGGTTCGGCTTCAAGTTCGAGGGCATTTTCCGCCAGCATCTTGTGGTCAAGGGTGAAAACCGCGATACGGCATGGTACTCGATCATCGACAAGGAATGGCCGGCGCTGCGCAAAGCCTATGAGGCATGGCTCGATCCTGCCAATTTCGATGGCGAAGGCCGGCAGAAGCGGCGGCTCGAGGATTTCCGCGCCGAGTTCGGCGCGTAACAGGAGTTTTTTTCGATGGCGCACAGCTATGATCATGGTTCGCATGCTGGGCATGGCGCCGGCCATGTGCATGGCTCGACCGACAAGAAACGCGTGCTGATCGCAGCCTGCCTGACCGCCGGCTTCATGGTTGCCGAAGTGCTTGGCGGCCTTTTGACGGGATCGCTGGCGCTGCTGGCCGACGCCGGCCACATGCTCGCGGACTCGATCGCGCTTGGCCTTGCCTGGTACGCCTTCCATCTTGGCGGAAGGCCGGCGACAGTGCGCCTGACCTATGGCTTCGGCCGGGTCAAGACGCTGGTCGCCTACACCAACGGCATCGCCATCTTCGCCATTGCGTTGTGGATCGTCTACGAAGCCTGGGGCCGGCTGATGACGCCGGCGCCGGTGCTGGGCGGGCCGATGCTGGTGGTGGCGATCGCCGGCCTTCTGGTAAACTTCGCCTCGTTCTTCGTGCTGCATGGCGGCGACCACGACAGCCTCAACATGCGCGGCGCCATCCTGCATGTGCTGGGCGACCTGCTCGGTTCGGCGGCGGCGATCGTGGCGGCGCTGGTCATCCTGGCCACCGGCTGGACGCCGATCGACCCGGTTCTGTCGGTGCTGGTCTCGGTGCTGATCCTGTCCACCGCATGGTCGTTGATGCGCGAAGCCGCCCACGTCCTTCTCGAAGGCGTACCGGCAAGCCTCGACCGCGACATCATCGCCAAGGACATTGCCGGCACCGTCAAGGGCGTGCGCGAGGTGCACCATATGCATGTCTGGTCGCTGGACGGCTCCAGCAACATGGCGACGCTGCATGCCTGCCTCAACGATGGCGTCGATCCGCACCAGGCGGTCAGCGCCATCAAGAAGCGGCTCGCCGCCGAACACGGCATCAGCCACGCGACGGTCGAACCGGAATTCGGCCAGTGCGCCGACAGCCATGACGAGCACGATCATGACCACGACCATGGTGCGCCACCGCATCACGGCCATTATCACTGACAGGGAATTTCATGGCATTTGCATCCGAGTTGACGAGTTCCCGCTGTGGCGGGACGGCATGATGGATCGCGACACGCGAAACGCGCTGATTGCCGCAGCCTGGATCATGCTGCTGTTCGGCATCGCGGCGTTCTATCTGCCGACCGTGATGCTGGCCGTCGGCAATGTCTCGACCGTACTTGCCGGCATCGTCGGCATCGCCTTCGTGCTGGCATTCTTTCTGGTGTTCTGGTTGCGGGGTCGCAGCCAGAACAAGGGCAAATAAGAGGCTTTGAAATGCGCATCCTGATTACTGGCGCCGCCGGCATGGTCGGCCGCAAACTTGTCGACCGGCTGGCCAAGGACGGCACGCTCAACGGCCGCAAGATCACCGGGCTCGACCTGCACGACATCGTGCCGCCGCAGGCGCCGGCGATGGATGGCGTCAGCATCGCCACGCATACGGGCGACCTTGCCGACGCCGGTGCTGCCGAGAGCCTGGTCGCCTCACGCCCCGACGTCATGTTCCATCTCGCCGGCATCGTGTCGGGCGAGGCGGAGGCGAATTTCGATCTCGGCTACCGCGTCAATCTCGACGGCACACGGGCTCTGTTCGATGCGGTCCGGCTGGCGGGCTTTTCGCCGCGTCTGGTCTTCACCTCGTCGATCGCGGTGTTCGGCGCGCCGTTCCCCGATGTCATCCCGGACGATTTTCATCCTACGCCGCTAACCTCCTACGGCACGCAGAAGCAGATGAGCGAAGCGCTGCTGGCCGACTATTCCAGGCGCGGCTTCTTTGATGGCATCGGCATAAGGCTGCCGACCATCTGCGTGCGGCCCGGCAAGCCGAACAAGGCGGCGTCAGGGTTCTTCTCCGGCATCATCCGCGAGCCGCTGAGCGGGCACGAGGCGATCCTGCCAGTGCCGCGCTCGGTGCTGCACACCCATGCCAGCCCGCGCTCGGCGGTGAACTTCCTGATCCATGCCGCCGGGATCGACAGTGCCGCCGTCGGGCCACGCCGCAACCTCACCATGCCGGGCGTTGCCGTCACCGTCGGCGAGCAGATCGAGGCGCTGGAGCGCACTGCAGGCGCCGAGGTGGCGAGCCTGATCCGTGAGGAGCCCGACGAAACGATCTGGGCGATCGTCAAGGGTTGGCCGACGCGCTTCGAGGCGCGCCGTGCAAGGGACCTCGGCTTCAGCGCCGAAAACAGTTTCGATGAAATCATCCGCGCTCATATCGAGGATGAGCTGGGCGGAATGATCGCGGGTCAGGCCTGACCCGCCGAGGTCACACAGCTCCGGACAGGCTCGCCGACAACAGCAACAGCCCGAACAGGAAGACGAAGGCGGCGCCGCCGATTTCGACGACTGTGTGGATGCGGTTGCCCATGCGGCCGTCGCCGGCGAAATAGACCGCCCAGTTCTTGGCGGTGACTGCGATCGTTGCCAGCGCCGAGACTGTGATGGCGGTTCCAATCGACATCGCCAGCACCGACAGCAGGCCGCCGAGCCACAGGCCGTTGAGCAAAGCGAAGCTCAGCACAATCAGCGCGCCGGAGCAGGGGCGGATGCCGACGGCGGCTACAGCCGACCAGGCCGTGCGCCAGTCGAAGCGGTCGCCCGACAGCAGCGCCGGATCGGGCGCATGTGAGTGGCCGCACGTATCACAGACCTCGCCGGCTGGGTGATCGTGAGCGGCGTGATCGTGATGAGCGTGGTCGTGATGGGAATGATCGTGTGTGTCGTGGTCGTGCGCAGCGTGATCGTGATGATCATGCGAATGGTCGTGATGCACATGCAAGGCATGCGAATGCGCATGCGCCGCGTGGCTGTGAGCGGCATGCGAATGGCCGCCATGGGAATGACCGGCGTGGGCTGCCGACAGGCTGTAGGCGGGCGCCTTGCCGAACCAGCGCAGGACCGTAGGCCCGAGCTTGCGCCACAGCAGCCAGGCGCCGAACAAAGTGACGAATACATAGCTCATGATCTCCATGAACCAGGCTGCGTCGGTCATCGAGATGGCGGTGCCGCGCAGGACGAAATAGGCAAGCAGCATCACCAGGATCGCGGTCAGGCCCTGCAGCAGCGCCGAGACGAAGGACAGCAGGATACCGCGCCTGAGCGCCACTTCATTGGCCACCATGTAGGACGAGATCACCGCCTTGCCGTGGCCGGGGCCGGCGGCGTGGAAAATGCCGTAGGCGAAGGACAGGCCGATCAGCAGCCACATCTTGCTGCCGTCCTCGCGCATTGCTTTCATCGCCGTGGCCAATGCGCGGTAGAATTCCTGCTGGCGCAGATTGATCCACATCAGGATGTGGGCGAACGGGCCGGTGGTGGGCGCCATGCCGTCATTGACACCGATGCCGAGTGAGCTCTGGGCATGGGCCTGCCCGAGAAAGTGCGTCATCAGCAGGGCAGCGGCCACGAGGCCGAATGCCAAACGCAGGGACGGTTTCATCACCGGATCTATCCTTCTGGCGGGCAATTCAGTTCGAGCTTGGTGGCGAAGATCTTGCTCATGTCGGTGCCTGTCGGGTCGTTGAAGAAGGCGTCCGTCAGGGTCTTCTGGTTTTCCTTGATCGCCTCGTCTGGATCAGGCCGGATGACGCTCTTGGTGCAGTTCGAGGGCAGGCCTTCCACCGTGATGTTGCTATCCTCGGTGAAGTCGATCGCTGTGTAGAAGGTTGGATCGTAGACGCCGAAATCGATCTTGCCGGCGAGCTTGATCGGCACCTTGGGTTCGGATTCGAACAGGATGATCAACTGGTCGTTGTCGAAATTGGCCATCAGATGCGGTGGCGGCGTCATCGGCACGTCCTTGCCGTCGACGGTGACGAGCTGGAAATAGTTGAATTCGGCCAGCGAGGCATGAACTGTGTCGGCGACATCCTTCAGCTCCTTGTCGTCAAGCTTCAGGTCGGAGTTCTTGTCGAACTCCATCATCACCGTACTCGAAAACAGATCATCGAAACGCCAGAGGTGACGCAGCGCTTTCACACTTTGGTGATCCGGCGAGAGGATCACGTCGAGGCGGGCCTCGGCGAAGACATGAGGATGCGCGCCAGCCGCTCCAACGGCGGCAAAAGGCGCCGCCAAGGCCGAAGCCAGCATGATTGCGTGCCGTTTCAGATGCATTCTCGGTCGCTGTTCCATCGGCCTCGGAGAGATTTCGAGAGGTTACCAGAAACGGGGCGAAATTGGGACCGCGGCACGGCAAGACCGGGTCAGGCGCTCTCGCGGTTCTTGAACCACTGCACCAGAAAATCGACGAAGACACGGACCTTGGCCGGCAGATAGCGACGGTGCGGGTAGACGGCGAAAATCCCGCTGCCCGACTGGATGCGGTCGTCGAGCAAGGACACCAGCAGCCCGGATGCGAGGTCGGGGGCGGCGATGAAATCGGGCAGGATGGTGAAGCCCAGGCCGGACACGGCGGCGGCTCGCGCTGCCATCGGGCTGTTGACCTCGATGGGACCCGATACGTTGACACTGACTGACTCCTCGCCATCGCCCCTGAAGCGCCAGTTGGCGAGCGAGCGGCCATTGGTGTCGACGATGCAGGGCAAGTTGGCGAGATCCTGCGGGCGCGTCGGCTTGCCGTGCTTGGCGATCAGCTCCGGCGAGGCGCAAAGCTTGATCGAAAACGGCCCCAGGCGGCGGGCGATCAGCGATGAGTTCTCCAGCCGCGAGATGCGCACGGCAAGATCGAAACCTTCCTCGACCAGATCGACAAAGCGGTCGTCGAGATGGATGTCGAGGACGATGTCGGGATGCTGCTTGGCGAAGTCGATGAGCGACTGGCCAATCGGCGCATCGGCGAAGGTGCGCGCCGCCGACAGCTTGATCCTGCCGCGCACGTCGCCGGAGGATTCGCGCACGGCGTCAGCCAGGCTGTCGACCTCGCGCACGATTTCCGAAGCGCGGCTGTAATAGGTATGGCCGGCCTCGGTCAACGAGAACTGCCGCGTGGTGCGGTTGAGCAGCAGCGCGCCGAGTTCGTCCTCGAGTTCGCGCACATATTTCGACAGCAGCGCCTTGGAGCGACCGATCTTGCGCGCGGCCGCCGAAAAGCCTTCGGCCTCGACGACGTCGATGAAGGCGCGCATGCGGGTCAGTGTATCCATCATCAGGCCTTTCGTGCCGCATCGAGAATTCGCCGGCCGAGCCGTATCAGGGCAATGTCGCTGCCGGGAGGGCCGAGCAGCGAGAGGCCGAAAGGGGCACCGTCAACCGAGCCCAGCGGCAGGGTGATTTGCGGAAAGCCTGAAAGACCCGAAAGGCACAAAAGATGCAAGGCCCTTTCGCGGTAGGCCTGGAGCTGCTGCGGCTCGCTTTTGACCAGAGGTGCGGGGCCTGGAACGGTGGGCAGGACAAGAAACCCGTCCTGGCCGAGCAGCGCGGCTAGCTCGGAGCGGAACGTCAGGCGGCGCACCGCCTCGGCCCGCGCGGTCTTTTCGTCGATCGTGCGGCCAAAACCAAAGCGCTCCTCGACGCCCGGCCCGAGATCGCGCTCGCCAGAAATGATCCAGGCGCCATGCTGCTGCCAGGCCTCAGTGGCCTGGAGGCGGCGAAAGCACCAGTAGAGCTCGTCGGGGAAGGAGGCGAAGCTGTACTCTACCGGCGCCGGCTCACCGATAAGACTGGCGGCCAGCGCTCTCATCCTGGCGTATTCGGCTGCCTCGGCGGGACCGGCCACGAAGGCGTCCAGCCAGCGGATCGACAGCGGGCGGTTGAGCGGATGCTGATGCGGGTCGCGGCCAAGCAACAGCTTGCCGATCGTCTCATAGGTTTCGATGTCGTCGGCGAACCATCCGAACGTATCGAAGCTCGGCGCCAGCTTCATCGTGCCTTCGAGCGAGATGCGGCCATGCGTGGTGCGCAGCCCGATCAGCCCACAAAAGCTCGCCGGCGCGCGGATCGAGCCGCCGGTGTCGGAGCCGGTGGCGATATCGGCAAGCTTGCCGGCCACCGCCGCGGCCGATCCGGAGGACGAGCCGCCGGTGACGCGGTCGGGGGCAGCCGGGTTCACCGGAAACGGAAAATGCGCGTTCTGGCCCATCAGCGAGAAGGCGAACTCGTCGGTCTGCGTCTTGCCGATGAAGCGCGCGCCGGCATCGAGAATCACCTGTACGGCCGGTGCGGTGCTCGACGCGGCGTGGGACTCGGCGAACTTCACCAGATTGCCGCAACCGGTGCGATAGCCGGCGACGTCGTAAATGTCCTTGACGGCCAGTTTGAGCCCCGCCAGCGGCCCCAGTTCCGCATTGGCCACCGGCATTCGTCGCAGGTCGAGAAAGGCGTTGAGCGGGCCGTGCGTGCCTGGCATCGTTCGATATCCGTATACGGTTGGCCCAGCATTGTTCGATGCCGGAAATTTTACAACCTGGGATACGATTTTTATTGATTGTGAAATCTTTCGACCCTATATCGCGCTTGCCCAAAGTCGCACGTGCCTGTGGGTGTCCGCCGATCCTCGAATGGTGAGGGAAATCGGTAAGGTAACTGGAGCTAACCCCTCCAGTCGGTCTAGCGGCCAACCGCCAGCCCGAGGACACCTTGAAGCAACGACGGTGCGGGCCTTTCTGGTGTTCTGCCGGTCGTCCAAAGACCGGGGTTACTGAAGAGGCACACCTTCATTGCCGGCAGTGCGGACGGGTCTCCCATCCAAGCCAAGGCAGACAAAGCGAACCGAGGCCGGGCAAGGCCAAGGTTCACCGCCGCGAGACGGCGTTTCATGGTTCCGGGGTCTCCACCGGCTGGTTCCATGGATTTCCGTCCCGCCTTTGTTTGACCGCGTGTTCGCGAGGCCGAAAGCCCGCGTCCCGCCGCCTTATTGCGCGCCGCAAGGCGTTTATGGAGAGACCCCGATGGCCACCCAGCGCATCCTCGACTTCCTCGCCACCCGACGTCCGTCCGGCCCCTGCCTCGTCGTTGACCTCGATGTCGTGCGCGACAATTTCCGCGCCTTCGAAAAGGCGCTGCCCGATTCCCGGATCTACTATGCGGTGAAAGCAAACCCGGCGCCGGAAATCCTGCGCCTGCTTGCTGCGATGGGCTCGTCCTTCGACACCGCTTCCGTTGCCGAGGTCGAGATGGCGATGGACGCCGGTGCGCCGGCGGACCGCATCTCCTTCGGCAACACCATCAAGAAGGAGCGTGATATAGCACGCGCCTACCAGCTCGGCATCCGGCTGTTTGCGGTGGACTGCGTCGAGGAGGTCGACAAGATCGCCCGCGTCGCTCCCGGCGCGCGTGTGTTCTGCCGCGTTTTGACCGATGGCGAAGGCGCCGAGTGGCCGCTGTCGCGCAAGTTCGGCTGCGTGCCGGCGATGGCCGTCGACGTGCTGCGCCACGCCAGGACGCTCGGCCTCGACGCCTATGGCGTGTCGTTCCATGTCGGCTCGCAGCAGACCGACCTGACGGCGTGGGACCGTGCGCTGGCCGACGCCAAGAAGGTGTTCGCCACGCTCGCAGACGAAGGCATCGTCCTCAAGATGGTCAATATGGGCGGCGGTTTCCCGACGCGCTATCTGCGTGATGTGCCGGCGGCCCAGGCTTACGGCCAGGCCATCTTCTCGGCGCTGCGCAAGCATTTCGGCAATGCGATCCCTGAGACCATCATCGAGCCGGGTCGCGGCATGGTCGGCAATGCCGGCGTCATCAAGTCGGAAGTCGTGCTGATCTCGAAGAAGGCCGAAAACGACAATGTGCGCTGGGTGTTCCTCGACATCGGCAAGTTCGGCGGTCTGGCCGAGACGATGGACGAGGCGATCCGCTATCCGATCGTCACCCGCCATGACGGTTCGGAGACCGCACCTTGCGTGCTCGCCGGCCCGACCTGCGATTCGGCCGACGTGATGTACGAGAAGACGCCGTATCCGCTGCCTCTGTCGCTGACCATTGGCGACGATGTGCTGATCGAAGGCACCGGCGCCTACACGACCACCTACTCGGCGGTCGCCTTCAACGGCTTCGAGCCTCTCCGATCCTACGTGATCTGACGGCTTCGGCCTTCAGATCACCTCAGGCGGACGTTTGCGTCCGCTCGGGTTCGCCTGTGGAACAAGCTCCGCTCGTGAAGGATCGCGGAAATGGACATTGTAAATTACATTGATGGTGCCGTGGGAATCTCCCCCCTCGAGGGGGAGATGGCAGGCAGGCCAGAGGGGGTCGTCTCGCGTGAAGCGCCGGCATCCCTCGTCCACGACGCGGTGTCGCGTCAGGTCGTGCCGACCCCCTCTGTCGCCTTCGGCGACATCTCCCCCTCGAGGGGGGAGAGTGCCCGCGCCATTGTTGTCGTCGCCGAAACTGCGGCAGACATTGCATCGCGTGAAGCGTTGCTCGATCGAGCCATGGGGCCGATGCGGCGCAAGAAATCGTCGGAGAAGCTGCGGCGTGGCCGCCGGCCTTCCGAAGGCCTCGCTTTTGTCGTGCGCGATGCAACCGGCGCGGTTGCTGGTACGGTGCGGCTGTGGGACGTGCGTCTGGGCGAGGGTGGCCCGGGAGCACTTCTGCTCGGACCGCTCGCCGTCGATCCGGCGCTGAAGAACGCCGGCATCGGCTCGGCGCTGATGCGCCATGCTTTGGCCGAGGCCGCGCGTCTCGGCCATGCCGCGGTGCTGCTGGTCGGCGATGCGCCTTACTATGGCCGCTTCGGCTTCTCGGCGGAGAAGACCGGCGCGCTCGCCATGCCTGGTCCGTACGAGCGGCACCGCCTGCTGGCGCTGGAACTGATCGATGGTGCGCTCGACGGCGCGCATGGCACGCTGAAGGCTGCAGGTCGCAAGCTCAAGGCACAGAGGCTGTCGCTGGCCGCCTGATTGTCCAAAAACAAACGCCGCCGGTCCTTTGCATTTCAGCGAGGGCGGCGTTTTGTTTTTGCGAAGGGCTCAGCCGATCAGTTGGCTGAGCGCCATGGCGACCGACATATCGCCTTCGACCTTTATCTTGCCGGACATGAACGCCATGGTCGGGTTGAGGTCGCCGGCGATCAGCGAATCCAGATCGTCGAGCGACAGCTTTATGGTGCAGTCGGTCGGCGCGTCGGTGGTCGAGACGGTTGCGCCGTCGATGACGATGACGCCGTTGCTGCCGGTATCGAACTTCACGGAATGTTCGAACCCGGCGCTCGCCACGCGCGACCTCATCTTCTCGGCAATATCCTGAACGCTCATGACTGTTCTCCTGGTCTCGTTGCGTTTTGCCGCGCTTCAGTGACCGGCCTCCGCCGAAGTCGCTGTCTCGCGCGTACCGCGATCCTGGTCGCTTGGCGCATATAGCTTCGAGTTGACGTAAACGTCAACGCGCGATGCGTCATCTCGTTTCAGTCGGAAGGAATGCGGCAGAGAACATTCGCCCTGCGACGAAGGCTAGTGTTCAGCAGCGGGCTTCGCCGCCTCGGCCTGGGCCGATTCCGCCGGGGCCGGTTCGGTCGGCGTGGCCGGATCCTTGCGGCGGCGCATGGCGTTGTCGCGGATTTCGTCCTTGGTCAGGAAGTTGACCTGGTCGATCAGCACTTCATGCACCAGGTCGGCGCCGACGCGGGCGTTGACGGTGTCGCGTATGGCCTTGCGGAAGGCATCGAGATCGATGGTTTCCTTCTTGGTGAAGTCGATCTGAGGATTGGAGTAGAGATAGGAATAGACCTGATCGGTCATCAGCGCTTCGGCCGGGATCGACATCTTCTTTATCTCGGCCGGCTCGACCGTGTAGACGAGCTTGGTGAGGAAATAGCCGTCGATCTTGGAATCGCGGATCAGCGGCACCGAGATGATGTCGGTCTTGACGTAGTCGAGACCACCCAGCATCGGTTTCGGCGTCTCGCCGACGCCGCGCTCACCGGCCGCCTGGAACGAATAGAACACCGCGCCAAGCGTGGCGGCGCAGATCCAGATCGCGGCGGCGATGAATTTGATCACCGGTTGTTCCCGCCTGTTGCCGAAATCATCAGCTCGCCCAACCGAATTCGCCGGCCGAATAGGTGCCGTCGGCTTCGGCGCGCTGAATGGCGTTCTTCAACAGCGTGGCGACTTCGTTGACCGCGTTGAGGTGGGCGAGGATTGCAGCCTCGTTTTTCGAGAGCTTCTGGCGCAGCCGCGCCAGACTGTCGCGATGCTGTTCCAGGAATTCGATCTCGTTGGCGCCCTTCATGGCGCGGGTCAGCTCATAGAGGTAGCGGCTCTTGCGGGCGTTGGAGGCCTTGAGGTCATAGCTGGTGTCGTTCTTCAAACCGGCCGTCTCTTCCTCGACCGCTTCCTCGATGCGGCCGATGATGGCGGCAAGGTTGCCCGGCCGTGCAAACGGGATCGGCGCTTCGGACGTACGCGCCGGCAGGTTGGAAGAGTATTTTGAAAAATCGGCCATTGAAAATCCTGGTCTAGATCTTGATTTCGGTTTTGATGGTCGTCTCGTCGCCGGTCATCGACCGTGCGGCCTTGCGCTGCAATTCCTCGACCAGCGAGGTGGACAGCCGGGTCTGCTGGTCGATCTCGGTCTTGTGCGGCCCGGTTGACACCGGGCCGATCGGCACGGTGCGCTTGCCGTCCTTGTAGTGGTCGGCGAGCAGCGATTTGGCGATGCCGATCCCGCCGCGCTCGGCCATGACGTCGGCGACACGCTCGGCAAGCTGCGATTTCCACATGTCGCCGGCCAGCCCCTTGCCGTAGACGCCCTCTGTGTCCTTGGGCAGCATGTTCTGGATGAAGGTCTGCAAGACCATCGCCTCGAACTTCTTGAACTTGCTGGCGGGATCGGCATTTGCGGCGGCCTTGTCGGCGGTGGCGCGCGACAGGATCGAGCCGGCATCGACCGAAGCAGCCATGTCGACAGAAAAATTACCGCCAACGCCGTTGGCCCGCTTGGCCAGCGCGGCACGGGCAGCCTCGATATCCGTCGGGTCGACGGCTCGGGCAACATCGAGAACGATGTCGCTGGGTGGAGAAATCGCCAAGAAAGTCCGCCTCTTTGCAGGGTTTCCTGAGCGACCATGCCGCAACAAGCTTGTGGCAGGCTTGCCGGTTTGAAATCCTTCGCCGGATGCTGGGCCATTGCTATCAGCAGCGGCAAGTCCGGCTGGGTCGATGCGATCTAGTCATTTGCGGTGGGCGCTGCCGGCGTCGCCATGGTCAGATCGTAGGTGGCGTAGGCGCAGAGGCCGAACACGGCGCCGTACACCCAATACAGCCCGCCGCACGGAACGAAACCGAACGCCGTCCGCAAGTGACGCGGCTTTAACTTTCGATTATTCCTGCCCGCGCTTCTGCGCGATCAGATCGAGCCGGTCGCGGTCGGAGCGTTCGCGTTCGTCCTGTCGGCGCACGTCCTTGTAGGCGCGCTCGACCATGTTGGTGCGCGCCGTCGCAGTGGCGATGAGCGTGACCTCCTGCCTGGCGCTTTCTAAGCTCGCTTCCTGCCGGACCAGCGCATTGGCGATGCGGCGATGGTAGAGGTCAGGGAACAGCACCGCCATCGACTGGTCGGCGTCGAAATGCTGGACAAGTTCCTTGGCCTCGGTTTCGGCGGTTGCCGCTGCCGCCAGGAAGGCCGCATGGCGCGTCTCGTGCAGGGCCTTCAGCTGCTCCTGCACCTTGACCAGTTTCTTCAGCCGTTCCTTGCGCGTGCTCATCTCACCTCGCCAGCGTCAGATCGACAAAGCCGTCGACGAACAGCGACAGCATGGTGCCGATGGCGAAGTAGAAGATGATCATGCCGCCGGCGATGACGAAAGGCAGCGAGATGAAGTAGACCGGAATCTGCGGCGTCAGCTTGTTGACGAAGCCGATCGTCAAATTGACCAGGATGGCATAGGCGATGAACGGGCTGCCGAGCCGGATGACCAGGAAGAAGGCGTCCGACACCGTGTCGGTGAGATCGACCAGGGCGGCCTGCGGATTGAAGAAGACGTTGACCGGCGCCACCGTGTAGGAGGCGACCAGAGCGCGGATGATCTCGTGGTCGAAATCGAAGACGAAGAGCAGCAGCAACGCTGAAAACGAGATGATGGCGGCGAGGGCCGCCTGCGGCTCTGGCTCCTCGATGGCGGGGCCGCCGGTGCCGCCATAGCCGATCAGCATGGCGATGGCCGAACCCATGAAGCGCAGCGCCTCCATGTAGAGCCTCGTCATCGCGCCGATCAGCCCGCCGACCAAAAGTTCGGAGATGATCATCGGCGCCAGCACCTGCGGACGCGCATCGACGAAGGGAAAGATCTTGTCCCACAGGAAGGCGAGCAGGCCACCGGTGGCGGCGATCGACACGAACAGCCGGACCTGGACCGGCACGCGAGCGCTGGACAGGCCCGGCATCAGCATGAAGCAGGCGCCGATGCGACAGAAGGCGAGGAAGGCGGCGATGACGACGCCTTGCGACAGTATGTTCACGAGATCGTCCCGAGCACCTTGATCTCGACGCCCTTGGCGATTTCGACATGGGAGAGAACGGGAAGCGTCGTGAACAGGCGCTCGATGATCATGCGCACATAGGGGCGAGCATCGGGCGCGGTGACGAGGACAAAACGCTCGCCGGCCTCGAGATGCTTGCGGATCGCCTTGGTCGCGTCCTGGCCGAATTCCTCCAGCTGGCGCGGGTCGATGTCGAATTCGCGCACCTCGCCCTTGGCGTCGCGCTTGAGGCTCTGGTGGAAGGCGAGGTCCCAGCGGTTGCCGAGGCGCAGCACCTTGAGCATGCCGCCCTCGGAGAGATCGCCGCAGATCTGCTGGGCCATGCGGATGCGGACATGCTCGACGATCTGCTCGGTGCGGCGCACATGCGGCGCGATCTCGGCGATAGCCTCGATGATCAAATGCAGGTTGCGGATCGATACGCGTTCGGCCAGCAGCAATTTGAGCACCGCCTGCAGGCCGGGATAGGAGATGTGCGAGGTGCAGATCTCGTCGGCGAGCTTGCGGTATTCCGGATCCTGGCGCTCGAGCAGCGCCTTCATGTCCTTGTAGGACAGAAGCTGCGGCAGGTTGTTGCGGATCACCTCGGACAAATGGGTGAGCAGCACCGACATGTTGTCGGCAAAGGTATAGTTCTCGCGCTTCAGATCCTCGGCGAAGGTTTCGAGCACCGAGAAGGCGCGCATGCCGAAGGCCGGCTCGCGGATTTCCTCGCCGGGAACGTCGGGCAAATCCCGGTTGCCGAGCAGCACCATGATCTCGCCGACGCGCATCTGGTATTCGGCGACGACGGTGCCGTGGACCTTGATCTGATAGCTTTTCGGCGGGATGCCGAAATCGTCGGCGACGCGCACTTCCGGCACGACGAAGCCATATTGCGTGGCAAATTTCTTGCGCATCTTGGCCATGCGGAACACCAGTTCCTGATGCGACACCAGCAGCCGCGTCGACAGCTGTTTGCCGATCAGAAGCTCGATCTCGGCGGTGGTCAGCGAAGCCTTGACCGAGTTCTTCTCTTCCTCGACCTTGTTCGCCTTCTCCAGATCCTTGATCGCTTCGGCGGCGGCAGCCTCGCGGTTGGCGCGCATCGGGATGACGTAGCCAAGGCCGGCCATGCCGGCGGCTAGCGTGAAGAACGGGAAGAACGGCAGGCCGGGCATCAGGCCGAGCAGGACGAGCAGCGAGGCCGCGACATAGAGCGCGCGCGGATGCGCACCGAGCTGGCCGAACACCGCCTGGTTGGTCGAGCCGCGCGTGCCGCCCTTGGACACAAGCAGGCCGGCGGCGAGCGAAACGATAAGCGCCGGGATCTGGGTGACCAGGCCGTCGCCGACCGACAGTTTGATGAAGACATCGGCGGCTTCGCCCATGCCCATGCCGTGCCTGATGTAGCCGATGGCGATGCCGCCGACGATGTTGATGGCGGTGATGATGAGGCCGGCAATGGCGTCGCCGCGGACGAATTTCGAGGCGCCGTCCATCGAGCCGAAGAAGGAGGATTCCTCTTCCAGCTCGCGGCGGCGCAGCTGCGCGGTCTTGTCGTCGATCATGCCGGCGGACAGGTCGGCGTCGATCGACATCTGCTTGCCCGGGATAGCGTCCAGGGTGAAGCGGGCGCCGACTTCGGCAATACGGGTGGCGCCCTTGGTGATGACGATGAAGTTGACCACGATCAGGATCATGAAGACGATCAGGCCGATGACGAAATCGCTGGCCATCACAAGTTTGGAGAAGCCGGCGATGACATAGCCGGCGGCGTGCGTGCCTTCATTGCCATGCGACAGGATCATGCGCGTCGTGGCGATGTTGAGCGACAGCCGCAGCATGGTGGCGATCAGCAGCACGGTCGGGAAGGACGAGAAATCGAGCGGCCGCTGGATCCACAGCGCCACCATCAGGATCAGCACCGACAGTGCGATCGAGAAGGCGAGGCCGATGTCGATGAGGAAGGCCGGGATCGGCAGGAACAGCACGGCCAGGATGATAACGATGCCGATGGCGAAGAAGACATCGCGGCCGTTCTTGGCCACTGTTCCTGTCGCTAAGCTTTCGCTGACCGCCATGTCGTCCCCAATCACCAGCCTGCCGAGCACGCGACAGCCCTTCGAGCCTAACCGGTCAAGCTTGCGCGAGGGTGGGAGGACTGGTTACTTGCCAGGACGACAGAGGCCTTGAGGAGAGAGATCATGCTGGTGATCATCGGCACCATTCGCTTGCCGGCGGAACGGCTCGACGAGGCAAGGCCGGCCATGCGGCGCATGATACTGGGCAGCTGGGCGGAGCCCGGCTGCATCGAATACTCCTACGCGCAGGACGTGCTCGACGCCGGGCTCATCCATGTAATCGAGGTGTGGAGCGACAGGGCCGCGCTCGACGCGCATTTCCGCTCGCCTCACATCGCCGATTGGCGGGCGAGCTGGGCATCGCTCGGCATAGGCGAGCGCAACCTCATGCTCTACGAGGCCGGCGAGCCGAAGCCGATCTGAGGACCGGGCACAGTCAAGAAGGCGTAGGCCCAAGAAAGTCTAGCAGGCGTTGACCTGTCTGCAGGACCATCCGCCGCCATCGGTATCGTGGCAGTCTTCATAGCTGCCGTAGCAGGTGTTCGTCGAATTGCGATACCAAGGGTAGCCGCCAGGACAGCAAACATCTTGTTGTGCAGTCTGGATAAATTCCTTTGCCGGCCGGCTTTGGTTTTCCGGATTGCCTCCCGCCAAAAAAAGAGACATCGGGTGTGACACAACAGACCTAACCGGCATATCCATGCTTGAATTGCTCACCGCAGACGAGCTCAAAAAAATCATGCCAACAGCTAATGAAAAAAATCCCCGCGCACTCATCTTCTCCTCCTTGAGGGAAATGGAGACGGCCAAAAATAACACAGCTGCGTCGATTGCGTAAGCGATCGCTCATATACCTCGACACGCTCGCGGGGAATTGAAGCGGGGCGGCAAGCCTGACTGCGCCTCAGCGCCAGAATGGCGCCGCAAGCAGCCGGCATTATGTCGGCGTGCTGATCGTCGCCGAACTGCACAGCGATCCGTTCGATGGTGAGACGCCGGTGCTGGCGCCGGCCAAATTCCGGCATGCGGTGCTGGTGCCGACCATGAACGTCCAGTCCACCGCCGAAACCATCCAGCGCGCCGTCGCGGAGGAACTGGCGGTGGTCGAGAATTTCGACAACCGGGCCGTTGTCGGGCTTTTGACCGAGGGCCATCTGATACGGCGCTACGCCGAGGAACTCGACAAGGCGCGGCGCGACCTGTCGGGCGAAGACTAGGCCTTGGCCGGCATCTTAAATGTCCCTACTCGGCGCTTGCCACGTGTACAGTGTCACTGTACAAATTGTTCAGTGGGAGAAAAAGACGGGATGAGCACCGACCAGGCTCCGGTCAAGAATGGCGTCGCCTCGACGGCGACGCATGCCCATCAGATGCTGGGCCAGCGGCTGAAGAGCCTGCGTCTCGGCCGGCGGCTTTCGCTGCGCGAACTCGCCGAGCTGACCGGGACCAGCGCCAGCTTCATCAGCCAGCTCGAGCGCGGCCTGACCGGCGCCAGCACCGCCTCGCTCAACCAGATGGCCTCGGCGCTTGGGGTGAGCGTGGCGATGCTGTTCGAGGATAGTGCCGCCGGGCAGCGCGGGGTCTTGCTGCGCAGCGAGCGGCCGAGCCTGCCGCCCAGCGACGGCTGCCGCAAGATGCTGCTCTCGCGTCCCCCTTTAAGCGACATGGAAGTCTATGTCGGCGAGTTCGAAATCGGCGGCTCGACCGGCCCAGCGCTCTACACCCATGGCGACGCGCACGAGATGCTCGTCGTGCTGCGCGGCATCGTCGAGGTTTCGCTCGGCGATGTCAGGCATGTGCTGGAAGAGGGCGACAGCATCGAATACGCGACATCGACAGCACATCGCTCAGAGAACATCGGCAGTGGCCGAGCCGAGGTGATGTGGATCATTGCGCCACCGACTTCGGTGCGCGCCGAACTCGATCAATACAGGGCCTGGAAACCGCTCGCAGCCAGGTAGGTTCAATCCATGCGGGTCAAATGGGAGAACAATAATCATGCTGAAAACAAGACATCTTGGCCTTGGCGCCGTGCTGGCGCTCGGCGTTCTGGCAACCGCAGCGTTCGCGCAGGAAAAGCCTGTCGCGGGTGAGGTCAAGGAAGGCTCGCTCAAGGGCAAGACGCTGACGCTCGTCTCCTATGGCGGCATCTACCAGGACGGCCAGGCCGCCGCGCTCAAGGAGTTCGTCGAAAAGTCCGGCGCCACGCTGCTCAATGACGGGCCGACAGAGATCGCCAAGCTGCAGGCGCAGGTCGAATCCGGCAACGTCACCTGGGACGTCGTCGACACCGCCGACCTGCCGCCTTACGTCTATTGCGGCAAGCTGTTCCAGAAGCTTGATTTCAGCAAGCTCGACGTCTCCAAGGTGCCCGAGGGCCAGGTCGGCGAATGCTCGGTGCCGGCCATGAACTACGGCGTCGTGCTGATGTACAACAAGGAGAAGTATGGGGATAACCCGCCCAAGAACTGGGCCGATTTCTTCGACACGGCAAAATTCCCCGGCACGCGCGCGCTCGACGGTTCGGGCGACCCGACGGGCGGCCTGCTGGAGCAGGCGTTGAAGGCCTCTGGCGGCGACCCGAAGGCGATGACGGCGGCCGACATCGACAAGGCCATCGATGTCATCCGCAAGCTCGGTCCCGACACGATCTATTGGAAGACCGGCGCTGAATCGCAGCAGCTTGCCGAATCTGGCGAAGCCGACATGCTGATGATGTGGACCGGACGTGCCATGACGGCGGTGAAGAACGGCGCCAAATATGCGCCGGCCTGGCAGGACTGGCTGGTGGTGATGGACCAGATGACCATTCCGGTCGGCATCAAGGATACGGATGCGGCTTATGCGCTGCTCAATGCCTATCTCGGCAAGGGGGCGCAGGAGATCCTGGCGCAGCAGACCTCCTATACGCCGATCAACAATGACGCGCAGCCCAAGGTCGATGCGTCGGTCGCCGCCTTCCTGACCAACACGCCCGAGCGCCAGAAGCAGGGTTACAAGCAGAACATCAAGTTCTGGGTCGAGAACTTCCCGGTGGCGCAGGAGAAGTGGTCGGCGTTGATGGCCGGCAACTGAACAGCCAAGTGAGAGCCAGGCCGTGAGCGCGTCCGAACCCATCGCCCAACCCGCCGCCCATGCGCGGTCGGGTCGGGCATGGCGGCCGTTCGCGCTCACGGCGCCGGCGCTCATCCTGCTCGTCGCGGTGATCGGGTATCCGCTGCTCACCATCGTGCTGCGCAGCCTGTCGGAACCTGAGTGGGGGCTGCAGAACTATGCCTGGTTCTTCGGCGCGCCGGTCAACCTGACAGTGCTGCAGCGGACTTTCGTCATTTCGGCCTGGGTGACGCTGGTCTGCGTCATCGCGGCCTATCCCTATGCCTATCTGATGACCGCGGTCGGGCCGCGCGTCCGGCTGGTGCTTGTGCTTTGCGTGCTGATCCCGTTCTGGGTGAGTGGTGTGGTGCGAACGCTGTCATGGGTGATCCTGCTGCAGGATTCGGGCGTCATCAATTCGTTGCTGCGCTCGGTCGGGTTCGGCGGCGTCAAGCTGATCCGCACCCAGACCGGCGTGGTCATCGGCATGGCGCAGGTGCTGTTGCCGTTCATGATCCTGCCGCTCTATTCCGTGATGCAAGGCATCGACCTCAGGCTGATGCGTGCGGCGCAAAGCCTCGGTGCGCGGCCGTCGCGCGCGTTCTTCACCATCTATCTGCCGCTGTCGCTGCCCGGCGTCTATGCCGGCGCGATCATCGTCTTCATCCTGTCGCTCGGCTTCTACATCACGCCTGCTTTGCTCGGCGGCCCGCGCTCGACCATGCTGTCGACGCTGGTGCAGACGCAGGTGCTCAGCCTGCTTCAATGGGGCAGGGGCGGCGCCATGGGCGTCGTTCTGCTGGTCACCACCTTCGTGCTGCTGGCGCTGGCAGCACCTGTGATGCGGTCCAGTCATCGGGAAGCGGGGCGGCGCTGATGGAGATGAAGCCGCTCACCCGCGTTCTTCTCGGGCTCGTCTGCCTGCTGGTGGCGATATGGCTGGTGGCGCCGACGCTGGTCGTGGTGCCGATGTCGTTCAACGAAAACAAATCGCTGGCGTTTCCGCCGCAAGGCTTTTCCTGGCAGTGGTACCAGAATTTCGCCACCAATCCGGACTGGTCGAACAGCTTCCTGAACTCGCTGAAAGTCGCCTCCATCGTTGCCGTCCTGGCAACGGTGCTCGGCACGCTTGCCGCCTTCGGCCTCGACCGCATGAAGGCGCGGCCGGCGAACCTTTTGCGCATGCTGATGCTGACGCCGATGGTGGTGCCGGGCGTGGTGCTGGCGATCGGCATCTATGCCGTCTATCTCGACACGCAGCTCGTCGGGACGCTGCTCGGCTTCGTGCTGGCCCACACCATCCTTGCGCTGCCCTTCGTGCTGATCGCGGTCTCGGCCAGTCTCGAAGTGTTCGACCGCCGGCTGGAGACAGCCGCCGCGAGCCTGGGCGCCGGCGCACTGACCACGTTTCGCACGGTGACGCTGCCGCTGATCGCGCCGGGCGTGCTCTCAGGCCTGCTGTTCGCTTTCGCCACCTCGTTCGACGAGATTGTCGTGTCGCTGTTCATCACGAACCCCTATCTCAAGACATTGCCGGTGCAGATTTTTGCCTCGATCACGCGCGACGCCGATCCGACGGTCGCGGCTGTCGGCACGATCCTGCTTTTCGCGACCACGATCCTGATCGGCGGCGGCATGCTCCTTCTTGGCCGCGAGCGGAAAGGACGCCAATGAATCCGAAGCCGACAAGCAAGGGCGCGGCGATCGATCTCGAAGCGATCAGCAAGGCCTATGGCGGCTTCAAGGCGCTGGACGGCGTGTCGCTGCGCATCGAGCCCGGCGAGTTCATGACGCTGCTCGGCCCCAGCGGCTCGGGCAAGACGACGACGCTCAACGTGATTGCCGGTTTCACCGATGTCACCAGCGGCAAGCTTCTGGTCGGGGAAAAAAGCGTCGTCGGCATGCCGGCGCACAAGCGCAACATCGGCGTCGTCTTCCAGCATTACGCGCTGTTCCCGCATATGAGCGTCGGCCGCAACGTCGCCTATCCGCTGACGCTGCGCGGCGTCGACCAGGCGACGCGGCAGACACGCGTGGCAAGGGCGCTCGACATGGTCAAGATGGGCGATTTCGCGCATCGCTATCCCAGCGAATTGTCGGGCGGCCAGCAGCAGCGCGTGGCGTTGGCACGCGCCATCGTCTTCGACCCGCCGCTGCTCCTGATGGACGAGCCGCTCGGCGCGCTCGACAAGAAGCTGCGCGAATGGCTTCAGCTCGAGATCAAGCGCATCCATCGCGAACTCGGCACCACCTTCGTCTATGTCACGCACGATCAGGAAGAGGCGCTGGTGCTGTCGGACCGCATCGCCGTGTTCAACCGCGGGCGCATCGAGCAGGTCGGCACCGGCCGCCAGCTCTATGACGAGCCGGCAACGCTGTTCGTCGGCCGCTTCATCGGCGATTCCACCGTGCTGCGCGGCAAGGCGCGCAGCGATGGCAACAGCACCGCGCTGAGCATCGCCGGCGAGACGGTGACGGTACCGCGTAAGCTGTCGGGAGAAGCCAGTCCGGTGATGCTGCTGCGTCCCGAAAAGCTCGCGATCCGAAGAGCCGGCCAAAGTGCTGCCAATGGCGCCAACCGCCTGTCGGGGACGATCGCGGAAGCCATCTATCTCGGCTCGGAATCGAAATACGAAGTTAAGCTCGCCGACGGCTCGGCCGCGATCGTGCGCTCACCACTGACCGGCGAGAGTTTTGGCCTCGGCGACAAGGTCGAGCTCTGCTTCGACGGCAGCGATGCCAAGCTGCTCGCGGACGACGCAAGCGCCGACACCACACTCACCTGATTCCATCTGGCCTGATCCCATCTGGCCTGATCCCATCTGAAAGTCATTCCATGCAAGCCAAGCGCAACGGCGACATATCGTTCTGGTATGCGGATCTGGGGGCGGTTCCCGTTCCGCGCCCGTCCTTGCCTGGAAACATCGAGGCCGATGTCGCCATTGTCGGCGCCGGCTATACCGGCCTGTGGACCGCCTACTATCTGAAAAAGGCGAAGCCATCGCTGCGCGTCGTGATCGTCGAGCGCGAATTTGCCGGCTTCGGCGCTTCGGGGCGCAATGGCGGCTGGCTGTCGGGCGGCTTCAGCTGGTCGCGCGAAAAATATCTCAAGACATCGAGCCGCCAAGGCGTGATGGCGATGCAGGCGGCGATGGCAGGCTGCGTTGATGAAGTGATCCGGGTCGCGACCGAGGAAGGCATCGACGCCGACATTCGCCGCGTCGACAATCTGACGGTGGCCACCAACGCAGCGCAGTTGGAGCGCGTGCGCGAAGAATGCGAGACGATCCGTTCCTGGGATGTCGACCCGAACCGCGTCGAGATGCTGGACGCCGCCTCAACGCGCACGCGCATCAACATCCGTAACGTCATGGGCGGCTTCGTCGTCCATGGCCAGGCGCGGGTGCAGCCGGCCAAGCTGGTGCGCGGGCTTGCCGATGCCGTCAAGCGGCTGGGCGTGCCGATCTATGAGAAGACGACGGTGACAAGCATCGCCAAGGGCAGCGTGACGACAGACCGCGGTACGGTGCAGGCGGAGACGATCATCCGCGCGACCGAGGGTTTTACATCAGGCATCCCCGGCGAGGAGCGGACCTGGCTGGCGCTCAACAGCGCGCAGATCGTGACTGAGCCGCTGCCTGCCGACCTGTGGCGCGACATCGGTTGGGAAGGGCACGAACTGCTCGGCAATGCGGCGCATGCCTATTGCTATGCCCAGCGCACGCGTGAGGGACGCATCACGATGGGCGGACGCGGCGTGCCTTATCGCTACGGCTCGCGCACCGACGTCAACGGCCAGACGCAGCAGGCCACGATCGACCAGCTGCACACGATCCTGACGACGCTCTTGCCGCAGACCAAGGGATGCCGCATCGATCACGCCTGGTGCGGCGTGCTCGGCGTGCCGCGCGACTGGTGCACCACGGTCGGCCTCGATCCCGCGACCCGCATCGGCTGGGCCGGCGGCTATGTCGGCCTCGGCGTGTCCAGCTCCAACCTTTCGGGGCGCACGCTGGCTGACCTTGTTCTCGGGGCAAACACCGAGCTGACGAAGCTGCCCTGGGTCAACCGCAAGGTCAGGCCATGGGAACCGGAGCCCTTCCGCTGGCTGGGCGTGCATTCGATGTACCAGCTTTATCGCATTGCCGATGGCCGCGAGGCGGCAGGGCTTGCGCGCACCTCGAAGCTGGCCGCGTTGGCCGACAGCATCACCGGCCACTAAAGCCATTTGTTCTCACGCAATTCCGGGGCAGACACCTTTCCTGGAATTGCTCTTATCCATGGAGCTAGACTTGATCGATCTTTCGACCTTCCACGATCTCGCCAAGGCCGAGATCGGCGCGTTCTCTCCTAAGCCAACCTCGATTGAAGGGGATCAGGTCGAGGCCGTGCGCTCGTTCTTTCAATCGCCGGACGGGACTGTCGATGTCGGCATCTGGGAATGCACGCCCGGCCGCTTCACCGCCGATCGTTCGGACTCGTCGGAGATCTGCCACATCATTTCGGGGCGCGTGGAACTGAGCCGCATCGGTGGCGAGGTGCGGGAACTCGGTCCGGGCGATCTCCTCGTCCTGCCGCAGGGCTGGAAGGGCGAGTGGCTGATACGCGAGACCACGCGCAAGCTCTACATGATCCAGAGCGCCGGCTGACCGGCGCTACGGCTATGGCGAGCTCAGTGATCGATCGGCCCCTTCGGCGAGACCAGCGCGGTGCCGGCGGTCGTCGGGCGCTCGATCAGGCGGCGCACGCGCGGCGGTTCGTCGCCGCTGTGCAGCGCCCGCACCCGCTCGCCGACGACGCCGTCGGCATGGGTGGCGCGCCGGTTGTGGCGGATGTATTCCAGCCAGGTCGGCGTGTGGTAGTGCTCGATCCAGACTGCGGGATTTTCTAAGTCCCGAGCCAGCGTCCAGTTGCGGGCGCCGTCGCGGCGGCGGATGCGCCCGCGCTCGGCCATGGTGGCGAGGAATTCGGGCACATCTTCGTCGCGGATAATGTACTCTATCATGATGGCGATGGGGCCGCTGCGCGGCTTCAGGTCGAGGCCGAGATGCGGCTCCTTGAAGCGGTTGAGCGGGTCGAGGTTGAGAGTCGTCTGCTGCGGCAGCGGCAGGAACAGGCCGATCGCGCCACCAACAAGCATCGCGATGGCCGCCGCAATCAGCGCGGTTTCGGCGCCATGCGCATCGGCAACGACGCCCCAGATCCAGCTGCCCAGCGCAATGCCGCCGAAGGTCGCCGTCTGGTAAACCGACAGCACCCGGCCGACGACCCAGCGCGGCGTCGACATCTGCACCGTGACGTTGAAATGCGACAGCGCGATCACCCAGCAGGCGCCGCCGATGAGCAGACCCGCCGCGGTCTGCCAAGCATTGAGGCTGATGGCGGCGTTGAAGGCGCAGACGGCAAAGCCGGCGAAGGCCATGCGCACCATCGTCTCGCTGGACAGCAATTGTCTGAGACGCACGCTGATCAGCGCGCCGCCGACGGCGCCGATGCCGAAGGCGCCTAGCATGATGCCGTAGGTCAAGGCATCGCCCTTGACGACGTCGCGCGCCACCAGCGGCAGCAGCGCCAAAACCGCGCCGGCACTGAAGCCGAAGGCGGAGCCCCTGACCAGCACCTTGCCGATGTTGGGCGACATGGCGACATAGCGCAGGCCGGCGCCCATGGCGGCGCCCAGCGTCTCGCGCGGCAGCGTCGAAACCGGCAGTTCCGGCTTCCAGCGGAAGAGCACGATGATGAGACCTATATAGCTCAGCGCATTGGCGGCGAAGGCAGCAGCCGCACCAGCGGCGGCAACGATGATGCCGCCGATCGCCGGGCCGACGCTGCGCGTCAGGTTGAAGCCCAGCGAATTCAGCGCAACCGCCGCCGGCAGCTTGTTGCGTGGCACCATGTCGCCGACCGATGCCTGCCAGGACGGGTTGTTGAGCGCGGTGCCGCTGTCGATCAGGAAGGTGAAGGCAAGCAGCGTCCACGGCGTCATCCAGCCGTTCCAGGTGAACAGCGTTAGAAGTGCAGAGACGACCAGCATGAAGATTTGGGCGATCAGCATCACCTTGCGCCGGTTGAAGCTGTCGGCGATGGCGCCGGCGACGAGTGCAAACAGCATGATCGGCAGAGTGGCCGAGGCCTGGACCAGCGCCACCTGATAGGGCGACGTGGCGATGGTGGTCATCATCCAGGCGGCGCCGACGCCCTGGATCAGGCCACCGAAATTCGACACCAGGCTGGCCGACCAGACGGCGCGGAAGATGCCGTGCCGGAACGGCGCCAGCGCCGAAACGCGTTCGCTGTCCGGCTCGTCATCGATCATCAGACCTGTCCCACCTTAACGTGCTGGTTTCGTCCGCCGGGACGACAATCATGGCATCCGTTTGAAATAGAGCACGACATCCAAAAGGGCGAACGCGTCTTCGAAAAAGATCATGGTCCAACAACAGGATAGCAAGGCGAAAATACGTCAGCCGGGAAGGGTTCGCTACCCAGAGCGATGTTCTCATTGGTCCACTGCGCGGGGCTGTCGGCCGCGCGCGAAGTCAGCTTCTGTCCCGGGCAGCGGTATGCAAGGCTTCGGTCAGCGTGCCTGTCGTCTCGCCGCCGGCGTGAAGGCGCAGGAAAAGCTCCATGCCGACAAGCCGCAGCCTGGACGGTTGCTCGCGCCGCGCCAACTGGACCATGTCCTCCAAATTCGCGGCGGGCCATTTCAAGGCATCGCGCAGGAAACCGCCGCGTAGCAAAGTCTCCGTGCCGGCCGAAAATTGCGACGACATCTCGAAGCCGATCTTGCGCGCCTGGACGTTCTGGCGCGGAATATGCTTTTCAGCGACCTTTCGCAAAAGCCATTTTCCTGTTTTGTCGCGGTATTTCTGCCGCCTCGGCAAATGGATGGCGAAGTCGATCAGGCGGTTTTCCAGGAACGGGACCCGCAGTTCCACGGACGCCGCCATGCTCAGCCGGTCGTGCCGGTGCAGGATGTCCTGCAGATGCGAATAGAGGTCGTAGAGGCAACTACCGAGAAAGGCGCGATCCGCGGGCGGCATAACCGGCTCCAGGCGGTCGAAGATCTCGGTTTGCAGAAAATTCAGCTCCGGCGACAAAGCACGCAGGACCATGCTGCGATCCATTTGTGAGTGGCTTCCAGCCGAGACCTTGTAGGGGGCATTACGCTGTTGCTCGAATCTCCGGTCGAGCGAGCGCTTCGAATGGACCAGGCGCCGGGGCCACGACCAGGAACGCCACTTCTTCATGCTCAAGGCCTGCAAGGGGTAGCCGCCAAACAATTCGTCTGCGCCTTCGCCGGTGAGCAGCACCTTGACGCCATCGGCCCGGCATCGTTCGGCAAGCGCCAGCAGTGCGACATGGCTGGCGTGCCAGCCATCGCTTTCAAGATGCCAGATTACCCTTGGCCAAAGTTCGAAAAACCGGTTCCTGTCGACCGGCACCCGGCGCAAGGGCACGCCGACATGGCGGCCGGTGCGTTCGGCGTCTTCGGCCTCGCTGTTGCCGAGCTGCGGGTCGACGACATAACCGTGGACTTCCGGCCTGAACCGCTTTGCCAGCGCCGTTATCAGGCCGGAATCGACACCGCTGCTGCAGGCGGTGGCAACGCTGGTATCGGCGATGCAGTGAAGTCCGACGCTGTCCTTGAGCAACGCCTCGAGCGTCGCCATGTGTTCAGCATCAGCGGATGCATCGCCGGTAATGCGCGCGGTCTCCAGCACGTCCAGCACATGCCAGAAGCGGCGCTTCTCGATAACGCCATCGGTGATCTTCCACAGGCCGGCGGGCGGCAGGCGCTCGATGCGGTCGAACAGGCTGTAGCTGGAATCGCGGCTCTGCCAGGCAAGCCGCAAGGTGATCTCGCGGCTGTCGATGTCGCGCGGAAAACCGTCGCAGGCGAGGATCGCCTTGTCCTCCGAGGCGAACAGGATTCGCTCCGGCGTGTCGGCCACCGACATCGGCTTGATTCCAAGACGGTCACGCGCAAGCCACAGCGCACTGCTGCGAGCGTCGAAATAGGCGAAGGAAAACATCCCGTCGAACAGCGGCACGGCTTTTTCGGGACCCCAGTGATGCAAGGCTTCGAGAACCACTTCGGCATCGCAGATGGTTCGAAAGACGACGCCTTGCGCCTGCAGCGTTTCGCGCAACGAGCGGTAATTGTAGACCTCGCCATTGTAGACGAGAACGCCATCGCCGGAAGAAGTCAGCATCGGCTCACGGGCGGCGGGCGAGGGATCGATGATGGTCAGTCGGCGGTGACCGAGGGCCAGCCGATTGTTGTGCCAGCTGTCATGATCGTCGGGGCCGCGATGTACCAGCGCCTGCATCATGCTGGCGACATCCGACAGGTCGTTGGCGTCGATCGGGTTTCGTTTGCGCCAGACGCCGGCTATTCCGCACATGGCCTGCCGGTGAGTTCTGCCTGAGTCATGGCCTGCAATCTAGCCGGAACACAGCCGCCTGCAAGCGCTGCCTAGAACCCGTTTTCAATGCGCTCGAAAATGACGTTGGTGAAGGCCGAGATCTGGCTGCCGATGAACGGACCGGTCAGCGCCACGACCAGCATGATGGCGACGATCTTGGGTACGAAGGTCAGGGTGATTTCCTGGATCTGGGTCAGGGCCTGGATCAGGGCAATGCCGATGCCGACCACCATGGCGACCAGCACCACCGGCGCGGAAGCAACAAGCACCGTCCATACCGCGTACTGGACGATGTCGAGTGCGTCGGCCTCGTTCATGTGAGCGCGCCTCTATGGAACTGTCTAGCTGGCCGGCTTTATCGAAACGCCCGCGCCGACCGGCACTTCGGTGCCGTTCTGCAACACGGCGATCACGCCGTTGCTTGCAAGCTTGACCGAGGCCACGACGCCGGTCGTCTTGCCGTCGGCCGAGGTGATCGAGCGGCCGATCAAGGCATCGGCCTGCGACAGCGCCGAGGACTGCATGATCTGGTCGAGCTTGGTGTTGGTCTGCACCGATTGCTCTACCTGCGAGAAGGTGGCGAGCTGGGCGACATACTGCGTCGAATCCATCGGTTTCGTCGGATCCTGGTTCTTCATCTCGGCGATCAACAGCTTCAGGAACGACTGGTAGTCGACCGCTGTCTTCGACGTCTGCTGGGTGCCCTGGTTGGCGCCCGTGGGGATCGTCGTCGTCATGTCCACATTCATCAGTATTGTGCTCCCACGGCCAGCGGGCGCTTCGCACCCTGAACATCGTCATTGCCGCCAAGTGCGCGGCGTTCGAGCGGATAAAGCGCACGGATAGCCTTCAGCGCTTCATAGATATGGTCTTCGCCGACCATGCGGTCGATCTGCTTCAGCGCGCCACTGATCTGCTCATCCTCGAAGCTTGCCAAAAGCAAGGGCAGCGAGCGGCGGAACATGGCGCGCGCCTCGATGGCGCCGGCCGGGTTCATCAGCATCACCTGCAGGATGAAATAGAGCTGCTTGAGCGGCGTCAAGGCATCGTCGGCCTGGATGACATGGTTCTCGAGCAGGAACTGTACGTCGTTCATCAGCTCGACGGTGACCTTGCGGTCGACGCGGATGACGGCGCCGTTGATGTAGATCTTCTCGTTCGGCTTCAGCGATATCTTCAGCGTGTTGGTCATTGAATGCCGTCCCGGATGATCTGGGACACTTCGATCAGCCCTTCGAAATTGTCGGTGCGGCCCTGGCGGATGTCCTCGGCCTCGCGCAGCAGCCACAGGCCGATGGAGATGAGGTTGGCGCGCAGTTCCTTGGGCAGGACATTGTCGCTGGAACCGAGATCCTCGACGAAGGTGGTCCAGACCCGGTTGGTGAAGTGCAGCGCTTCGACCGCCTCCATCGAGGTGTGGCCGACCGCCGCCGCCGCCGCCAGCATTTCGATCGAGCGGGTCAAAAGCTGCCGCTCGCGATCTTTCGCATCGGCAACGGAGTCGGTCTGGATGTCGGCGTAGGAGAATTGGTACATCGTTTGGCTCTACCGTTGCGGTTGAGATTGTCAGGTCAGGTAGTTCAGCAGGCTCATCTGCTGCAGGCGCGCGGTCAGCGCGAAGGACGTCTCGATATGCTGCGTCAGATCCGCGACGCGGGTGGCTGCCTCGGCGGGGTCGACGCCTTCCAGATCAAGGATATGGCGCTCGAACAGGTCGACCTGCGTCTTCATGCGGTCGCTGGCGTCGGAGACCCGCTTCTCGGCAAGGCCGGTCTCGGCCTGCAGTTGCCCTAGCCCGCCCAGCGCCTCGCCGACCATCGCCTGGGCGCGGCCGACAACGGTGGTCTTCGCCGCCTGGCTGATATTGCCGGACAGCAGGCCGGTGATCAGGGCGGAAGCCATGGCGAGCTTGCGGATGCTGTCGTCATTGGCGCTGGCCGAGGTTTGGGTGGTTTCGCCCAGCGAAATGCGGCTGACGATCTGCTGGTCGGTGGCGTTCGACCAGTTGGCCTGCCAGCCGGAGCCCATGAACTGCGGCAAGACATTGCTGGTGATGAAGCCGTCCATCTGGGCGGCGGTGATGTTGGCAGCGAGCGGATCGGCCTGCGTGAAGCCGAAATACGACGAGAAGGAAGCGTCGAACGCCGCCTTGGCCGGCGAGCCCGCGGCGGTGAAATCGTCGATCGGCTTGACGTCGGTGTTGGTGCCGGCAAACAGATATTCGCCGTTGACGCTGGCGTTGAGGATAGAGGTCATCTGCTGCACGGCGGCCTTGCCGGCTTGCTGCGTGATGGTGCTCGAGGAATTGCCGGCGGCGGTCAGCGCGGTCAGCAAATTCTGCGCAGTGTCGGAAAGCTGGCCAAGCGCAGCCTGCGTCGAGGACAGCCGCGCGGTGACCAGCGAATTGGAATCGATGATGACGTTCAACCGGTCGAGGTCGCGCGAGAAGGTGACCGCCTGCGAGGTGCGCGCGCCGAGCGCCAGACCGACATCGGCGACGGTGCCGGTCGTCGATTCCTTGGTGGCTTTGACCAGTTCGGCCTGCATGCGCATCTGCTGATAGCGCGCGGCGTTGGAGAGGGCGGCTGATGAGACGGATGTGGCTTTCATGGCTTATCCTACGGCATCGAGCAGGGCCGACAGCATGTCGTCGACGGTTTTCATCATGCGCGCCGAGGCCTGATAGGTGTGTTCGAGGTCGAGCAGCAGCGACATCTCCTGGTCGACATTGACGCCGGTGTCGTTGGACAGCGCCTCGGCGGTGCGCGATGCCAGCGCTTCCTTGGCGTCGGCGTTGCTCGAGGCCTGCTGGCGCTGGCCTTCGAACCAGCCAATGGCATTGGCGGCGTAGTCGGACACGCTGGACGTGACGGTGATGCCGGCCGCAGCGTCGAAAGGCATCGGCTTGTCGAGCTTGTCGCCATAGCCGATCAAGAGCTGCGAATAGGAGGCGTTGCCGGCAGTGTTGGCGATATAGGCCGCACCATTGGCGCCGCCGTCGCGCAGCAGCACCGGATTGCCGCCGACGCTCGAGTCCATTGCGGCGTTGACCTTGATCGAGCCGGCAAGCCCGTCGATCAGCGTGCCGGCGGCCGGAATGGCGGGCGCACCCGACCAGGTGAACAGGCCGGTTCGGTCGGGCTGCGAAGGTGCTGTTTCGGCAAAGGCGGTGATGAGGCCGCGCGCCACTTCGTCGAGCTGGCTCTGCATCGTCGCCGCGACGCCGTCGCGCAAGGTGATGAGCCCGGCGAGCTTGCCGTCGGCGCTGGTGTTGCCGCCAGCCCCGGCGCTGACCGGCACATTGTCGATGTAGATGGTGTTGCCTGGTGTGCCGGCCGTGTACCCCGCCGACGGGGTGAAACTTACCGAGCGCGGAATGGTCTCGAACAGTGTCGTGCCATCCTTGGTGGTGATGACCATGTCGTTGTCGCCACGCGTGAAGGTCGACACCGGCACATAGTCCGCGATCTTCTTCAGCAAAGCGTCGCGCTGGTCGAGCGCGTCGGATGCGTCGGTACCCGAACGGGTTGCGGAGATGACCGCCTTGTTGGCGTCCTGGAACTGACTAAGCAGCGAGTTGAGATCGTTAACCGCCGTTGATATCTCGCCATCGGCCTGGGTGCGGAAATCCTGGATCGCGTTGGTGCCGTCGTTCAGAGCGCGCACCACCTGCTGGGCCGCGTCGATGACGCTGGAGCCGAGGTTCTGGTTGGATGGCGTAGCGGCGTAAAGCTGCAGCGCGTTCTGCAGCTTGCCGATCGCGGTCGAGGCAGAGGAGGCGTTGTCGACGCCGTTGACGGCAACGGCGAGGCGGTCAATTCCGCTGTAAAGCGTGCTCTGGCCGCTCCATGCCGATTGCGCGCTAAGGTTCTGGCGAAACAGCAGGGCGTTGGTGGCGCGCTGGATCTCGACCGAGCGGGCGCCGGGCGCGCTGCTGACGACGACCGCCGTGCGGCGGGCATAGTCGGGGTTGCTGGCGTCGGCAATATTGCGGGAAAGGACGCTGGTCTGCTTCGATGTGGTCTGAAGCGACTGTTGGGCTATGGTCAATGCGGAAGTCAGCGACATGCGGGTCTTTCACGAGGCCAGTGGGGAGGGGATGACGTCTCTGCCCTGTCGGCGGCGTCGGCGTTCGGAAACCTGCAATTCCAGACCACCCCGGCCGGTTTGCCGGTGTGGCCTTGAATTCGAAATCCGCGCACCGCGCTGCTCTGGTTTGGGTTCATTCCCCTGGCGCCCGTCGTTTATCTCTTCAGGTTGACAAGGACATCCATGAGGTCGGAACCGGTCTGGAACACTTTCGAGTTAGCGGTGTAGCTGCGCTGCGCCGCGATCATGTTGGTCAATTCCTCGGCGATATCGACGTTGGAATTTTCCAACGCGCCGGAGATGATGCTGCCGAGCTTGCCTTCATTGGCGAAGCCGATGCGCACGGTGCCGGAGTCGGTGGACTGCGCATAGACATTGCCAGGCAGTGCGGTGAGGTTGTCGGCGCTCTGGACGTCGGCCAGTGGGATCTTGAACAGCGGCTTGGTCGAGCCGTCCTGATACTGGGCGTAAATGACTCCGTCCTCGCCGATCTGGATCTTTTCGATCGTGCTGGGCGCGTTGCCGTTGACCTTGGCTTCGGAGACCGTGAAGCCGGTGCCGAGCTGAGTCAGCTTGGACAAATCGAGGTCGAGCGACGCACCGCCCGGTACGGGGATGGTAATCGAATCGACGGCGCCGGTGAGTTTGCCGGTGGTGGTGTCGAAGGTCAGGTTGGCCGTGGCCAGCGCGCCGCCCGTATAGGGAAAGGATGTGCCCGGCGTCGCCTGGGACTGGTCGAACACAGAGACCGACCAGGTGCCGTTCCCGGTGTTGGTGAAATAGAGGTCGAGCAGCTTCTTGTTGCCGAGATTGTCGTAGGTGACCATCGAGGATTTCGACGTGTATTCCGCCGTCGGGCTGTTGGTGGACGGCAGCGGACCGGCGGGCGGCGTGGCGCCGGCCGGCAGATTGGCGTTGAAGTTGCCCGCGGTGCTGGGCGTCGCGGTCATTTCCTGGTCGGAGATCTGGACCGGCACCAGCCCTTCGAAACCGTTGGCGGTGGCAGCCGGTGTGCCGTTGGCGTAGCTGTAGGCCATCAGCTGGTAGCCGGCGGCGTTGACCAGTCTGCCCTGAGCGTCGGGAACGAATGCGCCGGCGCGGGTGAGGAAAGGCGTTCCGCTGGGGTCCTGGACGACGAAGAAACCGTTGCCGTTGACCGCAAGGTCGGAAACCGAGGTCGTGTACTGCAGCACGCCCTGGGCGCTGATGGCCGAGCGGATGGTGGTGTTGACGCCGCCGGAATTATAGGCGCCGCCGACCTGCGGCATGATCAGCGTCGAAAACTCGGCCGAGGATCGCTTGTAGCCGGTGGTGTCGGAATTGGCGATGTTGTCGGCTGTGGCCGAAAGGCGGTTGGCCTGCGCGTTCATGCCGGAAACGCCGGTCCGCATCATTCCGTAAAGGCTCATCGAACGTCTCCTCAATGCCCAACATCGTTGGGCCCATCTGTGGTCGCGAGGATATAATTTCTGTCTTGCGCGAGGCTGGCGCAGACCGCCATCAGAACACCAGCCGGTAGCCAAGGAAGCGCTTGGAATCTATCGGGTCCTGGCCGAGCTTTTCGCGCAGCTTCTTGCGCAATTTGGAGATGTGGCTCTCGACGACGTTCTCCTCGACCTCTTCGTCGAAGATGCCGTAGATGGCGTTGAAGACCTGGGTCTTGGTGACGCGGCGTCCGCGGTTGCTCGCCAGATATTCGAGGATGCGGCGTTCGCGGCGCGGCAGAGGCAACGGCTGGCCATCGATCTCGGGATCGCGGCCGTCCATGAAGATGCGCATGGCGCCGATCTCGGTATAGCTGACGTCCTCATGGGCGCGGCGGCGGATGGCGGTGATGCGGGCCAGGATCTCCCGGATATGGACCGGCTTGCGGATGACGTCGTCGACACCGCTCTCGAACAGCCGCAGCGTATTTTCAAGCGAGTGCTGTTCGCTGAGCGCGATAACCGGAGCGCCGGTGCGGTCGCGGATCTGGCGTGGCGAGATGGCGCCTTCGCGGCAGTCGCCGATGAGGAAGGCTCGGACCGATCGCAAATCCGTGTCGGCGGCCGATGTCACCCACTCGCCGAATTCACCGGACGCGAAGCCTGCACAGGCGACGCCCTCACGATCGAAAAGTGAATTATAGCCTTCAGTTACGAGCTCACGCTCGTCAACGATTACAATCATCGGCCCCGCCTCCGAATCAGATCATCTGCCCCGTGGGAAGAGCCGTAACCGGTGCCGGGAATCCTGAACAACCATCATTTCTTGTAGCTATTTTCTTGGGAGTTATTTCGAGTTTCGAAATAACCGCAATCAGGAGGTTGTATCGTTGGTTGCCGAACGGGTGACGTGGCACGTCACCCGCCGGGCGTGGATTTGCAGCCGTTCGCAAGAGATGATTCACCTAATGGTTGCAGAAGTTGCGGGCGTTCGGGGTCCATTTGCCGAAGCCGGTGGCGACCATATTGGCGATGACGCGGCAGACATAGAATTTCTGCGCGGGATCATTGTCGGGGCCGGCGTGGTAGCGGGCGACGGCCATCGACCAGCTGACATGACGCGCATGCAGGCTGGCCAGGAAGCGCGCGGCATAGTCGACATTCTGGCGCGGGTCCAGCATGTCGTCGACGCTGCGGAAATGCGCGGCGTGATAGTGATGGTTGATCTGCATGCAGCCGAGATCGATGAGTGTCTTGCCCTCGCGCCGGGCTGCTTCGAAGGCGGCCAGGGCCTCGGTGCGGTTCCTTGGAAATACCGCTTTCCCCTCTATATTCAACGCATTAGGCTGCAGGCTTCCCTTCTTGCCGGTCTCGGTCAGTCCGACCGCATAGAGGATGCCGGCCGGCACGCCATAGCGATCGGCGGCACGCAAGATCTCGGGCTCGCAAGGGTTGGTGGCGGCGGTGGCCGGCTTGGTGGCGAGGCTAGATAAACATATCGTCGCCAGCACGCTCGCGAGCAGGCGCGCCAGCGCGGCCGAATTCCTGGGCATCGTCATTGCGGTTTCTTCCCGACTGGTGGCCGCCCGAACCCGTATTGTTGCCGCTCGAGTTTCCGGGCTGAAAAGCGGACTGGTCGCGGCCTTGCGGCATTGGCTGCGAGTTCGCTGCATCGCTGCGGGCCGCTGCGTGGATCGCTATCGAGGGTTGCAGGATGGTGACCTTGTCGACATCGAAGCCGAGCCCGCGCAACGACTTCACGATGGCGTCGCTGTCGGTGGCGAGACGGCGGTAAGCCTCATGGGTTTCGGGCTTCAATTCTATCGAAAGTTGTTCTCCGGAAAGCCTCAGACTGGCGGTTACCATGCCGAGCTCTGCCGGGTGAAGCTCGATCTTCAATATATGTGTCGGAACGGCAACAGAACCGGCCGTCTGGGCGGTCGTCGACGGCGTCGAAACCGCTTGCCGCAGGCCGTTGTCCGAAGCCAGCGCGTCGATAAGCGCCGAAGTCGTCTGGTTCATCGGGCTTTGCGCCGGGGCCGGGAAACTCTGCTCGGCGACAATGTCGACGCGCGCAGCGAATGGCGGCTGTTTTCCCTGTGTGGACGATGCCGCGGAATGGGCTCCATCGACGGACTTCGCCGACGGCGCGGACCGTTTTGCCTCGGGTGCCGAAACGTCGCTTGCCGTCTGGTCCGCCGGTAGAGGAGGCGTCGGACCATCCTGGTGCGGCAGTTTGCCGGACTGGAGCCCGATCGCGGGCAGCTTTTGCCCCTGATCCTGTGCGGAAACGCTGGTACCGGGCTTGGCCCGTTCCGATCGCGTCGTCGTGTCGAGTCTGTTGTCAATGCCGGACGCTGCGCGGTGTTTCTTCTGAGGCGACGTCTGTGCAGAAATGGCCTCGCCAGCGGGCGCCGGTTGCCCAGCCTGTCCATTCGTCGCGATGCCGTTCCCGCTTGTCCGGACCGTTGAGAAATGCCTGATATCGTGCAGCGCCAGCACCAGTGGCAAATGATCCTGCAGCGATCCTGCATCCGCGTCTCGTCCGGCCACCTCAGCGTCCTTGGATGGTTTGTCCGGGCCACTATCGGCATGTTCTTTTGCGGCCTTGCCGGCAGCGGATTTCGTCCCCGTTTTGCCAGACTGGGTGTGTGGGATTTCGCTTTTGCCGGGACCGGCAGGGCTGCGTTTGGCCCAATGCGGCTCGTGCGATGCGGCCTCAATTGCTCCCTGCCCTATCGGTGTCGGCGCATCGTCGTCGCCGCGCACCATGTCGCCGAAACTTTTGTCGCCGCCCTTGGCGTTTGAGGCCGACTGCTTCGATCCGGCGTGCGCGGGAGCCGGCAGGGCCTGGCCAACATTGGTGGTCATTTCGGGGCTGCTCCAAGCATCTGGTCGATCAAATCGAGCTGGCGACGCGTCCTCGCCATGGCGGCGTCGGTGGGATCGGCTGGCTCTACGGCGGCGGGGGCCGGCGCCGATGCCGGCACGACCGGAGCCGCATCGCTGGCGGAGGCGACTGCAGGCGTTTCCGCCGCCTTTGCCTCTGGCGTGCTTGGTGCCTGCGCGGCCGGTTCACTTGCCGCCTTCGGTCGGTCGGTTGCTGCCGGTTCACTCGATGTTGTGACGGCTGGCTGTTCCGGCATCGCGCCTTCGACCGGCGGCAGCTCTGGCTCGTCGGGTTTTTCCACTGCCGCGGTCTTGACCGGCTCCTGCCTGGCCGCGGCAGGTGCGGGCTTTTCGGCAGGCAACGGCGCCGGCGGGGCGATGACTTCATCGGCCACGGCCTGCGCGGCATCGAGCAGGTCGCGGTCGCTTTGCGAAAGCTGGTTGCGATCGATCTTGTCCAGCTTGGCGCGGACCTCGCCGATGGTGCCGGACGTCACCGTGGACAGGCTGGAATAGAGCTGGGCGCGCGGATCGTCCTGATTGTGGATGCCGTCGCGGCCCCGTTCAGCCCTGGCCGAGGCGAAGGCGGAGAGATCGGCAAAGCCGTCGATCGCGGCGCGGCGGGCGATGCGCAGATAGATCACCTTCTCGCGCTCGGGATCCATCATTGCGGTGATGTCGGCGAGCTTGTCCTGGCTGATTGCCATGTGCAGCGTGATGACGCCGGAGACGAATGCGTCGGCGAACTGGCTGGCATAGGGCGAATAGAGGTAGTCTTCGACATACTGGGTTGAGGCAAGCGCGAAACGCGCACCGTCGCCTTGCGCGGCGGCGATGCCGACCGAGCGGCGCAGCGCTGCTTCCTCGACCAGCGTGCCGGGGCTGAGCAGGCGAGCATCGTCGAGCAGCGCAAGCGCGCTGACCGGTTGCTTGGTGGCGAGAAGCGAGCCCTTGACCAGCGCCAGAAAGGCACCGAGATCGGGGGGCAGGGTCATCGGATCGATCGGCTTCAGCGCCTCGATCGCAGCCGCCGGCCGGCCGTTCAGATAATCGACAATGCCCTTGGCGATGGTCAGGCTTTGCGGGTCGGTCTTGGCGCGCGACACCGCCGCCTCGACGGTGACGGGGTTGCCGCCACTCATGCCATAGACCAGCAAGGCACGAAAATTCTTCGGGTCGCTGAAATCATCTGCGTCCGCCGCGCGCAGCCTTGTGTCGGCCATTTCGAGCAGCTTGGCCTGCATCGGCAGCGCGGCGTGATCGCCGGCGGCGATGCGGTCCTGCACAAGCTGCAGCGAGCGCACCAGCTGATAGGGCTGCAAGCCGTCCTCGGCGAAGGCCGATGGCGGATGGACAGCGCTCAGCAGCAGCAGCCCGACGGCGCGGCCGATGATGGCGGCGCGCCTCATCCGTCGGTCGCCATCAGGATTTCGATGCGGCGGTTCGCGGCCGCCATCGGGTCGGCTGCAATTTTCGGCTCGCGATCGGCGAAGCCGGCGACCTCGGTGATGCGGCGCTCGTCGACGCCGCCGCGCACCAGCATGTAGTAGGCGGAATGGGCGCGCGCCGTGGACAGCCGCCAATTGTCGTAAGTGTCGCTGCGGAACGGCCGCGCATCGGTGTGGCCGTTGATGCTGATCGTGCCTTTCTGCTCGTTGACGATGCGGCCGATCTTTTCCATCGCCAGCACCAGTTCACGCCTAGGCACCGCCGATCCGATCTCGAACATGCCGAAATCGAACTGGTCCGTGATCGAAATGACGACACCCTTGTCGGTAGCTTCGACGGAGACGCCATCGTGCAATTTGTCGCCTGGCTTGAAGGCCTCGGCCAGTTCCTGCTTGACCTGCGCCGCGGCTTTAACAGTGGCGGCCGTCGGCGCCTTTTCCGCGGCTTCGGGTTTGGGTGCGGGTTGTGCTTCGGCGGCTTCGGCCTTTGCAATCTGGGCCTTCGCTGCTTCAGCCTTGGCCTCTGCTTTGGCCTCTGCCTTGGCTTCAGCCTTGGTCAGTGGCTTATCGGAAACGGATTTCGCCAGCGGCTCGAGCGGCGCCGCGGTCACTGGCGGCGCGGCCGGCACGGCCTTCACTTCCGCCACTTGCGTCTGTGCCGCCTTGGCACCCGGCTTCAGCGGATCGCCTTCGATCTTGGTGCGTTCGGCGGTGGCTTCGGCGCCTGGTGCAGCCACCTGCTGCGACCAGAAATCCGGCGCGAACGGGTCGCGGTAGGATTGGCCGCCGGATGCGCCGGTAGCCGGGCCGGACGCCTGCGCGCCGCCATCGCCCTTCTCGCTGACATTTTGCATGACGCCGGTGTCGGTGGCGATTTCCGACAGCACCGCATAGGGATCGGCAAACAGATGCTCGTCGGAAAGATCGGTCTTCGGCGCCGATTCCTTCGATTGCTTCTTGTCGGAAGTACCGGCGCCGCCGATGCCGTCCTGTCCGGCCTTGCTGGTCTTGTCCCGCGGGTCGTCGGCCGTCAGCCCGACCTTGCTCGGACCATCGCCGAGGTCTTCAAGGCCCTTGCGGCTGGCGTTGCGATCGACCAGCTTGACCGGGTTGAAATAGCTGGCAACGGCGGCCTTGGTCTGCTCGTTGGCGGCGTTGATCAGCCACATGACGAGGAAGAAGCACATCATGGCAGTCATGAAATCGGCAAAAGCAATCTTCCAGACGCCGCCGTGGTGGGCGTCGTCGTGGTCGTCGTGATTGCGCCGCACGATGATGATCTCGTGCCTCGGCTCAGCGGCGTCGGCAACGCTCATGACGTCCACTCGTTCATAGGAGGGCCCTCGCTCATGATAGGGCCTCGGACAAGGCGGCCGACCATTCGGCAATGCGGGTTTCGAACACCGCCTCGTCAATGGCGACGGTAAGGTCGAAGCCGGGTGCCTCGACGAAATCGAGATTGGCCGCGCGTGGGCCGAGCGAAGCCTTCAGCGTCTCGAACAATGACAGCGGCCCGCGCACGGCGATGCGCACCGCCTCGCTGTCGCCGACCGCTTCGCGGATCGTGCCGGCAAGGGCTTCCAGCGAACGCTTCTGCAGATCGTCGCTGACGAGGCCGCCAATGATGCGCGCAATGGTGGCGCCGACGAGGTCGCTGACCTTCGCCTCCATGATCTCGATACGGGCAGTGACTACCGCGCCGAGATCGCCGCCGAAACTTTCCAGAAAGGCCTTTGCTTCATCGGCGTTGGCTTGGCTCTGCGCCTCGAGCGCTGCCTGGTGGGCGATGGCAAGGCGGGCTTCAAGGGCGGCTTCGGCATCGATGACCGCTTCGGCGATCAGCGCGCCGATGTCGGCCTGCGGCGCCGACGTCTCCGGCCTTGGCTCGGCCATGGCCGCGAGCGAGGGCTGGCCGGCACGCTGGCTGCGTGCGCCGAAATCCGGCAAAAGGTCGAAAAGCGCTGCCGAGGCCATGGTCTATACCGCTGCTTCCTGGGCCGCCCATTTGCGCAGGATCTGCGCGGTGCGCTCCTCATTGATGTCGACCATGCGGGCAAGCCGCTCCTGTGGCGCCGGCCTGATCTTCTGGCGAAGATCATCGAGTGGAGTCGGGCCGGGGCGGCTGCCGGGCAAGGCAGCCGGCGCCGGTTCGGCCCTGGCGGCTTCGGGTGTTGGCAGTGAACGCTGGACGTCGTCGAAGCTCGGACCGGCAAGTGCCGGCGTCGGCCGCGCGCTCAGCGCGGTGGCCATTGGCCTCAGGCCGAAGAAGGCGACCAGGAACACCACGACGATGAACGCGCCGGCATTGATCATCGTACCGGCATGGGTTCCGATCGACGCCATTATGCCCGGCTGCTCGACCGCCTCGCCGTCGAGCCCGTCGATGAACTCGACCGCCGAGACATCGATGATATCGCCGCGCTTGTCGTCGAAGCCGGTGGCCGAGGCCACCATCTTCTGGATGTCGGCAACGCGCTTGGCGATCTGCTCGGGCGTTGCGTCCTTGCCGACGATGGTCATCAGCCGCTGCTGATTGACGACGACGGCGATCGACATCTTGGTAACGGAATAGCCGTTCGAGACTGTGGCGATCTTCTTGGAGTTGATCTCGTAATTGGTGATCTCCTCCTTGCGGTCGTTCGCCGATGACGTCTGCGGACCATCGGTGCTGGTCGCCTGGGTCTCGGGCAGGTTCTGCTCGACGCTGGCCGGGGTCGAGGCCTGCCTCTGATTGCTGTTTTCGTTGGCGCGCACCGACTGCACGGAACGCTCCACGCGCGACTCCGGATCGAAGATTGTCTCTTCGGTCTGGCGGGTGTCGGTATTGACGTCGGCTTTGACGCTGGCGCGGAAATTGTCGGGGCCGAGATAAGGCGTCAGCGCGCGGCGGATGTTGTCGCCGATCTGCGCCTCGACGGTCTGCTCGACCCCGAGCGTGCGGGCAGCACTTGTGTTGGAGGGATCGTCGCCGGCGGCGAGAAGGTTGCCGTTGGAATCGAGCACGGTAACCTTGTCGGCCGACAGGCCCGGCACGGCGGCGGCGACGAGATGGCGGATCGACATGGCGCTCTTTTCGGCGTCGATGCCGGAATAGCGGATGACCACCGAGGCGGAGGGTTGCTGTTCGTCGCGGCGGAAATTGGCGCGCTCGGACATGACGATGTGAACGCGGGCGGCCTTGATGCCGGATATCGACTGGATGGTGCGGGCGATCTCGCCTTCCAGCGCGCGCACGCGGGTGATCTGCTGCATGAAGGAGGTCAGCCCGAGAGAACCGACATTGTCGAACAGTTCGTAGCCGGCATTGGCGCTGGTCGGCAGGCCCTTTTCGGCAAGCAGCATGCGCGCCTGCGCGGTTGTGCCGGCCGGCACCAGCACGGAGGTGCCGTCGGAGCCGACGTCGAAGCCGATGCCGGCTTCGCCGAGCACCAGGCCGATCTGGTTCACGTCGGAGCGATCGAGCCCGACATAGAGCGTCTCATAGGCCGGGCGGTTGAGATAGACCGAGCCGATGCCGATGACGGCCATCACCAATGCGGCAATGCCGGCCAGCATGGCAAGGCGCCTGACGCCAAATGCCCTGAGATTCGAGATGATGCTCTGGATCTGTTGCGGCACGATTCAAGCGCTCCCAGCATGATATTCCGTGGGAACACTAGACCGCGAAGCTTGTGCGAAGATGATAGAGCATGTCGCCCGGAAGTGTGCAGCGGTTCCGGGTCAACGACATGCGTCAAAACACACCCATACAGGAAAGGGCCGCGCTGTTGGCGCGGCCCCTATTCAAGGAAGAGAAAGCCGGGTCAGGCTTACTGCTTGAACAGCGCCAGGATCGACTGCGAGTTGCCGTTGGCGATCGACAGCGACTGGATGCCGAGCTGCTGCTGGACCTGGAGTGCCTGCAGCCGCGTCGATTCCTTGTTCATGTCGGCATCGACCAGCGCGCCGACGCCCTTGTCGATCGAGTCCGACAGGTTCGACAGGAAGCTCTTCTGGGTGTCGATGCGCGACTTGGCGGCGCCGAGATAGGCAGCGCCTGTGGACAGCTTGGCAAGCGCCGTTTCAACGGCGCCAAGTGCGGTGTCGATGGCTGCCGGAAGGACCTGGGTGGTGCTGGGATCGAAGAAGGTCGTCGCCAGCAGAGCGCCGACGATGCCGCCGGTGCCGGGAAGATCGAGGACCTGCGTGTCGGCCGCCTTGACGTCGATGGTGTCGATGGCGACGGTCGTGCCGGTGCGGTTATAGGACGCGACGATCTTCAGGTCGGAGGTCGCAGCAGCGTCGTTCTGCAGCAGGTTCGAGCCGGCATAGGAGGCGTTGGTGACCGACGACTTGATCTGGTCCTGGATGGCCTTGATTTCGGTCGCGATCTTCTGCTGGTCGTCCTTGCTGGCGCTGCGTGCAGTGACCAGCTTGGCCTTGATCAGGTCGACCTGGTCCTTGATGTCGGTGATGGCGGTGTAGGCGGTGTCGACCTTGCCGGCGCCGAGGCCAAGCGCGTCCTGAACGGCCGAAAGCGCCTTGTTGTCGGACTTCATCGTGGTGGCGATCGACCAGTAGGCGGCGTTGTCGCTGGCGGTGGCGACGCGGTAGCCGGTCGAAATGCGTGACTGGGTGGTTTCAAGCTGCTTGTTGGTGTTGTTCAGGCTCTGCAGCGCGGTCAGAGCCGAAGCGTTCGTCATGATGCTAGCCAAGATATTTACCCCTTTTCAACACTGGCGTGTCCCGAACACGCCGGATCAACTTCATCAAGGGGGTAGGCATAAGCCCATCGACCGTATGGTCTGCCCGCCATAGAATGGTTAACCATGACTACCGGGATATGGTTAACGGCCTGTTAAACCAAGCCATTCAGGGCGCTGGCCAAGAGCAAAAATCGGCAGCCATTTAGCAAGAAAATCAACAGCCGCAAAAAGAAATCGGGCCGCGCTGTTGGCGCGGCCCGACGGATGGTGTCAGTCGGAATGTCGAGAGATCAGCCGCGGAAGAGCGACAGGATCGACTGCGAGTTGCCGTTGGCGATCGACAGCGCCTGGATGCCGAGCTGCTGCTGGACCTGGAGGGCCTGCAGACGGGTCGATTCCTTGTTCATGTCGGCGTCGACCAGAGCGCCGACGCCCTTGTCGATCGAGTCCGACAGGTTCGACAGGAAGCTCTTCTGGGTGTCAATGCGCGACTTGGCGGCGCCGAGCGAGGCAGCGCCGGTGGACAGCTTGGCAAGCGCGGTTTCAACAGTGCCGAGCGCGGTGTCGATGGCGGCGGGGGTAACCGCCGTGGTGCTCGGGTCGAAGAAGGCAGCGGCGAGCAGGCCGCCGACGATGCCGCCCGTGCCGGCGACATCGAGAACCTGCGTATCGGCAGCCTTGACGTCGATGGTGTCGATGGTGACAGTCGCGCCGGTACGGTTGTAAGCCGCAACGATCTTCAGGTCGGACGCAGCGGCAGCGTCGTTCTGCAGCAGGTTCGAGCCGGCGAAGTTGGCGTTGGCGACCGAGGACTTGATCTGCGCCTGGATGGCGTTGATTTCGGTCGCGATCTTCTGCTGGTCTTCCTTCGAGGCGCTACGGGCAGTGACCAGCTTGGTCTTGATCAGGTCGACCTGGTCCTTGACGTCGTTGATGGCGGTGTAGGCGGTGTCAACCTTGCCGGCGCCGAGGCCGAGGGCGTCCTGCACGGCCGAGTTGGCCTTGTTGTCGGACTTCATCGAGGTCGCGATCGACCAGTAAGCGGCGTTGTCGGAAGCGGTGGCAACGCGGTAGCCGGTCGAGATGCGGGCCTGCGTCTGCTCGAGGGATTTGTTGGTGTTGTTCAGGCTCTGCAGCGCGGTCAGCGCCGAGGCGTTCGTCATGATACTGGACATGGCTACTCGTACCTTGATTTTTACAGGGTGTTTTTGACATACCGGCTTTTCCGGTATGACGGAGCGGCATCATGCCAATGATCGTGAGACCCGATCACCCGCCATCTGCGAGCAATATGCGGGCAAGTCCCTACCAAAGGACTAAACGGGACGGTTAACCGGAAATATATTGCATAAAATTTTAGCAAGGCGCCAAGGGCGCGCGGACGGTCAGGTGAAGGAGCGCACCAGGCTGCCGACAAGCAGGTTCCAGCCGTCGATGAGGACGAAGAACAGGATCTTGAAGGGCAGCGAAACGACGGTCGGCGGCAGCATCATCATGCCCATGGCCATGGTGATGGTGGCGACGATCAGGTCGATGACGAGGAACGGCAGCACGATCAGGAAGCCGATCTCGAAGCCGCGGCGGATTTCGGAGATCATGAAGGCCGGCACCAGGATGCGCAGGTCGACGGTGTCCCTGGCAACGACCTGGCCGCGTTCGCGGGCGAGATCGGCGAACAGGTCGAAGTCCTTGTCGCGGACATTGTGCAGCATGAAGGTGCGGAACGGGTCCGAAATCTTTTCGAACGCCTCGGTCTGGCTGATCTGGTTGTCCATCAGCGGCTTGACGCCGGTGTTCCAGGCCTGGTCGAAGGTCGGCGCCATGACGTAGAAGGTCATGAACAGCGACAGCGAGATCAGGATCAGATTGGCCGGCGTCGACTGCAGGCCGATGCCGGCGCGCAGGATCGAGAAGGCGATGACGAAGCGGGTGAAGCTCGTCACCATGATCAACAGGCCCGGCGCCACCGACAGCACGGTGATCAGACCGAACATCTGGATGATATAGCCGACGGTGGCGCCGTCGGCCTTGCCGATGCCGCCGAGATCGAGCTGCTGGGCGGCGGCGACAGAGGTGGCGGCGACGACGATCGCGGCGGCGAGGACGAGTTTTCTCATTCGAGCAGCAATGTCCTGATCAGAACCTGTTTGGCATGGCCACCGCTGCGGATTGCGGCGCGCTCCTCGAGGTCGGCTTTCAAATGCTGGTAGCCGCTGGCGCCTTCGATCTGATGCATCTTCAGGGTGCGGACCATGGCAAGCAGGTCCTGGTGAATGCTTTCGGTAAGTTCCGGCGGCTGCGGCGCATCGTAGACCACCGACGCTTCCAGCCTTATCCAGGTGTCAGCAGGCGAAGCCAGATTGGTGGTGATCGGCGCCAGCTGGACAAGCGTCGGCCCGGTGCCGGGAGCATGTTCGGCCGCCTTGCTCGGTTGCTCGGCATTGGACTGGTTCTCCGGTGCGGCGGGCACAGGCACCGGTCCCCCGACGCCCTTCAGATAGCCGCCGGACATCCAGCCCATGCCGATCGCGGCGCCCGTCACCGCCAGCAGCATCGCAAGCTGGATGACAAGCGACGGGCCCTTTTTTTGCTGAACCTGTTCGACATTTGCCACGGCGCCGTTCTCCAGTCCTAAAAGGGGAGGACTTGGTCGAGGATCTGCTGACCGTAAGCGGGCTGCTGGATTTCGCTGACGCGGCCGCGGCCGCCATAGGAGATGCGCGCCTCGGCGATGCGTTCATAAGAGATGGTGTTTTCAGCGCCGATATCGGATGGACGCACCATGCCGGCGATGGTCAGCACTCTGAGCTCGTAATTGACGCGCACCTCCTGTGAGCCCCGGATCATCAGATTGCCGTTGGGCAGGACTTCGGTGACGACGGCGGCGACGTTGAGCTCGAGGTTCTCCGAGCGCTTGATTTCGCCGTCCGCATTGGTTTCGGTGGTGGAGCTCAGCCCCGCGTCGCCCTTGCCGCTGGTGGTGGCACCTTCCCATCCGAGGTTGACGTCATAGCCGAGCTTGCGCCCGGCGGTGCGGCTGCGATCGTTCTGGTTCTTGAAGTTGGCCTTGTCGTTGAGCTTGATCCTGACGGTCAGGATGTCGCCGTCGCGCAGCGCGCGCGGGTCGGTGAACAGCCGGCTCTGGCGGTCGTCCCACAGCGAGAATTTCTTCACCGGCGCGGCTGGCGTTTCGGGATAGGAGTAGGGCGAATTGACGCTGCCGGTAATGCCGGTGCCGACCGGCGACAGCGCCGGCTCCCTGCCGATCTCCCTGGGGTCGGAGGCGCATCCGGCAAGTGAAGCCGTGGCGACCAGGGCGAGAATATGCGACTTCATGACGGATCTACCCTTCGGGCCGCGCTGGCCATGATGCCGGTGAGTGTGGCCGCTGCCTTCTGGTCCATCTCGTTGAGAATGACGCCGGCTTTGCGCGAATCGAGTTTCATCAGGATGGCGGCGGCGAGATCGGCGTTGACCATGGCCAGGCGCTCGGCCGCGGCATCCGGTTTCATGCCGGCATAGATCTTGACGACGCCATCCTCGGCGCGGGCCAGGAAGACTTCACGCCGCTTCAGCCATTGCTCGTATTCGGCGCGCTTGTCGTCCAGCGCCTTCATGCGCAGGTCGATGCCGGCCTGCAGCTGCTTCAGCTCTTCGGCCTGCAGCGCGTAGCGGCGGTCGCGGGCGGCGTCGGCGATGTTGGAGCAGAAGCGCTGGATCTCGCTTTCATCGGGCACCTTCTCGCGGACCAGCTGCTGCACTGCCGCTGGCTGTTGCCCGCCAAGCAGAACCTGCCGCACCGCTTCTTCCGCGCGGACAGTGCCGCCGGCAAGGACGGTGGCGGCGATGACGCAAGCTGCCAAGGCTGCGCTGCGGCGGTGCTGCTTTTGGGAAAAGAAATCGATCATCGGCATGGCCTATTGGAGAACCAGATCGGCCTGCAAAGCGCCGGCCGACTTGATGCCTTGCAAAATGGCAATGATGCCGTCCGGCTTGACGCCGAGACGGTTGAGGCCCGACACCAGCGTTTCGAGGTTCGGTCCGTCGAGCACATTGACGCGGGCGTCAGGCCGCGTGGCATCGATGGTGGTGAAGGGTTCCTCCGCTGTCACGCCCTTGGAGAACGGTTCCGGCTGGACGATCTTCGGCTGTTCGGTGATGCGCACGGTGAGCGTGCCGTGGCTGATCGCCACCCGCGAGATCTTGACCTCGTTGCCGATGACGATGGTGCCGGTGCGTTCGTCGATGACGACGCGTGCCGGCGTGTCGGTCTCGACCACCAAATTCTCGATCTCGGCGTAGAAGCGCGCCGCCGAAACATTCTTCGGCCGCCTGATCTGCACGGTACGTGCATCGCGCTCCGCCGCCACGCGCATGCCGAAGCGTTGCGAGGTGTAGCCGTTGATGGCGTCGGCGATGCGAACGGCAGTGGAGAAATCGGGGTTGCGCAATTGCAAGGTGAGCAGCGCCTGGTCCTCGAATTCGGCGCGCACAGTGCGCTCGACGATGGCGCCGTTGGGCACGCGGCCGGCCGTCGGCACGCCCTGCGTCAGCTTTTCGGCATCGCCCTGGGCGGTGAAGCCGGAAACGATGACCGAGCCTTGCCCGACAGCATAGATCTCGCCATCGGCCGCCTTCAGTGGCGTCATTATCAGCGTGCCGCCGGCAAGCGATGTGGCGTCGCCCATGGAGGAGACGTCGATGTCGATGCGGGCGCCCGACTGCACGTAAGGCGGCATGTTGGCGGTGACGATGACGGCGGCGACGTTCTTGGCCCGCGCGCTGCCACCTTCGGTGGCGATGCCGAGATTTTCGAGCATGGCGCGGATCGACTGTTCGGTGAAGGGCGAATTGCGCAGGCTGTCGCCCGATCCGGCGAGGCCGATGACGAGGCCGTAGCCGACGAGCTGGTTGTCGCGCGAAGCCTGCAGCTGCGCAATGTCCTTGATGCGCGATGCGACCTGGCCGGGTGGCAGAGAGCTTGGGCCGTTGGAGACCCTGAACATGCGGTTGGTGGTGGCCGGATCGTATTCGGGATCGACAAAGGCGCCGCCATTCTGGCCGGCAAGATCGCGCTTTTGCTTCGGCGTAAGACCGTCGGCCAGCGCCGGCTGCAGGCCGACAACGGCCGCGAGCAGAAGGGCAGCTCCGCGTCTCATGACGCGCTGACCCGGATGGTGCCGTCAGCCATCACCGTGCCGGAAAAGATCTTGCCGCTGTCTGTGTTGCGGACCTTTATCAAATCGCCGGCGGCACCCGGCTGCAGCGACACCGCCGTGGCCGAAATGGTGAGGTCGCCGGCGATGAAATAGACCTGCACGTCGGCGCCCTGTTCGACCAGCCAGGCGTCGCGGATGGCGGCGACCGGGATATAGCGGCCGGGCAGCAGCGTGCGCTTGGCGACCTTGCCCTGGAGTTCCATGGCCCGCGTGGCGACCGCATCTGGCCTGTGCTTGCCGGGGAGCAGCGTCACCGATTTCAGCACGCCGGTGTCGATCATCTCGCCGGGATAAATGACCCGGTTGGGGATCAGAACGATCTCGCCGGTTGCCTGACTGCTCGCGACCTGAGTGGTGGTCTGCTGGTCTGCGCTCTCCTGGGCAAACGCCGGCACACCGCCGGCCACCAGCGCCAGGATCAGCGCGGTGCGGCAAAGCGCGGAGCGGAAGGCCGGAGAGACCATCAAATCTTACCTGATGTTCTTGGACACGACGGAGGCCATGTCGTCGGCGGCCTGGATGACCTTGGAGTTCATCTCATAGGCGCGCTGCGCCGAGATCAGCTCGGTGATTTCCTTGACCGGATCGACGTTGGAGGCCTCGAGATAACCCTGCTCGACCGAGGCGAAGCCGGGATCGCCGGGCACGCCGACATTGGCCGGGCCGGAGGCCGGCGTCTCCTGGAACAGATTGTCGCCGAGCGGCGCGAGGCCTGCTTCATTGGCGAAGTTGGCGAGCTGCAGCTGGCCCAGCAGCTGGAGGTCGGTCTGGCCGTCGATGCGGGCAAAGACCTGGCCGGTCTTGTTGACGACAACTTCGATGGCATCGGTCGGCACGGTGATGGCCGGGATGACATTGGCGCCGTCGACGGTCACCAGCTGGCCGGTGGCGTTGGTGTTGAAGGCGCCGGCGCGGCTGTAGAGTGTGCCGCCGTCGGCGCCCTCGATCTGGAACCAGCCGCGGCCGGTCAGCGCCATGTCGAAACTGTTGCCGGTCGAGGTCAGTTCGCCCTGGGTATGGACGTTGCGCACCGCCGTCGTCTTGACGCCAAGGCCAATCGACACGCCTTCCGGCACCAGCGATGAATTGGAGCGGTTGGGCACGCCCTGCGTGCGGTCGACCTGGTAGAGCAGGTCGGAGAATTCGGCGCGCGCGCGCTTGTAGCCGGTGGTGTTGATGTTGGCGATGTTGTTGGCGATCACTTCCAGATTGGTCTGCTGGGCATTCATGCCGGTCGCTGCGATGGCGAGTGCTTTCACGGCAAGTCTCCTCAGATGCCCATACGGCTGATTTCGAGATAGGCGGAGACGACCTTGTCGCGGATGGCGATCGTGGTCTGCAGGGCCTGCTGGGCGCTCATGACGGCGTCGACGACCTGACGGGTATCGGCGTCGCCCTTGAGCGCCTGGATCGAGACCTGCTCGGCGTTCTGCAAGGTGTTGACGGTCTTTGAAGCAGCCTGGCTCAGCGCTTCGGCGAAGGTGGCGCCGATTTCGCTGCCGGCCATCGGCGCCCTGGTGCCCTGGAACAGGTCGGTCGTGGTATCGGCGCCACCGATCTCCGGCTTGAGGGGAAGCGATCCGATACCGCCAATGCCGCTGATCATTACTGGTTCCTCATCAGGTCGATGGTCATGGAGATCAGATCACGCGCCTGCTTGATGACCTGAAGGTTGGCTTCGTAGGAGCGGTTGGCTTCGCTCATGTCGGCCATCTCGACCAGCACGTTGACATTGGGCATCTTGACGTAGCCCTTGTCGTCGGCGGCCTCGTTACCGGGCTGGAACTCGACGGGAAAGTCGCTGGGGTCGCGGTCGATCGAGTTGACCTCAACCGTCGTGCCACCCGAGGCACGGTCGAGTTCCGAGACGAAACTGATGGTCTTGCGGCGATAGGGGTCGGCGCCCGGCGTGTTGCCGGTCGACTGCGCGTTGGCAAGGTTTTCCGACACCACGCGCAAGCGGTCCGACTGGGCGCTGAGGCCGGACGCGGCGATCTTGAGAGCTGAGGTCAAGGCGTCCATGGTCAGCTCTTCACCGCCATCATCATCATCGAATGGAAGGCCTTGACGATCGCCGTGTTGAGTTCAAACGAGCGGCGGACCTCGCCGGCCTTCATCAGTTCGTTCTCGACCACTACCGTGTTCTTCGAGGGCATGATGGCGCCGGTCGTCTCTTCTGGCTTGACCGTGAAGCCGGCATTGGTGGCGGCAGTGCCGAGGTGGCCTGCCTGGGTGGCGGTCAGCGACACTGCCGTGCGGTCGAGCACCTTCTCGAACGGCTCGACATCGCCGGCGGTGTAGCCGGGCGTGTTGACGTTGGCGATGTTGCCGGCAATGGCGGACTGGCGCACCGACAGCCATTGCGACTGTTTGGCGGCGAGATCGAAAAGATTGACGGGCTCCATGGGGATCTCCGGGCTGGTACGAACAAGACTAGGCTGCCAGTCTTGCGCGGACCTTGCGCGAGCCGGGGGGTAACCCGGTGTGCCGCTATTTGGAGAGTTCGATCACCTGGTCGGTGCTGGTGACCATGACCCACTTGCCGCTGCGTTGCTCGATCGACGAGACGACGCTGGAGTCTGGCAGCTTCGACCCGCGCTGGACGATCCACAGGCCGGCATCGTCCTCGATCATGGCGCGGCCATTGGCGACATGAACCATGCGAAATTTGGCGTCCGCCGGGAAGGGCTGCTCGTCGACGCCGGGAGGCCGGGTCTTGTCCTCGGGGTCCTGCAGCGTGCCGGTGGCGAACAGGTCGACATCGGGAACATCGTTTGCCGTCAGCGGCTGACCGCTGTTCTCCATCTGCGAGCCGCCGCTGACCCGCCCTGCATTGGTGCCGCTGCCGCCGAACTTGATCGCCTGCACGCCGAACTGGTCCTGATTGAAGAAGATATACCAGGGAAACAGCGCGCAGATCAGGCCGAGCGTGATGCCGAGCGCGGCAAAGACGATATCACTGCGGCGGTCGGATTTCTTGTCGAGCCTGGGATATTGCGGCCTTGTCGGCTGCGGCCATTCGGTGACCGGGAACAGCCCGTCGAGAAGCGAGTCACGACTGGTCTCGATCGCTTCTTTGGGGCCGGCGCGAGGGGCCCTTGGCAATTCAGGCTTGACGACGCTGGGCAAGGCAGGCTCGGCCAAGCGAGGCACAGTGGACTCGACTACGCTGGCTACCCTGGGCAAGACTGGCCTGGCGGCCCTGGCCAGAATGGCCTCAGCCTTGGCGACCTTGTCGAGATCGGCCTTTGCCCTGACAGCTCTCGCTTCGTTGGCCCGGGCTTCCTCGGCGGCACTGGCCTCTGCGATCATCTCGCGCAAAAGCCGCTCGGTGTACTGAAGCTCAGTCTCCTGCATCGACACTTTGCTTGCCTTTCAGATGACGGGCGAGGTCGGAGAATGCGTCGCTCGAGGCGCGATCCCTGGGCGACTGCGTCAGCGCCTCGTAGATCAGCGGCACCTGGCGCACGGCAATATCGAGCTCGGCGTCGGCGCCGCCCTGATAGGCACCGAGCAGGCGGATGTCGCGGGTGTCCTCGAAGCGCGAGATCATCGATTTCAGCCTGGTCACCAGCATGCGTTGCTCGGGGCTCCATGCCTTGTCGGCGAGGCGCGAGATCGACGACAGCGGATTGACCGGGGGGTAGCGGCCCTGTTCGGCAATGGCGCGGTCGAGCACGACATGGCCGTCGAGGATGCCGCGTACCGAATCGGCGACCGGGTCGTTGTGGTCGTCGCCGTCGACCAGCACCGAGATGATGGCAGTGATTGATCCCTGTCCTTTGATACCGGGGCCTTCAGCGCCCGGGCCAGCGCGTTCGAGCAGCTTAGGCAGATCGGTGAAAACCGAAGCGGGATAGCCGCGGGCGACCGGCGGCTCGCCGGTGCCGGTCGCTACCTCGCGCAGCGCATGGGCAAAGCGGGTAATCGAATCCAGCACCAGCAGCACGCGATGGCCCTGGTCGCGAAAATGTTCGGCAACGCGCATGGCGGTATCCGGCGCGCGCCGGCGCATCATGGCGCTCTCGTCGCTGGTAGCGACGACGGCGACCGTCTTGGCCATGCTCTCTGCGCCGATCGTGTCTTCGAGGAATTCGCGTACCTCGCGGCCGCGCTCGCCGATCAGCGCCACGACCACGGTGTCGAAGGCGTCGGCGCCGGCCAGCATAGCGAGCAGCGTCGACTTGCCGACGCCGGAACCGGCAAAGACGCCGAGGCGCTGGCCGAGGCAGAGCGGCGTGAAGATGTCGATCACCTTGACCCCGGTCGTGAAGGCGGTGCCGACGCGCTGCCGCGCCATGGCGCCGGGCGTTGTGCCGTCGCCGCTCGCAGCCTCGCCGATCCTGGTCAGCGGCGGGCCGCCGTCGATGACGCGGGTCAGCGCGTCGATGGCGCGCCCGCGCCACGAAGCATGCGGCGTTACCGTCAGCGGGCCGCGGCGAAACACGGCGTCGCCGATGCCGGCGTCGGCGCTGCGTTCGAAAGGGGCGATGACGACTTCGTCGCGGCCGATCCTGACGATCTCGCCGCGGCGCGTGCCGGCATTGCCGCGCTGTTCGACGAGGTCGCCAAGCCTGGCGACTTCAGACAGGCCGCGCACCTTGTAATGCGTTGGCGAAACCTCCGAAACACGGCCGCCGCGCCGCAGCAACGTCTCGGTGTCATCGAAGCGGCGCCAGATCCGCTCCAGCGCAGCCAGCCGGTTTTCCGGTGCTGTCTCCGGTTGCCGTTCAAGCGCGCGTATCGATGATTTGCTGCTCGACATGCTGCTACGACTTGGAGCCGAGCGTCTTGATGGCGTCGTCGGTCGAGGCGTCGGTCTGGCGCATCAGCGCGGCGGTGTTCTCGAAGGCGCGCTGGACCATGATCAGGCGCGTCATTTCGAGCACCGGATTGACATTGGATTCCTCGACATAGCCTTGCGCGACGCCGAGATCGGAACGGTCGGTGACCGGCTCCGGCGCACGCGCGGGCACGATGCCAGAATTGCCGTAGCGGACGAAGTTCGGACCGGGGTCGAAATTGAACAGGCCGATGGCGCCGACAAGCTTGTCGCCTTGGCGCAGCGAGCCATCGGCGCCCGCCTTGGGCGGACCGTCGCGCGGGTCAAGCTGGATCGGCGCGCCGCCGGCATCCAGCACCGGATGGCCCTCGAGCGACATCAACTCGCCGTTCTCGTTCATCGAAAAACGTCCGTCGCGCGTCATCACGGTGCCGGCCGGGGTGTCGATGCCGAACCAGGCATCGCCCTGGACGGCGAAGTCGAACGGGTTGCCGGTCTGCGTCATCGCGCCATGCGCGCCGGACAAATAGGTCTTGCCGGAGGAGGCGAAGGACACCGATTTGGGGCCGCTGCCGGAGACGACATCCTCGAACTTCACGCCGGTGGCGCGAAAGCCGATGGTCGAGGCGTTGGCGACATTATCGGCGATGGTGTCGAGACGGCGCTCAAGCGCGATCTGCGAGGAAAGGGCGACGTAAAGGCTGTCCTGCATGGTGTTCTCAGAATCTCAGTTTCTGCATGGCCATCATCAGATCGGTCGAGATGCCGACGGTGGTCGGCTGCGCAAACAGCACACCGATCGATGTCTGGGCGGTCGAGGTCGGATGATTGATTTCCCAAAGGCTGGTGAAGCGGGTGAGGAATTTCTCGAGCTTGGCCGGGTCGGTGAAATCGGTGAGGTCGAGCTTTGCCTCGAAGGCCTGCGCCTGCTTGTCGATATCTGCGGCAGCGAAGGAATCGGGCAGGCCGATGGCGGTGCGTACCACGCTGGTCAGGGCCGTGTCGGCCAGCACGTCGTACCAGTTGGTGATGGTCGAGGCCTTGCGCTCGAAATAGAGCGCCAACCGCACGCCCTCATTGGTCTTGCCGGCGTCTTCTTCCAGGGTCTGGCGCATGTATTTGTCGACCACCGGCTGCTGCGACGGGCTGCGGGTCGTTGCCGCTTCGCCGTAGGCCTCGAAATTCAACGAGGTGGCGAGCCTGGCATAGGCCTTGTTGGAGAGCTTGTTGGCGACACTGGCGGGCTCACGGACACCGCCCTCAAGGACATCACGGACGAGATCCTTGTTGGTGGTCGCCGGATCGAGCCCGCTTGCGGACAGAGCATAGTTATAAAGGCGGCTGTCGGCCATCAGGTCGTCGACCGATTTCACCTTGGTGATGTTGGCGAGGTAGTAGCTGGTCTCGGCCTGGACGGCGTCCGCATTCGGCTTGATGAGGCCAAGACTGGACTCGGTCGTGTAGAGCTTCGGCGTGGTCTTCAGCACCGCGTCGTGCGTGGTCGTCTGATCGCCATACTGGGCAAAATCAAAGGCGCTGACGAAGTTGGCGTAGCTCTTGTCGGTCAACAGGTTGGCGGGACTCAACGGATCGGTGACGCCGCCATTGACCATGGTGCGGATCTGCTTCGTCGTCTGGGTCGATGCATCAAGCCCATAGGCAGCCATGGCGAAGGTCAGCAGGCGCTTGTCCTTCAGCAGGTCTTCGATGGACTTCACCTTGGAGATGTTGGCTGCGTAGTAGTCGGCCTCGCCCTTGATGTATTGCGCGGTCGGCTTGACGAGCAACAGTCCGGTTCCGCCGATCACAGCCTTCGGCACCGCCTGCTGGACGGCGTCGCGCGCCGTAGCCTGGTCGCCATATTGGGCAAAGTCGAAAGCCGCGACGAAAGCCGCATAGCCCTTGTTTGTCGACGTGTTCGCGGGGCTGTTCGGGTCGGTGACGCCGCCTTCCAGCATGGCCCGCACGGTCGCAGCCGGCTCGGCGTCGGCGTCCAGGCCGAACGCGGCCATCGCATAGGTGAGCAGGCGATCGTTGCCCATCAGGTCGTCGATCGATTTTACGTTGGAGATGTTGCTCAGGTAGTACGAGGTTTCGCCCTTGTAGTAGGTGAAGCCGTTCTGCGAAGGGCCGACCGAGACCTGGAGGCCGTAATTGTTGGTCACGCCCTGCTGTGCCGAATTGTAGCTCGTGGCATTAGCGCCAAGTGCGGCGAAATTGAAGGCCGACACGAACTCGGCATAACGCTTGTCGCTCAGTTTGTTGGCGAAGCTGTCGGAATCCGACACCCCTTCCTTCAGCGCTTTGACCATGAAGGCCTTGGCGTAAGCCATGTCGCCGAGACCGAAGGCTTTCATGGCATATTTGAACAGCCGGTCGTTCTTGACGAAATCGTCGATCGATTTCACGCTGCCGATGTTGGCGAGATAGTAGTCGGTGTCGCGCTTGGTGATCGGCTCCGCCTCGATGCGGTCGATCGCCTTGGGGATGTCCCTGGCGATGAGCTGGTAGCTGGTAAAAGTGCTCAACACGACATGCCTCCGGTCGCAGCTTCAAAAGCAAGACTATGCGGACTTGCTTGCGCGAGGCTGAATCGCTTCACCTTGCATGATTCAAGCCTCACACAAGGCACGGGGGCTATCGGTTAGGCCTGACGTGATGCGGAAGGATCTGGCGTGGGCATTCTGATCGGACTTGTGGTGACGCTCGGCTGTGTTCTCGGCGGCTTCATGGCGATGGGCGGCCATCTGCATGTGCTGATGCAGCCTTGGGAAGCGGTGGTCATCTGTGGCGCCGCACTTGGAACCTTTCTCGTCGCCAACCCGATGAAGACGGTCAAGGACACCGGCAGGGGTATCCTCGAAGCGTTCAAGCAGGCGGTGCCGAAGGAGCGCGACTATCTGGAGACGCTGGGCGTGCTGCACAGCCTGATGCGCGAACTGCGCTCGAAGTCGCGCAGCGAGGTCGAGGCACATATCGACAATCCGGAGGAATCGGCGATCTTCCAGGCATTCCCGACCGTGCTCAAGAATCACGATCTGACGAATTTCATCTGCGACTACTGCCGCATCATCATCATCGGCAATGCCCGCTCGCATGAGATCGAGGCGCTGATGGACGAGGAAATCCAGACCATCAAGTCCGACAAGATGAAGGCTTACCACGCGCTGGTGGCGGTGGGCGATGGTCTGCCGGCGCTCGGCATCGTCGCCGCCGTGCTCGGCGTGGTCAAGGCGATGGGCGCGCTCGACCAGTCGCCCGAAATCCTCGGCGGCCTGATCGGCGCCGCCCTTGTCGGAACCTTCCTCGGCATCTTCCTGTCTTATGCGGTGGTCGGACCGGTTGCCACCAAGATCAAGACGGTGCGCGAGAAGAAGAATCGCCTCTATATCATCGTCAAGCAGACGCTGCTTGCCTACATGAACGGCGCTCTGCCGCAGGTGGCCATCGAGTTCGGTCGCAAGACCATCTCGTCCTATGAGCGGCCGACGATCGATGCCGTCGAGCAAAGCACGATGAACACAGCTTCCGCCGAGAAGAAAGCGGCTTGAGCCATGCATGACGACAGACAGGACCGCACGCCGTCATGACAAGTCCTGGCAGCCCCTCGCAAGCCCGCTCGCTGATCATCGAGCGTCTGGTCGGTGACAGCGGTGAGGCCGCTCATGTCATCGGCACCGGGCGCTCGATGGGGGAGCGCGCGCTGCCGCTGCTGCAGAACAGCCTAGCCGGCGAGCTCGGCGCACCGGTCACCGTCGACCTGCGCGCGGTCGAGATCAGCCGTGTTCCCGATGCCCGCACGAATGCCGGCGATGCCTTTGCCATGGCCATCATAGCATCGCCGACGTCTTCGGATGCGATGACGCTGGTGGCTGATGCGCCGGCCATCGCCGTGATGGTGTGCGCGCTGTTCGGCGGCGATCCGGATCAGCCGGTTTCGCCGATCGAGCGCGCTCTGTCGCAGATCGAGACCGATGTCGCGACCACGGTCTTCCAGGAAGTTGCGCAGGCGTTGAACGGATCAGGCCGGCGCTCGCTCGAGCTGCGGCTGCCGGTGCCGCGGGCGCTTTCGGGCAGCGAAGCCAAGCGTCGCGTGCTGCGCGATGGCGCGGCGGTGCGCATCGTCTTCGGCATCTCGACGCCGACCGACAGCGGAACGGTCACGGTGATGATCCCGCAGCGCATCCTGCTGGCCACACGCGGTATCGCCGATGTCCACGACAGCGAAGGCACGACCTCCGACTGGCGGGCACGTTTTTCCGAAGAAGTGATGCGCTCGACGGTGACGCTCGAAGCGACCATGCCGCTGGCCCGCCTGACGCTCGGCGACCTCGCCGGCTTCGAGCCGGGCCAGATCATCGAGCTCGAGGAGACGGCGCAGTCCCAAGCCAAGCTGAGCGCGCGCGACAAGACGCTGTTTGTCTGCGAGTTCGGTAAACTCGGGCAGAACTACACCGTCCGGATCAGGCATCCTTACGATGCCGGTCAGGATTTTATCGATGGGCTCATGCCGGGCTGACGCCGGGCAAGCCCAAGCATCTGGAGACGAGTGATGGCCAAGACCAAGGTGGAAGCCAATATCGACCAGCCGGACGAACAGCTCGACCGCGCCATCGAGGAATTGCGCGGTGTCCTCCAGGAGGAGGAAAAGCGCCCCGACGCCGCCTTGCGGGCTGCCACGTCCGGCGCCAATTCGAACATCATCATGAGCATCCCCGTCGATGTGCAGATCATCCTCGGCAGCACGGAAATGTCGGTGTCGGACCTGATGGCGCTGCAGAAGGGCTCGACGGTGGCGCTCAACCGGCGCATCGGCGAACCGGTCGATGTCGTGGTCAACGGCCGCAAGATCGCGCGCGGCGAAATCACCGTGCTGGAAAGCGATCCGTCGCGCTTTGGCATCAGGTTGACCGAAATCATCGCTGCCGCCAAGAGCGCCTGAGGATTAGACGACATGCGGTCTCAGCAGCGATCGGAGCTTATGCCATGACGACGCCGGTGACGCTCACGCGCCCGCAAAAGGCCGCCGCCATCCTGGTGGCGATGGGCAAGCCTTCGGCCAGCCGGCTGCTGAAATTCTTCAAGCAAGAAGAACTGAAGGCACTGATCGAAGGGGCGCGGCTGCTGCGCACCATTCCGCAAAGCGACCTCGAACGCATCGTTGCCGAATTCGAGGCCGAGTTCACCGAAGGTGCGGGCCTGCTCGATTCCGCCGACCGGATGGACACGATCCTCAATGAATCGCTGTCGCCCGAAGAGATGAGCGCCATCATGGGCGACAAGCGCTTCGAGGTTGCGCCGGAAGGACCACCGCCGATCTGGCCGGAGCTGGAAAAGCTCGAGCCGACGCGTCTGGGCACGTTCCTTGCCGCCGAGCATCCCCAGACCGCGGCCATGGTGCTGTCGAAGCTTGCGCCGCAGGCCGCCGCCAACATTCTGCTGACGATGGAAAAGCCGATGCGCAGCCAGATCATCAAGCGCATGGTGACGATGGCGACCATTCCGGACGCGGCGACCAGGATCATCGAGAACCAGCTGCGCGCCAGCGTGCTGGCGCAGACAGCGACCAAGGACATCTCGGCGGGACAGGCGCGCGTCGCCAGTATGCTCAACGAGATGGACAAGCCTCAGTTGGAAGAGGTCATGCAGGATCTGGAAGAGGCCGGCACGCCGGACCTCGGCGGTGTCCGCTCCAGGTTGTTTGCCTTCGACGATCTGCCGCTTTTGACGCAGAAGGCGCGGGTGCTTCTGTTCGACGGGCTGTCGACCGAACTGATTACGCTGGCGCTGCGCGGTGCACCACCCGCATTGACGGAATCGGCGCTCTCGGCGATCGGCGCACGGTCGCGGCGCATGATCGAGTCCGAGCTCGGACAGGGCTCGGAAGGCATTCAGCTTGCCGACATCATGACGGCGCGCAAGAACATCGCGGTGGCGACAATCCGGCTTTCGCGCGAGGGGGCTTTCGAACTGCCCTCATCGCAGCAGAGCGAAGCGGCTTAACGCCGAGCGCTGAATGGCTGAAGCGGCGGACAAAGACTCCAAAACCGAAGACGCGACCGAAAAGAAGATCCGCGACACCGTCGAACAGGGCAAGCTGCCCCATTCGCGAGAGGCCGCACTTCTGGCGTCCTTCATCGCCATACTGGTGTTCACCGTCTTCTACGCCAAGGACGCGGTCGTTGATCTCGGCATGTTCCTGTCGATGTTCCTGGAAAAGCCCGAGGCGTGGCCGATGGACACCGAGACCGACGTCATCGCGCTCTACAAGACCGTGATGATGGAAATAGGCAACGCCGTCGTCAGCCTGCTGGTGCTGCTGGTGGTGGCCGGCATCGGCGCCTCGGTGCTGCAGAACATGCCGCAAGTCGTCGGCGAGCGGATCCGGCCGCAACTGTCGCGCATCTCGATAGCTAAGGGCTGGACCAGGATGTTCGGTATTCAGGGCTGGGTAGAATTCCTGAAATCGCTGGGCAAGCTCGGCTTCGCCAGTATCGTGCTCTACTTCACGCTGTCGCAGGACTACCGCCAGCTCCTGGCCGGCATGATCACCAACCCCGTCGCTTTCGGCCTCGTCATCAAAAGCATCACCGTCGACATATTGGTGGCGATCGTCTTCGTCATGGGGCTGATCGCGGCGGTCGACGTCGTCTGGTCGCGCTTCCATTGGAAGCAGGATCTGCGGATGACCAAGCAGGAGGTCAAGGACGAGTTCAAACAGTCCGAGGGCGACCCGATCATCAAGTCGCGGCTGCGCTCGCTGGCGCGTGACCGGGCGCGCAAGCGGATGATGACGGCGGTGCCGCGCGCGACGCTGATCATCGCCAATCCGACGCACTTTTCCATCGCGCTCAGATATGTCCGCGACGAGGATTCAGCACCCATGGTGCTGGCCAAGGGCCAGGACCTTGTGGCGCTCAAGATTCGCGAGATTGCCAAGGAGCACAACATCCCGATCTTCGAGGACGTGGCGCTCGCCCGCTCCATGTACAAGCAAGTTTCGGTTGATAGCGTGATCCCGTCGCAATTCTACCAGGCCGTCGCCGAACTGGTGCGGATCGTCTACTCCAAAAAGGCTGAGCGGAGACAAATTTCATGAACCGCCAACCGCACGCAAAATCCCGCGAACTCATCGTCGCCAAGGCCATCGAGCAGGTGGTCGACGAGTTGCGGCTGATCGATGTCGCCGACTACATCGCCTTCATCCGGCTCGAGCATTTCGCTTGCCTGTCGGATCTGGTGGATTCGGCGGTGGAGCTGTTCTTCCTGCCGGGCACGCTCAGGCTCGGCCATGGCGGAGAGGCACATGTCGACTGGAGCGGCAGCCCGCGCGTCGTGCTCGATCTCGAGCTTCGGCCGCCGGGCGTCACCGTCTATTTCCAGCTGACGCTGAGCGAGGAGAGGTCTTCGGTCGCGGTCAACTATGTTTCGTTCGAGAAGCCCGGCGAAGACCCCGAGCACAACACCGCCTTGCTGGAGACGGTCATCGAAGAGGCGCGCATTCGCCGGACCGAGCCGCTCGCCTATCGCTGATCTTTTGTCTTATCCCAATCGCCGGACGCGGCTTTGATCACTCGATCAGACCCAGGCGCAGCGCCTTGGCCACCGCCTGGTTGCGGTTGACCGCGTTGAGCTTCTGCGTCGACTGGGTGAGATACTGGTTGGCGGTGTGGACCGACAGCTTCAGCAGCCTGGCGATCTCTTCGCTGGTGTTGCCGTTGGCGGTCAGCTTCAGGCACTCCAGTTCACGCTTGGAGATCGACCGCATCCGGCCGGCATCGTTCGGACGAATGCGGGCGACGGCGGCGAACAGCGAAAAACAGCGGGCGTGGATTTCGTAGAGCGTGTCCTCCGGCAGAGCGATCGTCGAGCCGAGGAACACCACCAGCCCGCAATGGCCGCGATCGGCATGGACGGGAAAGGCAATGCCGTTGGTGCCTGGCGCCAGCGGCGCCGTCCGCTCCGCCCAGGCGAGGTTCTTGAAGACGGCGTCCGAGCCGGCGATGCCGTCGTCCGCCCACCAGCGCGGCGCTGTCGAGGCGCCGCTGTGGCGAACCATCTCCTCGCCATTGGCGCCGGCGATGAACTTGGTTGTCACCGCGGTGGCGGGATAGTCGGAATCGAAGCTCGGCACCAGGCGCGCCCGTTCCGGCGAGGGGCTGACGAAGTAGAGGCCAAACGCCGACGCGTTGATGTCGACTGCGATCCAGCGGCAGCGGCGCACCGCGTCCGGGATGGTAACGGCATGGTGCGTCTCGGAACCGATGGAGAAGGCGCCGAACGGATTGCGCTGCTCGTTGAAAAGGGCTTCGGCCGCCGCCTTGATGTCAGCATGTTTCAAATGATGCCGCTCCTGATCGCCGTGGCGATGGCCATCGCGCGGTTCGACGCCGCGAATTTCTGGATGGCGTGGGTGATGTAGCTGTTGACGGTGTTGGACGAGACCCCGAGGATCACTGCGACCTCATCGGTGGTTTTGCCTTCAGACACCCAGAACAGGCATTCGCGCTCGCGGTCGGACAGCGGGTCCTGCATGGCGGCGGCGGCGATCAATTGCGGGATGGCGGACAGCGCGTAACAGCACTTCAACTGAGCCTTCATCAGCGCCGGCTGGTCGATACTGCCGGCCTCGGCCGCCGAGAAAAGCGCAAACAGCCGCTGGCGACCGACATTGAGCCGCAACGAATAGACTTCGGCATGGCCAAGCACGTCGAGCAGGCGCGCCTCTTCGCCTGTGAGCAGTCCGCCGGCGTCGGGCGCCGCGGCGGCGACCAGCGGCCTCGGGCGGATGCCAGGTGCAACGGTCAGCGGTCCCTGGGCAAGGCCGGCGATCAGCCGCTTGCCGATCAGTTCAATGGCGTCGAAGATCCAGTTGGATGAGACGATGCGGGCGTCGTTGCGGTCCTGGTCGTGGACGATGGCGACGAGCATGTAGCTGTCGGCGCCGATCTCGGCGGCAAGCTGCATGAAAAAGGAGGTGAGATCGCCGCGCGATTCGAGGCGCGAGCCTAACGTATCGGATTGGAGAAGCGCGGCGGAACTGCTCATTGGATGCTTTGGTTGTATGTCATGGCCGGAGTCTTTTCTTGAGCCCGGACGCTGGGGTTGGCAGCGGCCGAACTTGAAGACGCATCACGTTTACGAAGCACTCACACGGCGCGGCGGTCGCGCTGATCGCCGAATCCATTCAGGGAACGCGAAGCCGTCCGCGTCTGGTGCCGGTCATTGGCCGGAACTTGAGACTTTGGGTGGTCGCCGCGCCCCCCAAGGACCGGCTGATTCGGGTCTAATCTACCCGCAGATGAATCCGACATCAAACGCGATTTGACAAAATCAATATTATTGGACTCAAGCGACTCAGGGGCGGCTTTCGCGGCCTTTCCGCCGCAAAAGGCCTGAAACGCCGACACGAAAAAGCCAGAGGGTGTTGCGATACTGCCGTATCGAGGGCCGATCGATTCCGATAGGGTCTCGGCAGCCGGCAGGGGTGGGCATCCCTTCGGTCATACGGCGGATTTGGCGGCGCTTGCTCGCGGCCATCAGCATCGGGGGTCATGATGAAGCAGGTTTTCCTGGCGTTCACGGTGGTGCTTGCCGTTCTTGCCGGCATGGCAGCGCCCGCCAAGGCTGAGCCGACCGTTACCTATGCGCTCGACAACGGGCTGCAGGTGGTGCTGGTGCCCGACCATCGCGTGCCGAAGGTGGTGATGAACCTGCGCTACCGCGTCGGGTCGATGAATGAACCCGCGGGACGCTCGGGCTTTGCGCATCTGTTCGAACATCTGATGTTTTCCGGCACGCCGGCCTGGCCGAACGTGTTCGGCGCGCACGCCGCGCTCGGCAACGAGATCAATGCCTGGACCACCGAAGACGGCACCGTTTATTACGTCGACGGGCTGTCGTCGTCACTGCCGATGATCCTGTCGCTGGAGGCCGACCGCATGGCCAATCTCGGCCGTTCGGTGACTCAGGCCAAGCTCGATCTGCAGCGCTCGGTGGTCAAGAACGAGATGCGCCAGAACGTGCTCGACAAGGCCGGCGCATCCGGCTGGGAAGCTTTCTGGTCCGGGCTGTTCCCGAAGCCGCATCCCTATAGCCGCATGGTCATCGGCTCGGTCGCCGATCTTGATGCGGCGACGCTCGACGATGTCAGGGGTTTCTTCAACAGCTACTATCTGCCCAACAATGCGGTGCTGGTGCTGGTCGGCGACTTGGAGATCGACGACACCAAGGCGCTGATTGCCGACACGTTCGGCCGCGTGGCGCGCGGCGCCGATGTGGCGCGGCCCGCCGTGCCGGCACCGACGCAGGCCCGGCTCAAGCTGGTGCTCGAGGATCGTGTACCAAGCCCCATCGTCGTGGTCGGCTTCAGTGGCCCGGTGGCGCAGTCGCCCGACAATGGTGCGCTCAGCATTGCCGCCGAACTGCTCGGCAACGGCGAATATGGGTTTTTGCGCAACCGGCTGGTTTCGCAGTTGGGCATTGCCACCTATGCCAGCGCGAGCTGGACCGGCGGTCTGCTCGGTGGCCGCTTTACCTTCGAGGCGGGTGCCGCCGAAGGTGTGGCGCCGGAAGCGCTGGAAAGCGCGATGAAAACGGCGTTTGCGGATTTCCTGAAGACCCCGCTCGATCCGGTCGATGTCGAGCGTGCGCGCACGGGCATCTTGCAGGCAGCGCGGCTCGGCAGTGAAGCACTGAACGATCGCGCCGGCGTCGTCTCCTACAATGCCGACGTGCTCGGCGATGCGCAGAGCGCGCTGGTCGACGACCCGCGGGTGAAGGACGCCAGCGTGGCGGATGTCGAGGCAACGATGAAGCGGCTGTTGAAACCGGAAGATGCCAGCGTACTGATGCTGAAGCCCGGCCCCCGCGGCGGCTATCCCGATGCACTGATCGGCTCGTCCGGCACACCGCAGCCGTTCACCGCACCGGAGCGGGCGGCGATCGACATTCCGAAGCATGCGGCCGGGCAAGCGCCTTCGGCAACACTGCCCGCCATGGAAACGGCGACGCTCTCGAATGGCATCAAACTCGTCCACTACACAATGCCGGAAGCGCCGATGGTCTATGTCGCGGCCAGCGCCGCCGGCGGCTGGAACAGCGTGCCGGAAGGCAAGGAGGGGTTGCTGGAGCTTGCAGCAAGCATGGCGACACGCGGGGCCGCCGATCGCGGCTCGGCTGACTTCGCCAAGGCGGCCAGCGACATCGGCGCCGGCGTCGGCCACCAGGCCGGAACGCTGACCACGATGATGACGCTTGGCGTGCCGCCGGAAAAGCTCGACCAGGGTATTGGCCTGCTCGCCGACGCGGTGCTGAAGCCTCGTTTCGACAGGACCGAATGGACGGTGCTGATGGCGCAGACGGTCGATTGGCTGAACGGCCGCGAGGCGGATCTGCCCGGCGTTGCCGGCCGCGTGGCAAAGGCGACGCTGATCCCGCAGGTGCCGGGCAAGGCAGCGGTGGACTGGTCGGCAAAGGCGCTGGCCTCGATCTCGCTCGACGGGGCGAGGGACGCGTTCAAGGCGGAGTTCACGCCGAAGGCGGTGATTTTCTACAGCGTCGGCCCGATGCCGGTCGCGAGCGTCGCCGCCAGCCTTGAAAAAGCATTTGGCGCGTGGACAAGCGACACCGCCGGCTATGCCGTCGAGCCGTCGCCGGCGGCGCATTTCAACGGGGGACAGAAAGTGCTGCTGGTGCCCGAACCCGGCGCCAGCCAGTCGGCGCTGTTCGTGGCGCGGCCGGCGCCCGGCGCCGACGAGAGCGAGCGCGCTGAATCGACCGCGGTCTCCAACCTGCTTGGCGCCGATTTCTCCAGCCGGCTGAATTCGGTGATCCGCGAGGAGAAGGGCTACTCCTATGGCGTGTCGAGCTATCTGATGAGCCCGATGAAGGCCGGCTCGGGATTGGTCGTGGCAACCACCGTCGAGCGCGCCAACACCGGGCCGGCGATTACCGAAATCCTGAAAGGATTTGCCAGCCTGACCACCTTGCCGGTGGCGCAGGACGAAGTCGACCGCACGGTGACTGTCTATCGCCGGGCGCTGGCTGGATCGGCCGAGACGTCGGCTGGTCTGTTCTCCTCGCTGATTGGCGCGGTCGGCAGCGGATCGACGCTGGAGGACCAGCAAACCCGCATGGCGGCGCGCACAAAGCTGACGCTCGATGCGGTTCAGAAACAGGCGCTGGCCCTGGCGTCGCTCGATCCGTCGCTGATCGTGGTGGCGGGCGACCCTGATGTGGTGATGCCGCAGCTTGCCGCTATCGGTTTCAAGGACGTCGAGATCGTCAAGCGTGACGAGGCGGAGGAGCAGACCGCTATGCGGGCGCTTGATCTTCTGGGCAATAAGAGGCAAGCGCCACTGTCCGCTTCACCGTGGCGGGTTGGCGATGGCGGCACGACGCGCGCGGTGCACGCCTGCGCCGGCGAAAGGGATTGCGGCGCGCAGATCCACGCCGATTGACGGGCTAAACGCGCAGCCGCCGGCCGCGTTGTAATCTTGGGCAACTTTGTTTCGGGGGAAACGATGAGCGATTCATTTCGGGAAGTCACATCCGTCTCGTGGTTCGGGCGGATCAAGCGCGCGGTCGGCGGGGTCATCTTCGGCCTTATCCTGATCGTGCTGATGGTGATCGGGCTGTTCTGGAACGAAGGCCGCGCCGTGCAGACGGCGCGCTCGCTGGCCGAAGGTTCTGGAGCGGTGGTTTCGGTCGGCGCCGACAGCGTCGATACCGCCAATGACGGCAAGCTGGTTCATGTCAGCGGACTGGTGACGGCGGACAGCGGCCTGGCGGATCCGGATTTCGGCATTGCGGCGCAAGGGCTGCGGCTGTCGCGCAGTGTCGAGATGTATCAGTGGAAGGAAGAGTCCAAGTCGGAGACGACCAAGAAGCTCGGCGGTGGCGAAGAGACGGTGACCACCTACAGCTATTCCAAGGTGTGGGACGACAGCCAGATCGACTCGTCGGACTTCAAGAAGCCGGACGGCCACCAGAATCCGCCGATGGAAATCCACGGCCGGACCTTCCAGATTCCTGAGGGCAAGCTTGTCGCCTTCGATCTCGATACGCCAGTGCTGGACCGCATCGAGGGTGACAAGGACTATTCGCTCTCAGCCGACCAGTCGGCGGCGATAAAGGCTGCCTATACCGGAACGAAACCGCTCAGCATCGTCGATGGCAAGATTTTTCTCGGCAATGACAACACGACGCCCGCTTTGGGTGACTATCGAATCGGCTACGAACTGGCGCCGCTGGGCGTGATCAGTATCATCGCGCGCCAGGCCGGCAGCCGCTTCGAGCCCTACCAGACGCAAGCCGGCGATGCGCTGCTGATGGTTGATACCGGCAACGTCCCGGCCGAAAAGATGTTCGCCGACGCCGTCAGCGCCAACACGCTGATCACCTGGCTGCTGCGCGGCGCCGGCTTGCTGTTGCTGACCATAGGCTTTGCGCTGTTCCTCAGCCCGATCGGGGTGATCCTCGACGTCATACCCTTCCTCGGCAGCATGGCGCGGATGGGCACCGGCATCATCGCCTTCGTTCTGGCGATCCTGGTCGGCACGGTGACGATCGCGATTGCCTGGTTCTGGTACCGGCCGTTGCTGGCGCTCGCCATCCTGGCGGCAGGCGTGATTGCGGCGGTGATTGTCTACCGCATCGGCCGGTCGCGAAAGGCAGCCGCGCCGATGGGCACGGCAGGCACCGGCGCACCAGCGTAGCTCGCGAAGCAATAAATGGAGGAATGACCGACATTGGTGAAGCGGATAGGCAGGTTTCAGGATGGCGACGCTACGGCAGCTGTCCTAAATTCTGTCGCCTCGCGACACGCCTTCATATTTTTTGTTGATACAACTCAATGCTTTTGAAATGACGTCAGGACGTTAATGAGGCTGGCTATCGGTGGAATTTCATTCCTTCTTCTTTGATCGGTCAGCATTTTCGACTTCTTAAATTTCACTTCGATTGCCTGCTTCGAAACCGCAAAGTACGTTGATAGGCGCGAAAGTAATTCATTGTAGACAAGAAAATTGCATGGCTGGTCGTCGACAAATATATACCCGTGCCCTCGATCTTTTATATCTAATTGTCGGCGAGTCTGTGCTGTTTTTTGTAGAAAAATTTCATCGGGTAATATCAGTTCAGCCGAGAATGCGTTTGCCTGATACTCTAATCTTTCATAATTAAATCTGTTAGAATTCTCATTCGTAATGAAAAGGTCTCGCTCGACAATGGTCTCAGAGCGTAGATATCGTTCATGGTCCAAAACGAAATGGCCAATCTCGTGTGCAACCGTAAAGCGCTCTCGTGTCTGGAGCGAGTGTGAGTTTATCATAATCATTTTTCGCCTGAAGTTTGCCGACCCCAAGATCGGGGTCCCGTCAACGTCGATCATTTCACGATCAGAAAACTGTAAATCGATAGATAGCATTTGGCAAAGCTTGGGTAAGTCTACTGCATCGGACGTGTAATCGATTGATTTGAGCGCTTTCTCTGCGGCCACTTTGATTTGCTCTATCGATAAGAAGGGCACCGATCGACCCCCGGCTTCGAGATCGTATCGAGAGAGAGCGGCTGCCTCTGGATCCAGATCTGTCAGCAACTCGTCTAAGGTTGCGAAAAATTTGCCGTCATGGAAACCGGAGAACTTTAGAGACTTAGCGACATCATCGCTTCTGAAAATTTGGGCGCGCACGAAGCCATGTTCCAGAAAAGAACTTTTGCGATCCGCAACGATTTCCAAACCATGCTCGTCGAATTTTACAATGCCCATCGCGCCATTTCTGGCGACCATCTCTGCTCCAGACTGCAGCCTCGAAGTTACTACTATGACCCCTTTCGACGCATGCGGAAATATCCGGCCAATCTTCGATGAAAAATCGTTGACGTATATTTCGGAGACGCTGGCGTCATGATTCTTGCACTCGAATATGACGTATAGGTGTGGGACATCGCTGCCAGTTCGGTACAGTTCCAAAACGACATCGAATTCAACGTATGCCTCGCGTTCGCGACAATAGTATTCTTTCTTCTTATAAATTTTGCAGTTTTGCGATGGATACGCGCCAAAAACTAGCTCCCCGCGATCTTTTTGGTCGACAAGGTAGCGGTGGAATGCGTCTTCTAGTTTATCACCTTTGCTGGTCGAATTCACGCTTGCCTCGAGGCTAAGAGTTCAGGAAAGCCGCATATGTTCTACTTTGCCAGCAGCTTTTGCAAAGTCAATTTATCCCTGGAGGAATCGCGTGAACAAGACGCTTCGCGAGAACAATCAACCTGTTGCGTAGAAGCATTACGCTCCAGCGCGACAGGCCAATTCCAAGGACCGGCTCTGCCGTTGCTAGGCCACGGACGAACGGCAGGTTCGGGTAACGACTGAAGCACTCTGAACGGCGGCAGGGTTGGATTGCCGACTAGCGGCTTCCATCTCGCGCCAGCGTGCCGCGAATGAAGGGCGTCTTGCTGACGCCCTCGTTGCCCCTACTTGTCCTCGAAGCCGGTCAGCACGCCGACGGCGTTGATGCCGATCTCCTCGACGGCATAGCCGCCTTCCATCACGAACAGCGTCGGCAGGCCGAGCTTTGCGATGCGCCGGCCGATCTTCGGATAGTCCGGGCTTTTCAGCTTGAACTGGCTGATCGGGTCCTTCTCGAAGGTGTCGACGCCGAGCGACACGATGACGATATCGGGGGCGTAGGCGGCGAGCTTGACGCAGGCATCCTCCAGCGAGGCGTTCCAGGCGTCCCAATTGGTGCCGAAGGGCATGGGATAATTGACGTTGAAACCTTCGCCGGCGCCGGCGCCGCGTTCATCGGCATGGCCGAGGAAGAACGGATACTCGACCATGGGATCGCCATGCAGGTTGAGAACCTGCACGTCGGCCCGTTCATAGAAGATCTGCTGCGTGCCATTGCCGTGGTGATAGTCGACGTCGAGGATCGAGACGCGTTTTGGGCCCTGGTCGAGGAACCACTGCGCGGCGACCGCAGCATTGTTGATGTAGCAGTAGCCGCCCATGAACCCGGCACCGGCGTGATGGCCGGGCGGGCGGCAAAGCGCGAAGGCCGACCGCTCGCCACCCTTGACCAAGGCCGCCGCCGTCAGCGCCACGTCATAGGACGATTTGATGGCGGTCCATGTGCCTTCGACGAAGGTGGCGCCGGCGTCGAAGGAGTAATAGCCGAGCAAGGCGTCGACGCGCTTGGGTGGCACGTCGTCGCGCAGGCCGCGCGTCGGCCAGGTGAAGGGCATCGCCGTGCCCTTGAGGCCGGCGGCCTTCCACGCTGGCCAGACGGTTGGCAGGAAGTCGATATAGTCGGCCTTGTGGATGCGCTTGGCGGCTGTGAGATCGTGCTCGACCGGTCCGATGATCGGCCCCAGCTTCTCGCTCTCGACCCGCGCCTTGATGAACTCGGCCCGCGATGGCTTTTCGAAACCCGGCACGATTGCCGACGTGACCAGTTCCATCTGGCCGGCATGGCCGGCATGAAGCGGCGAATAGACAGTCTTCATGAATTTCCTCTCGAAATAGCGAAATCAGTCAAGGTTGAGATAGGGGGTGACCAGAGCGAGCCACATTCTTTCCACATCGTCCTCGATGAGGTCGTATGTCTTGCGATCCCGCTTCAACCCCACAAGCCGGCAGGCGTGCCCGACATCCATCATCAGCACGCCGAGTCGGCTGGCGATCTTGTCTTCAAGGGCCGGGTTCACATGCTGCAGCCACGCGGCGTAAAGCGCGATGATCTGCTCGTCATATTCGTCCTGGATCGGCCTGAGGTCGGCATTGCCGGATATCGCCTCGATCACCGGCATCAGGGTGGCGTTTTCGAGATATATTCTGGAGGTATCGATGAACAGCTTGCGCACCTCCTGCCGAAACTCGTCGCGGTTGGTGGGTGGGGTGACCTCGATGCGCCTGGCGATCACCTCGGGAAACGACGACAGCCAGCGCCGGGCGAGGTCGAGGAGAATGGCTTCCTTGTTGGGAAAGTACTGGTAGACCGAACCGACCGACAGGCCCGCGCGCCGGGCAATGGCGAGCGTCGTCGGCGTCTTGGTTCCTTGCTCCCGCGTCAGGGTCAGCGCAGCGTCGAGTATCCTGTCGACGACCTTGCTCGACCGTTCCTGCCGCGGCTGCTTGCGCGGTTCGAGCGCCATCCTGGTTTCGCGGCTGAGACTGCGCTTCACGGATTGATGCCTTCGTTCCCTGCCGGTTTCAACACAGGTCCCGGTCTCAACATTGGCGTGGTGTGTCGTCCACAATACATTCGAAATTCGGCACGTTGACAAACGCGAATAATTAGTCGCATTCTTTTATCCACGCTGTTTTGAGAGATCACAAGGGGAATTTCGAAACAGCGCACTGGCATCAGTTTTCGTCCGATAAAGCCGCTCCGGCGGAGTGGCAGCTTGTCGGACAAGAGGGTTGTCGGTCTCAGCCAGTCGTCAAAAGCGCGGAGTCGCGATGTCTGTCACGGGTGCGGGTCAAAATGCTGATCTGATCGTCATCAATGGTCGCGTGCGGACCATGGACGATGACAATCCCGCCGCCGAGGCGATTGCCGTCAAGGACGGCGCCATCATCGCCATAGGCAACCACGCCGCCATCGAAAAACTCAAGGGAACGACCACAGAGGTGATCGACGCCAAGGGCGGTTCGGTCCTGCCCGGTTTCATCGAAGCCCACATGCATCTGTTCTCGGGAGGGGCCGAGCTCGCGCATCTTCAACTCGGCGGTATCCATGGCTTCGAGGCGCTTCAAAGCGCCATCCGCGACTACGCCACGACGCGGCCCGAGGCGAAAATGCTTGTGGGCCAGGGCGTCGACTACACCGTGCTCGGCGACGAGCGGGTGACACGCCATCATCTCGACGCCATCCTGCCCGACCGCCCCTTCTGCATGGCAGCGCCCGACCACCATACGATGTGGGCCAACACCAAGGCGTTGGAGATAGCCGGCATCCTGAAAGGACGCACGCTCGGTCCGGGCAACGAGATCGTGATGGGTGGCGACGGCCTGGCCGCGGGCGAATTGCGCGAGGGCGAGGCCTTCGGTCCGGTGCTCGACCTTGCCGGCGAAAGCCGGGTGCGGCTGGGGCTGTCGACCGGCGGCGAGCCGGACCCAATGCCGTCGGCCGCCGAGCGGGCCGCCGACCGTGACATAATGCGGCGCGGACTTGCCTGGTGCGCGCGCCACGGCATCACCTCGATCCAGAACATGGACGGCAATCTCTACCAGCTCGAACTGCTTTCCGAGATCGAGGCCGAGGAGGGATTGCCCTGCCGCGTCAAGATCCCATTCCACTACAAGAACTTCATGACGCTCGACATGCTCGAGAAGGCGTCCGTCATGGCCGAGCGCTACCGCAGTGAGTGGCTGTCATCGGGCATGGTCAAGGTGTTCTATGACGGCGTGCTCGATTCCTGGACCGCTGTTATGGTCGAACCCTATGCGGATCGTCCCGACTGGGTCGGCGAGCCGCTGTTCACGCCGCAGCAATTTATCGATCTCGCCGTGGCTATCGACAAACGCGGGCTGCAGATCGCCGTGCACTCGATCGGTGACGGCGCGGTGCGCGCAGTGCTCGACGGTTACGAGGCGGCGCAGAAGGTCAATGGCAAGCGCGACAGCCGGCACAGGGTTGAGCACATCGAGGTCACCACAGCAGCCGACGTGCCGCGTTTTGCCGAACTCGGCGTCATCGCCTCGATGCAGCCGTCGCATCCGCCCGGCGCCATGGATTTTCCGCTGGAGCCGACGGTGTCACGCATCGGGCCGGCCCGCTGGCCGCTGAGCTATGCCTGGCGCACCCTGAAAAGCGCCGGCGCCCATGTCGTGTTCGCCTCGGACTGGCCGGTGGCGGCGATCGACCCGATCCTGAGCATTCAGGCGGCAGTGCAGCGCAAACCATGGGCAGAAGGCGATCCTGACCAGAGTTTCTCGCTGCAGGAAGCGATTGCCGCCTACACGGTCGAGGGCGCCTATGCCGAATTCGCCGAGCATCGCAAAGGCGTTCTGAAACCCGGCTATATGGCGGATCTGGTGGTTTTGTCGGCCGATATCGAGAAGACGGCGCCGGCCGATCTACACAAGCTGCGGCCGGTGACGACGGTCTGCGGTGGCAAGGTCACCTACCAGGCCTGACAATGGCATGCGGCTTGCACAGCTTGCCGCTTGCAAGACGAAATGACCGACTGAACTGTGATTCAATGCCGGACTTGCCAACCAACCGGCCGTGTGGTCACATCGAACAGGGGAAAAACTCCGCCAGCAAGAGCGGGGTCAACAGTGAGGCGTATCGTGCCGGAAAAACCGGATCGGAATGCAATTGAAGTCGTAAACGTCAGTAAAATTTTCGGATCGGGTGAGGGGCAGGTCGCTGCCCTCGATACGGTCTCGGTATCCATCCGCGAGAATGAGTTCTTCACCCTGCTGGGACCATCCGGCTGCGGCAAGACCACGTTGCTGCGGCTGATTGCCGGCTTCGACTTTCCAACCGCCGGCGAAATCCTCCTCTACGGTCAGGACATCGCGCCGTTGCCGCCCTTCAAGCGGCCGGTCAACACCGTCTTCCAATCCTACGCGCTGTTCCCGCATATGACGGTCGCCGACAATATCGGCTTTGGCCTGGAAATGCTGGGCAAGCCGAAGGCCGAGATCAAGGCGCGCGTCGCCGAGATGCTGAAACTGGTGAAGATGGAGGCGCTGGCGGGTCGCCGAACCAGCCAGATCTCCGGCGGCCAGCAGCAGCGCGTGGCGCTCGCCCGGGCGCTGGCGCCGCAGCCCAAGGTGCTCCTGCTCGACGAACCGCTCTCGGCGCTCGACTACAAGCTGCGCAAGGAAATGCAGATCGAATTGAAGCGGCTGCAGCACGAGACGGGCATCACCTTCATCTTCGTCACCCACGACCAGGAGGAAGCGCTGACCATGTCGGATCGCATCGCGGTGATGTCGTCGGGCAAAATCCTGCAGGTCGGCTCGCCGCGCGACATCTACGACCGGCCGGCCGAGCGTTTCGTCGCCGACTTCATCGGCGAGTCGAACTTCCTCAAGGCGGATGTGGTTAGCGCGACTGGTGGCCGGGCGACGGTGAAGCTGCCGTCTGGTGTGGAAATCCCAGCCTCGCTGCCGGAAGGCTTCAGCCCCAGCGGCAAGGTCACCATCGTCGTGCGTCCAGAGCATGCGCAGTTGGGCACGGCCAGCCCGAGCGCTTCGCTGTCCGGCACCGTCGAAAACATCGTCTATCTCGGCACCGACACGCACTTCCATCTGCGCCTTGCCGGTGGCGAGCCGTTCATCGTGCGGCGTCAGAACAGCCGCGGCGCCGGTGACGGCTTCGTGCAGGGCGGCCAGATCGGCATCACGATCGGCAACGACGCCGCGCAAGTGCTGAAGGACTGATCATGGCGACCGCGGAACAAGTCGCCAAGGCAGCGCAGCGACGCGATGTGCGCGACCGCTGGCTGCTGTCAGCGCCAGCCTTGCTGGTGATCTTCCTCGCCGCGACCGGCCCCTTGCTGATCGTGCTGATCTACTCGTTCCTGACGCCTGGCCCCTATGGCGATGTGAAGTGGCAGTTCTCGCCCGATGCCTGGCTGTCGGTGTTCATGGAACGCGACATTTTCGACGATACGCTTTCGCTTGCGGCAGCGCACGTCACCATATTCTGGCGCTCGATCAAGTTGGCGGTGATAACGACGATCGCAACTTTGGCATTGGGGTTTCCAACCGCCTATTTCATGGCGACACGCAGCGAGAAGACCAGGGATCTCTGGCTGTTCCTGATCACCATTCCGTTCTGGACCAACCTGCTGATCCGCACCTTCGCCGTGCTGCAGATCATCCGCAACGAAGGCATCATCAACACCATCCTGCTCAAGCTTGGTATCGTCTCAGCGCCGGTGCAGATCCTCTTCACCGACACGGCGATTCTGATCGGCATGGCATATGTCTATCTGCCGCTGATGGTGCTGCCGATCTATGCCAGCATGGAGAAGCTTGATTTTCGCCTCGTCGAGGCGGGCTACGACCTCTACGCGACCCGTTTCAAGGTATTGCGGAAGATCATTTTCCCGCTGGTCAAACCCGGCGTCATTGCCGGCTCCATCCTGGTCTTCATTCCAGCCCTTGGCGCCTATGTGACGCCGAGCGTGCTTGGCGGCGGCAAGAACATGATGCTGTCCAACCTGATCGAATTGCAGTTCGGCCAAGGCCGCAACTGGCCGCTCGGCTCGGCGCTGTCGATCACGGTGATGATCATCGTCATGGTTGCCTTGCTTGCCTATGTGCGCAATGCCGGCAAGTCGGGGGCGCGGCATGGCTAAGAACTTTTCCATCAAGCACCAGACCGGCTTCACGGTGATCGCTGCGACCTGTTTTATCGTGCTCTATCTGCCGATCATCGTGCTGGTCGCCTATGCCTTCAACGCGGCGAACTCGACGTCGGAATGGGGCGGCTTTTCGATGCGCTGGTTTCAGTCGGCTTGGCAGAACGTGCAAGTTATCGACGCGACGCTACGCTCGTTCCGGATCGGCGCCGTCGCTGCGGTGCTGTCGACAATCTTTGCCACCATGGCCGCGCTCGCCACCACGCGCACCGCATCCTATCCGGGCCTCACCTTCAAATATGCGGCGATCAACCAGCCGCTGATGGTGCCCGAGATCGTCACCGGCGTGGCGCTGCTGATCTTCTTCTCGCGCATCAAGATCTTCACCGGCTATTCCGGCATTGGCTATCTGATCGCCGCGCACACGGCTTTCTGCATCCCGTTCGCCTATCTGCCGATCCGGGCGCGGCTGGAAAACATGGACCTGACGCTGGAGCGCGCGGCCGCCGATCTGTACGCGACGCCTTGGAAGACCTTCCGCCGCATCACGCTGCCGCTTTTGTGGCCCGGCATACTGGCCGGACTGATGCTGGCCTTCGTCATCTCGCTCGATGACGTCGTCATCACCGAGTTTGTCAAATCGGGCGGCCAGGATACGCTGCCCACCTACATGCTCGGCCAGATCCGCCGCGGCATCACGCCTGAGATCAACGCGATATCGACCGCCTTCCTGCTGCTTTCGGTCGCGATCGTCACGTTGTTTTTCTTCGTCAGCAGGAAAAGAGACTGAACCGACAAATGGGAGCTAAAACCATGAACTGGAAAACAACGACAGCCGCCATGGGGTTGGCGCTGCTCGCAACGACGAGCCTGGCCAGCGCCGATGGCGAGCTGAACATCTACAATTGGGGCAACTATACCAGCCCCGACGTGATCAAAAAGTTCGAAGCCAAATACAACGTCAAGGTGACCATTACCGATTACGATTCCAACGATACGGCGCTCGCCAAGGTACGCCAGGGCGGCACCGGCTTCGACATAGCCGTTCCGTCGCAAACCTACGTGCCGATCTGGATCAAGGAGGGCCTCGTGCAGGAGACCGATCCGGGCAAGATGGAGAACTTCAAGAACGTGGCGCCGGAATGGGCCAATCCAGACTTCGACCCCGGCCGCAAATATTCCGTGCCGTGGGCGCTGGGCACCGTCGGCGTCGTCGTCAACACCGATGCCTACAAGGGACCAGCCGACAGCTGGGGCATCATCTTCAACACGCCGGACGAGCTGAAGGGCAAGACCAATGTCGTTCCGGAGATGAATGACGTTATCTTCGCGGCGATCAAATATGTCGGCGGCCAGCAGTGCACCGACGACAAGACGGTGCTGAAGAAGGTGCGCGACACGCTTGTCGCGGCCAAGCCGAACTGGATCGCCATGGAATACAACACCATCGAAAAGATGGGCGCCGGCGACTTCAAGGCGACCAGCGACTGGAACGGCTCGGCGCTACGCCAGCGGTTGGCCAATCCGGCCATCCATTACAATTATCCGAAGGAAGGCTACGGCCTGTGGAGCGATAACGTCGTCGTTCTCAAGGAAGCCAAGAACGTCGAGAACGCCAAGCTGTTCCAGAACTTCATCATGGATCCGGAAAACGCGGCCGGCCTCTCGGCCTTCCATCGCTACGCAAACGCCATTACCGGCTCGGACAAGTACATGCCGGCCGACATGAAGGATGCGCCGGAAGTCGTCATTCCGGAGACTGCGAAGGCACAAGGCGAATTCCAGAAGATGTGCGCGCCTGAGATCCAGGACATCTACACCAAGATTTGGACCGAACTGCAGAAATAACCGCAGTCTGACAGACCCGGCGGCATCCGCCGCCGGGTCTTTTCTTTTCCGGAATGGCTTTCATGGACTCCTATCGCAACAGCGATCCGCGGCCGTCGATCATGCGGGGCTCGCCGCCTCAAATGGTGCTGCCGAAGCTCGACTGGGACCGGCCGCCATGGAATCGCTGGGCCTTCCAACACATCCGCGAATTCCTGCCGACCATCGAGGTCTGGCGCGGCAATGGCCATCGCCATCGTCTTGAGCGCGCAGAGACCGATCTCGACGCGCTGCCGGTGGAAGACAGCAAGGGCCGTCCGACGACGCTCGTTGGCCTGCTCGACGAGACCTACACGGACGGCTTCCTGGTGCTCAAAGACGGCAAGGTCGCCTATGAGCGCTATTTCAACGGCATGGCCGAGCGCACGCTGCATCTGTCGCAGTCGATGGCGAAGTCGGTAACAGGCACCGTGTTCGGTATTCTGGTTGGGCGCGGCTTGATCGACCCGGCCAAACCGGTGACCGCCTATCTGCAGGAGCTCGGCGCGACCGGCTGGGACGGCGCCAGCGTGCAGCATGTGCTTGACATGACGACGGGTGTTCGCTTTTCCGAGGAATACACCGATCGCTATTCCGATATCGGCCAGGTCGATGTCGCCACCGGCTGGAAGCCGGTGCCGCCGGACAGCGATCCGGATTTCCAATGGCCGCCGCATCTGTTCGAGTTGATCCTGCAGCTGAAGGACAAGGTGCGGCCGCATGGCGCCGCGTTCGAGTACCGCTCGATCGAGACCGACGTGCTTGCCTTCATCATGGAGCGGGTCACCGGTAAACGGCTGGCGCAGTTGGTGTCCGAGGAGCTGTGGCAAAAGCTCGGCGCCGACGAGAGCGCCTGCTTCACGGTTGACAGCGCCGGCTATGCGCTGGCCGATGGCGGCTTCAACGCGACGCTGCGAGACTACGCCCGCTTCGGCCAGTTGATCCTCGACAATGGCCGCGGCATCGTGCCGGCCGACTGGATCGAGGCGACGCGCAACGGCAGGCATGCGCCGGATTTCAATCCGAGCCTGCCGGAGGGCAGCTACCGCAACCAGTTCTGGATCGAAAACCCGCGCTCACGCGCACTGATGTGCCGGGGCGTGTTCGGGCAGATGATCCATATCGACTGGGACACCGGCATGGTCGTGGTCAAGCTTTCAAGCTATCCGGATTTCAGCAATGTCGCCTATTCGGTGGCAACGCTGAAGGCGGTGCACGCCATCGCCAAGAAGCTTGGTTGACCCACAACAAATCATCCCTCCGAGGAAACGTTCATGACTGGCAAGACTGCGTTCGAGATCCGCTACGGCTTTGCCCGTAATGAGGTGCTGCTCTCCAACTGGCGCGAAAACCCCTTCAACCGCTGGTCATTCCAGAACCTTGGCGAACTGGTGCCGACCGCTCCCGTGGCGGCGACGCCGGGAAGCGTCGAAGCGCCGGTGCGGGACCTGAGCGGCCTGCTCGGCGAAAAGGTTTCGATCGCCAGCGCCCCGGAAACGGTGGCCGAATTCCTCACACGTTCGAGCAGCGACGCGCTGACGGTGCTGAAGGCTGGCAAGGTCATCGGCGACTGGTTTGCGCCCATTATGGATTTCGGCGCCCGTCACATCGTCTTTTCGATCAGCAAATCGGTCACCGCCATCATCGCCGGCATATTGGAAGGCGAGGGCGTGTTCGACCCGGAAGCGCCAGTGACGGCCTACATTCCGGAAGCCGCCGGCTCGGCCTATGCCGATGCAAGCTGCCGGCATGTGCTCGACATGAGCGTCAGCCTCGATTTCGAGGAGGCCTATCTCGATCCCGAAAGCGCCTTTGCCCGTTACCGCCGCGCGACGCTGTGGAATCCGGGCGGCGGCACTGAAAGCTTGCGCGAATTCATTCTGACCTTGCAGCGGCTCGAAGAACCGCATGGCAAAACCTTCCGCTACCGTTCGCCCAATTCCGATCTGCTCGGCCTGCTGCTCGAACGAGCTTCCGGCCAGCGCTTCCCCGACCTGATGCGCGAGAAACTGTGGCTGCCGCTGGGTGCTGTCAGCGAGGCTTCGATCGGCGTCGACATGGAAGGTACGGCGCGCACCGCCGGCGGCATTTCGGTGACGCCGCGCGACCTGGCGCGTATCGGCGAGATGATGCGGCAGGGCGGCACGGCCAATGGCCGGCGCATCGTGCCGGAAGGCTGGGTGCGCGATACGACCGTTGCCGGCGGCAGCGCGGAGGCCTGGCAGCGCGGCACGATGGTGCATCTGTTCCCGAAGGGCCGCTATCGCAACAAGTGGTACCAAACGGGTGCGGCAAACGGTGCTTTCTGCGGCATCGGCATCCATGGCCAATGGCTCTACGTCGATCCGAAGACGGAAGTGGTGATTGCAAAAATGGGGTCGCAGCCGGTGCCTGAAGATTATCCGCTCGAACGCGAGATCGTTGCCTTTTTCGAGGCGCTGAGCGGGATGGTCTGAGGACGAGCCAAGGCAAGGCGCTTTCCTGTGGACCTCTTTGACGCTTGAGAACACTGCGGTTGGCGTGACGGACATCAGCGCCTATGGTCGCCGCTCTTTGCGACAGGGACCAGCATGGCAGCAGACAGCAAACGCATCGCATCCATCATCGCGGCAGAGATCGGGGCGCGGCCGGAGCAAGCATCAGCAGCTATAGGGTTGCTCGATGAGGGCGCGACGGTGCCGTTTGTGGCGCGCTACCGCAAGGAGGTCACCGGCGGGCTCGACGACACCCAATTGCGCGACCTTGCCGAGCGATTGGCCTATCTGCGCGAACTCGATGCGCGCCGCGATACCATTCTCGGTTCGATCCGCGAGCAGGGCAAGCTGACCGAGGAACTTGAGGCCAAAATTGTGGCTGCCGCCACCAAGGCTGAACTGGAAGACATCTACCTGCCCTACAAGCCCAAGCGCCGCACCAAGGCCGAGATCGCCCGGGAGCGCGGGCTGGGGCCATTGGCGGAGGCTATTTTGGCCAACCGGTCGTTGGTGCCCGCCGAGGCGGCGCTGGCTTATATGACCGAGGATTTGACCGACGCCAAGGCCGCACTGGAAGGCGCACGCGACATCCTGTCGGAACAGTTCGCGGAAAAAGCCGATCTGGTCGGCAAGCTTCGCACCTACATGAAGGAGCGCGCTTTCATGCGTGCCCGTGTCGTCGACGGTAAGCAGGAGGCCGGGGCGAAATTCTCCGACTATTTCGAGCATGTCGAGCGTTGGGCAAATGTTCCGAGCCACCGCGCGCTGGCCATGCTGCGCGGCCGCAACGAAGAGGTGTTGTCGCTCGACATCGAGGTCGATGCCGACGATGCCTCGCCGGTGAAGCCGGTCGAGCGGATGATCGCCAATGCCTACGCCATCGGCGGCAGCCTGCCGGGCGACCGCTGGCTGATGGAAGTCGCCGGCTGGACCTGGCGGATCAAGCTTTCGCTGCACCTGACGCTCGATTTGATGCGCGACCTGCGCGAGCGGGCGGAGGAAGAGGCGATCCATGTCTTTGCACGCAACCTCAAGGATTTGCTTCTGGCGGCACCCGCCGGCTCGCGGCCGACCATGGGGCTCGATCCCGGCATCCGCACCGGCGTCAAGGTCGCGGTGGTAGATGGCACCGGCAAGGTGCTGGCGACGACGACCGTCTATCCATTTCCGCCGCGGAACGATGTGCGCGGCACACAGGCCCAGCTCGCAGCACTCATCCGCCAGCATAAGGTCGAGCTGATCTCGATCGGCAACGGCACCGGCAGCCGCGAGACTGAAAAGCTGGTCGCCGACATGCTGTCCGACATGCCTTCGGATGGTAGGCCAAAGCCGCTCAAGGTGATCGTCAGCGAGGCCGGCGCCTCGGTCTATTCGGCCTCGGCGACAGCGGCGGCTGAGTTTCCCGGGCTCGACGTGTCGCTGCGCGGTGCGGTGTCGATCGCCAGGCGCCTGCAGGACCCGCTCGCCGAACTGGTCAAGATCGAGCCGAAATCCATAGGCGTCGGCCAGTACCAGCATGACGTCGACCAGTACCGGCTTGGCCGCTCGCTGGAGGCGGTGGTGGAGGACGCGGTGAATGCTGTCGGCGTCGATCTCAACACCGCCTCGGCGCCGCTTTTGGCCCGCGTGTCAGGCCTAGGCGCGTCGCTTGCCGATGCCATTGTCGCGCATCGCGATGCGACCGGGCCGTTCGCCAGCCGCAAGGAACTGCTCAAGGTGGCGCGGCTTGGACCGCGCGCGTTCGAACAGTCCGCAGGCTTCCTCCGCATTGCCAATGGCAGCGAGCCGCTCGACGCCTCGTCGGTCCATCCGGAAGCCTATGGCGTGGCCAAGAAGATCGTCGCTGCCTGCGGCCGCGATGTGCGCTCGCTGATGGGAGACAGTGCCGCGCTCAAGGCGCTCGATCCGCGCGTCTTCGTTGACGAACGGTTCGGCCTGCCGACGGTGCGCGACATCATTGCCGAGCTGGAAAAGCCCGGCCGCGATCCGCGCCCCGGCTTCAAGACCGCAACCTTTGCCGATGGCATCGACGATATCAAGGATCTGAAGCCCGGCATGCTTCTCGAAGGCACCGTCACCAATGTCGCGGCCTTCGGCGCCTTCGTCGATATAGGCGTGCATCAGGACGGGCTGGTGCATGTCTCGCAACTGGCTGATCGTTTCATCAAGGACGCGCATGAGGTGGTGAAGGCCGGCGACGTGGTGAAGGTGCGGGTCGTCGATGTCGACATCAAGCGCAAGCGCATCGCGCTGTCCATGCGCAAGGACGGCGGCGAGGGCGGGACGCCGAAGGGGCCGCGCGACAATGGCGGCGGAAAGCCGGCGCAACCTTCGCCGATGCCGCAGCGTCAGCCGGAACGACCGGCACAGCAAGGCGCGTTTGGCGCAGCACTGGCCGATGCCTTGAAGCGGAAGTAGCCTCGAATGGTTCCTTGCAATCGCTAGAGCGTTATCTACCATCCTTGTGTGGAGATACGCGCGATATGGCAAGTTTCGAGAAAGTGAGTGTCCAAGAGTTGGGGCGTCTTTGGGACGAGGGCATGGCGAGTGGCAGTTCGGTCGATGGAGACCAGGCTTTCGCCCGGATCAAAAGCAAGCTCGATGCGAAAGTTGCCGAACGCAAGTCGCAAAAACGCTGCGCTTCCAGCCGGAAACCGAGCCGATGAAGCGGAAGTAGCTACCAGGCCAGAACGGCCGGTTCCTTCTCAACCTGGCCCAGCAGCCAGTCGCGAAAGCTGGCGACCGGCGGGTGGCCGCGCTTGTCGTTCGGGACGACGAGGTAGTAGGCGCTGCGGCTTTGCATCGGCTGTCCCGGCGCCTGCACGAGCTGACCGCGCTGCAATTCGCCGGCGATAAGAACTTGCGGCAGGAGCGCGACGCCAAGCCCCGCCATGCAGGCTTGGGCAACGGTGCCGAATTGCTCGAACTGCATGCCGGGTCCGATCGGTGCGCTCAAGCCCTGTTCCTCGAACCATTCGCCCCAGGCGCCAGGGCGCGTCGCCATGTGCAGCAGCGGCAGGCGGCTGATGTCGGCCGCCGTGGTGATATCGCGGCTGGCAAGGAAGTCGGGCGAAACCACCGGCATCACGGTTTCGCGCATCAACAATGTGGAATCGGCGTCCGGCCAGTCCGGCTGGCCATGATGGATAGCGGCGTCGAGGCGTTCGCGGGCGAAGTCGAAGCGGCCGATGCGGGTGACGAAGTTGATGGTGATGTCAGGGTTTTCTGCGACGAAATCCGGGATCAGCGGCATCAGCCAGCGCGTGCCGAAGGTCGGCAGTATGGCGAGGTTCAGCATGCCGCTATGCCGATTGCTCATCAATCCGAGCGCGGCGTCGCGCAATTGCCCGAGTGCCGCCCGCACGGCTTCGGCATAGATTTCGCCCGCCGTGGACAGCCGAACATTGCGGCTGTCGCGCTCGAACAGCCGGCGGCCGAACTGTTCCTCCAGAAGTGCTATCTGGCGGCTGACGGCCCCTTGGGTCAAATCGAGTTCCTGGGCGGCAGCGGTGAAGGAGCCAAGGCGGGCCACGGCCTCGAAGGCGGCAAGGGCGCTGGTGCTGGGTAAAAGCCGGCGTTGGACGTTCATGATCCATTACTAAACCTCATTGATCTGTGATGCAATTTTGTTTGATTTTTCCGAAGCGGAGGTGGATAAGCCCGAGCACTTCAAGATTTTGGGAGAGAGCGAAGCCATGGCCGCCGACAAGAACGCGTTCGTCTGGGAAGACCCCTTCCTGATCGAGAACCAGCTTTCCGAGGATGAGCGCATGGTGCGCGATGGCGCGGCCGCCTTTGCCGCCGACAAGCTCGCGCCGCGCATCGAGGAGGCCTATCTCGAGGAAAAGACCGACGCCGGCATTTTTCGTGAGATGGGCGAGGCCGGCCTGCTCGGCATCACCATCCCTGAGGAATATGGCGGTCTCGGCGCCAATTACGTCACCTACGGGTTGGTGGCGCGCGAGGTCGAGCGGGTCGATTCCGGCTACCGCTCGATGATGTCGGTGCAATCGTCGCTGGTGATGTACCCCATCCATGCCTATGGCTCGGAAGAACAGCGCAAGAGATACCTGCCGAAGCTGGCTTCGGGCGAATGGATCGGCTGTTTCGGCCTGACCGAGCCGGATGCCGGTTCCGATCCGGGCGGCATGAAGACGCGGGCCGAGAAGACGGCGAACGGCTACAAGATTTCCGGCTCGAAAATGTGGATATCCAACGCGCCGATCGCCGACGTGTTCGTGGTCTGGGCGAAGCTGAAGGGCGACAACGGCAAGGACGAAATCCGCGGTTTCGTACTGGAGAAGGGCATGAAGGGGCTGTCGGCGCCGAAGATCGGCGGCAAGCTCAGCCTTAGGGCCTCGATCACCGGCGAGGTGGTGATGGAAGGCGTCGAAGTCGGCGAAGACGCGCTGCTGCCCAACGCCAGGGGCCTCGGCGGCCCATTCGGCTGCCTCAACCGGGCCCGCTACGGCATTTCCTGGGGCGCGATGGGCGCCGCCGAGGATTGCTGGCACCGGGCCCGGCAGTATGGACTCGACCGCAAGCAGTTCGGCAAGCCGCTCGCCGGCACGCAGCTGTTCCAGAAAAAGCTCGCCGACATGCAGACCGAGATTGCGCTCGGCTTGCAGGGCTCGCTGCGCGTCGGGCGGCTGATGGATGAAGGCAAGATGGCACCGGAGATGATCTCGATCGTCAAGCGCAACAATTGCGGCAAGGCGCTCGACATCGCCCGCCAGGCCCGCGACATGCATGGCGGCAACGGCATCCAGATCGGCTACCACGTCATGCGCCACGCGCAGAACCTGGAGACGGTCAACACCTATGAAGGCACGCATGACGTGCATGCGCTGATTTTGGGACGGGCGCAGACGGGGATACAGGCGTTTTTCTAAGCTGTGCCGAATTCAAGTGAGGCCGGCCTGCAAATGGCCGATACCTGCGCTTCCGGTGCTCGCGTGCCAAAAGTACGCTCTGCTCCGGTTCTCGGTATCAGCCATTTTCGACTCGGCCTGACCTGAATCTCGACACAGCGTAGCCGGCTTCGGCTGCTTAATTTAGGTGCAGCGCAACATCTCTGCTTGGAGAATGGCCAATAGATGTGTCAGGGTTCGGCTGAAGAAACGCCGATCTCCGGGGCCCCATGGCAATACTGGCAGCCGTCTACCACCTGACCCATTACAAATATGACCGGCCGGTGGTTCTCGGGCCCCAGGTCATCAGGCTGCAGCCGGCACCGCATTCCCGCACCAAGGTGCTCAGCCATTCGCTGAAGGTCGGGCCGGCGAACCACTTCGTCAATCTTCAGCAGGACCCCTACGGCAATTTCCTGGCCCGCTTCGTCTTCCCGGAACCAGTGACGGAATTGAAGATCGAGGTCGATCTCGTCGCCGACATGACGGTCTACAATCCGTTCGATTTCTTCGTCGAGCCATCGGCCGAGACCTTCCCGTTCGAGTACCCCGAAGACATCAGGGACGATCTCGCCATCTACCGCACGCCGGAGCCGGCGGGGCCGCTGCTGTCGGCTTTCCTCGCAACCATCGACCGTAGCGCCACCAACACCGTCAATTTCGTCGTCGACCTCAATGCGCGGCTGCAGCGGGAGATCGCCTATATCGTGCGGATGGAAACCGGCGTGTTCTCGCCGGAGGAAACGCTGGCCGCGAAAAAGGGATCGTGCCGGGATTCGAGCTGGCTGCTGGTGCAAATTCTCAGGAATCTCGGCCTCGCCGCGCGTTTCGTCTCAGGCTATCTGATCCAGCTGAAGCCCGATCTGGTCGCGCTCGATGGCCCAGCCGGAACCGCCGTCGACTTCACCGACCTGCACGCCTGGTGCGAGGTCTATCTGCCGGGCGCCGGCTGGATCGGCTTCGATCCGACGTCCGGCCTGCTCACCGGCGAAAGCCATGTGCCGCTGGCGGCCACGCCGCATTTCCGCAACGCCGCGCCCATTTCCGGCATGGCGAGCTTTGCCAATGTCGAGTTCGGCTTCGACATGCGTGTCGACCGCATTGCCGAACATCCGCGCATCACCAAGCCGTTTTCGGATGAGAGTTGGCAGGCGCTGGATGCGCTGGGCAACAAGGTCGACGCCGCACTTCAAGCGGGTGATGTCAGGCTGACAATGGGCGGCGAGCCGACCTTTGTGTCGATCGACGATTTCGAGTCCGCCGAGTGGAACACCGCCGCCGTCGGCCCGACCAAGCGCGAAAAGGCCGATGCGTTGATCCGGAAACTGCGCGAGCGCTTCGCGCCGGGCGGTTTCCTCCATTACGGCCAGGGCAAATGGTATCCGGGCGAGAGCCTGCCGCGTTGGACCTTCTCGCTGTATTGGCGCACCGACGGCCAGCCGGTGTGGAGCGATCCGTCGCTGATCGCACGCGAAAAGAGCGATGCGAAGGTCGGGCCGCAGCAGGCGAAAAGCCTGCTGACGGCAATCGCCGGCGAACTCGGCATCGACAAGGCGATGGTCAGCGAGGCCTATGAGGACCCGGCCGAATGGCTGCTGAAGGAAGGTAAGCTGCCCGACAATGTCGATCCGTCCAACTCCAAACTGGAAGACCCCGAAGAGCGCAGCCGCATGGCGAAAGTGTTCGAGCGCGGGCTGACCAGGCCGTCCGGCTACGTGCTGCCGGTGCAGCGCTGGAACAGCCAGGCTTCGGACCCGCGCTGGCGCTCGGAAAAATGGAAGACCCGGCGCGGGCGGCTGTTCCTGGTGCCGGGCGATTCCCCGGTCGGCTACCGCCTGCCGCTGGGCACGCTGCCCTATGTGCCGCCGGCACAGTTCCCCTATGTCGTGCCGGTCGATCCGTCGCTGCCGCGTGGACCGCTGCCGGCGCGGGAAGCCATACTGCCAGAACCGGCTCCGGCCGAACTGGAAGGCGCCGACGAGATGGCGCGGCGCCAGCAGGCGGTATCGTTCACTGCGACGACCGGCCAGCAAGACCGGGTGGAGCAGGAGATCACCGAGATCGGCGGCGCGGTGCGTACAGCACTTTCGGTCGAGCCGCGCGACGGGCGGCTTTGCGTGTTCATGCCGCCGGTCGAGGCGCTGGAAGATTATCTCGAACTGGTCGCAGCCGCAGAAAACGCGGCCAAGGCGATCCGCCTTCCCGTGCATATCGAAGGCTATGGACCGCCGCACGATCCGCGCCTCAACGTCATCAGGGTGGCACCCGATCCCGGCGTCATCGAGGTCAACATCCATCCGGCTGCCAACTGGCAGGACTGCGTGGCGACGACGACGGCGATTTACGAGGAAGCACGGCAGACACGGCTTGGCGCCGACAAGTTCATGATCGATGGCCGCCACACCGGTACCGGCGGCGGCAACCATGTTGTGGTCGGCGGCGCAACGCCCAATGACAGCCCGTTCCTGCGCCGGCCCGATTTGTTGAAGAGCCTGGTGCTACAATGGCAGCGGCGCCCGTCGCTGTCTTATCTATTCTCCGGCCTGTTCATCGGCCCGACCAGCCAGGCGCCGCGCTTCGACGAGGCGCGGCATGACTCGCTTTACGAACTCGAGATCGCGATGGCGCAGGTGCCGCATCCCGACCAGGGCAACGCACCGCTGCCTTGGCTGGTGGACCGACTGTTCCGAAATCTGTTGACTGACGTCACCGGCAATACGCACCGCTCGGAAATCTGCATCGACAAGCTGTTTTCGCCCGATGGCCCGACCGGCCGGCTTGGGCTTGTCGAGTTCCGCGGTTTCGAGATGCCGCCCAATGCGCGCATGTCGCTGGCGCAGCAATTGCTGGTGCGCGCCATCATCGCCCGTGCGTGGAAGAACCCGCTTGATGGCCGCTTCGTGCGCTGGGGCACCTCGCTCCATGACCGTTTCATGCTGCCGCATTATGTCTGGGCGGATTTCCTCGACGTGCTCGACGACCTCAAGCTCAACGGTTTCGAATTCCGGCCGGAATGGTTCGATGCCCAGCTGGAGTTCCGCTTTCCGTTCTGCGGCGAAGTCCAGCATGCCGGCATCAAGCTGGAACTGCGGCAGGCGCTGGAGCCGTGGCATGTGATGGGTGAGCAAGGGGCCATCGGCGGCACCGTGCGCTTCGTCGATTCCTCGGTCGAACGGCTGCAGGTCAGGACCGAAGGCCTCAACCCGGAACGTCATGCCATTGTCTGCAATGGCCGAATCGTGCCGATGAAGGTCACCGACAATCGCGAGGTCTCGGTGGCCGGTGTGCGCTTCAAGGCCTGGCAGCCTTCGTCGGGCCTGCATCCGGCGCTGCCGGTCAACACGCCTTTGGTCTTCGACATTTACGACCGTTGGTCGGGGCGGGCGGTGGGCGGCTGCGTCTACCATGTCGCGCATCCAGGTGGGCGCAGCTACGACACGTTCCCGGTCAACGGCAATGAGGCCGAGGCGAGGCGTCTCGCCCGCTTCGAGCCGCGCGGCCATACGCCGTCGGCCTATGTGCTGCGCAATGAAGAAGCCTCTGAAGACTTCCCCATGACCCTTGACCTCAGGCGGCCAGCAAGACTCTGATCAGCAATGGCAAAGGGGAATCAGAAAAAGGTCCGCGGCAAGCCGCTGAGGCACAGTCTGCTGGAGCACTACCAGCCGATTGACGGCGTCGTCGACGAGATGGTCGATGCTTCGGGCCATCCGCGTCCGGCCTGGGCGCCCTTCATCGAGGCGCTGGAGGAGCTGGGTCCCGAAAAGCTGGGCCAGCGCTTTGCCCGCGCCGACCAGTATCTGCGCGACGCCGGCGTTTATTATCGCGTCTACGACAAGGCCGGCGCCAACGAGCGCGAATGGCCACTGGCGCATATCCCGCTGCTGATCGAAGACAAGGAATGGGCCGGGATCAGCGCCGGTCTCGTCCAGCGCGCCGAGCTTTTCGAGGAGATAGTCGCTGATATTTACGGGCCGAACCGGCTGATCGAGAAGGGAATCCTGCCGGCAGGCCTGATTGCGGCGAGCCCCGAATATTTGCGCCCCGTCGTCGGCACCATGCCGGCCAGCGGTCATTTCCTGCATTTTTGCGCCTTCGAGCTCGGCCGTGGACCGGATGGAAGCTGGTGGGTGCTAGGCGACCGCACGCAGGCGCCGTCGGGCGCCGGCTTTGCGCTGGAAAACCGCGTCGCCACGACGCGGGCTTTGTCCGACATCTATGGCGAGATGCATGTGCATCGCCTGGCCGGTTTCTTCCGTCGCTTTCGCGATGCTCTGATCGGCATGGCGAAGGAGAATGACGGCCGCGTCGCCATTCTGACGCCGGGGCCGCTCAACGAGACCTATTATGAGCACGCCTATATCGCCCGCTATCTCGGCATCATGCTGCTCGAGGGCGAGGATCTGACCGTCTCCGGCGGCAAGCTGATGGTGCGCACGGTTTCCGGGCTGATGCCGATCAGCGTGCTGTGGCGGCGGCTCGATGCCGCCTTTGCCGATCCGCTGGAACTGAGGTCGGACTCGCATATCGGCACGCCGGGGCTGGTCGAGGCGATCCGCCGCGGCACCGTGTCTACGGTCAATGCGCTGGGGTCGGGCTTGATGGAAACCCGGGCGCTGCTCGCCTTCCTGCCGAAGATTTCGCGCGCATTGCGCGGCGAAGAGCTTCTGTTGCCAAGCGTGGCCACCTGGTGGTGCGGGCAAGCAACCGAACGGGCCCATGTGCTTGCCAATATCGATCGCATGGTGATCGGTCCGGCGCTGTCGACGCGGCTGGCCTTTGAGGATGACGGCCAGACCAGGCTCGGTTCGGCACTGACGCCGGAGGAACGCATCGCGCTGATCGCGCGCATCGAGAGCGATGGCAGCGGTTTCGTCGGCCAGGAAGCGGTGACGCTGTCGACGACGCCGGTCTATGTCGGCGGCTGGCTGGAGCCACGGCCGGCAAGCCTGCGCGTTTATCTCGCGCGCACGCCCGATGGCTGGACGGTAATGCCCGGCGGTTTCGCCCGTGTCGGCCTGTCGCTCGACCCGACGGCCATCGCCATGCAGCGCGGCGGCCAGGCGGCCGACGTCTGGGTGGTCAGCGACCGGTCGGTCGAGCGCGAGACGCTGCTGCCGCAGGAGCATGACAGCTTCGTCCGCACCATGCCGGGCAGCCTGCCCAGCCGCGCGGCGGAAAACCTGACCTGGCTCGGCCGCTATATCGAGCGTTCGGAAGATACAGTGCGTATCCTGCGCGCCTATCATGTGCGGCTGGCCGAGACGTCCGATCCTGACATGCTGCTGCTCGCCGATATCAGGGACTATCTCGAACCCTTCGGCATCGATCTCGAAGCGGCCATTCCGCCCGGATTGATCGGCACGCTGGACAGCGCCGTCTACAGCGCCGGACAGATCCGCGACCGCTTTTCGCCCGATGGCTGGCTGGCGCTGAAGGACCTGTCGAAGACCATTCATCAGTTCGCCACCACGGTGGCGCCGGGTGACGACGCGACACGGGCGATGACGGTCATGCTGCGCAAGCTCGCCGGTTTCTCTGGCCTGTTGCACGAGAATATGTACCGTTTCACCGGCTGGCGTTTCCTCGAGATCGGCCGGCGGATCGAGCGCGGCATCCAGATCGCCCGTACGCTAGCCCGACTGACAAGGTCCGGTGCGCCGGACGGCTCGCTCGACATGATGCTGGAGATCGGCGACAGCGTCATGACCCACCGCCGGCAATATCCGGTGCGGGCCGGACGGCGCACGGTGATCGACCTCTTGGCGCTCGACCCACTCAACCCGCGCTCGATCCTGTTCCAGCTCGAACGGCTGAAGGCGGAGATCGGCCTGTTGCCATCGGTTGGGCCGGAGGGGCATATGTCGGTCGCGGCCAAGGAAATCCTGCAGCTCAACACGGCAATTGCCGTCATGGAGCCATCGGAGATGTCGGCGGAGGTGCTGGACGATCTCGCAACTGAGATCGGCAACCTCTATAGCAGCCTGGCTAAAGCGTATTTCGGTTAACATGCTGTACGATATCAGGCTTCATCTCAGCTACGATTATGACGCCGCGGCCGGTGGCAGCCGGCATCAGGTGCGTGTATTGCCGCCGACCATTGCCGGCGTGCAGCGCGTGATCGCGGCCTCGCTTTCGTTTGTGCCGACCCCATCGGAGCGCACGGATTTTGCCGATTTCTTCGGCAACAATGTCACCGCGATCGCCTTTCGCGACGTCCATGACGGGCTCGACATCAGAATGAGCGCGCGCGTGTCGGTGTCACGGCCGGAGCCTGGGCTCGACGTGTCGCCCGATCTGCAGCGCCTGCGGGAAGAACTCGGCGCCGTACGGTCACTGGCGCCGGATGCACCGCATCACTTTCTCGCCGCCAGCGATCATGCCGGCATCGATGCGGCGATCACCGCCTATGCCCGCGACAGCGCCGGCGGCTCGACGGTCGGCATGGCCATCGATCTGTGCAACCGCATCCACCGCGACTTCACCTATGACGGGGAAGCGACCACGGTGCGTACCGGGGCCAGCGATGCCTTCCGTTTGAAGCGGGGCGTGTGCCAGGACTTCTCCCACATCATGATCGCCGGCCTGCGCGGGCTAGGTATTCCTGCGGGTTATGTCAGCGGCTTCCTGCGCACCATTCCCCCGAAAGGGAAGCCGCGGCTCGAAGGCGCCGATGCCATGCATGCCTGGGTCAAGGTGTGGTGTGGGCGCGATGCCGGCTGGCAGGAGTTCGACCCGACCAATGGCATGCGGGCCAGCAACGACCACATCACCGTTGGCTATGGCCGCGACTATTCCGACGTGGCTCCGATCGTCGGCGTGCTGAAAACCACCGGCGGCCAGGTCGGCGACCAGGCCGTCGACGTCATCCCGGTCGCGCTGGAAAAAGCTTGAGCGCGGAACCAGCAGTCGGCTTGGTGCTTATCTACGAGAAAAATCTCGTGGAGCGGGCATGCTGGACAAATCTGGGACGCCATCCGGCCGGTCGGCGGCCGGACAGGGGGACGATGGGGCGCCGAAGAACGGCGCGCAGACCGCTGCCGAACAGGCCTCGCTCACCTATATCAGCGACAGCGAGCCGGGGATCCGGCGCCTGAAGGCGGGCGAAGGCTTTTCCTACAAGGGCGCGAAAGGACAGGCCGTCGGCGCGGCAGCCATTGCCCGCATCAAGGCGCTGGCCATTCCGCCGGCATGGACGGATGTGTGGATCTCGCCCGATCCCGCCGGCCACATCCAGGCGACCGGCCGCGACCAGCGCGGGCGCAAACAGTACCGCTACCATCCGCTGTGGGCCGCCGAGCGCGACGGCGCCAAATACTCCAGCCTTGTCGCCTTTGCCGAAAGCCTGCCGGAGCTGCGCCGCCGGATCGATGCCGATCTGCGCCGCCGTGGCCTGCCGGCCGAGCGCGTCGTGGCGGCAATTGTCTGGCTGCTCGACAACACGATGATCCGGGTCGGCAATGCCGCCTATGCCCGCGACAACAAGAGCTTTGGGCTGACGACGCTGCGCGACCGCCACGTCGACATCAAGGGATCGAGCCTGCGCTTTGCCTTCAAGGGCAAGTCCGGCAAGGAATGGAAATTGAAGCTGGTCGACCGCCGCATCGCCCGGGTCGTGCGCGGCGCGCAGGATATTCCGGGGCAGCAACTGTTCCAATATCTCGACGAGGACGGCGAGAGGCATGGAGTGCGCTCCGACGATGTCAACCGCTATATCCGCGACGCGATCGGCGCCAATTTCAGCTCCAAGCATTTCCGCACCTGGGGCGGCACCATCCATGCCGCGTCGCTGTTTGCGCGGACGGAGCTTCCCGAAAGCCAGGCGCAGACCAAGCGTGTGATGAACGCGGTCATCGACAAGGTGGCCGAGCGGCTCGGCAACACACGCGCCGTCTGCCGCAAATGCTACATCCATCCACAGGTTTTCGAAGCCTGGGTGGAAGGGCGGCTGCTTAGCGAAATGACCGAGGCCAACAAGCGCAAGCGAGCGATCGACGGTCTCGATGATGAAGAGGCTCTTGTGCTGAGATGGTTGAAGGCAAGCGAAGGCTGACAAAAATGGCGTAACTTTTTTGTCGACGCCATGTCGGCACAGGCCCTACTGTTTCGTCCTTTGAGACAGAAAAGGACGTCCCATGCTCTACGCTATCCTCTGCTATGCCTCCGAAGATGTCGTCTCCTCCTGGAGCAAGGCACAGGATGACGAGGTCATGGCAAAGCTCATGCATGTGCAGGAAAAATATGCTCAAGCCGGCCGGCTTGGGCCGGTGGCGCGGCTTTTGCCCACCACCGCCGCGACGACGCTGCGCAAGGTCAAGGGCGAATCGGTCGTCATCGACGGCCCGTTTGCCGAGACCAAGGAACAGTTCCTCGGCTTCTACACGCTGGAATGCGCCGATCTCGACGAAGCCGTCGACTTCGCGCGCGAGCTTTCCGAGGTCAATCCCAGCGGCGGATCCTATGAGATCCGACCGGTTTCCGTCTTCAACCCAACCAGAGTAGCCACATGACAGACCTCGCCTGGATAAGCTCGGCGATCAGCGCTGCCCGCCCGCAGGCTATGGGTGCGCTGCTGCGCTATTTCCGCAATCTCGATACGGCGGAGGAAGCTTTCCAGGACGCGTGCCTGAGGGCACTCAAGAACTGGCCGCAGAACGGGCCGCCGCGCGATCCTGCGGCCTGGCTAATCTTTGTCGGCCGCAACACCGGCATCGACGCGGTGCGCAAGCGCGCCAAGCAGGCGCCGATGCCGGAAGAGGACCAGATCTCGGACCTGGAAGATGCCGAGAGCGATATCGCCGAACGGCTGGACGGCGCGCACTACCGCGATGACATATTGCGGCTCTTGTTCATCTGCTGCCATCCGGATCTGCCGCCTACGCAGCAGATCGCGGTGGCGCTGCGCATCGTCTCCGGTCTCACCGTCAAGCAGATCGCGCGTGCGTTCCTGGTCGGCGAAAGCGCCATGGAACAGCGCATCACGCGCGCCAAGGCGCGCATTGCAGATGCCGGCGTGCCGTTCGAGACGCCCGGCGCGGTCGAGCGCTCGGAGCGGCTCGCCGCCGTCGCCGCCATGGTCTATCTGATCTTCAACGAAGGTTATTCCACCAACAGCGGCGAGGCGCCGGCGCGTGCGCCGCTTTGCGAGGAAGCGATCCGGCTGGCTCGCCTGTTGCTGCGGCTGTTCCAGACCGAGCCGGAGATCATGGGCCTGACGGCATTGCTTTTGCTGCAGCATGCGCGCGCGCCGGCCCGCTTCGACGAGAATGGCGAGATCGTGCTGCTCGACGACCAGGACCGCTCGCTGTGGAGCCGCAAGATGATCGACGAAGGCCTGGCGCTGGTCGACAAGGCCCTGCGCCACCAGAAGCCCGGACCCTACCAGGTGCAGGCGGCGATCGCCGCCCTTCATGCGCGGGCGGCAACCCCCGAGGAGACCGACTGGACAGAGATCGACCTGCTCTACAGCCTGCTGGAGGCGATGCAACCTTCGCCGGTGGTGACGCTGAACCGTGCCGTTGCGGTCGCCAAGGTGCGCGGGCCGGAAGCTGCCCTTGCCATGATCGAGCCGCTTGGCGAGAGGCTGTCCGGCTATTTCCACTTCTTCGGCCTCAAGGGCGGTCTGTTGATGCAGCTCGGCCGTGGCGAAGAGGCGCGTGTCGCCTTCGATCGCGCCATTGCGTTGGCCAACACGGCAGCGGAAGCCGCCCATATCCGCATGCATATCGACCGGCTGATGCGAGACGGAGCCGTGAAGGCGCCGGCGAAGACAGCGCACTAAGCCTGTTCCTCCTCTGGCTCAATCGTGCAATCTCGGCTTGGACCATGCCGGGGTGGCGATTTTCCCCTGAAACGAGTAATGGCACGCCATGACAGCGCCTGCGGCATGCGGGCGATAATGGCGCCAAGGCTCGACCGCCGCCCTATGATGGCGAGCGGATCTGAAAGGGACAAAAATGACGATAGCGAAGGAAACGGCCGAACTTCTGGCGAAACTGGGTGTGGCCAAGGACGCGCTGACCGGCGGCGACCTCGTCGTGCGCAGTCCGGTGACGGGTGAACAGATCGCGGCGCTGAAGACGATTTCGCCGGCCGATGCGGCCAAGACCATCGATGCCGCGCACACGGCGTTCCAGGCCTGGCGGATGGTGCCGGGTCCCCGGCGCGGCGAACTGGTGCGGCTGCTCGGCGAGGAGTTGCGCGCGCACAAAACCGAGCTCGGCCGGCTGGTGTCGATCGAGGTCGGCAAGATCCCGTCGGAAGGCCTCGGCGAAGTCCAGGAAATGATCGACATCTGCGATTTCGCCGTCGGCCTTTCCCGCCAGCTCTACGGTCTGACCATCGCCACCGAGCGTCCGGGACATCGCATGATGGAGACCTGGCATCCGCTCGGCGTCGTCGGCGTCATTTCGGCCTTCAACTTCCCGGTCGCGGTGTGGTCGTGGAACGCGGCGCTCGCGCTGGTCTGCGGCGACGCCGTGGTGTGGAAGCCCTCGGAAAAGACGCCGCTGACGGCGCTCGCCTGCGAGGCGATTTTTGCCGGCGCGGTCAAGCGCTTCGGCGCAGATGCGCCGCAGGGCCTGGCACCGGTGCTGATTGGCGACCGCTCCGTCGGCGAGATCCTGGTCGACCACCCGAAGGTGGCGCTGGTTTCGGCCACCGGCTCGACCCGCATGGGCCGGGATGTCGGCCCGCGTCTGGCCAAGCGCTTTGCCCGCGCCGTGCTCGAACTCGGCGGCAACAATGCCGGCATCGTCTGCCCGACCGCCGATCTCGACATGGCGCTGCGCGCCATCGCCTTTGGCGCCATGGGCACCGCCGGCCAGCGCTGCACGACGCTGCGGCGCCTGTTCGTGCATGACAGCGTCTATGACGCGCTGCTGCCGCGGCTGAAGAAGGCCTATGAGAGCGTCTCGGTCGGCAATCCGCTGGAGACGTCTTCGCTCGTCGGGCCGCTGATCGACAAGGCGGCCTTCGACGCCATGCAGAAGGCGCTCAAGGAAGCCACCGCTCACGGCGGCAAGCTGACCGGCGGTTCGCGGGTCGAGAATGGCCATCCCGATTCCTATTACGTGCATCCGGCGCTGGTCGAAATGCCGAAGCAGGTGGCTCCTGTCACCGAAGAAACCTTCGCGCCGATCCTCTACGTGATGAAATATTCCGATTTCGATGCCGTGCTCGACGAGCACAATGCGGTCGGCGCCGGACTGTCGTCGTCGATCTTCACCCGCGACCTGCAGGAATCCGAGCGCTTCCTCGGCGTCGATGGTTCGGATTGCGGCATCGCCAACGTCAACATCGGCACGTCGGGCGCCGAGATCGGCGGCGCCTTCGGCGGCGAGAAGGAAACCGGCGGCGGGCGCGAGAGCGGCTCCGATGCCTGGAAGGCCTATATGCGCCGCGCCACCAACACGGTGAACTATTCCAAGGCGCTGCCGCTGGCGCAGGGCGTGTCATTCGACATCGATTGAGATGCTGCGCCCGGCTTTTGACCAGTTGATCCACCCGAACCCGTCGGGCGGATCGCTGCCGCTCGCGCGGATCGTTCCGCTTTCAGGCTTCGCCGCTGTCCAGATGTCCGTATCCCGACGGCGGAAAGGCCACCTCGGCCATGCGCCCGGACGGGTCCTCGCGGTCGGCACGATCGGCTGCGCAACAGCGTTGCGCCGAACGTTCAGCCAGCGTGCGGCGCCGCCGGTCGGCAGGCTTCGAACGCGGCATCGATGACGGCAAGTTTGGCGGCCTGCACGGTCATGTATTCCTGGTAGAAGCTGTTCGAGACCCACATTACGGAATGCCCGCGCCGGCCCAGCCAGCCGACGCTGCCGAGCTTTTCGGCGTCGCGCAATTTGCGCGCAAGATGGGTGCGCGAGAGTTTTAGCCAATTGGCGAATTCGCCGATCGAAACCACGCTGGTCGGGATCCGGTCGAGGGCGGCATTGTCGGGATCGATGCCGGACATCAGCCAGTCCATGACGATGCCGCCATTGTTGAGCCAGATGAACAGCGAAAACGTCTGCTTGGGCTCACGCACAGGGTTGGAGGAGAGCAGGCCTTCCGCCACCAGCGGCTGCAGCCTGGCAATCATGCCGTGCTGCTCGAGAAACGCGGCGAGGCGGTTGCCGCTGTCGAGACCGTCGAGCGTGCGCAGATGCGCAACCACCCAGCCGTCGAATTCCTTCAGCGTCGCTGCCGTCACCTGAAAGGGATGGGCTCGTCCATCACCGGTGTGCGGCAGGTATTCGATGATGTGATAGTGCAGCATCTCCTTGATGAAGGCTTCGGCCGTGTTGCGGCTAGCGACGGAATAGTGAAGCACGGCATCGATGAAGCGGGCCAGTGTCAGTTCCGTGCGGGGATCGCGCGGGTCGCGGGCGAAATGCAGGGCTAGGCCGGTGTGAGCCAGCAACCAGCGCTGTTGCGTGGCGAACACGGCGGCCAGGCGTGGGCTCGTTTCATAGATATGCAGCAGCGCCTTCGACTGCGCCTCGACATGACGGTGCAGCGCCGGATGGCCGGCAATATATTCGAAATTCAGCGCCATCCTCCTCGTCCTCCGGCCAGCCCCCCGGCAGCGAAGACGTGCAATCACATTTCCAGCCTTAGCCGCCCGTGTCCAGCCATGCCAACCCGGACAAAAGGCCTAGAGCGAGCCTGGGCTATCGTTCCGGCTATTACGGCCGCAACCGCGAGGTGATGGAGAGCCATCGCGTCCTAGCCACGAACACCACATCGTGGCAAACTTCTTGTTAACCACATGCTCGGTGAAAATATCGGATTAACCTCAGATGCCACTATCGAGGTTATGTTCCGTACCTTAGCGTTCAATATGAGTTCAAGGGATGTGTGGATTCGGGGGTTATTTCGGGTCAATCCGGGATGCGGAAGCTTTGCTCACGCACATGGTAGCCGCAATTGCCCATCGTGGGCCGGATGAGCAAGGGAAATTCGTAGCACCCGATGCCGGGCTCGGGCATGCGCGGCTGTCGGTGATCGGCATCGGCGATGGCCAGCAACCGATGTCCGACGAGGCCGGCAATTTGACGATTGCGTTCAACGGCGAGATTTTCAACTACATAGAACTGCGCGAAGGGCTGATCGCCAAGGGCCGGCACTTTCGGACGTCGAGCGACACAGAGGTCATCCTTCAGCTCTATGAGGAGATGGGCGAAGACTGCTTGTCTCTCCTGAACGGTGATTTCGCCTTGGCGATATGGGACAATCGGCAGCGACGAATGGTGCTTGCACGAGACCGGATGGGTGTCCGGCCGCTGTTCTACACAAGTAAGGACGGGGTGCTTTACTTTGCCTCGGAGATCAAAGCCCTGCTGAAGGTCCCGGGCGTCTCCGCTGAAATTGATCCGATTGCGCTGGATCAGATCTTTACGCTGTGGGCGCCGATCGCTCCGCGCACGGCGTTCCGCAATATCCACGAGTTGGAACCGGCAAGTGTGATGATCGCGACGCAGGGGCAGGTCACGGTCAGACGATACTGGCACCTGGACTATCCGCATCGTGATGAGCCGTCGAAGATCACGAACGAGGACCATGCGGCAGAGGAGTTGCAAGCCCTTCTGACCGATGCGGTGAGGCTTCGCATGCGGGCCGACGTGCCGGTCGGTTCCTATCTTTCGGGAGGGCTCGATTCGTCGCTCGTTTCGGCGCTTGCCGCCGGCATGACTCCTCGGAGACTGGAGACATTTTCCGTAACCTTCGACAGCGCCGAGCATGACGAAAGCGCCTTTCAGACCGAAATGGCCTCGGCGCTCGGCACGCGCCACCACGCCATAGAATGCGGCGCCCGCGATATCGCCAGCGTCTTTCCTGAGGTCATCCGCTTTGCCGAGCGGCCGATCATCCGCACGGCGCCTGCGCCACTCTACAAATTGTCCGCCCTGGTTCGCCAGGCCGGCCTGAAGGTGGTGCTGACGGGTGAAGGCGCCGACGAGGTCTTCGCCGGTTACGACGTCTTCAAGGAGGCGCGTGTCCGCCGGTTCTGCGGGCGGCAGCCCGCATCGCGCATTAGGCCGCAGCTGTTCCGCCGGCTTTACCCGTATCTGCCGGGCCTGCAACAGCAATCGGTGGAGTATCTGGCTGCCTTCTTCGGTACCAGCAACGCTGCCCTCGACGATCCGCTGTTCTCGCATCGGCCACGATTCAAGACCACGGCGGCGGCGAAAATCTTCTTCTCCGGCGACCTGCGCGCGACGTTGAAGGGTTATGACGCAGCTGAAGAGCTGACCAGCCGCCTGCCCGAGGCGTTTTCCCTATGGCATCCGCTGCATCAGGCGCAATATCTCGAAACCCGCTTCCTCCTGCCCGGCTACATCCTCTCCAGCCAAGGCGATCGGATGGCCATGGCGCACGGCATCGAAGGGCGGTTTCCTTTCCTGGATCATCGCGTGGTAGAGTTCGCGGCAAGACTTCCGCCGGAGATGAAACTGAAAGGCTTGATGGAGAAGCACATATTGCGCAAGGTGGCCAGGCACCACCTTCCGGCGGCAATCGGCAAACGCACCAAGCAACCTTACCGCGCCCCGGAGGCCCGCTCCTTCGTCGGGGCGGAGGAACTAGACTATGTGCGTGACTGCCTGGGCGAGGCGAGCATTACCGCCGGCGGCCTGTTCAACGCCAAGGCGGTGGCCAAGCTCCACGAGAAATGCCGCATGGAGACCGCGACCGGATTTCGCGACAACGCCGCCTTCGTCGGCATTCTGTCGACGCAGCTGTGGCAGAAGAATTTCGCCGGCCAAGCGGTCGGCGCGGCAAGAGCGGCCTGAGACGGCGAGGAAAAGGAAAGACATGATGACGGCAATCAAGGACAGGGTCAGAAGCTTTATCGTCGACAACTTCCTGTTCGGCGACACCTCCTACACACTGTCGGATTCAGCCTCGCTGATCGAGAACGACATCATCGACTCGACTGCGGTACTTGAGCTGGTGGCCTTCATCGAGGACAATTTCGGCATCGCGATGGTGGACGCCGACATCGTTCCGGCCAACCTGGACTCGCTTGACCGCATCTCGTCCTTCATCGAGGCGAGAGCACAAACGCTGGCAGCGTAAGCGCCAACGGCGAGGAACGTCCCGTGCGGATCGAGCATTTTCTGGTGGCGAAGGCTGCTGCCCACCCGGCCAAGACGGCATTGGTCACCAAGGGCAAAAGGCTGAGCTACGAAGAACTCGACGACCTTTCGAGCCGGCTGGCCACCGCTCTCTTCATGAATGGGATCAGGCGCGACGACCGCGTTCTGATCTTCATGGACAATTGCTGGGAGGCGGCCGTATCGATCTTTGCCGCACTTAAGGCAGGTGCGACCTTCAGTCCGATCAACCCCTCCACAAAGGCCGACAAGCTCGGTTACATCATCGCCGATTGCGACGCCAGGGCGGTCCTGACGCAGGCGAAGCTGATGCCCGTGGTCACCGAAGCCTGCGCATCGCAAGGCAAGACCGGCATCTTCGTGGCTTCCACCCCTGGGGCCGATGGGCAATGCCCGGCAGGGGCCGCGTCCCTGACTGACTGCCTGACGTTCGATGGCGCGGAGGTAAACCATCGCGGCATCGACGTCGACCTTGCGATGCTGATCTACACGTCAGGTTCGACCGGCCGGCCCAAGGGTGTGATGATGACGCATCGCAATTGCGACGCTGCCGCGGGGTCGATCGCCACCTATCTGCGCAACGCGCCGGACGACATCATCCTGAACGTCCTCCCGCTTGCCTTCGACTATGGCCTCTACCAGTTGCTGATGGCAGTCAGGCTCGGGGCCACGCTGGTGCTCGAGAAGTCCTTCGCCTTCCCGCACGAGATCTTCGAACGCATCCGCAAAGAGGGCGTCACCGGCCTTCCGCTGGTGCCTACCATGGCGGCGATGATCCTGCAGATGCGTGATCTGGCGCCGGGTTTCCTGCCCAGCCTCCGCTATATTTCCAACACCGCGGCCGCCTTGCCGCCAGCCCACATAGAACGCCTGCGCTCGCTGCTGCCCGGCGTCCGGATCTATTCGATGTATGGGCTGACCGAATGCAAGCGCTGCACCTATTTGCCACCCGAGGAACTTGACCGCCGGCCAGGGTCGGTCGGCATAGCCATCCCCAACACGGAAGCCTTTGTCGTCGACGACCTTGGACAACGCGTGCCGGCGGGCGTGGCAGGTGAGCTCGTCATCCGCGGTCCGCACGTGATGCAGGGCTATTGGCGCAACAAGGCCGCGACGGAACGAGCGCTCCGGCCGGGGCCTAACCCTTGGGAGAAGGTGCTCTATACGGGCGACCTGTTCCAGACCGACGAGGACGGCTTTCTTTATTTTGTCGGGCGTAAGGACGACATCATCAAGACGCGTGGCGAGAAGGTCGCCCCCAAGGAAGTGGAGGCAGTGCTCCACGCCCATCCAGGTATCGCGGAAGCGGTGGTCGTCGGCGTGCCGGATCCGGTGCTGGGGCATGCGATCGGCGCGCTCGTCGTGCGGTCCGATCCGGCGCTTGGCGGAAAGGACATCATTCGTCACTGCGCGCGCCACCTGGAGGATTTCATGGTCCCCAAAATCATAGAGTTCCGGAGCGAATTACCGAAGACGGAGTCGGGCAAGGTCAGCCGCCGGCTCGCGGCTGAGATGATGGAGGCCGAGCAATGAACATCGGCTCAACCCAGGATGCGCCGGCCTTCACGCAAGCCCTGGCCATCGATCCCGCCGCCGAAACGGACAGGATCGTGGCGGCCCTGCGCGAGCAGTTGCGCGGCATTCGCAAGCGCGGACTCGTGCTCGGTCTTTCGGGCGGTGTAGATTCCAGCGTTTCGGCTGCATTGGCCGCGCGGGCCGTCGGCCACCAGAATGTGCTGTGCGTCCTCATGCCGGAAAGCGATTCCGACCCCGAAAGCCTGCGGCTCGGCCATCTGGTCGCCGACACTTTCGGCGTCGAGGCCGTTGTGGAGGATATCGGGCCGACCCTGCGGGCAATGGGCTGCTATGAACGCCGCGACGCCTTCATCCGCGAATTGGTCCCGGACTATGGCAAGGGCTGGGCCTCGAAGATCGTGATCGCGAACGTGCTCGAAGGCGAGGGCTACAACATCTCGTCGCTGGTGGTGCAGGACCCGCAAGGCAAGCAGACGAAATTGCGGATGCCGGTGGCTGTCTATCTCGGCATCGTTGCCGCCACCAACATGAAGCAGCGCACCCGCAAGCAGCTCGAATATTATCATGCCGACCGGCTGAACTTCGCCGTGCTCGGCACACCGAACCGGCTGGAATACGACCAGGGGTTCTTCGTCAAGAACGGCGACGGCGCCGCCGACGTCAAGCCGATCGCGCATCTCTACAAGACGCAGGTCTATGCGCTAGCCGCCTATCTCGGCATTCCGGAAGAGGTCCGCAACCGGCCGCCGACCACCGACACCTACTCGCTGGCGCAGACGCAGGAAGAATTCTACTTCTCCCTGCCTTACGATCGGATGGATCTGTGTCTCTACGGCCTCAACAACGGCGTGTCCGCCGAGGTGGTAGGGCAAGCGGCGGGATTGACCGCCTCACAGATCGAACGCGTCTGGGCCGACATCGCCGCCAAGCGAAAGGCAACGCGCTATCTGCACCTGCGCCCGCAGCTCGTTGACGGCGTGGACGAAGTCGGCTCCTGACCTATGCATATCGAGCAAAAGTGATCCGGTCTTGCGATACGACATGCATGAAAGAAATACTAAGCTCTTGTCTTTACGCAATTCCGGACGGAAAGCCGCGCACCCTTTCCTGGAATTGCTGTAGGCGGAACGCTTCAGGTGAAGCGGCCGCCGATCAACTGGCTCCACTGCTCGCCCGCAAGCCCGTTCAGAAAGACCTGCGCGTTCTTCATGGCATCGAGAAGCTCGGGATCGCGTGAATGCACGACGGTCGAGGCGACCGGTATGAAGGCTATGCGTCTTACAAGCATGGCGTCCAGAAGCGCGGGCTGGACGCGGCCGCGCAAGCCGGAGACACCGCGCCGGGCGGCATGCTCGACCAGGCAATCGATCACCGGCCCGGCCTGGCCGGGAAGAGCGAGGACCTGCAGCACGCGGCCGATCCCGTCCGGTCGCGCGTAATAGGCGAAAGCGCCGACATTGGCGCCGTTCGGCGATGCCACCGACACGTAGACAAGCTCTCCGAAATCCGGCTTTTGCGCCGCATCGCCCAGAATATGGTTGAGCTGACCTTCCGCCCACTGCGGACGTAGCGGAAATTGGGCGCAAAGCGGCTCCAGCAGCCCCGCAAAGCTGCCGCTGTCGATCTCGGAGGCCCGAAATGCCCCCCGGCTCGATGCGTTGGCGACGACGCCGGTCCAGCGTCGTTGACTGCCCTTCATTTTGCGAAGGTAGAGCCGGTCGACGATCCGGGCGAGCGGGTTGAACATCCAGGCAAGCTTCATGTGATTGGCAAAAAGGCTGAGCATGAAGGTCGCCGGCCGCATCACGCGAACCCAGTCAAGGCTGTATTGCGGCAGCACAACGCCGCGAAGCCGCGTCCACAGTTTCACGGACGTATCATTGGCGGTTTCGCTGAAGGAGATGTCCTGCGGACCATCGAGGAAGGCCTTCAACAGGCGGGCACCGGCCATCGGATCGGTCTCGTGATCCTCGACCATCAGCGAGCTGCAGATGGCAGCGTAGAGCTGCCGGCCGTTGAATTTCATTGGCAGCGCATGAACGCCGACGAACCCGGAAACCTGGCCGGCGTCATTGACATGGACAAGCGAACGGAGCCCGCTGCCCCAGTCGGGTGCGTCCAGATAAAACCGCCTCATGTAATCGACGAGGGAGGCCGGCGCTGGCCCCCGCTTCTTGCGCAGCATGCGTTGAAACATGCCCGCGACGGCCGCAAGGTCGGCCTGATCGAGGGCGCGGACGACGCTCACGCCGGGCTCCCGGTTCCGGGAACCCGGCCACCATGTTTGCGCGCCATGGCGACACGGGGCTGGCCGTCGGCCGTCACGGCAAAGGTTGGGGTTTCGTAGGATTTCGTTCTCGATAAAAGGGTTGCTATCTGCCGATCTTGACCTTCGCCGAACTCAAATAGCAGCCATCCGCCTGGCTTGAGGAAAGCTGCGGCATCCCGGACCAGCCTTTGGAGGATCGAAATACCGTAAGGGCCGCCGTCGAAAGCTTCCCGAGGTTCGTTCTCCAACAGATGCGCGCTTTCGCTATCGAGACGGGATGAGGAAATATAGGGCGGGTTGCACACAACCATGTCGGCAGCGCCGCGGAGGCCGTCACCCTCGATCGCGGCAAATAGGTCGCCTTGCCGGACCTTGATCCTGTCCTGCAGGGCGAGGCGCACAACATTGCGGCGGGCAAGCGAAACCGTGCTGTCGGTCAGGTCCGCCGCCCATGCCCGAGCCCGAGGACATTCGCTGACGATGCCCACGGCAAGATTGCCGCTGCCGCAGCACATGTCGATCAGGATCGTTTCGTGCGCCTGTTCGCCAAGAATGGCCGCGGCCGTCCGGCCAAGCAGTTCCGTTTCGGCTCGCGGCACCAGGACGTCAGGCGCGAGTTCCAGCTCAACCCGCATGAAGCGGTGCAATCGCGGCCAATTGCGATCGTTTGCACGGCCGGCAGGAAGGCTGTGATGCTGCGGCAAGGAAAATCCCTATCCTGAGGATAAAACGCGGGTTCCCTGTTGTTACCAACTCCGGGTAAATTGATGTTAAAGATCATGATTGGATTGGGAGTAACCGGCCTATGTTGGCGGCGTCCTGTCCCATCAATGGCGGATTCCTGTGCCGCCGCAAGCCGATCCATGCGCTAATTCAGAGCAACGCCTCGTACCGGTCTCCGATCTTTTCAATTTCGAAATCCGCCGCCCTGCTTTTCAGGATCGCGGCGGTTGTCGGCTGGTCGAGCATTCCGGCCATCGCCACTGCCAGGGCCGCGGCATCGCCGACCGGCACCAGGGCGCCGAAGCGGCCGTCATCAAGTATTTCGCGCGGGCCGTGCGGCGCGTCCGTGGAGACCACCGGAATCCCCGCTGCCATGGCCTCGACCAGAACATTGCCGAAGCCCTCGCTGGTCGATGATAGGACGAACAAGTCAGCTACGGCGTAGCAGGCCGCCGGATCATTGACATAGCCCGCAAACAGAACGTCTGCGCCGATACCGGATTCTTCGGCATAGGCGCGCAGCTCGTCGGCCAGCGGACCCTCGCCGAAGATGACAAGCCGGGCCCGGCGGCCGGCGCGCAGCACAGCGAAGGCCCGCAGCAACGTCCAATGATCCTTAACGGGCACCAGGCGTCCGGCGGTGATGATGATGGGGCCGTCGCCCATCGCCGCGAGCTCTGCCTGCCAGGCGTAGGAGCGTTGCTGGGATGCCGCAGCCGGCGGCAGCGGGTTGTTGATGACCACGACCTTGGATTTCGGGAAGCCTCGGGCCACAAGATCGCCGCCGACACCCTCAGAAACCGCGATGGCCCTGGTGGCGCGGGCCGCAACCAGGGCCGAAAGCCAGACCGCCATTTTCGCGCCAAGGCTGCCGGAAGGCAGTGAGGCGGCGGCATGGAAACTCGGGAAGAACCGCGCCCTGCTTCGCGCGAGGGAAAGCGCCAGCGCCACGACCAGATTGGCGAATTCCGGGGCGCTGTAGATCGCGTCGGGAGAAAGGCGGCCAAGCAGGCCCGCGCTTCGCACGATGCCTTTCAATGTCGCCCACTTGCCATAACCCTCGCCGCGAATGGGGAGGCCGAAATCGACCAGATGCACGGCAGGCGAAAGCAGGGCGGCATTGGGCCCCTGCGCGTTCCAGGTAAAAAGCGTGACGTTGTGGCCGCGCGATGCCAGCTCGTTCGCTATCAGGACGAACACACGCTCGGCGCCGCCGCCCCTGAGGCTGGCAATGTGAAAGACAATCCGCTTCGCCATTTCAGGCGCGGCTGGCAATGACGTCCGGGCGGTTCGGCGGAAGACGCATGTCGCGCACGATACCCAGGGTAATGGCGAGCAACATGCCAAGGATCATGCCGCCAATGGCCCCCAGGCCGATCATCACGACCGTGCGCGGGGGCCATGAACGGCCCTTTGGCGGCACTGCGGTGGAAATCACCTGCACATTGGTGCTGTCGATCTGTTCGCGCTCGGTTATCTGGCGTGCCCGCGACAGGAAGCTTTCATAGATAGCCGTCTTCGACGCGGCGTCACGTTCAAGTTCACGCAAGGCGACCTCGGAATCGCTATCCGAGAACACGTTGCCCTTCAAGTCATTCATCTTGGCATTGAGGGAGGCCGACGAGGTTTTGGCGGCATCGAGATTGACCTTCGCCAGGCGCAGGGTGCGCGCGTATTCGGCGCTGAGTTGCGCGCTGACCGTGTTGTACTCCGTCTTCAGCCTGACGATCGACGGATGACGGGGGCCAAAGGTCATCGACTGCGAATCGATCTGCTGGCGCAGGCCGTTGGCCGTTGCGCGCAGCGCCACAAGCGCCTCCGACGTGGCGGGACCGGAATTGGTGCCGTTTGCGCCGGCGGCAAGCAGGGCGTCGTAACTTGCCTGCGCGGCGATGACGCGCGATTGCGTCTCCACGATCTGGCCGTTGAGCTGGGTCATGGTTTGCGAGGAAACAAGCTGCCCATTGCTGGTGGCCAGATTGTGGCTGCGCCTATAGGCCTCGACCTTCTCTTCGGCCGCCTGCACATCGCTCTTGAGCTGGCCCAGCCGCCCGTCCAGCGCGGCCGCGGCACGGCTGGCGCCGGAAGCCTCGGCGCTGGCCAGCTCTTCCTGGAAAGTCTTGACGATATCCTGCGAAATCAGGATCGCCTTAGCGGGGGTTTCCGCCGATACCATCAAGGTCGTGACAAACGACTTTTCATCCGCGATGCTGCTAACCCGTTCCGCCAGGTTCTTCAGGGCGGTAAGCTTTGGGTCGGGTTTGGCGCCGTCCGTCCCTGTGCGGCTTCGGTCCGCGTCGAAGAACTCCGGGTCACTGGCCAGGTCAAGATCGTCTACAACACGTGAAAGCACGCTGCCCGAGGTCAAGATGCGCTCTTTGCTGCGCGCGCTGAGCAGCTGTCCATCGACCTGGGCCGATTGCGGGTAAAGATCATTCGGAACAACCTGAAGATTGGCGGGATTGATGAGGATGTCCGTGGTCACGGTGTAGCGCTGCTTGCTCAGCAGAGCGTAGGCACCGCCGATGATCCCGCCGGCGATTGCCAGCAGGCATACCAGAGCGAGGCCGGCGCGCAGCCAGACAAACAGACGCCCGAAATCGAGTTCGAGAAAGGTTCCGATCTTGTTGAGCGTCACCGTCGTGACGGGCTCGGCTACAGGCGGCGCCACGGGTGCAGGCGACACAGGGGCCGACGTTACAGGGGCCGACGTTACAGCGGGTGCCGCCGCATGTGCCATGATCGGCGCGGTTTGTTGCGGCTTTGGCCTGCTGGCGCGCCGCGCATTTTCGATCCGTTCATAGGGGCTAATGCCGGCGGCGGCCGCGGCTGGAGGAGGACCGGAAGCGGCGGACATCATGCTAACCCTTTAATATTCAATACGCACAGCCTGCTTTACGGAAACATCGTTAACATTTCATTTTCCAGGCGTGTCAGGCGCGTTCCGGAACAGCGATCTATCCACCCTTGGTCGGTATTCTGCCACGCCCGTCGTAGCCTGGCAAAGCGTGCAGGCGTTTCAAATGGAAATACAAGAGGTCGTCGCGAGGGCACCCGCAAGGAGCGGGCTTGGCGTCATGTCGCTGTTGATGCTGGTTGGCCTTGAAGGGGCGTGCCGAGGCGCCCATCCGGCTTTCGATAAGCGAGCAACAAGATGACGAGCAGCATGATATCCGGCGCCTTCGAAGAAAGGGCATTGTTTGACAATGCCGCGAGAATGGACGCGGCCGCTGCGATATGGGCGGCCCGAGGCGTATTGCGCAGGAGCTTGAAAAGGAACCGGAAGAAAGCAAACGCGAAGAGCAGGGCGATCGGCAGGCCGAACAAAAGCGTAAGAACGACCGGCGTGCTTTCGATGAAGGGGAGGTTGAGCTTTTCGTTGACGATCTTCAACAACTCGTTGGGATTCATGCCAAGCAGGATGTCCCTCCATTCAACGAACTTGAATACATCGTAGATCTTGACGCGCGCGTCGTAATTTTGATCAAAGAGCGTGTTGCTGAAGCGGTTCAGCAGCCCCGCCGAAAAGAGTATCGCAATCAGTATGGCGCCACCGGCCAGCGTCAGCATCAGCACCAGGAGTTTGGCCTGGCGTTGATGTCTGGGTGACAAGTCCGGCCAAGGCAGGAACACGAGCAGGAACAGGATCTCGCCGCAAGCGAGCAGCAGGGCGGTGCGCGCGCCCGAAGCGGCCGTGCCGATGAAGAGAATGAAGATGCAAAGCGCGCACACCCAGATACGCCACCGCGTCAATGCAACGAAACCTATGGCGGTGGTGCAAAGCGCGCCCAGCGCCAGCGGATGGGCCGACAGTCCGATCGGCCGAAAGTCCAGCTCAACGAGGGGATAGGGCAGGAATCGATGCTGGGTGACGGCCTCGATCGTTCCGATGATGGCGCTGAGGACGATCATGCCGACGATGACATTGCCAAGCGCCCTGCGCACATGGTCACCCAGGGCAAGCATGATCATCGCCGCGGCACAAGAGACCAGATAGGAATCGATTATGAAGCCGGCCGAGCCGGCACGGCCTATCACGAAGAGATAAGGCACCAGCCACAACAGCAGCAGCGAATATAACAATGTCGCCTTGAACAGCCTGACTTCATCGCCTTCGAGCCGAATTGGCCGGGTCGTGGCGATGACGACAAGCAGCAGAAAGATGGCATAGGTCCCGATATGCAGCTTTTCGGGAAACGACCCCCCCTCCGTCGAATAGGACATCACCATATTCATCAATTGCGGAGAGATGGTCGAGCGGAGCAGGAAAGCGAAGGCCGCGAGGAGAAAGAACAGGAGTGTGAGGGCGTCTTGGCGGCTGGCCTGCGCGGTCACGAACTGTTGCTCTGTGGGGGTGACACTCACGATTATCTGACCAGCGTTGCGGCTTGCGATTGAGATGGCAGGGGACGAACGCACCCCCGGGTACATTTTCCTGCAAGAACGTAAAGGAATATGGATAACCCGATCTTAACAGTGGCGATGCCCGGCATGGGCTATTTCATGAAGTCGGTAACCCACACTTAATTGGCCGGTCGTATTGATGGCGATGCTTTGCACGGCGCCCGACGCGCTGCCTGTGGACGGCACAATGGCATCAGGCGCCGGCAAAGCGCAGGAGATCAAGGTGAAGAAGTTCTATTCGATTCAGTATCTTCGCGCCTGCGCCGCCTTGCTGGTTCTGTTCGCACACGCCTTTTCCTATCAGATTGGCGTGGACAATCTGATTATTGTGACGGCGGGCCGCCTGGGCGTCGTTCTGTTCTTTGTCATCAGCGGTTTCATAATGGTCCATATTACGGGAGATGGTCCGTTTTCCGCTGCCACCTTCCTGAAACGCCGAGCAATCCGGATCATCCCCCTTTACTGGCTTTTCACCAGCCTCGCCGCGGTTCTGGCGGCGCTCGCGCCAAGTCTCTTCCAGAAGACCGTCTTTACGTGGCCCCACTATCTTCAGTCGCTCCTCTTCATTGTTCACGAAGCGCCTGGACGGGATAGCGCCAGTCCAATCCTCTCACTCGGCTGGACGCTCAATTACGAGGTATTTTTCTATATCGCTTTTGCGGTGTTCGCATTCCTGTCCGTGACCTCGCGCGTATTTGTGCTGACGGTCTTTTTCATTGCGATGTGGATAGCCGGGCTGTGGCTGGCTCCCACCAACCCTGTTATCCAGTTCTATCTCAACCCTTCTCCGGTGGCATTCGTCATCGGTATGTGGATAGGGCGGCGCTATTTGGACGGTGATTTCACTTCCGACATACGCCATGCTTGGATATTCGGCGTAATGACCGCTGCGGGCGGGGTGCTTTCATTCGTCGATGACGGTACGCCGCTCTTGGGTCAGATCAGCTTCGCGGGACAAGCAATGTGGGCGGCGGGCCTACTTCATCTCAGCCTCATTCTGGAGCCGAAACTCAAGCACTGGAGCCTTCTCGAGCAGTTGGGCGACGCTTCCTACGCGCTTTATCTGTCGCATATCTTCGTGATCGGCGCTGTGGCGTACCTGGCCAGACGCACCGTCGGATACGAGCATCCGACAACGGTATTGTTGGTGTCGGTGGTCAGCATCGTGGCAGCCTGCCTCGTCAGTCTGGTGATTTACGAGATGATCGAGAAGCCGATTCTTCAGACCCTGAACGGCAAAAGGAAGACGAGAAACACACCGCTTCCTCATATTGCCACGGAGAACAAATAAGCAGGCCAAGCAACGGGACGGTCACGGCTTTCAGCGCTTCAGTCAGCCCGCGCTGTCCACGACCTCGACATTGCCGGCGCGGTTAAGCGTATGAATGCCCGTGCGTGCCCATGCCGGACCCGCGCCGATCGGCCGGGGCGAGGCAAAACGGACATCGGACGCGTCGAGTCGCTCAAGCCGCATCAGCCCCAGACCACCGCCATAGGCCCTCGATCCGTTCTGCACCGGCAGCACCAGGGCATCGTCGTGGCGGATAAAGGCGCCGCCCGGCCGGGTGGCCGAATGATCGACGGCAATGGGATTGAGCGGATGGGCGACCCATGGCCCGCGCAGCGAGGGTGCGCAATAGACCGCCATCGTGTCCGACGCGCTGCCGTAGCCGAACCGCTCCGTTCCAACCAGCCAGAAGCGACCGTCGGATTCGAGCAGCGTCGCGTCGTTGAAATCCCTGTCCGCCATCAGCACCGTGTCGCGGACCCAGCGGTCGGGAAACTGCGCGGCGCGATAGAGCACAAGTTCGCGAGCCGAACCACTTTCGGGGATCATGAAAATCTCGCCATCGTGTGCGAACACCTGCGGATAAGACAGGTGGTGCGCTTCCTCCAATACAACCCTTGGAACACCGAAAGTGCCATCGTCACCGAGCTCGGCGACGGAAATCACGCCGCGACTCGTCGCGTAGGGGAATTCCTCGACAAACAGATGATGGCGGCGGTCGGCCTCGAAGACGAACGGGTCGGCATAGAAGCGTTGGCCATCGTCCGGCAGGACTGTGAACGGTTTGCCGTCGAGTTGCCCGGTTTCGGCGATGCCTGGTCCGTCGATCACCCGATAGGCAACCTGCCAATAGAAGGGGCGTCGTCCCCGCCTGATTTTTTGCACGGCGCGATCGATCAAAGCCCTGCCGAAAAAGGGCACATAGTGTCGAACAAAACTGTCGTTCTTCAGGATCGGCACCGGGTTGTCGCTTACCGGCACAAGCTTGCCCGCAAAGAAGCGGGCGACGGTTTGCATGATCAGCGACATGGCGCCGGCGAGCAGGTCGTTGCAGCTTCGAGATAGCCAGAGCCTGTCTGCCAGCATCGGTCTAGCCTGGGCCACGACAACGCCATCGAGGCGAGCGCCAAGTTCAGGCAATTGTCCGCTCGCCAACATTGCGGCAACGCCGGCTGGAAAGCTGTTGCGACCGCAAAATTCGAGCCTCAGGACTGGCGCGTCTTGCCCCGTTGCGCTGGCAGTGAGATCTATGACGAGGTCCGGAGGGCCGCGATCGATGGGCGGCAACGGCTCGGACCGGCCCGCCAGCGAGGGACCGAAACGCCGGCTCTCGATCGCCAAGACAGTGTCCAGCCCCCGAGCGGTTGGCGCCGGCGCCGGCGCGTGGCAACTCGAGACCACATAACCTGCCGCACCCAACCGCATGAAAAGCTCATTTTCCCAGCGCCGGGATGCGACGGCGTGGCCGATGATTAAAATATTAGTCAACCCAAGCTATTCTCGTTAAAGCAAAAAATGGCTTTGCTCTGGTATCTTTCCCCACAGTTCCTGGCAAGGGTTGCCCAAGGGGGGCTGCGGACTCTAGCGTTAATCATACGTTAATTTTTTTGAATACGAAGGCGGTTCAGGGCGCTATTGTTAGGCTGAAAGCACATGTCAGCCGGGCGCCCACGCTTTCGGTGACCAGGGTCAACCATGAACGCCGTTTCACATCCGAACTTGCCCTCAAGGCGAAAACTGCTGATCGTGTTCGGCACGAGGCCGGAGGCGCTCAAATGTTTTCCGGTGGCGCGGGCCGCGCTCGCCCATCCAGGCTTCACCACGGAAATATGTGTGACGGGCCAGCATCGCGAGATGGTCAATCAGGTCATCGAACTGACGGGCCTGCCGGTGCACTACGATCTCAACATCATGCAGCCAGGTCAGACGTTGTTCGACGTGACCTCGCGCGTGCTCCTCGGAATGGCGGGGGTGCTGGAGAAGGCGAAGCCGGACATCGTCATCGTCCAGGGCGACACAACCACCGCGATGACCGCGGCTCTAGCTGCCTTCTACAAGCGCATTCCGGTTGCCCATATCGAGGCGGGATTGCGCAGCCACAACATCAACTCTCCCTTTCCGGAGGAACTGAACCGCAAGATTGCCGGCAACATCGCCACCTGGCATTTTGCGCCGACCACCGAGGCGCGCGACAATCTCATCGCCGAAGGAAAGGCTGCGAACACCATCTTCGTAACCGGCAATACCGTGATCGACACGCTGCTGCATTTCTCCAGCGAGATCGATGCCGACAAGTTGATGAACGCCAAGCTCGCCGCTCGTTTCCCCTTCATCGATCCGACCAAGAAAATGATACTCGTCACCGGTCATCGCCGTGAGAATTTCGATGGCGGCATCCAGAGAATCTGCACCGCGCTGAAGGCATTGTCGGCGCGCAGGGATGTGCAGATCATCTACCCGGTCCATCCCAACCCGAATGTGCGCTCCGTGGTCGAGGCCGAAATCGGGACGGTGCCGAACATCCACCTGATCGACCCGCAGGACTATTTGCCGTTCCTGTACCTGCAGAAACAGAGCTACCTGGTGTTGACCGACAGCGGCGGCGTGCAGGAAGAGGCGCCTTCACTCGGCAAGCCGGTGCTGGTGATGCGGGAAAACACGGAGCGACCCGAAGGGATCGCCGCTGGTACTGCCCGGCTGGTCGGCACCGATATCGAAAAAATTCTGGCCAATGCCAATAGCCTGCTCGATGATGAGAGCGTCTATCGCGGCATGGCGGAGAGGCACAATCCATACGGCAATGGCCAAGCTGCGAGCCGGATCGTTGAGGAATTGCTGAATCATGGCTGAAATCAAAACCGTTTCCGTTATCGGCATGGGCTATATCGGCCTGCCGACCTGTGCCATTTTTGCCAGCCGCGGACTCGATGTCATCGGTGTCGATATCAACGAGGCGGTGGTCGCGAAGGTCAACCGCGGCGAAATCCACATCATCGAACCGGACCTGGATGGTTTGATCCAGAAAGTTGTCGCCAATGGCAAGCTCAAGGCATTCAGCACGCCTCAGCCGGCCGATGCCTATATTATCGCCGTTCCAACTCCGATCACCCCGGACCGCAAGCCGGATGTAAGCTACGTGCTTGCGGCAGCGCGAAGCATCGCTCCGGTGCTAAAACGGGACGACCTGGTGGTGCTGGAATCAACATCGCCGGTCGGTACGACGCGTGTCATGACAGCGCTGCTCGCGGAACTGCGACCCGATCTCAAATTTCCCGTCGCGCATGGCGAGGAAGCTGACGTCCTGGTCGCCTACTCTCCCGAGCGCGTGCTGCCGGGAAAGGTGCTGACCGAGCTGATCAACAATGATCGCTCGATCGGCGGACTGTCCCGAAAGTCTTCGGAGCGGACAGCGGCACTCTATTCAAGCTTCGTCGCCGGCGACCTGTTCATAACCCAGGCCGAAAGCGCGGAACTGGTTAAGCTGACTGAAAATGCGTTCCGCGATGTCAATATCGCCTTCGCCAATGAGCTTGCGGCGGTGTGCCAGGATCTGTCGCTCAACGTCTGGGAGGTAATCGATCTCGCCAACCGGCATCCTCGCGTGAACATCCTGCAGCCGAGCCCGGGCGTGGGCGGCCACTGCATTGCGATCGATCCGTATTTTATCATCGACGCCGCACCGAACAATACGCGGCTGATCAGTTCGGCACGGCGCATCAATTCCGAGCGACCCTTGTCGGTGGTCAGGGACATCGAGGCATTGCTCGACCCGACCCGCAAGCAGACGATCGCCTGTCTTGGCCTCAGCTTCAAACCCAATATCGACGATATGCGCGAGAGCCCGGCTGTCGAGGTTGTTAAGCTTCTGTCCAAGATTCCCAATATCAAGATCGTCGCTGCCGAGCCCAATGCGCGTCAGTTGCCACACGAGCTCGAGGGCAGCGGCGTCATGTTCACCGATGCACTTTCCGCTATTGACCAATCCGATATCGTCGTCCTGCTGGTCGACCATCGACAATTCAATCTGATCGATCCCGAAGCGCTCAAGGACAAGAAGCTCGTCGACACACGGGGCCTGTGGACCTGGCGCAAGGCGCGCAAGCCCGACGCCCGCATCGAAGGCAAGAAATCCGAAATGGAACGCTCGCAGTCTCTCGCTCGCACCGGAGAAGCGGCATGAACTCGCATGACCCGGCATGGGCGCAACACTCCCTATTGGCATCACGCCGCCGCGAGTTTCTCGGTGCGACCATCCATGCGCTGACCATGGCCGAGACGCTGGCCATCGCAGACGAGGCGATGGCGACGCGGCGACCGCTTCATCATGTTGTCGTGAACGTCGCCAAGCTTGTGAACATGCGCAAGAATGCCGAACTGCGCGAGGATGTCGTCGGGGCGGATATGGTCAATGTCGACGGCAAAGGCGTGCTTTGGGGCGCGCGGCTCTGCGGCGTCGAGTTGCCGGAGCGTGTGACCGGCGTCGACGTCATGATCAACCTGCTTGCGCTGTGCGCCAAGCGTGGCTATCGCCCCTACCTTTTGGGCGCTGAACAGCACATTCTCGACGCAGTTGAAAGCCGACTTGCCAGAGATCATCCGAGCCTGGCCATTGCCGGCCGGCGCAATGGGTATTTCAAGGCGGAGGAAGAGGCCGCGATCGTCGAGGCCATCAACGCTTCAGGTGCCGACTGCCTGTTTGTGGCGATGCCGACGCCGAGCAAGGAGCGCTTTCTCAAGCGCTATCGCGACGTACTCGCTCCGAGTTTCGTCATGGGCGTGGGCGGCAGCTTCGACGTCTATGGTGGAAAGGTCGCCCGGGCACCGAAACTGGTTCAGGCGGCGGGCCTGGAGTGGCTGTTTCGCGTGGCGCAGGAGCCGCGACGCTTGTGGCGCCGCTACTACGATACCAACACCGCCTATGCACTGCTGCTGTGGCGTGAGTTCTGGTCTCGCCGGGGACGCCGAAACGTCAATCCGTAGGCTCGCGACTTTCAGACAAGCATGCCTCATTGCGCGGGATTTATGCGATCCGGAGCCGTGCCCTTAGCTTGCCGATGAACTGCGTCACGGCCGCGGGGTGAAACAACCAGGTCAGTCCCAGGAAAGCCGCAGCGCCGGCGACACCGCCCGCCGCGAGCGGAAAGATCGCCGGCATATTGCCCAGCGCAGTGCTGGCAAGGCTGGCGGCCAGTCCGGTGCAGATAGAAATGATGGCCGAGACAGCGATGTCGCGCCAGGGAACCGGCACCGGCGTGAGCCTCTCGGCGATGACGATGCAGGCTGCAAGACCTGCCAGCGATCCGCCCGCCAACGCCAACGCCGCGCCAACCTCCGCCATGGTGGGAATCAACATAAAAGACAGTGAAATCGTTGCCACCGAGCCGAAGGAATTGGCGATGATCAGCAACCACGGCCGCTTATGTGCGTGCACCACGACGCCATAAACGAAGCTTGTGAGATTGGCACAAAGAACGCTGAAGGCGATGATCGGAAACAGCAGACCGAAGCGACCATGATATTCCGCGGGCAGCAGGAGTCGCGTGATGTCGCCGCTGAGCGCGATAAGCATTGCTGCGACCGGCAGGCAAAGGCGTATCATCAAGGCCATGAGTTGCGACAACAACCGCCCGGACGCCTCGGATCCCTCTTCGTCGAAGCGGCTGACCACTTCTGGAAATGCGCCCATGTTGATTGCGTTGGCGACCATATCGATCGGCTGCCGAGCCAATGCGTAGGCGGCTGCGAAGACAGCCACCGCGCCGGCATCGTAGTAGAGCTTGAGGAAGACGCGTTCAGCGCTGTTGAGACCGAAACCGACCAGCGCCATGATGACGAGGGGCACGCCGAGGGCAAAAAACTCCTTGTGGGTGAAGCGCGGCGGGCCGCCAATAACGCGCCCGGATGCCACCACGCACGCCACGATGCCGGCAATCAGCACGGCGAGGCTCGAGCCGAGCGATACCGTCAGAAACGAGCGTTGGAAGATAAGGATGGCGGCGATCGGCAAGGCGAGTTGCAGCAGGCCGCGCAGATATTCAAGCATCGAATAGAGGGAATGACGCTGCTGCATTTGCAGCACCGTCAACGCGAACCGGCTGATGGAGCCGGCAATCAGATAGCTGCAGACGGCGATTGCAAATTCGATCCAGCGCTCCGGCACGATCACCGCCGAGGCGATCACGGATATGATCAGGGCCAGCACCGTGGTGACAAGCAATACCTGTCCGGCAAGCATCAGGCTGCCACGGCTGACGTCGCCTTTTCCGCCAAGCCGCAGCAAGGCAATGCGCAGCCAGTTGGTAACGGCAACATCCGTCATTTCGCCCACGGTGACCACCAGGGTCAGCAGGCCATACTCGGTCTGGTCGATCAGCCGCGTCATGACGACCAGCAGGAGCAGAGCGGAAACCCGCGTCAGCAGAATAGCTGGGCCATAGATGAGTGTGGAACGGAGCAGCAAAGGGTTGTTCCCGGAAAATTTGCCGTCGATTAATCGTTGACCGACGGGAATTCCAGCATGATGACGGCAAAGGGTGAACGGATACAGTTTGAACCAAAAGATTTGTCGTAAACCTTTTTTGGAACCTTTGCTTTACGGTCACCCGGCATCCGCAATCCAAATGGTGTCATGTTGCAGCGTCTCGCCCACAATAGAAAAATACATGTCCTGGTCGCAACGCCCTCGGGCGTTTCGGGACAAGGCGGCATCGACCGGATCATGGGGGCGCTGAAGCAGGAGTTCGAACGGCAAGAGATCGCCGACATCGATCTGCGCTTTCTTTCCAGCCGTGGCCCGGGACATGTCGGGCTTTCGATCTTCTACATGCTTGGTTTTTGCGCGCGGATGCTTGCGGCCCGCCTCGACAGACGCGCCGACGTCATTCACATCAATATATCGGTCTCCGGCAGCACCTATCGCAAGATGATGATCGCCGCCTGCGCCAGGCTGTTGTCCATACCATATGTCCTTCATCTGCATGGGGCGCAGTATCAGACATTCTGGAAAGATGATCATAGTTTCATGAGCCGCCGTATCAGGGCTCTGTTCGAGCATGCCGGCCGGGTGATTGTCCTCGGGGGGCTTTGGCGCGATTTCGTCGCCAGCCGGGCACCGGCGAACGGCGGCAATATTGTCATCGTTCCCAACGCCACGGCAGTTCCTTCCCTGGCGCATGTCGGCGGAGGCGATCACGTGCACATCCTGTTCCTCGGCCGCATCGGCGAGCGAAAGGGCGTGCCGCAGTTGGGCGAGGCGCTGGAGCGGATGAAACATCTCAGGGGTTGGCGTGCCACGATCGCCGGCGATGGTGAGGTCGAGCCGGCACGAGCGAGGTCGGTCGCTCTAGGGATTGCCGACCGTATTGCTTTTCCGGGCTGGGTGGGACCTGACGAGGTCGCATCACTGATCGCTTCGGCCGATATTCTGGTGCTCCCCTCGTTCGCCGAAAATCTGCCAATGTCGGTGATCGAAGGCATGGCGGCCGGCCTGGCTGTCGTGGCCACCCCGGTTGGCGCGGTCGAGGACATCATCACCCACGAACAATCCGGTCTGTTGGTGCCGCCCGGCGATGTGGCGGCGTTGACCGAGGCGTTAACTCGGCTGGTCGAGGATACGGCGCTGCGCGCGCGGCTTGGCGCCGCCGCCATGGCGGTGCACCGGGAAAGGCTTGAGCTTGCACCGTTTGTCGACGCGATCTGCGATGTCTGGAGATCGGTCGCGTCCGAGGCGCGATCGGTCAAGCGCTGACGCTGTCCTTCATTGTCGTCACTGCGGCGGGCCAAGCGCGAATTCGCGGTGGAATATCTCCAGGTTCAAAAGCGCCCATATCAGTTTTTCGTGGTCCGCGGCGCGCTCGGCGTGCTCCCTGACAATCTGGTCCAGCTTCTTGGCGCTCAAATAGCTACGGATGACCGAATGGGACGAACACAGATGGTCCCGTACATAATCGCTCATCGGCCCGCGGAACCATTCGGCGACGGGCACCTTGAAGCCGATCTTTGGGCGGTTGAGGACCTCGTCGGGAACCATGCCGGCCATGCAGTCGCGCAGGATCTGTTTGCTGTGCAGGAGGCCCAGCCTGTAACGATCGGGCAGTTGGCTGACGAAGGAAACCAGATCGCGATCAAGGAATGGCATTCGCCCCTCGATTGAACCGGCCATCATCACTCGGTCGCCCCGTTCCAAGAGGTTGTCGGGCAACCACGATGTCTGATCAAAAAACAACACACGGCGCAGATGAGATTCCGTCACACTCGAAGAGAACGGGAAATCGTTGCAGTCATGGCCGCAAGTGGCCAACCCACCGAGGAGCGAATCGCGTTCCCGCGCCGTCATGGCTCCAAACCAGGAGATCATCCGGGTTGCAAAGTCCCGTTCACCCGCGCTTCGGGCAAATATGTCGAACTTGGCCGATGCGCCGGGCAATGCGCGCATCAAAGGGGCGAGGAGATTGTTGTGAAGCGACGCTGGAACAAGTGACCGGTAGACACCCGCCAGAGACTCTGCGCGATGTTTGGGGTAGCCGCCGAGAATCTCGTCCGCCCCTTCGCCCGTAAGCACCATCTTGACGTCCCGCGAGGCTCGAACCGACATCAGGTAAATTGGAATGTCCGTACTTTGTGAAACAGGTGCCCCCCGATGGCGGACCATCTTAGGCAGATGATTCATCAGGTCATCCGCCTGGATGACGATTTCGCAATGATCGGTCTTGAAATGATCGGCGACGCGCCGGGCGAATGGAAGCTCGCTGTAAGCCTGTTCGCTGAAACCGACCGAAAACGTACGAATCGGGTTGTCGCTGTGCCTGGTCATCAGGGCAACGATTGCCGACGAGTCGAGCCCCCCGGATAGAAAGGCGCCAAACGGCGCATCACTGCGCATCCTGATCTCGACAGAACGGTCGAGCAATTCCAGAAATCGTCGCTTGGCGGTTCCTGGATCGATATCCGCTGTCAGATCGGTCTGATCCGGGGGCGCATAATAGCGCGTTTCCGTTACTTCCCCTTGCGACCACACAGCGTAGCTTCCCGGGTTGAGCTTACGGATCTGTTTGAAAAGCGTCCGCGGTCCAGGCACGTAACGCCAGGTCAGATACTCGCGCACTCCATCCAGATCGAGCTGCTGGCCATCTGGCTGCGCAGACAACAACGCGCTGATCTCCGAGGCAAACGACAGCAAATTTCTGCCTTGCATGAGGTAAAGGGGTTTTTTTCCAAAGGGGTCGCGAGCGAGGATCAATTCGCGCCGTTGAGCGTCCCATAGCGCAAAAGCGAACATCCCGCTCAATCGGTCGAACATGGCCAGGCGCCACTGGTCATAAGCCCTGAGCAGCACTTCCGTGTCGGAGCGTGTGCGAAAACGGTGACCGAGACCGATCAACTCCTCACGCAGCTCGATGTAGTTGTATATTTCGCCGTTGAAAATAATCCGGAGCCGTCCGTCCTCGGTCTGCATCGGCTGATTTGAATCGGCGTTTAAGTCAATAATCGCCAGGCGGCGATGCACCAATGCCAACTGGTCCTCGCCTGTATTCAGGTCCAAGAGTTCGATGCCTTCGGCATCGGGACCACGATGCTGCAAGGCATTCGACATCCCGACGGCCCGATCTTGTGGCTTCTCGACCCTGCGCCCAATCCAGCCGGCAATTCCGCACATTCTTTCCCTTGGCCCTCTTTCCCTTGTTTGCGTATGATCGAGGACACCAATCTACAGCGAATATATTAAATAGCTGCTCGGTGGAGTGATTTTAAAACTGAGCCTGATTTGGTTCGATCAGGCCCTCTCGGCTGCAACTGGAGACGACAGTCCTTGGGTTTCCACGCAATTGATCGCCAGCAACCAGGCAGACCGCTCGAACCGATCCTGACCCGATGACGAGTTATCGCAGGCCTAGTGCCCGCAACATCTCCCGGTCCGGGATCGCAGGCCCCTTGGGTTGGATAACACTCATTCCGTAAGGATTGGAGAATTCCCAGGCCGACCACGGCATCGCGAAACGTTCCGCCTCTCTGCGCACTGCCATGAGATAGCGCAGGCGATCAGCATCGAAAGCTCCCATGCGGCCATCCGCAGACATCAAGATAACGCCGAATTCGCCCACGAACAGGCGTCGGCTCGCTATGCCATGGGCTTCAGCCCAGTCGACCGCCTGACGGAAACCCGCTTCGAGCTGGCTCTGCCCCCAATTCTGCTCAAAGTATCGGGCGATCGTTTCACGCGCCGAGGCCATGTTCATCACCTCTTCGATCTGGCTCAAGCCGGCGGCGTCCATCTGCGCCTTGAGGGTTTCGGCGACCACTTCGGGCGTGCTGGCGTCGGCAGGCCAGGGAAGGCCGGAGGAGAAAGCGTTCTTGTCATCGGCCCGCTGGTGCGTGAAGCTGTGCGGATCATACATGTGGAAGCTGTAATAGACGTTGGGGTCGTCGAAGTTGGGGTCCAGGTTGACCAGTCCCGCGATGCTCCCGCCGCAGGCGCCGGTCGCGACGATGGTGAGTTCGCTGCTGACGGCGCGAATATCGCGAACCGTGCCTGCCATGATCCGCTGCCAGTCATCGCTGCCGCTTGAATCGCAAGGGTAGTAGGCGGGCTCGTTATAGGGCTCGAGGGCGACCTTGTCGGCGCCAATTTCGATCAGCATGGCAGCCACCGCCACTACCATTTTGCGATAGCGGGCAACACCCTCGCTGTCGGCCCCGCCATAGATCATTTCCATGCTGTAGGCCGGAACCTGGCTGACGCCATGCAGATCGAAAACCACCTTGAGCCCGCTTGAAACCACCCGCTGCACCGCAGCGGCAAGCATGTCCAGCGCCTGTTGTCGTTTGGCGCCCTCGCTGGCAAGCAGAGGGCCAGGGTCGACACTCAGCCGGACAAAGTCGAAGCCCATGGATCGAATGCGATCAAACTGGTCGCCGTCCGGCCAATCGGTGAGCGGCCTGCCGCCCGCAAGCCATTCCTTCTCGCTGCGATAGGGCGGCCATTTGTAGGAACCATCTTTCTCCACCGGCGACCAGTTGAGCCATTCATGGACGCCGACGCCGCGCTCAAGCGGGATCGGCGCCGCCTCGGCTGACAAAGCCATGCCAAGCGCGCACGCTATGACGTAGACAACTTTTCTCATCGCAAAACTCCGCGTCATGGCCGAAGATATTAACCGCGGGAACGGAAAAGAGGATGCCGCCACACGCTTTTTCGACGGGATGGTGTATGAGGATCAAAATCTTGGCGGAGCGCGGATGAGGGTCGGGTGGTATTTCAACCGATTGCGCAGCATGGAGTTGGCCGAGATATTGCATCGGTTGGACGAGCAGCGCCGGAGGACCGTTTCGCGCCGCCGCGACAACGGCTGGCAGCGCTATGCGTCGCCGCAGTTGCACCCGGTGCTGCACGGATTGCGGAATGCTGTGCCGGCCGCTGCGACACCAGCCCAGCGGCAAGCTATCGAGGCGGCTGCGCAAAACACTCTTCGGGGCCAGTTTTCAGCACTTGGGCAGACCTGGCCACAGCGAGACCCCTATACTCTCTTTCCACCCGAGCTCTGGCGCCTTGATCCGGTGACCGGCCGGCTTTGGCCAGGCCCCGAGACCCATACTTTCGATATCGATTTTCGCCATGCCACCGGCCGTGGCGATGTAAAATATGTCTGGGAAATCAACCGGCTGCAGCAACTGCCGCCACTGGCTGCCCATCTGCTTCTCACCGGCGATGATCAATCCCGTGCGGCCATCGAGGCGGCGATCGAGAGCTGGCATTTCGCCAACCCACCATTTCGGGGCGTTGGCTGGGCCTCGGGCATCGAGGTCGCGCTACGAGCCATCAGCCTGATTGTCACGCTCGACCTCGTCGGCGACCGGCTTGGCGCGGCGACGCGAGAAAAAGTCGGTGAAATACTGGCGGCAAGCGCCTATTGGCTGCCGCGGTTTCCCTCCCGTTTTTCGTCCGCCAACAACCATCTCGTCGCGGAATTGGCTGGCGAATATTTGATCGGTCTGGCTTTCGGGGCCGAGGTGGCTCGCGAGTCGCTCCTGGCTGAGGTGCTCAAACAGATCCTGGCCGATGGCGCCGGGGCCGAGCAGACCCCGACCTACGCCGCCTTCAGTGCCGAACTTTTCCTGCTGTGCGCTGCGGCGGCGCGCCAGGCCGGACTGCCTTTTCCCCAGCCCGTCGAAGCGCGTTTGGCCGCTTTCGCCAATTTCGCAGGCTGGCTCCCGCCGAAAACCAGCGGCTTCGGCGACAATGATGAAGGCCGCGTGATCACGCTGGGGGGCGAAACCGATTATGTCGGATCGGTCGCGGCCGCCATCCGTGGTTTTCTACGGATGCCGGGCAGCGCACCGGAGCCTGGCGATTTTCGTGCGCTTTTCTTCGGCGCGCCACCGCGGCCGGCGCCGGTGCCGAATGGATTGCATACATTCACGCAAGGCGGGCTCTCCGTCTGGCGCGGCGAGATGAATGGTCGCAACGTCCATCTGACATACGACCACGGCCCGCTGGGCTACCTTTCGATAGCGGCGCACGGTCATGCCGACGCGCTGTCGCTCACCCTGTGCATTGACGGCGATCCGGTGCTGGTCGACCCCGGCACATGGCTCTATGGTTCGGGGGGAGGCTGGCGCGACTGGTTCCGCTCGACGCCGGCGCACAACACGCTGAACCTAGAGGGTAAAAGCCAAAGCATCATCTCCGGGGCGTTCAACTGGTCGCACAAGGCGGTTGCGACATTGGTGGAGAGCGAGCCGGGGCCGCACTGGAGGCTGTGTGCCCGACATGACGGGTACAAAGGCCGCTTCGGCGTTGTGCATCAACGCGCCGTGACACGCGATGGCGACGGCATCCTCGTGACCGACCAACTGCTCGGCGGCAGCCGCGTCGCTGAGATCGTCTTCCAACTCGCCGCCGACCTCCACGCCAACAGGGATGGAAACATTGTCACGATATTGCGCGGCGCTGAACCTTTGATGACTATCCACTTTCCAGACGCAGCGATCCACATCCGTTCCGGCGGCGACACACCGGGCCAGGGCGGCTGGGTTTCGCCGCGTTTTGGTGCAAGGCAGCCAGCCGAACGCCTCGCATGGCGTGGCCAAGTAGGCGAAAAGGGAGTAGTCATCCGGCTCGCGCCAAGTCCGCCGCAGACCCGATAACGGGCAGGTTGCAGGCGCAGCGTTCGACATTAATTACGTTCAGATATTTAGCGGTTTTGACACCGTTGATCTGCTAATTTGGCCATGATTGTTCTGCCAGTCGCATCCCGATACACAGTTGCGGGCAGCATATGATGGGCCTGGCAATATGTGCTTCGCGACGAGCCGGATCGCCATTTCACCACCTAGGAGCCACTGCATCGATGTTTTCGGAATTCGCCAGAGTGATCGTGGAAAAACTCTCACACATCGATCTGCTGACACTCGGTCTCTTGTTGCTCACGGCGCTGGGGAGCGCGGTGGTCGCCTACTGGCGAACGGTCGAACAGAAATCCTTCCGGGACTTTTTCGACTTCGCCTTTCCCGCGGAAGTCATCATGCACCCATCGGCGCGAGCGGACGCATTGTTCTGGATCACGAAAAGGCTGGTGATGCCCTTCCTGCTCATTCCCGCCGGTGTCACCTTCGTTGCCGCCACGGGATATGCAACAAACCAGGCAGTCGGCTGGCTCTTCAGCATCTCGCAACCGCTGATACCCGGCCCCGCCGGCCCAGTGACGATCATCCTCTTCACCGCAACCATGCTCGTTGCTTACGATATCTCCTACTACCTATATCACGTTGCCCAGCACCGTTTCCCGTTCCTGTGGGAATTGCACAAGGTGCATCATTCGGCCGAAGTGATGGTTGGGATCACCAAGGACCGGGTTCACCCCCTGGACGATCTGATGAACCGGATCTGGGACGGCGTCATACCGGGGATCAGTTTCGGCTTGTGGAGCCTGATTGCGCTTGATCCGGTCGAGATCGCCATATTTGGCATCAACGTCTATGTCATTCGCAACATTCTCATGATGGACTTCGTTCGCCACACGCATCTGAAGATTTCCTTCGGCCGGTTGAACGGCGTCATCTTGTGTCCGCATTGGCACCAGGTGCATCACAGTGTCGACCCTCGCCACTACGACAAGAATTTCGGGCTACTTTTTTCATTCTGGGATCGCATATTCGGAACGCAGTTCATCCCGGATCCGGACGAAGACCTCAAGTTTGGACTGATAGATCGCGACGTACGCGACTATCAGTCGCTTTTCGGACTTTACGTGCTGCCGCTCAAGAAAATGGCAAACCATATCATGCGACTTTTTCAAAAGCGCATCGATGTCGCGCGGCCGCAGGACCGTCTCCAACCATGAACAAAATGGCTTCGATTGACGCTGTTGGTGCGGAGCGACTGGAAATCGTCAGTTCGACGGATCGCCTGGCCGCCATCGAAGCCGAATGGGTAGACCTATGGCATCGTACCCATGCACTGATCTTTCAGAGCCATGCCTGGGTTTCGGCATGGTGGAGCACCGTGCGTGACCGCGACCGGCGCTCGCTGCGGATCGGCCTGGTATGGAGCGATGACAGGCTGGTCGCTGTCATTCCCCTGGCGATCGGCAGACGAAAAGGACTTCGGCTCCTCGAATGGGCCGCCAATAGCTATACGGACTATGGTGATATTCTTGTCGCGCCGGAATGCTCCCTATCGGCCCTCCAGAACCTCTGGAACCGGATCTGTTCGGCAGGTGGCTTCGATCTTGCTTTTATCAATCGTCTGTCTCCGGATGCGGCAGCCCGCAGGATTTTTACACCGGCCTCTTCCAGCGGCGTCAAGCTTCGCGCCAATCACCGGGAGGAAGTCAGTTATCGCGTCGCTGGACAGTGGGCCAGCGGAGCAGCGTGGCTGGCGGACCAGCCGAAAAAGATGCGCCAGAACTATCGGCGCGGCATCAAGATACTGGAAGAAACAGGCGAAGTGAAATTCCGCCTCCTGTCGGCCGACGAGCCGCTGCAGCCATTGCTGGAGCGACTATCGGCGCTGAAGCGCAGATGGCTGGAAAAGCACACGCGTGAATCCGACCTTTTCGAAGAGGGCGAGCCGGTTCTTGCCGCTCTGGTCGACGCGCTGTCACGCGCCGGTGTGCTGCGCATTTTCGTACTTGAATGCAATGGTGCGATGGTCGCGGTTTCCATCAACATCGTCCAGCACAACGTCATGATGGCATTCGTTACCACCTACGACCCTGATTTTAGCCGAGCGTCGCCGGGTGCGGTCCTGATTACGGAGTATATACAGTGGTCGTTTGATCACGGCTTGGGATTGGTCGATTTCCTCTGTGGCGGAGAGGCCTTCAAACATAGGTTTGCAACACAGGCCGTTACCCTCCAATCCGTTCTTGGGGCACGCACTGTGCAGGGCGCGCTCGCTTCTCTCGCTGATCGTATCTGTCAGACGATCCGCGTACGCTCACGCGGATTGGCGTCGGCGAATCCAGAGCGCCCGCCCGATGAGACTGCTTAATTTAGCTGGATAACTCGGGCAGAAGCCGCCGAGCGACACGGGCGCGCCATTCGAAAATCCGCGTCGATTGCGCCTCGGAATCGAGACCGAATGGGTCCGCAGGTCGAGATTTCAGCCAATTCTCGCAATCAAGTCTCTCGAGGCGCAGTTTGTTGTCTGCGAAGCGTCGCAACACGTTCGTTGGCGTCACAATGGCAGCAGGCTAGGTCCTAAAATCATTGAAGATTTTTTCGGACAGGGCGCCTACCATAGGTCCGCGTCTTTGCTATGATTTCAATAGCTTAAGGTAGGCTGGTAGCGGGAGAGGGACTTGAACCCCCGACCCCAGGATTATGATTCCCGTGCTCTAACCAACTGAGCTACCCCGCCAGGGCGGCGAAAGGCCCGAAATCGCCTTAAATCGAAAGGCATTTCGAGGCGTTCGCCAAGGTCGCGCGGATATAAGGTTGGGAGGGCGAGCCTGTCAAGCATCGATGCGCGAGGGGCGCCGGCATATTGTCGCCGGTAAAAGCTTTGCCGGGCTGGCATCTCCGGTAAGCCACCGGGGTTGAGTTCGACGGGGCACGCCGCTATGTCTCGGCCAAGAAATTAGAGTTTGAAGCTGATGAAGCCGCGCATTGCAGTCCTCGGTTGCGGATACTGGGGCAGCAACCACATCCGCACCCTCAAGGCGCTCGGCGCGCTGCATGCGGTTTCCGATGCCAATAGGGCGCGGGCCGAAGGCTTTGCCAGCGAGCAGGACTGCCTGGCGATCGAGCCCGACCAGCTGTTCGTGCGTGACGATATCGACGCCATCGTCATGGCGCTGCCGCCGCAATTCCATGCCGATCTTGCCGTGCGCGCCGCTGAGGCCGGCAAGGACGTGCTGATGGAAAAGCCGATTGCGTTGACCGTGCCCGACGCCGAGCGCGCCGTGCAGGCGGCCAAGGACAATGGCCGCGTGTTCATGGTCGGCCATGTCTTGCGCTTCCATCCCGCCTTCGAGACGCTGAAGGCGCTGATCGACAATGGCGAGCTCGGCGAGGTCCGCTACATCCACTCGCACCGGCTCGGCCTCGGCAAATTCCACACCGAGAACGACGCACTGTGGGATCTGGCGCCGCACGATTTGTCGATGATCCTGGCCATCACCGGCACCGAGCCGATCGAGGTCAGGGGCGAGGGGGCGGCACTCCTCGACAATCTCAGCGATTTCGCGCATCTGCACATGCGTTTTCCCAACGGGCTGCGCAGCCATCTCTTCACCTCGCGGCTCAATCCCTACCGCGAGCGGCGGCTGACCGTGGTCGGCACCAAGGCAATGGCGGTGTTCGACGATGTCGAGCCCTGGGAGCGCAAGCTGGCCGTCTACCGCCACGCGGTGTGGCAGGACAGCGGCCAGTGGGCCTTCACCACCAACGAGCCGTCCTATGTCGCGGTCGGCCAGGGGATGCCGCTGACGCGCGAGCTCGAGCACTTTATCCAGTGTATCGAGACGCGGGCCGAGCCGCGCACCAGCGGCGAGGAAGCCATCAGGGTGCTGCGCATCCTGACGGCGGGTACAGTCACGCACACAAAGTCCTGAGACCGTTTCGAAACTCTGCTTTTAAGGCAGATCGAAACTAAAACTGTCTCCGAGAGCGTAGTGTTTACTCTGCGGGAATCTGCGCCGGCCTAGCTGCGAGCCGGCTGAGCATGGCTTCGGCCTCGGCGCCGCGCTCGGAGCGCTCGATGAAGCCGCCGCCGAAGACGCGGGCTTCGTTGCCGTCGTCGGAATAGAGCACGCAGGCCTGTCCGGGCGCGATGCCGGACTCGCCGTCGACCAGTTCGACAAAGGTGCTGCCAGCGCGGTGATGCAGCACGGCCGGGCGCGGCGGCCGCGTCGAGCGGACCTTGGCGAACAGCTCCATGCCGGCGGCCGGAATGTCGGACAGCGCGCGATCGCCCAGCCAGTTCATGTTGCGCAGATAGATCTTGTGGGTCTCCAGCGCCTCGCGCGGGCCGACGATGACACGGGCCCGGTCGGCGTCGAGATGGACGACGTAAAGCGGCTCGCCCGAGGCGATGCCGATGCCGCGGCGCTGGCCGATCGTATAGCGCAGGATGCCGTCATGGCGACCGAGCACGCGGCCGTCGATATGGACGATGTCGCCTGGGTTGGCGGCAGCTGGCTTCAGCTTGGCGATGATGTCGGAATATTTGCCCTGCGGCACGAAGCAGATGTCCTGACTGTCCTGCTTGGCGGCAACGGTCAGCCCCATTTCTTCGGCGATGGCCCGCACCGCAGGCTTGGACAGCCCACCCAGCGGAAAGCGCAGATAGTCGATCTGCGCCTGCGTGGTGGCAAACAGGAAATAGCTCTGGTCGCGGTCGGCATCGACGGGCCGGAATAGCGCGCGGTGGGCGCCATTGGCGCCGGAGCGGATATAATGGCCGGTGGCGAGCGCATCGGCGCCAAGGTCCTTGGCGGTGGTCAAAAGGTCGGCGAACTTCACCGTCTGATTGCAAGAGACGCACGGAATGGGCGTTTCGCCGGCGACATAGCTCTCGGCGAACGGGTCGATGACCGCCTTGCGGAAGCGCTCCTCATAGTCGAGCACGTAATGCGGAATGCCCAGTGTCTCGGAAACGCGGCGGGCATCGTCAATGTCCTGGCCGGCGCAGCACGACCCGGCCCGGTGCGTTGCGGCGCCATGGTCGTAGAGCTGCAGCGTGACGCCGACGACATCATAGCCTTCGCGCTTCAAAAGGCCGGCAACGACAGACGAATCCACACCGCCCGACATGGCGACGACGATGCGGGTGTTTTGCGGGCTGGCGGGAAGGTCGAGGCTGTTCATGGTTCTTTCGTTCTGCGCGGCGCTTCAATGGCAGTGGCGCGAATATAGGTCAACCACACCGGTGGCGCCAGCTTTGCGGCGGTGCCGATTTTGCGGGAGAATCGCGCGTCTGCCCGCAGTTGCCTCAAATGCCGATAAAAAGACTAACGCGGCGTTCATGATCCTTACCTACTCATTAGGGTTCGCTTAGGCAATTTTTAAAGCTGTGGCGGTAATGTGGTGGGGATTGGGTCTTTGAGTTTTTAGTAGAGAGTACGATGACCGATCTTGTTAGACCGCGAGTCAAATATGTTATCGGGCCTGACGGCAGCCCTCTTACGATTGCCGATCTTCCGCCGACGAATACACGTCGCTGGGTTATCCGGCGCAAGGCGGAAGTGGTTGCTGCGGTGCGCGGCGGGCTTTTGAGCCTCGACGAGGCATGCCAGCGCTACAAGCTGACCACCGAGGAATTCCTGTCCTGGCAAGCGTCGATCGACGAATACGGCCTTGCCGGGCTGCGCACGACGCGCATCCAGCAATACCGGCACTAGAGCCAGGACCACAACAGAAAAGGGCGCGGTAACCGCGCCCTTTTGCCTGTCGGTAATGCCTGCTTCAGACCGTCAGCACCACCTTGCCGATCGGCCTAGTGGCGAGAAAAGCGTGCGCGGCGCCCGCCTGTTCGAGCGGAAACGCCTTTGCCACATGGACCGCAAGCTTTCCCGCATCGACCAGTTTGCCAAGTTCGACGAGGCCTTCACGGTCGGGCACGACGGACATGCGCTCGACGCGGATCCCACGCGCAGCAGCCTTGGCTCGGGTGGTGTCGTGGACATTGAGCAGCGACACCAGGGCGCCACCGTCCTTCAGGACTGTCAGCGATTGGTCGGCATGGTCGCCGCCCATCGGCTCCAGCACCAAGTCGACGTCGCTGACCTCGGCGGTGAAATCTCGCTTGGTGTAGTCGACCACTTCATCGGCGCCGAGCGAGCGGACGAAATCGAGTTTCTTCGGGCTGGCGGTGGCGATGACATAAGCGCCGTGCGCCTTGGCGATCTGCACCGCCAGATGCCCGACGCCGCCGGCCGCAGCATGGATCAACACGCGCTGGCCGCGCTTCAGGCCGCCATGGCGGACAAGGCCTTGCCAGGCGGTCAGACCGGCCAGCGGCAGCGCGCCGGCATGATTGTGGTCAATGCCTTGCGGCTTCGGTGCGATTTCATCGGCCGGGGCCACAGCGAGCTCCGCATAGGCCGCGGCCTGCTTGGGAAAACGCGGCATGCCGAACACGGCGTCACCGACCCTGAGGCCGCCATCGACGCCTGGGCCTACCGCCTCGACCGTACCTGAAATATCCCAGCCCAAAGTGAAGGGCGGTTCGCCCAGCAATGGATAGTAGCCGGCGCGCACCGAGCCATCGACCGGATTGATGCCGGCAGCATGCACGCGCACGAGCACTTCGCCGGACTTGGGCGAGGGCGCGGGGCGATCGGCGATGACGAGGACGTCGGGCCCGCCGACGGAATTCTGGATAACGGCACGCATGGGAGGCTCCTGCTGGGGTTTTCTGAGCCACTATCATTTCGATAGTAACATTGCCTTGTCCAGTATGTACCTTTTCCACATATAGGCACCTCATGGATAGTGATAATGATTGCGGCTCCGGCTATGACGCCTTCCAGCGGACGTGTCCTTCGCACGCCGTGCTCGAGATGCTGGCCAGCAAATGGATCTATCTGACGGTTTGTGCGCTGCGCCGTGGCCGGATGCGCAACGGCGAACTGGCGCGTAAGCTCGAAGGCATCACACCCAAAATGCTGACGCAGACCCTGCGCGTCCTCGAGCGCGACGGGCTGGTGCGGCGCGAAATCTTTCCAGTGATCCCGCCGCGGGTCGAATATGAATTGACCGAACTTGGCCAGAACCTGGCGGGGCTGCTCCCCAGATACGCTCCTGGTCGGAAGAGCATGTGCCTGACATCAAGCAAGCGCGGGCGAGGGCGGCGGCGAACCAGGACGGGACTTGACACGGGCCTGAAGCTGCGGCCGCCTTGCGGCCAGGTCAGCAGCGCCGGAGCCTTTTGGCGCGCTACACGCAAAGCGCGTCAGTCGGCGCCGGTCGGGTTAAAACCCTGCCGTCAGCCGATCATGGCGCTGCGACCGCCGAGTTCCGCGTCGCGGATCTTGGTGTCGCGCGATTCCAGCATCTCGGCCTTGGAAAGCTCCGCTTCAGCTTCGCCGAGTAATGATTCGGCAGCGCTTCGCTGCTGGGCGAGGTCGCTTTGAGAGTTTCTGAGGTTATCACGGCGCAGACGCGCCGCCTTGGCGAAGGTCGGATAGGCAAAATGATTGATGTCGGTGATGCCGGCCTTCTTCTCCTCGGCGGTGATCTGAAGCTCCAGTTCAACGGCCATGCGCTCGAACTCGGCGATCATCATGTCGAGCTGCAGCAGCTGCCGCCGCTTCTCATTCACCTGAAATTGCTTCAGCCGAACGAGGTTTTCACGTGACTTCATGATTCGGTACTCCCGGAAACGCACACCTGCACATATCGTCCAATCCGCCCGCCAGGGCCTGGCGCCGCCCGTATCCACCGGCATTCCCCGAACTATGGGAAACAAATCCCTAAAGTTTTTTGCCGGCGGTAACCATTCGTTTACGCGCATTGTTAATCATAAGGGCGAGGACTTAAGGCCGGGTAAAAATTCCGGCTCCCGATACGGAAGCCGGCCAGCGAGTCCCTTGAGTCACTTAGTCCGACTTATTAATGTGTTGCGTTAGCGATTTGGTTCTGTGATTCATCATTAGATTCAAGACGGTGTAGAAAGGGGTTAAAAAATCTGGTACCGTCCTTGGTGCGGAATTAGGTTTTGTTAACCATTCGATGGCAGCCTCTGTTCAGGCAATCACTGCTCCGGTCCCGGATGGGTCGTGACATGGTCCGGCGGCAGAAAAGGGGAATGAAATGCGCGTTCTGCTGATAGAAGACGACAGTGCAACCGCTCAGAGCATCGAGCTGATGCTCAAATCTGAAAGTTTTAATGTTTACACGACCGACCTCGGCGAAGAAGGTGTCGATCTCGGTAAACTTTATGATTACGATATCATTCTTCTCGACCTCAACCTTCCCGATATGTCCGGCTACGAAGTCTTGCGGACACTTCGCCTGTCCAAGGTGAAGACGCCGATCCTGATCCTGTCCGGCATGGCCGGTATAGAGGACAAGGTGCGCGGCCTGGGCTTCGGCGCCGACGACTATATGACCAAGCCGTTCCACAAGGACGAGCTGGTCGCCCGCATTCATGCCATCGTGCGCCGTTCCAAGGGCCATGCCCAGTCGGTCATCACCACCGGCGACCTGGTGGTCAATCTCGACGCCAAGACCGTCGAAGTCGGCGGTCAACGCGTGCATCTGACCGGCAAGGAATACCAGATGCTGGAGTTGCTCTCGCTGCGCAAGGGCACCACGCTGACCAAGGAAATGTTCCTCAACCACCTTTATGGCGGCATGGACGAACCGGAACTGAAGATCATCGACGTCTTCATTTGCAAGCTGCGCAAGAAGCTCGACGCAGCATCCGGTGGCCAGAACTACATCGAGACGGTCTGGGGTCGCGGCTATGTGCTGCGCGAGCCGGAAGACATCCGCGTCAGCGCCTGAGCGAACACCATCCGATTGAACCCAATGCAAAAAACCCGGCTCAGGCCGGGTTTTTTGCTGTCCTTTTTGGCCGAAAACGAGCCGAATCAGGCGGCAACCTTCAAGGTACGAAATCGTTCGAGCAGTTGCGGCCGGTTGAACGGCTTCAACAGATAACCCTGGGCGCCGGCGCGCTTTGCCTTCATGATCGAGGCAACATCGACCTCGACCAGTGAGATCAGAATCTGCGGTTTGATCGTGCTCTCCATGGCGCGAACCTGGCGAATGACGTCGACCGCTTGCATGTCCGGCAGGGCGCCGTCGACGACAATCACATCAGGCATCTCGGCAGCGCACATCTCGACAGCATCAAGTCCAGTTGCCGCTTCGATGACCATCATGTCGGAGCCGCCAAGAATCCGTTTTGCAACCTTTCTGATGACGCTCGAATCGTCGACAAACATGCAGCGCTTCATTTCCGGGTCCTCTTTGCCATGGTGCGAACCGGCGGCATCCGGGTATCGGGATGCACACTAGGCCAATCTGGTAAAGAAGCAGAAAAGCCGTTAGGTAAAGTTTTTACAAACATGTCGTTTGCAGCCCCATTCGGCAGGGGCGTTGCCGGCAATGAAACTTGCCTGTTCTGAATTGCCGCAAATATCAGCGGGAAAAGATACTTGATTGTTCTTGATGCTCGGACGTCCTGCCGAGCGGCTTCGCTCAGGCCGCGGACAGCACGATCTCTTCGGCGGTCGCGTGAATCGAGATCGTCATGTTGGCCTCACGCGCCAGCAGCAGCGTGTAGTAGGGCTGGACGGTATGGGCGTCGATAGGCTCCTCGGGCTTGTTGCCGGAATGGAGTTCGAGGAATTTCGGCGGCACGCGCAGCATCGGGCCGCTTGCGGCAAGCGCAAAGCGCGGCTCGGTGTCGAGGTTTTCCAGCGTGACCACCAATCTGCCACCGCGCGGGATGGCGGCATTGGCGACGAGCAGCAAATTGAGCAGCAGCTTGACCTTGTTCTTGGGCAGCAGGGCGCGAACCCCGTTCCAGATCAATTCCGGCTTCTCGTTCTTCAGGAAGGCGATGGCGACGGACTCGGCATCGCCGGTGTCGATCATCATGCCCGCCGAACCGGCGGCACCGAAGGCGATGCGGGCGAATTGCAGGCGGGCCGAAGCGTTTCTGGCGCTCTGCCGGATCAGTTTCATGGCGTCTTCGTCGGCGCCGCCCTCGTCCAGGAGTTCGAGGCCGTTGTTGATGGCGCCGACCGGCGAAATGATGTCGTGGCAGACTCGGCTGCACAACAAGGCTGCGAGATCGGGTGCGGAGAGAGAGAAAAGCTCAGCCATCGGCGAAAAATCCCTGCTAAAATTCACTTCCTGGTGGCCGCGCGGCCGACAGCCACGCTCACCACCCGAATCACGCTCTCTCCCCCAGGCATTCTGAATACACAGCGCCCGAGCGTGCAGCAACAATCCACAATTCTTGTGAGAAAAACGGCATCTTTGCACAGGATGGGAGCCCGTGCAGACAGTCAGAAACAGCCTTCGAACCGCCATGTTCATGTGGGAGGTTAATGGTTGAAAAAGGATTACGGCATAGTTTGCCCGTAACAGTCATCCTTAACGGCCGCCTAAAGAGCCGGACGGGGTGCGAGGCGTCGGCGAAAGTGCTCCCTGACGGAGATTGGAAGCATGGTTTCCCGATTCTACGACCGGACGTTTGTCCGCGTCTTCTTCATGGCGATTGCCCTCATGGGCGCTCTCGCTTTCTCAACCTCTGCGTCGCGGGCACAGGAATACACCGCTCAGGAGATCGTCGATTCCGGTCACAAGTTCTTCGGCGCGACGTCGGGCGGTCTCGCAACCGTCGTCGAGAAGATTTTTGCCTCCTACGGCCTGCCCAATGGCTATCTGCTCGGCGAAGAGGGCTCCGGCGCGCTGATCGGCGGCCTGACCTATGGCGAAGGCACGCTCTACACCAAGAATGCTGGCGACCATAAGGTGTTCTGGCAAGGGCCTTCGCTCGGCTGGGATTTCGGCGGCGAGGGATCGCGGGTGATGATGCTCGTCTATAACCTCGACGACGTCAGCAATCTCTACAATCGGTTCGGCGGCGTTGCCGGTTCGGCCTATGTCGTGGCTGGCGTCGGCTTCAACGTGCTGCAGAACAACAGGGTGCTGCTGGTGCCGATCCGCACCGGCGTCGGCGCGCGGCTTGGCGTCAATCTCGGCTATCTGAAGCTGACGCAGAGGCCGACCTGGAATCCTTTCTGAGCGATTCCGACCACACTTCGACCCGATCAACAGATTCTGACCCGGTGCAGCTGCGGCAAACCCTTGCCGCAGCGCTGGATTTGCGTCATGCGAACATGGCAAAGTCCAGACTTGGCGGTTGCCGGATAGCGGCCCGCCCGTAACGGGTAGTCACCTTGGTTCAGTCGATCCTGTTCTTCGCCCTCGGCTTTCTGTGCGCAGGCTTTCTGGCGCTGCTGGTCGCGCCGGCCATCTGGCGGCGGGCGGTTGTGCTGACACGCAAGCGTGTCGAGGCGTCGGTGCCGCGAACGCTGGCCGAGATCCAGGCCGATAAGGACAGCTTGCGGGCCGAGTTCGCCATGACGACGCGCCGGCTCGAAATCAGCATCAAGACGCTGCGTGAGCAGGCGAATGAGCAACTCGTCGAAATCAATCGCGGCCGCGAGGCGCTGAAGGGCCTGGCGGTCGAGCGCAAGGACAAGAAGCAGGCGCTTTCGGAGCTCGGGGAAAAAAACGAATTGCTCCTGCATCGCGAGCAGCAGATACAACAGCTGTCTGACAGGCTTGCACAAACAGAGCGCACGATGGAAAAGCGCGCGCTCGAGCTGGAAAAGCTCGAGCATATGTACGACGACGCGTCCTTCTCCTCCAGCAATCGTCAGATCGAACTGGTGGCTCGCGAATCCGAGCTGGAAAAACTTGCCAACGACATTTCAGTGCTGCGCGGCCAGCGCAAGGAGGCCGACAGGCGCCATCAGGAAGTCGTCACCGAGGCCAAGGCCACGCGCGATGCCTTGAAGGCCGAAAAGAAAAGAACCGCCGACCTCGACAGAAAGCTCGAGCGCCTGCTCGCCACGCTTGCCGATCGCGAGGACAAGCTCGATCGCCGCGAAAAGGAACTGGCCCGGCTTCGCGAACGGGTGAAGGGCGAGGCTGCGGGAGGCGCCGCGGCTGCTGGCCTGGTTGGTGCGCAAGACAGTGCCCGCGCCAGGAACGAGGACATGGACAAGACGCTCGCCAAGCTCGAAGGCGACCGAGAGCGGCTCGAAGCCAGGCTGACGACGCTGGCCCGCGAAAACAAGCGGATGAAGGCGGAGCTTGGCGGTTCTGGATCCGCGAAGCCCGGGAATGGCCCCGGCAATGGCAATGATGCCGGTTCTGCCTTGCGCGAACAGATGAACAATCTGGCGGCTGAGGTCGTCCATTTGACAGCCAAGCTCGAAGGACCTGATTCACCGATCGCCAAGGCGCTGGCGGCGCCGCAGGAAACGCGGTCAGGAACCACCAGCCTGGCCGATCGCGTCCGGGCGTTGCAGAAGGCAGATTTGCCGAGCTGAGTTTCAAGCCCCGGCTTGGAATTGCCTGACTACTCCTATCAGGGCGAAAAATGGTGCAGCGCAATGGCTGACGCGGCAGCAACATTCAGGCTGTCGAACCCTTCCGACATAGCGATCCGCACCGTCCGCAGGCGGGCAAGCAGGCTCTCCGGGAGGCCCTCGCCTTCGGTACCGAGATAGAGCGCCAGTCGTTTCGGTCGCGCGGCATCGCGAATGTCAGCCTCACCACGCGGCGACAAAGCGACCTGGCCGAAGCCCAACTCGCCGAGCTTCGCGATGAAAGCTTCAGTGTCGCCGAAGGACGCAAAGGGCACCTTCAACGCGGCGCCGACGGAGACCCGGATCGCCTTGCGATACAGTGGGTCGCAACAGGTGGCGTCGACGAAGACGGCATCGGCGCCGAAGGCGGCGGCATTGCGGAAGATCGATCCGATATTGTCATGGTTGGCGATGCCGATGAGAACGACGATCAACGCTTCGGCAGGCAAGGTGTCGAGCAAGGCCTCGGCGGGCTGTGGCGTGCCCTTGCTGCCGATCGCCAATATACCGCGATGCATGTGGAAGCCGGCGATCCTGTCCATGACGGCGCTTGCCGCAACGTAGACCGGCAGGTCGGCAGGGGCCTTGCGCAGGATGTCGTCGAGCCCGGCCAGCCGGTTTTCGAGGACCAGGACCGACTCCGCAGCAAAGCGTCCGGCTGACAGCAGGACGTCCAGCACCACCTTGCCTTCGGCAACGAACCGGCCATGGCGACCGGTGAGATCGCGCTCGCGGATGTCGAGATAGGCGGCGACCCGCGGATCGCGCGCGTCGTCGATCTGGATCGGATCCATCAATACCTCGGCCGGCGAAAAATCGTCAGCGAGGTAAGGAGCGATCGGAGCCGCCAGTCAAGCCCTGCAGGTCAAGTCCCGGCGCGGCGCAGACGCGTTGCCATTTGGGACAAGTCGCCTATCCCGAAAATGCCGTCCAGCATGCGCAACAGTTCGCGCACGGCTTCGGACTTGCAGGAATAGTAGATCATCTGCCGGTCGCGGCGGGTCTCGACAAGATCGAGCGCCCTGAGCTTGGCCAGATGTTGCGACAAAGCGGACTGGCTGAGCATCACCTTTTCGGCGATGGCGCCGACCGACATTTCACCGTCGGCCAGATAGCTCATGATCAAGAGCCGCTTTTCGTTGCCCATAAGGGTCAGAAATGTCGCCGCCGATTCGGCATTGGCGATTAGTTTGGTCGAGACCATCGATGCCCCATGTTTTCCTGCTCATCCAAACGCTATGGGGGCAAATAGCGTTGGCTGCTATAATTCAGCTATGGATCACGCTGCTGATTCAGCGTCGTCTGAATCGTAGATCATTTCGCCCAAATCTCAAGACGTGCTTTTGATTCATGACGATTATCCTTGCGTAGCTGGCGCACGACCGGCTTTGGCCATGTCGACCAGAACCGGCCGCAGGTCGCGCGCGGTCTTCAACGGCTGCGGAAAATAGACCCTGCAAACGGTGTCGCCCGATGCCAGGTCCATGCCATCGGCATCGAAGCCGGTCATGGTCCAACCATCACCTTCAACCCTGGCGAAATGATGGGCATAGACGGCGATGGCGTCGAGATGGTCGGCATTCATGTGGTCGAGAGCGGATTGTTCGCTGGCGGCCAGCTCGTCGACGATCGGCCCCTCGGTGATGAGATCGGCACGGTCGAGCAGGTAGGCCTTGCCGAAGCCGCCATTCAGGCTGGCGCGCTCCGGCTCGAGCCGAAAGATCGAGAAATCGCCGAGCTCGGCATAGAGCTTTGCCTTGGGATGGCGGTTGAGATAGCGCCGCTCGGCGCGGGCATGCGCGCTCGACCCGCGTTCCAGCGGCTGCGCCCGGCAGACCAGCGTTATCCTGGGATGCGCCAGCGGATCGCCCTTGCCGGGTTCGCCGACAAGCAGCGAGCAGCGCGGCTCGGCAAGCATGGCGCCGGTATGGGCTGACAGCGCCGAGACAAGGATCAGCGGCGTGCCATCGATGTCGGTGGCGACTCCGACCCTGGAGGCCAGCGGTGCGCCGGTCGACGGCTCGATCACCGCGAGGGCGCCGAAACGGGCGCTGCGGATCAGCGTTGCGGCCAGCCTGATCGCCTCGGCGTCCGTCGCGCGAATGACGTCCTTCTTCGGCTGGTCCAAAATGCTCACCAGGTAAGTTGATTTTCTAAATCCAGTTATTGGCCAATCATGCCGGCTTTGACAAGCGCTTTGATCTCGGCTGTCGAAAAGCCGAAGCGCGCCAGCACGGTCTGCGGTCGCTGATCGTCATCTTCAGGCATGCCGGAAAGCGCCGGCTGCGAGGCCGAGAAGCGTGGCGCGGGTGCGGGCCGCTCGAGCGCACCTGCTTTCACAAATGCGTGACGCGCCCGGTTGTGCGGATGATCCCTGGCTTCGGCCAGCGACAGAACCGGCGCCACGCAGGCATCGCTTGCGGCAAACAGCGCGTCCCAGTCGTCGCGTGTCTTCTGCCGGAACCGGTCGGCAATGGCCGCGCGCATGTCCGGCCACAACGCCTTGTCGTATTGGCCGCGGACAAAATCCTCGCCGAGCGGCAGCAGCCTTGCGAATGCGGCGAAGAAGCGCGGCTCAAGGCAGCCGACCGCAACGTGGCGTGCGTCCGCCGTCTCATAGGTGTCGTAGAAGGGCGCACCGGAATCGAGCAGGTTGGCGCCGCGCCGGTCGCTCCACAGACCTGCCGACATGAAGGCGTGTATGGGGGCCGCCAGCATCGAAGCGCCCTCGACCATCGCTGCGTCGATCACCTGGCCTTTGCCGGAGCGCGAGCGCTCGAACAGCGCTGCAAGCACCCCGGCGATCAGCATCATGGCGCCGCCGCCATTGTCGGCGATCAGATTCAGCGGCGGCACCGGCCGACCTTCCTCCCGGCCGATGGCATGCAACACACCCGAATAGGCGAGGTAGGTGATGTCGTGGCCGGCACGACCTGCGAGCGGCCCGTCCTGGCCGAAGCCGGTCATGCGGCCGTAAATCAGCGCCGGATTGCGCGCCAATGCAGCATCCGGGCCGAGACCAAGCCGCTCCATCACACCGGGGCGAAAGCCTTCGACAAACAGATCGGCCTTTTCGGCAAGGCGCAGCAGCAGTTCCGTTCCTTTGGCCTGCTTGAGGTCGACGCGCAGGATGGAGCGGCCGTGACGGTCGAGATTGTACGCATCGGAGAGCGGCAGCAGGGGTTGGTCCGAACCGGTGCGCTCGATGCGCAGCACCTCGGCGCCCATCTCCGACAGCATCAGCCCGGCCAGAGGCACCGGGCCGAGCCCAGCCATCTCGATGACTTTCAGGCCGGCCAGCGGACCGGTCTTCACTGCGCCGGCCGCCATGGCCGTCTATTTCGGCGCCATGCGGATTGCCCCATCGAGGCGGATGGTTTCGCCGTTCAGCATCTGGTTTTCGACGATATGCAGGGCGAGCGCGGCATATTCGGACGGCTCGCCGAGGCGGGACGGGAAGGGCACGGCCGCGCCGAGCGAATCCTGCACCTCCTGCGGCATGCCGGCCATCATTGGCGTCTTGAAGATGCCGGGCGCGATGGTGCAGACGCGAATGCCGGAGCGCGCCAGGTCGCGGGCAACCGGCAGCGTCATGCCGACGACGCCGCCCTTGGATGCGGCATAGGCGGCCTGGCCGATCTGGCCATCATAGGCGGCCACCGACGCGGTGTTGACGATGACGCCGCGCTCGCCGCCCTGCAGCGGTTCGAGTTTGGCGGCACGGTCGGCGACGAGGCGGATCATGTTGAAGGTGCCGATCAAATTGATCTCGATCACCTTGCGGTACTGGTCGAGCGGATGTGGACCATCCTTGCCGATCGTCTTCACGCCGATGGCAATGCCCGCGCAATTGACCAGGATGCGCGCTGGCCCAAGTCTCTTTTCCACCTCGGCGACCGCGGCCGCACCGCTGTCGGCGCTGCTCACATCGCACTGGATGGCGGCGCCGCCAATGTCGCCCGCCACCTTCGATGCCCGGTCGATGCCGATATCGAAAATGGCGACGCGCGCGCCCTTGTCGGCCAGCGCGCGGGCGGTTGCCTCGCCGAGGCCGGAGCCGCCGCCGGTTACGATCGCAATCTGGCCGTTCGGGTTCATGCTGCATGCTCCGTGCTGTTCCAGGTCATGCTACGGAGGTCGCCGCCATGGTGCAACCTGACCAATGGGGATCCATCGCGACCGGTGCCGCGACCGATCCTGGAGCTCAGGCCATCACTGGTGCCTGCTCCGCGATCCTGGCAAGGCTGGCATGGCCGACCTCGCCGGAGAGCCGCGCCACGGCACCGGGCACGATCTCGTGCGACAGCAGCCGGTCGAGGTCGACCGGGCGCGGCATGGAGATCTGGCCGCGGGGGATCTTTCTGAAGCCGAGCGGGCCGTAATAAGGCTCGTCGCCGACAAGGATCACCGCCGGCGCGCCGGCCTTGGCGGCCGCCTCCAGCGCGATCGCCACGAGCCGGCGGCCGATACCGAGATTCTTGAAGGCGGGCCGCACGGCGAGCGGCCCGAGCATCAGCGCGCGTCCGGCGCCGGCGGCGATGCGGGTCATGCGCACCGAAGCAACGACGATGTCGCCATCCATGGCGACAAAGGATAGCGAGCGCTCGTGGCCGCCGGTCTCGCGAATCTTGTAGGCGGCCAGCACGAAACGGCCGGGGCCAAAGGCTTCGTCGTTGATGGCTTCGATTTCGGGATCATGCGCCGGAGTTTCCGGCAGGTATTTCACGTCGGCAAGGCTCATGGTCTTCGCGGTCCGATAAAGAGGAAAGGTTGCTGCAAGCGGCAGCGTTCGCCAGTCAGCGCTTTCTAAGCGCGGGCGCCCTTTCGTCGTCGGTCAAACCGGATCAAGCCAAGATCGAACATGCGGAGTGTCCGCTAGCATCAATTTCCGGCGGCTGCAATCGGCTGTTTTCATCCGGCGTTTCATACGAGTGACGCTCTGTTCAGCAGATGACCGCTTCGGCATTGCCGCCTTGCGACTACATTGGCCAAGGCACGCAAGGAGATTTCGTATGGGATTGCTGGTCGAAGGCAAATGGCAGGACCGTCCGGCCAATGTCGATAGCAGCGGCAGGTTCATCCGCGCCGAGACGCAGTGGCGTGACTGGATCACGCGCGACGGCGCGCCGGCGCAAGGTCGTACGCGCGGCTTCAAGGCCGAGCCCGGACGCTACCATCTTTATGTCTCGCTCGCCTGTCCGTGGGCGCACCGCACGCTGATCTTTCGCGCGCTGAAGAAGCTAGAAGACATCATCCCGGTTTCAGTCGTGCATCATTTCCTCGGTGCTGAGGGCTGGACGTTTTTGGCCGAGGATGGCGCCACCGGCGACACGCTCTACGGCCTCGACTTCCTGCACCAAATCTACACCAAGGCCGATCCAGCCTATTCGGGCCGGGTTTCGGTGCCGGTGCTGTGGGACAAGAAGGAAGAGACCATCGTCTCCAACGAATCCGCCGAAATCATCCGCATGCTCAATTCGGCCTTCGACGAGTGGGGCGATGCCGCTCTCGATTCCTATCCGCCAGGCCTGCGCGGCGAGATCGACAAGGTCAATGCGCTGGTCTTTCCCGCCGTAAACAACGGCGTCTACCGCGCCGGCTTTGCCACCACGCAAGCGGCCTATGAAGAGGCGTTCGGCGAGCTGTTCGCGGCGCTCGACACGCTGGAGGGCCGACTGTCAAAACAGCGCTATCTCACTGGCGAGCGTGTCACCGAGGCCGATTGGCGGCTGTTCACCACGCTGGTGCGTTTCGACCCGGTCTATGTCGGCCATTTCAAATGCAATCTGCGCCGCATCGCCGACTATCCGAACCTTTCGAACTATCTGCGCGACCTCTACCAGGTGCCCGGTATCGCCGGCACGGTGAACCTGCACCACATCAAAATGCACTATTACGGCAGCCACGAGAGCATCAACCCGACGCGCATCGTGCCGGTCGGGCCTGGGCTCGACTATGGCGCGCCGCACGACCGGGCGCGGTTCAGGCAGGCGGCGTGAGCATCGGATTGACAGCCTACCAGTACGGCGATACCGGCTCGCCTTCAAAAACCTCGGCAAGCCGCCGCAGCGTCGCCGGCGTCGTGCCATGCGGCAAGCGGTCGAGCGGAAAGAAGCCTGCTTCGGCGATCTCGTGGTCCGGCAGTTTCGGCGCGGTCTGGTTGAAGGTTTCGATGAGATAGAGGCCGACATGGTCGCGGCGGCTGGAGCGGCGGTTGAAATGCATCGACTTCAGCACCGGCGGGGCGGTGAGCGCGATATTGCCTTCCTCGGCCAGTTCCCGCGCCAGCGCTTCGCCAAGCGTTTCGCCGACCTCGACGCCGCCGCCCGGCAATTGCCAGCCGGGGACATAGGTGTGGCGGATGAGGAAGACGGTGTTCGAGGCGCGATCGTGGATCAGGCCGCGCACGCCCAGCGTCATCGGCCGCCGCAGCAGGAAATAGAGATGGAACAGCCTTGCCCTGAGGCCTGCCCAGCCGGTCTGGCGAAACGCCTGCTCCGGGTCCGATATAGCCATGACTAGCGAAACCGTGGATGGGCAGGAAACAGTGAGTGGAAAGCGGGGAGCGCGTCGCCTATGAAGGAAGGATGTTCAGGCTCGCGCATATTTCCGATGTCCATCTGGGGCCGCTTCCCGGTGTAACCTATCGCGAACTCGCGTCCAAGCGCGTCGTCGGCTACGTCAACTGGCAGCGCAACCGCCGCCGCCATATGCACGATGCCGTCATCGACACCATCGTCGCCGACATGAAGGCGAGCACACCCGACCACCTCACCGTTACCGGCGATCTGGTCAATCTGGCGCTCGACGGCGAGATCGAGATGGCCAAGCACTGGCTTGAGACGCTGGGTTCGCCGGAGGATGTCTCGGTGGTGCCGGGCAACCACGACGCCTATGTGCCGGGCGCCTTCGACAAGGTCTGCCGCTCCTGGGCGGCGTGGATGAGCGGCGACGGCGTGACTGCGCCGATCGACCGCAACGCTTTTCCCTATCTGCGCGTACGCGGCAATGTCGCGCTGATCGGCGTTTCGACGGCGCGCGCCACGGCGCCGTTCATGGCCAACGGCTTCTTCCTCGAAGGTCAGGCGCAAAGGCTGGCGACAGTGCTCGACGCAACGAACAAACGCGGCCTGTTGCGGGTGATCATGATCCATCATCCGCCGGTGCGCGGCGCCGTCGCCCAGCAAAAGCGCCTGTTCGGCATCTCCCGCTTCCACAAGACCGTTCATAGGCATGGCGCCGAACTCGTGCTGCACGGCCATTCGCATCTGCCGTCGCTGTTCTTCATTGGCGGGCGCGGCGCCAGGATTCCGGTCGTCGGCGTCGCCGCCGCCGGGCAGTCGCCAGGCAGCAAGAACCCGGCGGCACAGTACAATCTGCTCGATATTGACGGGGAGAAGGGCAATTGGCTGATTCGCCTGACGCGGCGCGGCCTGACCGGGCCGGCCTTGCCGCCATCGGACCTGCAGGTCATTGAACTCGGCGCGCAGACACCGAGGCCTCCAGATCGTTGATCAGAAGCTGATCTTCATCGCCATCAGGCGATCCCAAAACAGCGCGGCCGCCACCGCCAGGCCAACAAGCGCGCCGGCGGCGACCAAGCCGAGACCGGAAAGGAACGTCGACCAGCCCTTGCGGGGCACGGCTGCTTGCAAGGGCGGCTCAGCTTCCGGCACGGCGGCGCGTTTCAGGTCGGCGACGGCCGGCTCGACACCGCCCTCCATCATGCGCTGGCGCTCGACGATACGCTCCGCCACATAGCGCGTGACCTGATCGGCGACCGGTTTCATATCGGTCGATTCGGCGAGCACGACGCGGCCGATGCGGGTATCCCTGAGAAAGCGGTAGGTGCGGCGGTCGCGCCCCATGGCGACATGGCTGACGGCGTCGATCCACAGGCGGGGCTGCAGGCCGGAGGAGACGACGAAGTCGAAATTGTCCATGTCGGCGGGCACGTCGGCAAAGACCGGGGCGAGCTCGGCGGCGAGCAGATCAAGCCGCATCCGGTGCGCCTCGCGCATGTCGACCACGACATCGTCGCGATCGGCGAAGGCATTTTTCACATCGCGAACGACGTCGGACAGTTTGCGGGAGGTGTCGATGGGGGTGATGTTTTCGCCAGTGTCCTTCATCGGCGTCGCCTCGCTGATATGGTTAATTGCGAGTTAACACAGGCGGCGGCAAAATGCACTGGCGAGATGCGGGGCGCAAGTAAGTTAGCTCGCCGCGGCCTCGAATGTCGGACGCAGGCGCCTGCCGCGGCGTGCCATGTTTCGGCGCACGGCCTGGGCGACCACATCAGGCACTTCCTCGACCAGCATATGGCCGGCATCGAGCACGTGATGAATATGAAAATGCGCCGGCAGACAATCAGCCTGGGTAAAGGGCAGCACCGGATCGTCCGTTCCCCAAACCACCATCACCGGCATGTCGAGGGTGTCCAGCTGTTCGCGGGGTATGACCCCCTGCCGCTCGTTCCTGGTCATGACGGCCGATATCTCAATCAGCTTGCGCAACTGGCCGGGGCGACGGCGTAGGTCCGCCAGGACGCCAACGATGCGTTCGGGCGGCGGGCTTCGCGGTCCCGACATGGCGGCAAGGCAGGCGCGGATTTCCCGTCTGTCGGCGGCCGCGGCGTAGCGGCGCAACAGCGGTCCGTTGATCTCTGACCCAGCACCGCCCGGCGCCAGAAGCGTCAGCGAGCCTATCCTGTCAGGCTCGGCAAGCGCCATCAGGGAGGCGACCGCACCGCCCATCGAATGACCGGCGACATGCACCCTTGCTATCCCGCGTGCGGCGATATCCGCGAGAACCGCTCGCGCCGCTGTTTTGGCCGGGCCGCTGCCAGGGAATTCGAGAGACAGTCCGTGTCCCGGAAGATCGTAGGCCAAAGTCCTGATATCGGGCCCTAGCGACGCGGTCACCTCGCGCCAGATATCATGGCAACCACCGAAGCCATGCAGCAGGACGACCGTCTTCGGCCCGGCGCCCCGCTCGGCAACATAGAGGGATGAGACCATGAAAATGTGCGATTATTGCAAGACTTGCGATTATTGCAAGACTGGAGAGGAAATTCGAATCGAGGCTGGATTGCTCCCAGTCCAGACCGATGGCCAGTAAAGTTTTCGCGATCCGGAAAGACTAGCTGGCGTTGCCGAGGCCCGCGGCGCGCAGCGCCTCAACCAGCCGGTCGGTCAGATCGGCGGGATATTTGCGCTCGGCGAAGGCCGCGCGCGGATCGGCGGCGAATTTCGGGAATTTGGTGGTCAGCTCATCCAGAAGCTTGGCTGCCAGCTGTTCGCGGCCGGCAGCCTTGGCGCCGATCAGCCGCGCCGCCAGATAATGCGATTTCATCGCCGTCGTGCGCAGCGACTCGCTGGCTATCGCGGCCTTGTTCATGTCGCCCAGCATGAACTGTCCGGCGAAAAGCCCAAAATCCCACCATGTCGGATGGCCGCTGAACGTCTCGACGGCATGGGTCAGGATCGGTGTTCCCTCGGCATATTTGCCGGCAAAGATCAGGCCATAGCCGTAAGCGGCAGCCATGCCGAGGTCGTAGGGGTTGAGCTCATAGGCCTTGCGCATCCAGCGGATCGATTCCTCGGTGTTGCCGAGGCGCGAGTTGAGGTAGCCATAGGCGCGGTGCGCATAGGGGCTGGTCGGTCCCATCTGGATGGCGCGATGGGCGAAAGACATTGCCTGTTCGACCGTCGCGCCAGGCGGATAGGCGTAATGATCGGTGGCTGCCTCAAGGGTCAGGGAGGCCAGTTCCGAATAGACCAACGACGATTTCGCACCCTGGCCGGCGAGGTTGTCCAGGCAGCGATAGGCGGCCTCGTGCGTCCTGGTGCTCTGGTCGAGATAGTATCTGTCGTTGAGGATCAGGCAGCTCGTCAGCCCGGTCTGAATGCCGTTCTGTTCGATGTAGCTGTAGAGCGGGCCGGAGGCGGGAATGGTCGAGCTGAGGATGGCGGCGATACGATCCTCGACGGTGCCAGGTGCGCTGTCGGCGGCCGTCAGACTGCGGGACAAAAGCACGCGGCCGGTCGCCACGCTCTGCAGTTCGAGCGTCACGTCACCTGCCATTGGTCCCGGCAGGACATCGAAAACGAAGCTGGTCGGGTCGGTGCTCGGATCGCGCTTGCTGTCGGCGTCGCGGCCGATGAAGTCGATCGTGTCGAAACCGGCAAGGCCGGCGCGCAGCGAAGCGGCGACGCGGCCGGCCTCGGGGCCGGTGGCCTTCACCGCGATGTAGACGAGGGGCAGGGCCTCCATCGACGGCGATGCGATGCTGCTCGTTACGCCCGCGGTCTCGACCACCGCGGTAGGATCGCTGCTGGCAAGCAATGCGCCGCTGCCCTGGCGCAGGATGAGCACGCCCAGCATGAGAATGACCAGCGTCATGGCGACCCAGAAGAACTGGAGATGGCGCGCCAGCGAAGGCCCAGGTTCTGTAACCCCCGAAGCTGTCGCGGCAGCGGGAACGGCGTCAAGAGCCGCCTGGTCGGGCGATCCGGGCAAGGCGGCTACCGCCGCCGCAAGCGGCTCCTGCCCAACCGGCAGGCGTATGGCGTTGAGCTCATAGGACGGCACGTAGCCGCCGCGCGGAATGGCAATGCGAACCGGTTCGGCTATGCCTTCATTGGCGAAATAATGCTGGAGAAGTTCGCGCAGCCGGCCTGCCTGCACCCGGACAACGGCGTCGGTCGACGAATCGAAATCGCCGTCCTTGCCGAAGACGTCCATGGCGATGGAGAAACCCTTGAGCCTGTCGGCTTCGCCGGCCTGCTCGCGCTCAACAAGATAGCGCAGCAACTTGCGCGCGCGCTCGGAACGTCCGAACGTTTCGCTGGCGAGCAGTCGCTCCAGTGTCTCGCGCACTGCGGGGGCGGCAGGCGTGGCATGCTGCAAGTGTCGATCCTCTCGAAGTCGGCACAGGTTGAGGCGCAATCATATAGAGCCTGCACTTCCATACAAGCATGCTTATGTTATGCGATCGCGTAACACACCGGATAGTTGCCGGTGGTTGACACAAAAGACCGGAATTTCCCTCGGCAAATGGGGGATTTCCGGGCGCCGCGGACATTCGGCGCCCGGGAAAATATCAGCCGGCCTTGCGGCCGATTATCCGGTTGGCGGCCGAAACAACGGCTTCCAGCGAGGCGGCGACGATGTTGGTGTTGATGCCGGCGCCGAACAGCTTGCCGCCGGGATATTCCATCTCGACATAGGAAATCGCCGAGGCGTTCGAGCCGCGCTGGAGCGAATGTTCGGAATAATCAAGCACCGACATGTCGACGCCAACATGACGCGACAGCGCATCGACGAAGCCGTCGATCGGGCCGGTGCCGGAGCCGGCGATTGTCGTCTCCTTGCCGTTGTCGAGGATCACCGCCTCGACCACGCGCCGGCCCTTTTTCTCGGTATCGGGATAGGTGTGATGGTCGAGGAACTTCAGTCGTGCGCCGGGCTGGTCGACATAGGTTTCAATAAAGCGGTCATGGATGCGTTTTGCCGGCACTTCCTTGCCTTCGGCGTCGGTGATCGCCTGGATCTCCTGGCTGAACTCGATCTGCAGGTTGCGCGGCAGATTGAGGCCGTAATCGGCCTGCAGTACATAGGCGATGCCGCCTTTGCCCGACTGCGAGTTGATGCGGATGATCGCCTCGTAGCTGCGCCCGACATCGGCCGGATCGATCGGCAGATAGGGCACTTCCCAGACCGGCGTGTTGGCCTTCTTCAAGGCCTTCATGCCCTTGTTGATGGCGTCCTGGTGCGAGCCGGAAAAGGCGGTGTAGACCAGTTCACCGACATAAGGATGGCGTTCGGATATCTTCAGCTGGTTGGAATATTCGTAGACGTCCTTCATCCGGTTGATGTCCGAGCAATCCAGATGGGGATCGACGCCTTGCGTGTACATGTTGAGCGCCAGCGTCACGATGTCGACATTGCCGGTGCGCTCGCCATTGCCGAACAGCGTGCCTTCGACGCGGTCCGCACCCGCCATCAGGCCGAGCTCGGTGGTGGCGATGCCGGTGCCGCGGTCATTGTGGGGATGCAGCGAGATCAACAAGTTTTCACGGTTGTCGAGGTTACGGCACATCCACTCGATACGGTCGGCGTAGATGTTGGGCGTCGACATCTCGACCGTCGAGGGCAGGTTGATGATCAGCTTGTTGTCGGGCGTCGGCCTGACGATCTCGGTGACGGCGTTGCAGATCTCCAACGCCACGTCGAGTTCGGTGCCGGTAAAGCTCTCCGGCGAATATTCGAAGCGGTAACCGCCACCGGCCTTGGCGGCCATGTCGGTGATCATCTTGGCGGCATCGGTGGCGATGCGCTTGATGCCGCCGACGTCCTTCTCGAAGACGACGCGGCGCTGCAGCTCGCTGGTCGAATTGTAGAAATGCACGATCGGATTGGTAGCGCCCTTCAGCGCCTCGAAGGTGCGGGTGATCAGTTCGGGACGGCACTGCACCAGCACCTGCAGCGAGACATCGGCCGGCACATTGCCTTCCTCGATGCACCAGCGGGCGAAATCGAAATCGGTCTGCGAGGCCGAGGGGAAACCGATCTCGATCTCCTTGAAGCCCATGTCGAGCAACAGGGCGAACATGCGCGCCTTGCGCTCATGGCCCATCGGATCGATCAGCGCCTGGTTGCCGTCACGCAAATCGACCGAACACCAGATCGGCGCCTTGTCGATGACCTTGTTGGGCCAGGTGCGGTCGGTGAGGCCGACGGTCGGATAGGGCTGGTACTTGCGGGCTGCGTCCGGCATGTGGCCGGCCGCGTGTTTTACGCTTTCGGCTTCGCCGGATCGGATCTCTTCTCGTGCGTTCATCGTCTTGTTCTCCCGGCGGCTCGCGGATCGGTCTTCGGACGGATTCCAGGGCGAGCAGCGCCTTATCAGATTTTCGTTCGCTTGATGTGAATTGCCAATTTCTGAACTGGCCAAGGAGCGTACGCGTAAGCGGCGGTTCGACCGCCGGGCGCTCCTTCAGCGAACCCGGCGATCGCCGATAAGGCCGAGAAGAAGCAGGGTCGATGCCAGCGCGCGCACCGTCTCGCCGGCAAAGCCGGTCGGACGGGAAGCGACGGAGGAGACGCGCGTGTTCATGGCGGGTTTCATACAGGAGCCGCCATGGACAGGCAAGTGGGCTGCCATTCCACCACTCGCGAGCACTCTTCCCCATGCGCGGCAAATGCGCCAGACTTGCGTGTAGCCGGGGCCGCAATGCTTCGCCGTCGGAGGGGTCATCCGTGAATTTCGTTTTCTTCTCGCCGCATTTTCCCGCCAACGGCGCCGATTTCTGCGACCGGCTGAAAAAGGCCGGCGCCACGGTGCTGGGCATTGGCGATGCGCCTTATGAGGCGCTGGACGGCAAGCTGAAGGCGGCCCTGTCGGAATATTACCGCATCGCCGACATGGAGGACTACGATCCGGTGTTCCGGGCCATGGGTCATTTCATCCACAAATGGGGTCGGATCGAGCGCTTCGAGTCACTCAACGAGCATTGGCTGGAGCTGGAAGCCAACATCCGCACCGACTTCAACATCTACGGCACCAAGCTCGATTTCGTGAAGAATTTGAAGCGCAAGAGCCGCATGCGTGCATTCTTTCGCAAGAGCGGCGTCGACACCATCGCCCAGCGCAAATGCTCCGACCGCGCCGGCGCCATGACCTTCATCCGCCGCGTCGGCTATCCCGTGGTGGTGAAGCCCGATTCCGGGTCCGGCGCCTCGAACACCTTCAAGATTTCCAACGCCAGGGAACTTGACCAGTTTTTCAGGGACAAGCCCGAGGACGTGACCTTCGTCATGGAGCAGTTCATCGAGGGGCTGGTGGTGACCTTCGATGGGCTGGTCAACCGTGACGGCGAGGTGGTGCTGGCGGCCAGCCACCGCTACGACCAGAGCATCATGGAAGTGGTCAACAAGGACCGCCACATGAGCTACACCTGCTTTCCCAACGTCCGACCGGCGATCGAAGAGGCCGGCCGCAAAATCCTCAAGGCGTTCGACGTGCGCGAGCGCTTCTTCCACATCGAGCTGTTCGAAACCAAGGACGACCGCGTCATCGCGCTTGAGGTCAACATGCGGCCGCCCGGCGCCTGGATGACCGATGCGATCAACTACACGTTCGACATCGACGTCTACGCGGCCTGGGCCGACATGGTGGTGAAGGATGCCGCCGGTGGTCCTTATGAGGGCAAGTATTTCACCGCTTATGCCAGCCGCAAGCAGCACCTCCACTATTTGCACAGCCATGAGGACGTGCTAGCCGCGCATCGCGACAAGATCGTCCATCATCAGCCGATAGAAAAGGTTTTCAGCCGCGCTATGGGAAATTACGCCTACCAGATGCGCTCGAAGGACGAGAGAGAGCTGCGCGCGGCCGTCGCCTACATCCACGCGGAAAAGGCTTAGACGCGATGGACATCTCCTATCACAAGGGTTTCTCCGGCAATCTCGGCCGCGACATGGAATACAAGCGCTACGGCCATGCCGGCCGGCCGGTGGTGGTGTTCCCGACCTCGCAGGGGCGGTTCTACCAGTTCGAGGATTCCGGCGGGGTAGGAGCGCTGGCCGAATTCATCGACACCGGCCGCATCCAGCTGTTCGCGGTCGACGGCGTGGATTCGGAATCGTTCTTCAACAAGCATGCCGGCGCCGCCCACCGCATCGGTCGCCACGAGGCTTATTTCCGATATGTGCGCGAGGAGGCGCTGCCGGAGTTTCTGGCGACCGCCGAGCAAGCCAATGGCGGGCGCAAATTAAAGCCGCTGTTCACCGGCTGTTCGATGGGCGGTTATCATTCCACGAACTTCGTCTTTCGCTTTCCCGAACTCGCCAGCGGCGTCATCGCGCTGTCGGGCGTCTATTCGGCGGGCGATTTCTTCGGCAAGGCGCTGGAAGGTGATATCTTCTACAATTCACCGCTCGACTATCTGCCCGGCACCGTAGACCCAAAGCTGCTTGCCCGGCTGAAGTCGCTGAGGATGATCTTCTGCTGCGGGCAGGGCGCCTGGGAAGAGCGGATGCTGGTCGAGACCCGCAGGCTGGAACAGATCCTGCGCGACAAATCCATTCCCGCCTGGGTCGACTATTGGGGCGGCGATGTCAGTCATGACTGGCCATGGTGGCACAAGCAGCTGGTCTATTTCTTCGGCCGCTGGCTGGATGATGATCTGATGCACCGGCTCGATTGATGACCACACCCGAACCTATCCGCCGCTTTATCGAGGCCACCAATGCGGGTGATAGCGAAGCCGTTCTCCACACGTTCACAGCCGACGCGTCCCTGACCGACTGGGGGCGGTCCTTCCAAGGCCGCCAGCAGATCGCGCGCTGGAACCAGTCGGACAATATCGGCGTGAAGTCCAATCTTCGCATTGTCCGCATCGCCGAGGTCGAGGGCAGCTACCGCGTCCGCATTGCCGTGAAAGGCAATGGCTTCAACGGCGAGGGTGACATGACCTTCGTGCTGGACGGCCACCGCATAGCGAGCCTCGTCATCTCCTGACGCGGCTCAGCTACCCTTCCTGGCAAACAGGCAGAGCAATGGTCTCGTGTTCCACCGCCGATCCACGGCGCAAGCCGAGAAAGACGACAAGGGCGGTGACGATGGTGATTGCCGCCAGCACGATCAGCAGCCTGTCGAACGCGATCTCATAGGCCTGGACCAGGACCGTGGCTCCGGCACCCGGCAAGCGGGCTGCCGCTTCGCCGATGTTGCCGGTCACCAGCAGCTGCGCGGCGGCGGTTGCATCCAGGGAAGACGCCGTTCCCTGAGCCGCCAGTTGGGCTGCCGTGAAACCCGACAGGACTGCCATGACGATCGCCAGCGCCACGCCTTCGCAAGCGACGCGGGTGGTGTTGAAGATGCCGACCGCCATGCCGGCACGCTCTTTCGGCACGACGCCGACGGCAAGTCCGTCCATCAGCCCCCAGGGCAAGGCGATGCCGACGCCGATGAGGATCAGCGGCGCCACCAGCGCTGCGACGACAGGCGGTGTCAGGCTCAGCCAGACAAGGCCGCCGGCGGCCACAAGCAGGCCGACACCGCAGATCGTTGCCGGAGCGATCCAGCGCGCTACCTGGCCGGCGAGCAGTGGCAGGATCAACAGCGGTCCCGACAGGCAGATCATCAACTGCCCCGCCTTGATCTCGCTCATCCCCTCGATGCCGATGAAGCGGATCGGCAACAGCACCAGCAGGACGACGAAGCCATAGGCGGGAGCGGCCGCCAGGAACTGGACGCCGACGAAGCGGGGAAAGCGGAACAGCGAGAGATCGAGCATCGGCCGGCGCACGCGCCGCTCGACGACGACGAAAGCGGCAAAGCAAAGGGCGGCCGCCACGAGAAGCGCGATCACCAGGGGATCGGTCCAGCCGCTCTGCGGCGCTTGCAGCACGCCGTAGGTCAGCGATGCCAGCGCGATCGTAAAGGTGCCGGCTCCCGCCCAGTCGAGGCCGGTCGCATCCGGATCGCGCGATTCCCTGATGGTGCGCAGGCCGAGCAAAGCGGCTGCAATCGCGAGCACTGCCACCAAGACGAAGATCGATCGCCAGCCGAAAGCATCTATGAGCAGGCCCGACGCGATCGGCCCAAAAGCGAGGCCGATGCCGAAACTGGTGCCGAGGAAGGAGAAGGCGCGCAGCCGCAATGGCCCATCGAATTCCTGGGCAAGAGCGGAGGCGCCGCCGGCAAAGGCGGCGGCACTGCCGAGCCCTTGCGCAGCCCTGAGCACATCGAACCAGACGATATCAGGAGCAAACATCGATCCCAGCGATGCCAGCACATAGGTGGCGAGGCCAACAAGGAAGAGCCGCTTGCGGCCATGATTGTCGGCCAGCGCGCCTGATGCCATCAAGGTGGCGGCGAAGGTCAGCATGAAGGCGTTGGTCACCCAGTTGAGCGCGATCGGGCTGCCGCCGAGGTCGGCCGCAATGCGGGAAAGCGCGACGGCCGGGCCGGTGAAGGTCAAGGGCATTGTCATGGCGGCAAGGCATACCGACAACAGGACAAGCCATGGCGCGACCGCGCCGTTTGTGGTCTTCGGGGTCATAATTTTCCTATCTGAACCAGGATCCGCCGGCCTGCCGCAAGCTTGGTGCGCCGGTCGTAACGGGAAGATAGGCTCGCGACACTTCGAGAAAAATAGTGTTAAATCTCCAGATATACCGGACTGAAACGCTGGAATGGAGAGATGCGATGGAACGCCTCAATGGGCTCCTGGCCTTTGCCCGCACGGCTGAGTTCGGCAGCTTCATCGCTGCGGGCCGCACGCTCGGCATCTCGGCATCGGCCGTCGGCAAGAGCGTCGCCAGGCTCGAGCAGGATCTCGGCGTAAGGTTGCTTCAGCGCAGCACGCGCCGCATCGGCCTGACCGAAGAGGGCAAGCTGTTCAACGAGCGGGTGCGGCGCATCCTCGACGACATCGACGATGCCGAGGCGATGCTGTCGCGGAGCCGCGAAACACCGCATGGGCGGCTGCGCGTTTCGACGCCGATCGTGACCTATCATTTGCTGTTCCCGGTGCTGTCGGAGTTCATGGCGCGCTATCCCGAAATCGAACTCGACATCGACTTTAACGACCGCATCGTCGACCTCATCGACGAAGGCGTCGACATCGCGATCCGCAGCGGCGACCTGCCGGATTCGCGCCTGGTGGCGCGGCCGCTTGCACCCTTCCGGCTGCTGTTGTGTGCGGCACCCTCCTATATCGAGCAGCACGGCAACCCGAGCGGTCCGGACGATCTCGTGAACCATTACGGCATCCGCTTCCGCTTTCCCAACAGCGGCAAGCTGCAAGGCTGGCCGTTCATCGGCGGCAGCGCCGAGCCGCAGGTCCGCTCGATGCTGACCTGCAACAACACGGAGGCGCTGAAGGGCGCCACGATGGCCGGGCTCGGCATCAGCTCGATGCCCGATTTCCTGGTCCGCGAGGCGCTGCGTGACGGCCTGCTGCGCACGGTGCTGGACGACCATGTCGACGGCCGCGGCCAGTTCCGGTTGCTGTGGCCGTCCAATCGTCATTTGTCGCCGAAGGTTCGCGCCTTCGTCGATTTCCTTCCCGACCGGCTTGCCGCGACGCTGGGCGGCTCTTGAATTAGTCCTTCGCGGCCGACGGCGATAACGAGACAGCGAGGAATAGCTCTGCTTCTCAGTAGGTGGCGCGGCCGCCGGACAGGTCGAAGGTCGCGCCGGTGGTGAAGGAATTTTCGTCCGATAGCATGAAGGCGATCATCGCAGCCGCCTCTTCGACTTCGACGAACCGGCCTCGCGGCACCTTGCCCAGCATGTAGGCGACCTGGGCCTCAGTGAGTTGTTCGAGGATGCGGGTGCGGGCGGGCGATGGGGTCAGCGCGTTGACGGCGATGTCGTGGCCGGCCAGTTCCTTACCGAGCGATTTTGTCAGCGCGAGCACGCCGGCCTTGGCGGCGGAATAGGCGGCGGCATTCGGATTGCCTTCCTTGCCTGCGACCGAGGCGATGTTGACGATGCGGCCGTAGCTGCGCGCGATCATGCCGGGCACCAGGCGCTTGCAGCAGTAGAAGACGCCGTTGAGGTCGATGTCGATTATCTGGCGCCAGGCGGCAGGATCATAATCCGCCACCGTCGCTGCCGGTCCGGCGATGCCGGCATTGTTTACCAGCAGATCGACCGGACCAAGCGAGCGCTCGGTTTCGGTCGCGGCGCTGTCGACGGCCTCCATCAGCGATTGATCGCACAGCAAACCCTCGACCCGGCCGAGCGGGGCGAGTTCGGAAACGGCCTTCGCCATGGCGGTCTCGTCCACATCCCAGATTGCGACGCTGGCGCCCGATGACAGCAGTCGCCGGGCGACAGCAAGGCCGATGCCTTGCGCGCCGCCGGTCACCACGGCGACCCGGCCTGAGAGATCGACGGCATTCACACGACGTTTCATGGGCACTTTTCCTCTTCCCTGGATATTTGAATCTCAGTCCCTGACGGCTCTCGCCACCAGCCGCGCTATGCTCGGCCCGGCGATGAGCACGACCAGGAAGCGGGTCGACTGCAAGGCCATGACGAAGGATATGTCGACGTTCTGCGCGGCGGCGGCAATGATGGCGACGCTGTCCATGCCGCCGGGGCTGGTCGCGAGATAGGCGGTCAGCGGATCGATGCCGAGGACGTGGCTGATCAGCCAGGCAAGCCCGCCGCAAAAGGCGATCAGCACGACGATAGAGCCGACGATCTGCGGCAGCGCCCGTGTCGCATGGCGCAGGATCGCCCGGGTAAAGTTCAGCCCTATCGACCAGCCGACCATCGCATAGGAGAGCGCCAGCAGCCATGGCGGCAATTGCATCGCCGCGCCGAAGCCGAGATGGACTATGGTGCCAAAGATGAAAGTGCCGAGGAAGAAGGGTGACGGCAGCCGGCACAACCGGCCAAGCAGGCCGCCGACCAGCGCCACGCCGAGCGTGGCGGCAAAGGCTGCCGGTTCGATCAGCGGGAACCAGACGATGGCTGGTACCTCGATGCCCGACGTGTCGACCCACATCTTGGCGACGAGCGCCGCCGTCATCGAGACGAAGATGACGCGCAGATACTGCATGAAGGCGACGAGGCGCTGATCGGCGCCGAAGGCACCGGCCATCAGCACCATGGCAGTGGCAGCACCCGGCGACGAGCCCCAGACCGCGGTGGTGCCGGGCAGGATGCGCCAGCGGCTGATCAACCAGCCAAGCAGGCTGGACGCCGCAAGGGTCGCCAGCACCACGACAAGGACCAGCGGCCATTCCTTGTAGAACACCGAAAAAATGTCGGTGGAGATCGACGCCGCGACCAGACAGCCGACCAAGGCCTGGGCGGCGGCGAACAGCGGCCGCGGCACGCGCACCGTGGCGCCATTGGTGCCGGCAAGGATCGCCGCCAGCATCGGGCCGATCAGCAGCGCCGCCGGCAGTGCGGCGTATTCCAGCGCGCCGGCGATCAGCAGCGAGACGATCAGCAGCACCAGCCACTGCCGAACCGGACGCATGCGCGCCATGCGTTCGACGGCCGGTTGGTCTGGCGAAGAGTCCATGTTTGGGTCTTAGACCTGGAAGAGAAAAATGCGAACGCTGTCTCGGACGAAATTCACGACCCCGACCCCGCGTTGGGATGTCACTCGTTCTTGATGGCGGGCAGGCCGAAACCGCCGGCCGGATGGGTCTCGACCTGGAATTCGAAGCCGGCGATGATCGGCCGGGCCTTGGCGATCGCTGCCTGGACCTCCGGCAGTTGCAGCGAAGCCTTGTGGCTTGCGGCGTCGGTCCACACTTCGGTCACCCAGATCGCGTCGGCATCGGCCGGGTCGCGGGCGATGACATAACTCAGGCAACCCGGCATGGCGCCGGTCGAGGCGAGCAGCACATCCATGATCGCGTCGCGCTGGCCGCGCGCCGCCCGCATCTTTCCGATCAATCCGTACATTGCCTCTCCCCTTTCTTCCAACCTCAGCAAACGTGCGCACGACATGCATGGTTGCGAGACGCAGTATGCAATTGCCGGCTCACGGCATCAACTGGCCACCGTTCACCTCAATGACCTGACCGGTGATGTAGCCGCTCAAAAGATCGGAGGACAAGAACAGATAGGCGCCGACGCAGTCTTCGGCCGTGCCGGCACGCCCTTGAGGAATGGTGGCGACCATGCCCTTCATCTGCTCGTCGGTGGAATAGCGCTCATGGAAGGGTGTCGCGATGGTGCCCGGCGCCACCGCATTGACGCGGATGCCGAAGCCGATCAGTTCCTTGGCCATGCCGCGCGTCACATTGGAGACAAAGGCCTTGGCCGAACCGTACAGCCCGGCGCCGCCGCCAGCGCCATTGCGCGCCGCGATCGACGAGGTGTTGACGATGAAGCCGCCCTGCTTCTTCAGCCATGGCATCGCCTTGCGCGAGGCCGTCAGCACCGAGCGGGCGTTGAGGTCCATCACCGCGTCGTAGTGCGCCTCGGTCTGCTCAGCATAGGGCACGCGGCCGAGCATGCCGCCGGCATTGTTGACCAGCCCGTCGAGCCGGCCGAATTTTTCGGCGCTCTCCTCGACTACCCGCTCGACATCGGCTGCCTGTGAGAAGTCGCCCTGTGTCAGGAACACCTCACCGCCGCTGTCGCGGATGGTTTTGGCCAGCGTTTCTGCGGCCTTCCGGCTCGAATTGTAGTGCAGCGCGACCCGGCATTTCTGGGCGGCGTAGGCCAGTGCAAGGGCGGCACCGATGCCGGTCGAAGCGCCGGTGACCAGCACCGCCTTGCCGGCAAGATCGGGGATGACGAGGGTGGTCGCGGTCATGAGCACTTTCCTTCGGGCTGTTTGGCCACCCTTCGTAGGCTCTCATGGCCTTCACGTTCAAGCCCGTGGCGGCTCAGGGCCGGAGATAGGCGTAGCCCTGGCGCTGCAGTTCGGCGAGCTTGACGACGCCGCCCTTGTCGGCGGCGTGGAAGCCCTCGAGCAGGTCGGCAAGCGTGATCTCCATGCCTTGCATGGTGTTGCCGCAGGCATGCGGCTCAAGGCCCTGTTGGACAAGGCCGGCAAAGCGTCCCGAGATCGCCGCCGATAGGCCTTTCGACTTGAAGCCGGCAAGGGCCGGACCATGCACGACCAACACGATGTCGACATTGCCGCCGGTGCCTTCATAGTGGTTCTTGATGTTGCCGAGCACGAAGTTGACCTTATCGAGGTCGCTGAGGTGATAAGCGACCTTCGGTCTGTCTTCAGCGGCGGCGGCCCGGCTCAGCCCGAACAGGCCGGCGGCACCGGCAAGGCTGGCCCGGAACATGTCGCGTCGACGCATGGCATCCTCTCGGCTTGGCGCTCCCCGCAAATTGCGTGGCTGCGGCCATGATACTAGCATAAATTCACGTTACGTCCTGTCGATGCGAGGAGGGGGTCACATGGCGTTCAGGAAGTGGAAGGTTGTTGCCAGCGCTGGATTTGGCGCCGTGCTGCTCGGCGCGCTTGCGGGTTCGGCCGCGGCCGACGATGTGCTTAAATTACCCGAACTCAGCCCGAATGGCGCCGATGCCTGTTTCGGCCGCGTCTATGATGCGGCGCACCTCAAGGCGCATCCAAAGCAGAAGGTGGCGCGGATCTTCTTCCTCTATGGCCATGATCCGGTGAGCCATCCGAACGAGGAGCCGATGGCAAACGCCGACACCTCCTACAACGGTTTTCTCACCACCATGGTGCGCGGCGCCAAGGCGCCGCAATGGGCCGGCGGCTGGTGCAATCACGAGTCCGAGGACGGCAAGTCAGGTCCGATCCGCTGCGGCATGGACTGCGACCGCACCATGGCGTCGCTGAAGCTCGATGACAAAGGCCGCCTGATCCTCACCGATGTCTCGTCCGATCTCTATCTCGACGCCGGATCGGAGGACGAACTGGGCGAAGCCGAATATGACCGGCAGGCGCTGGGCTCGGAGGACGATAATTTCCGTCTTGACCCGATGCCGGCCGCAACCTGCCAGGCTGAATTCGCCAAGATCGACCCGATCGATCCGGCGCTTGGGGCTCCCTTGCGCGAGCGACTGAAACCGGACCAACCCTTCTGCTTCGGGCGAGACTACGATGCCGCGCATCTCTCCTCGCATCCCGACCAGGTGACGCAGTCGATCCGGGTCTTCCGCGGGCCGGTCGAACTCGCCTCCTTTGCCTCAGGCGATGTCGCCAACTGGCCCGACGGCTCCGATGTCGCCGTTTCGGTGACCACCAGGAAGAACGGGACGAAGGTCACGCAGACCTATTCCTGCCAGGGTGAAGCGGATCAATGGCGCTGCGCGGCCAGTTCGAAGATGAGCAACTTTTCCTGCGATATCGCGCAAAAGGAAATCTTCCTCAAGCGCGGCGCCAACGGCACCATGATGCTCGCCAATCCCAACAGCAGCCTGGCGATCGTCGATTTGTGCTCGGCGGATGGCAAGACCAAGTCCGATGACAAGGTCTACCGGTTGGAGGCTATGCCGCAGTCGACCTGCACTCGTTGAGTTCGATCTTGTCTATGACGCTACCATGGTATATATCTTTGCTATATCTCATTTGAGGATAGCACATGGACAAGGCAAAGGTGTTCTGGTCAGGCCGGTCACAGGCTGTGCGCTTGCCTAAGGAGTTTCGGTTCGAGGCAGACGAGGTTTCGATCCGTCGTCATGGGCAAACTGTCATCTTGGAGCCGCTTGCGCAGGATTGGGCATGGCTCGACCAGGTCATCGGACCGGTTGACGACGATTTCGTCCAGGGAGCGCTGGAGCGTCAGGATGGTCAGGATCGACCTGCTTTGGATGACCTCTTTAAGTGACCTACCTGCTCGACACCAATGCCGTCATAGCGGTCATCGCGGGCGACGAGGGTCTGCTGGCTTTGCTCAAACGGCATGCACCACAAGACTTTGCTCTCTCGGCGGTCGTTTTGCATGAGCTGTACTACGGCGCTGAAAAGAGCCAGCGAAAGGTCCAAAATCTGGCGCGCATCGAAGCCTTGCAGTTCCCGGTACTTGAATTCGACCGAGACGACGCGAGACATGCCGGTGAGATTCGTGCTGGGCTTGCGGCACTGGGAACCCCGATTGGTCCCTACGATGCGCTGATTGGCGGGCAGGCACGTGCTCGGGACCTCACGCTGATAACCCGCAATATCCGGGAATTCGAGCGGATCAAAGATCTCACTATCGAAACGTGGTAACTCGCCTCACGCGAACGGCACCGCCGTCGTGCCTTTCGGCAGCTTCGCCTCGTCGTCCGGTTCGACATGGATGGTGACGCGCACCGAGGGGATTTCGGCCTTCAGCGCGTCCTCGATGCGGTCGCAAATGACGTGGCTGGCGCCGACCGTCATGTCGGCGTCGACGACCAGGTGGAACTCGATGAAGGTGGCGCGGCCGGCGATGCGGGTCTTGAGGTCATGAACCTCCAGCGCGCCCTTGCAATTGGCCGAGATGATGTCGCGAATGTGCATGTGTTCGGACGTGTCCACTGCGCGGTCCATCAGCCCGTTCATCGACGAGCCGATGACGTGCCAGCCCTGCCACAGGATGTTGAGCGCGACGATGACGGCAAGCGCCGGATCGAGGATCTGCCAACCGGTCAGGATAGCGCCGACGAGGCCGCCGAAGACGCCGACCGAGGTCATTACGTCGGTCATGATGTGCCGGCCGTCGGCGACCAGCGCCGGTGATTTTGCGCTGCGCCCGGCGCGGATCAGCGTCCAGGCCCAGAAGGCGTTGATGACGGTGGCGACACCGTTGATCGCCAGGCCCTCCCAGGGTTGTTCGAGCGGGGTCGGCGTCTGCCAGGAGCGCCAGACCTCGTTGAGGATCAAAAGCGCGGCGAGCACGATCAGCACGCCTTCCAGCACCGCCGAAAAATACTCGGCCTTGTGGTGGCCGAACGGATGGTCCTGGTCGGCCGGCTTGTAGCTGACCAGGACCGCCCAATAGGCGGCGGCCGAGGCTATGACGTTGACGATCGACTCCAGCGCATCCGAATAGAGCGCAACGGAGCCGGTGACGTACCATGCGGCAAGCTTGAGCGCGAGCACCACGCAGGCGATGACAATCGACCAGAAGGCAAGGCTGGCGATCCTTTGCCTGGCCGCTGCCTTCGCTGCGATCGCCGCCATGTTGTCCGTCGCCGCCATCGTTTCTAAGCGGCCTTTTCCTTGGCCTTGCGCGGCAGATGCGCAACGATGTTTTCGATGATGCGCATGCCGGCATTGTGGCCGAGCGTCATGATCGATTCCGGATGGAACTGGACGGCGGCGATCGGCTCCTTGCGGTGTTCGAAGGCCATGATGATGCCATCCTCGGTCTCGGCGGTGACGATGAAATCGTCGGGCAGCCGCACCGGATCGGCAAAGATCGAGTGGTAGCGGCCGACGGTCACTTCCTTGGGCAGGCCGGAGAAGATGATTCCGGGCTTGGAGACGCGGATGCGCGACGGCTTGCCGTGCATCGGCACGTGTAACTGCCTGAGTTCGCCGCCATAGGCCTCGGCCAGCGCCTGCAGGCCAAGGCAGACACCGAAGATCGGCAGGTCGCGGGCGCGGGCGTTCTTGATGGTCGCGGCGCAGTCGAAATCCTTCGGCGTGCCCGGTCCGGGCGACAGCACGACGAGATCGGGCTTCAGCCGTTCGAAGACTTCTTCCGGCACCGGCGAACGCACGGTCGAGACATTGGCACCGGTCTGGCGGAAATAGTTGGCCAGTGTGTGGACAAAGGAGTCTTCGTGGTCGACGAGCAGGATGTTGACGCCGTCGCCGACGCGCGCGGTGGTGCGTTCGGCGCCTGCGGCATTGCCCAATTTGGCGTCGCGAATGGCGGAGAGCATGGCGGATGCCTTCAGTTCGGTTTCGGCTTCTTCTTCCTCGGGGATGCTGTCGAAGAGCAATGTGGCGCCGGCTCGCACCTCGGCAATGCCGTCCTTGATGCGGATGGTGCGGAGCGTCAGGCCGGTGTTCATGTCGCCGTTGAAATTGACCATGCCGATGGCGCCGCCATACCAGGCACGCGGGCTCTTTTCGTTCTGCTCGATGAAGCGCATCGCCCACAGTTTCGGCGCACCGGTGACGGTGACCGCCCAGGCATGCGACAGGAAGGCGTCGAAGGCATCCATGCCTTCGCGCAGGCGCCCTTCGATGTGATCGACGGTGTGGATCAGGCGTGAATACATCTCGATCTGGCGGCGGCCGATGACGCGCACCGAGCCCGGATCGCAGACCCTGGACTTGTCGTTGCGGTCGACGTCCGAGCACATGGTCAGCTCGGATTCATCCTTCTTGGAATTGAGCAGCTTCAGGATCTGCTCGCTGTCGGAAATGGCGTCGTCGCCGCGCTTGATGGTGCCGGAGATCGGGCAGGTCTCTACGCGGCGGCCGTTGACGCGCACGAACATTTCGGGCGAGGCGCCGATCAGATACTCGTTTTCGCCGAGATTGATGAAGAAGGAATAGGGCGACGGGTTGATCGACTTCAGCTTGCGCGAGATTTCGGAAGGCTGCGTCTCGCAGCGTTCGTAGAACATCTGCCCGGGCACGACCTCGAACAGGTCGCCGCGCTTGAAACTGTCCATCGCCTTGCGCACCAGATTGGCATATTCGCCCGGCTCATGGTCGCCGCGCGGCGGGATGCGGTCGGCGGTCTTGAACGGTTCGGTAATTTCGTCGCGCGGCAGCCCCTCGGTTGAAAAACCGTCGCCGGAATAATCGTAGCGGTCGGTCCAGGCCTTGGTCGAATAATGGTCGACGACCAGGATCTCGTCAGGCAGGAACAGCACGAGATCGCGCTGGCTCTGTTTGCGCTCAAGCTTGTAGTCGACTGGATCGAACTGGAAGGCGAGGTCGTAACCGAAGGCGCCGTAAAGGCCGAGATTGGCGTCTTCGTCGGTCTTGAACAGAGCGGTGATGGCGCGCAGCACAGTAAACACAGAGGGGACGCGGCTGCGCTCTTCCTCGGTGAAGACGCGGCCGGGCTTGGCGACATCGAGGCGGATCAGCTTTTTCGAGGTTTCAGCAATCGTCACCTCGGCAACGCCGGCCAGCGTCTTGCCGATCACCGGCAGCAGCACTTCGCCACGGCCATTCAGCGCCTCGATGCGCATGGCGCGGCCACGCGCGGAAATCACCAGCGGCGGATCGATGATGGCCGTATCCCAGCGTGTGTAGCGGCCCGGATATTCGTAATTCGAGGAAAACACCGCACCACGGCGCGAGTTCAAGCCATCGACATAGGCATCGATCGCACCGGCGTAAGGCTTGTCGTGGCGTTCGCGGGTGATGGTGACACCACCTGCGGTCACGAAGCTTTCCGCGCCGTCTTCCAGAGCCTTCATCGTCATTGCCGTCTCCATATGGCTTGTTGGGGCAACGGACCCGGGAATGGCTTTGAAAAAACAAATGGCCGCCCGGACATTCCGTTGCGGCCACCCTCTATTTTCACGCGCACGCGTTCGAACAGGCCGCTGTCAGCGAGCCCACCACCAAATGGTCTTGATCGAGCGCATGTTCATGGGCGAAATCCATAGCGGCGAAAAGCCGGATGCGCAACAGGTTTGAAAGGCCTGTTTGTGGCCGCCGCTTCCGCAACCCATGGCACATCGCCAAGGCTTGGGGTCCTGCCTAGACTGTTCGTCCAACATCGGAAAGACGGGAAGACAGCAATGACCGAGCAGATCGAGCGCGCACGCACGTTCCATGCCCTTCATGTCAAGGGCAACCCGATCGTTCTCTACAATGCCTGGGATCCGGGCTCGGCCAAGATCGTCGAGAGGGCGGGCGCCAAGGCGATCGCCACCGGAAGCTGGCCGGTCGCGGCTGCTTTTGGTTATGCCGATGGCGAGAAAATTCCGCTGGAGCTAGCGCTGGACAACATCAAGCGCATCGTGGCGGCAGTCGACCTGCCGGTGACCATGGACCTCGAAGGCGGCTACGGCGTCGAGCCGGAGACTGTCGCCCAGACGGTCACACGTGCCCTGCAGGCCGGCGCCATCGGTTTCAATTTCGAGGACCAGATCGTCGGCGGCGCCGGCCTGCACGACATCGCCATACAGGTGAAGCGGATCGAGGCGGCAGCGGCGGCGGTGAAGGCTTCCGGCATTCCCGCCTACATCAACGCCCGTACCGACATTTTCCTCAAGGCCAAGACGGATGCGCATGACAGCGTGCTGCTCGACCAGGCCATCGAGCGGGCGCACGCTTATGAAAAGGCAGGAGCGAGCGGCTTCTTTGCGCCGGGACTCGGCTACGAGGGTCTGATCGAGGCGCTGTGCAAGGCGACGGCATTGCCGGTCAACATCATCGCGCTGGCGCATGTGCCGCCGCGCCAGCGCCTGGCCGAGCTTGGTGTCGCCCGTGTCAGCCACGGCCCGGTGCCGTACCGGCAGATGGCCGAATGGCTGGAGGCCAAGGCGCGGCTGGCGATTTCGGGTTAGCTCAGTCCTCCAGCGTGCCTGACCTCGCGTCGGCGCTCTTCTTGTCGCCGACCAGCTTCAAGAGATCCTCGCCGGCGCGGATGATGCGGCGCGAGCGGCGGGTCAGGATGACGCCGTCCTGCGGTGCCAGCACCTCGGTGCGGCCGCCGGCCTCGCCCGGTGTGTGGACGATGGTGGCGAGGCGCGCGCTCTTCGCGACGCGGTCGCCGGGCTTGACGTCGTAGAGGATGGCGCCGGCCCGGGGCGCCGGCATCATGTCGATGTTCTCCAGCGGCGCGACGAGGCCCTTGAACGCGCCGGGTGCGGGAAGGGCGGTATCGGCGATGACGCCGCGCGCCGCCAGCAGCCGGTAAAGGCCTTCGGCATCGGAACTTGCCAGCGCGCCGTCGACATCCAGTATGCCACGGTATTCTACCGTGGTGGCAACGCGGCGGTCGAGCTTCGCCACGTTGGCGGGGACGTTCTGGTAGGGCATGATCGTGGCGCCCTCGAAGGTGCCGTCGGTGTCCTCGCTCCACAACACCACGGCGTCGATACCCATGGCGGCGGCGCAATCGGCCATCGCCGGCCACAGGCTGGCGTGGACGTAGAGATAGGCAAGGCCCTCGTCGTCGCAATGCAGGTCGAGCACGATGTCGTGGCCGAGCGACAGCTGCACCAGACGGGTCTTCAATAGCTGGTCGGGGGTGCCAAGCGTGGTGTCGGGCAATAGCTTGGCGTCGGGCGCGGCGAGCAGTGGAAAGCCGCGGTTGAAATTGTTGCGGGTGCCGAGATGGAAGCGGCCCTGGTGCTCGCCGAAATGATATTGCGCGCGGCCGATCGGATTGGCCCAGGGCACGACCGTGATGTTGCCCTTGATGCGGCCTTCGGCTTCGGCCTTGTTCAGCGCCGGCATCAAGGCGTCGATGGCGACGACACCAGGCAATTCACCGGCGTGGAGTGCTGCCTGCAGATAGGCCGAAGGTGCTGCCGCGTCGGCGCCGGCGAAGCGGAACACCGGGAATTCGTAGGAAACGCCTTCGGTGTCGCCGGCGATGCGTTCGATCGATTTCTGCATGGGATGCCTCCAGGATAAGAGGCAGAACACATGCACGTTTGCCGAAGGGCTGTCGATTGGTCCAGTTCGAGCCGCCATGGGCGCAATGGAATTATTCGGCGGCGGCCGGAACCGTCGCTATCGGCGCCGATCCTTCGAGCGCCTGCGAGACGACGGCGACGCTGACCGCCAGCAGGGCCAGCGCCGCGCCGACCAGCGGCAAATGAGCATAGGAAACGCCGGCCGACAGAGCCACGCCGCCGATCCAGGCGCCGCTGGCATTGCCGACATTGAATGCGCCCTGGTTGAGCGTGGCGGCGAGGTTCGGCCCTTCCGAAGCCGCTTCGACGACGCGGATCTGCAGCGGCGGCACCACGACGAAGATCAGCAGTCCCCACAAGAAGACGATGCCGATGGCGACGCTGGCGATCGCGCCGAACTGCATGAAGCCGACAAACAGAACTGCCATCAAAAGCAGCGTGCCGATGACCGTCGGCATCAATTTCCAGTCGGCCAGCCGGCCGCCGATGATGTTGCCTATGGTCATGCCGGCGCCGAACAGCAGCAGGACCCAGGTGACCGCGGAGGTCGAAAGGCCGGAGACATCGGTAAGGTAGGGCTTGATGTAGGTGAAGACGGCAAACAGGCTGGCCGAGGCCAGCGAGGCGATCAGCATGGCGAGCCAGACCTGCAGCTTGCCCAGCACGCGCAGTTCGCTGCGCAGGCCGCCGCCGCTCGGTTCGACGACATTGGATGGCACCAGCCAGGCGATGGCGGCAACAGAGATCAGGCCGATGCCGACGACGGCAAAGAAGGTGGAGCGCCAGCCGAAGGCTTCGCCAAGCGCGGTGCCGGCAGGAACGCCGAGAATGTTGGAGAGCGTCAATCCCGCGAACATCATCGCCATGGCGCTGGCGCGCTTGTTGCGCGGCACCAGGCTGGCGGCAACGACGGAACCAATGCCGAAAAAGGCGCCATGACCGAACGCGGTGAAGACGCGCGCGGCCATCAGAAGCCAGTAATTGGGCGCAATGGCGCAGAGCAGATTGCCGACGACGAACATCGCCGTCAGCGCGACCAGCACCGGCTTGCGCGGCAGATGCGCGGTGGCCATGGCGACGATGGGTGCGCCGAAGACGACGCCCAGCGCATAGCCGGTGACCAGCAGGCCGGCCGAGGGTATCGACACTCCGAGATCGGCCGCAACCTCCGGCAACAGGCCCATGATGACGAATTCGGTGGTGCCGATGCAAAAGGACGCAATGGCAAGCGCAAGGATCGGCAAAGGCATGGAAAATCCAGACTGAATCGGTTCAATCCAGACTGAACGAGAAGCCTTGCCGCGCGCAATGCACATTGCTGCAACGCACCAATGCAGAAAGCGCTGAGCTTGACGCGGAGTTATGTCAAGCGAGCGGCTTCAGCTCCTGGGCGATGGTTGGCAACAGCTCCGAGACGTTGGGGTGGATATGCACGGCGCGCGCCAGCGTATCGACCGACGCCTTGGCGTACATCAGGTCGAGCACGCAGTGCACTGCCTCGTCGCCGCCGGGGCCGAGCACGGAGCAGCCGAGGATTTGCCTGGTGTCGGCATCGACCAGGATCTTCATGAAACCTTGCGTCTCGCCCTTTTCGATGGCGCGGCCGACGCGGGTCATTGGCCGCTGGCCGACCAGCGCCTTGCGCCCGGATTTCTTCACCGCCGCCTCGGTCATGCCGCAGCGGCCGAGCGGCGGATCGATGTAGAGCGCATAGGCCTCGATGCGGTCGCTGACTTTGCGCGGATCGTCGTCGAGCAGATTGGCGGCGACGATCTCATAGTCGTTGTAGGAGGTGTGGGTGAAGGCGCCCTTGCCGTTGCAGTCGCCCATCGCCCAGATGCCGGGCACGCTGGTGCGCAACTGGTCGTCGACGGTGACGAAGCCGCGCAGATCGACCGCGATGCCGGTCTTGTCGAGACCGAGATCGTCGGTGTTGGGGGTGCGGCCGAGTGCCAGAAGCACATGCGAGCCGACCGCCGGCGGCTTGCCGGACGAGAAGGTCACGGCGATGTCCTTGCCCTGTCTGGCAAAGCGGATGTCGTCGGCGCCGACATGGACTTCTATGGCTTCGTTTTGGAGGATCGATAGGATGGCCGCCGACACGTCCTCGTCCTCGCGGCCGGTCAGGCGCGAACTCTTCTCGATGACGGTGACTTCAGAGCCGAAGCGGCGAAACATCTGCGCGAATTCAAGAGAGATGTAGCTGCCGCCGACGACGATGAGATGGCGCGGCAAAACGTCGAGGTCCATCATCGAGGAGTTGGTGAGGTAGTCGACGTCGTTGACGCCGGGCAGGTCGGGCACTGAGGCGCGGCCGCCGATGTTGAGGAAGATCTTTTCGGCGGTCAGAAGGTCGTCGCCGACACGCACCGTGTTGGCGGATTCGAAGCGGGCATGGCCGCGATAAAGCGTGCAGCCCTTCATGCCGGCGATCCACGTCTCCAGATTGCTGCGGGAGTCATTGGTGACCTTGTCCTTGCGCGCCTTGATCCTCTTGTAGTCCACGCCGACAGGGCCTGAGAACGTCACGCCATAGTCCGCGGCACGCCGCGCCAGATGCGCGGCATAGGCGCTGGCGACCATGGTCTTGGTCGGCATGCAGCCGGTGTTGACGCAGGTGCCGCCGACCAGCTTGCGCTCGATCAGCGCCACGCTCATGCCGGCTGACGTCAGCCGGCCGGCGAGAGGAGGGCCGGCCTGTCCGGCGCCGATGATGATGGCGTCGTATGTCTTGGCGTCTGAGGCTTGGGCAGTCATACCACCGCCGCCACGATCAGCAGGCCGCCGATGATCGCCACCGCGTCCTCGATGAGGGCGGCAGGCAAATCCTTGCCGAAGGCGGCGGCCAACCGGCCGCGCGCTTCGGCGCCGCCATAGGTGCCGATGACAGCACCGATGGCGCCGGCAATCAGGCCGCCAATGGTGGAACCGGCAGTGGCGCCGATCACCGCGCCGCTGAAGGCGCCAAGCAGGATGCGGGCGCCGAATTGCTGCGGCACCTTGCGGCTCGGCGTCGAGGGCAGCTGGTCGGTGACCAGTTCGACGATGGCGAGGATGGTGAAGATACCGACGGCGGCCCAATGGCCCATGAAACTTGCCCAGGTGCCGGCCGCCGGCAGCCAGCCGAGATACGCTCCCCAGGCGATCGCGGCTGGCGCGGTCATGGCGCGAAGACCGGCAATGACGCCGATCAGAAGTGCAAGCAAATAGAGCATGTCGATCCCCCTCGAAAGCAGGCCCGGGACTGGCCCACGAGGGCAAGCTAGCATAGGTCCTACGTTTGACGAGAGTAGGCGATGGTGCTTCTTCCATCAGTGAGCATTGTACTTTGGTAAACAGTCGAACACGACGAAGGGACGGAGTCGCTGTGATGGCCGATAGCGAACGCACAAGGATGATTGCAGGCGAATGGTACACCTGCATCGACGACGAACTGGAGGCGCTGCGGGTGATCGCGCGCGATGCGGTGTTCGAGCATAATACGCTACCGCCCCAGCGACGTGGCAATATCGGTCCAGCGCTATCGGTGCTGCTCGGCAGCACGGGCGAGGGCGGCCGCATCGAGGCGCCGTTCCACTGCGCCTACGGTTTCAACATCCATCTCGGCGACGGCGCCTTCCTCAATGCCGGCTGCACCATCCTCGACACCGCGCCGGTGCGTATCGGCAGGCGGACGCTTCTCGGTCCCAATGTGCAGATCTACTGCGCCGAGCACCACAAGGAGGCCGCTGGCCGTCAGTCGGGACTGGAGATTGCCAGGCCGGTCACCATCGGCGATGACGCCTGGATCGGCGGCAGCGCCATCATCCTCGGCGGCATCAGCATCGGCGATGGCGCCATAGTCGGCGCCGGCGCGGTGGTGACGCGCGACGTCCCTGACAACACCACGGTGGTCGGCAATCCGGCGCGGGCGGTCAAGCGGGGCTGAACTCGTCGTGGGCGGTCAGTATGAAGCCGTGCGTGCCATACGCTCGTCCGGACCGGCTCGCCGCGAGAATTCACGCCGGTATTGGGCCGGTGACGTCTTGAGCCGTGCGGCGAAATGCTGGCGCAGCGAGGTGGCGCTGCCGAAGCCGGCTTCGAAGGCCACCATGTCCATCGATTTTTCCGTCGCCTCCAGCAGCCGTTGCGCCAGTTCGATGCGTTGGCCGGCCAACCATTCGCCAAAGCTGGTGCCGATCGATTTCTGGAAACGGCGGGTGAAAGTGCGCCGGGTCAGGCCCGCGGCCTCCGCGACGCGGTCGAGGTTGTGCGTTTGTCCGAGCGTTGCCCGCACCGTGTCGAGCGCCAGGGTGAAGCGTTCGGTGGCCGGGGTTTTCGCCAGCGGGCGCTCGATGAACTGCGCTTGCCCACCCTGCCGGTGCGGCGACAGCACGATGTGCCTGGCCAGCCGCAGCGCTACCTCTGCGCCATAGCGGGCTCGCACAATGTGCAGGCAGCAATCGAGCCCGGCGGCGACGCCGGCCGAGGTGACGATGTCGCCGTCGTCGACATAGAGCACGTCGGCGTCGACTTCGATGTCCGGGTATAATGTTTGCAGCCGGTCGGTGGAGGCCCAATGTGTCGTCGCACGCCGGCCCGCAAGCAGCCCGGCGGCGGCAATGGCGAAGGTGCCGAGACAGAGGCCGACGATCAGCGCACCGCGCCGGTGCGCGTGGGTGAGCGCTGCCAGGAGCGGCGGCGGAAGTGGGGCCTCGAGATCCTTCCAGCTCGGAACGATGACGATGTCGGCATCGTCGAATGCGGAAAGGCCATACGGCACCGCGATGGTCAGCCCGGCATCGGTGTGGATCGCTCCATCGTCGAGCGCGCAGACGCGAAAGTCGAAACGCGGCAAGCCAAGCTTGGTGCGGTCGGTGCCGAACACCACGCACGGCACGGAGAGGTGGAACGGGCTGATGCCGTCAAAGGCGAGAACGGCAATGATCGGGTCGGCCATGCGTGTTTCCAGCAAGCGAAAAGCGAATTGTCCCAATTCTTTCGAATGATGTCAATCGGGCCACTTTTGGCAGTCGGACGATCCGTCTATTTTCGACCTGGCCCATTCAAGCCTGAGAGGAAAACACCATGTCCGCCAACACCCCGCGCCGCGCGCTCATCGTCATCGATGTCCAGAACGACTATGACGGCGGCAACCTCGCCATCCAGTATCCGCCGTTCCGCGACAGCGTCGTCAATGTCGCGCGCGCCATGGATGCCGCCGCTGTGGCCGGCGTGAAGGTGGTGGTCGTCAAGCAGATGGCGCCCGAGACCTCGCCAGTCTTCGCCAAGGGCAGCCATGGCGGCGACCTGCATCCCGAGATCGCCCGGCGAAGCCGCGACCACTATGTCGAGAAGTCACTGCCTAGCGCCTTTGCCGGCACCGACCTCGAGGCGTGGCTGCGCGCCAATACCATCGATACGATAACGGTGATCGGCTACATGACGCATAATTGCGACCTGTCGACCATCATCCACGCCGCGCATGTCGGCTTTGCGGTCGAGTTCCTGTCCGACGCCACCGGTTCGCTGCCTTACGCCAACGGCGCCGGCTACGCCTCGGCCGAGGAGATCCACCGCGTGGTGTCCATCATCCTGCAGTCGCGCTTTGCGGCCGTGCTCAAGACCGCCGAATGGATCGATTGCCTGAAGACCGGTGCTTTGCCCGAACGCGACACGCCCTATGCGTCCAACCAGCGCGCGCTGGCGCGCAACGCTGCATAGGCAAATCTGTCCCCGAAAAGCAAAAGGACGGCCAGTGGCCGCCCTTCTTGGATCTCGCAACGATCTCGAAATTTTCAAAACAGGCCTTCGATCTGGCCGATCTCGTTGAGGAAGATTTTTTCCGAGGACGGCGCCTTGGGCAGGCCGGGCATGGTCATGACCTCACCGCAGATGACGACGACGAAGCCGGCGCCCGCCGAAAGCCTGACCTCTCGCACCGGCACGGTGTGGCCGGTCGGCGCGCCACGCAGGTTCGGGTCGGTCGAGAAGGAATATTGGGTCTTGGCCATGCAGACCGGCAGGTGCCCGTAGCCGGCCTGCTCCCAGGCATGCAGCTGGTCGCGCACCGACTTGTCGGCGATCGCCTCGTCGCCGCGATAGATGCGCTGGACGATGGTGTTGATCTTCTCGAACAGCGGCATTGCGTCGGGATAGAGCGGCGCGAACTGCGAGGCGCCGGATTCGGCGATCTCGACGACCTTGCGCGCCAACTCCTCGATGCCGGCAGAGCCATTGGCCCAATGCTTGCACAGGATCGCCTCGGCGCCGAGCGAGGCGACGAAATCCTTCATCGCCTGGATTTCCACCTCGGTATCGGTGGTGAAATGATTGATCGCCACGATCGCAGGCACGCCGAACTGTTTCACATTCTCGATGTGGCGGCCCAGATTGAGGCAGCCCTTCTTGACTGCCTCGATGTTTTCCTTGCCGAGGTCTTCCTTCTTGACGCCGCCATTCATCTTCATGGCGCGCACGGTGGCGACGATGACGGCAGCCGCCGGCTTCAAACCCGCCTTGCGGCACTTGATGTCGAAGAATTTTTCGGCTCCGAGGTCGGCGCCGAAGCCGGCTTCGGTGACGACGTAGTCGGCGAGCTTCAGCGCCGTGGTGGTGGCGACCACCGAGTTGCAGCCATGCGCGATGTTGGCGAACGGGCCGCCATGCACGAAGGCAGGGTTGTTCTCCAGCGTCTGCACCAGGTTTGGCTGCATGGCGTCCTTCAGCAGCACCGCCATGGCGCCGTCGGCCTTGAGGTCGCGGGCATAGACCGGGCTCTTGTCGCGGCGGTAGGCGACGATGATGTCGCCGAGGCGCTTTTCCAGATCCTTGAGGTCGGTGGAAAGGCACAGGATCGCCATCACTTCAGAGGCGACGGTGATGTCGAAGCCTGCCTCGCGCGGATAACCGTTGGCGACGCCGCCGAGCGAGCAGATGATTTCGCGCAGCGCCCGGTCGTTCATGTCCATGACGCGGCGCCAGGCGACGCGGCGGGTGTCGATGCCGAGCTCATTGCCCCAGTAGATGTGGTTGTCGATCAGCGCCGACAGAAGATTGTGCGCCGTGGTGATGGCGTGGAAGTCGCCGGTGAAGTGGAGGTTCATGTCCTCCATCGGCACGACCTGCGCGTAGCCGCCGCCGGCGGCACCGCCCTTGACGCCGAAATTCGGGCCGAGCGAAGCCTCGCGGATGCAGACGATCGCCTTCTTGCCGATGCGGTTCAGACCGTCACCAAGGCCGACGGTGGTGGTCGTCTTGCCTTCGCCGGCCGGCGTCGGGTTGATGGCGGTGACGAGGATCAGCTTGCCGTCCTTGTTGCCCTTCACCGATTTGATGAATTCGGCCGAAATCTTCGCCTTGTCGTGGCCGTAGGGCAAAAGGTGCTCGGTCGGGATGCCGATCTTGGCGCCGATCTCCTGGATCTGCTTTTTCTTGGCGCCGCGCGCGATCTCGATGTCGGACTTCACTTCGGCCATGACGGCTTTCCTTCGGATTGGACGGTGGAGGGGACGGGTTTGATCTCACTCGCAGGCATGTTGAACCCGGGCGCGGGCATGTTCTAACCCTGTCGCTCCCGCGGCGTCAACTTGCATGCAACTATGTTTCCTATGAAGAAAGTGTCTCCGCGGCCGGGCCGACCTGCCGCCGGTTCTTCCTGGCTCCGTTGCCGCGCCGTATAGAAGCCAGAGGAAGCGACGTTCCGCCGTCTCAAAACAGCCGCGCAATGCACGGAATGCGACAGGCTACGCCGCACGCCGTTGGCGTGCTAGTGTGTTTATAAGGGTCTATTTAGAGGGGAGGGCGTCGTGTATTTTAGGACAATTCTCACTGTTGTTGCGGCTGTCTTGGTTTACCTTCTCGTCGTGCCCGATGTCTCGCTAGCGGCGACTGAGAAGAAAAAATTGGAACGCAACCAAGCTTATTCAGAAAATATCGCAATCATTTTCCTGCCGGGTATCTTCGGATCAAAACTGACCTGCACCGCAGCCGGAGAATATAAAGATACGGTGATCTGGGGTGACGGTCACTATGGCGGAGACGGCCTGTCTATTGAAGACTGCCCCACTGCAAAGCCGGAACTTCTCGAGCGTGCCGAAATCAATGATATGAGCGGAGTCTGGAAAAGGCTTTTCGGACGGGTCGCTGGCAGCATCTCGGATCTCAATGTGTATTCCGATTTCAAAGAAAATCTCAGCTTTTCAACTGACGCAGCAGTTCTCTCTTTTCCTTACGATTGGCGCCTCTCGAATGCATCTAGCGCGAATGATTTCGATAACTTTATTTGCGGCGAATTTTCCAAGAAGAAATATAGCAAATACATTTTTATTGCCCATAGCATGGGCGGCATAGTTCTAGATACCTGGATAAAAACATCGTTTTCGAAGAACAAGTTATGCAATGATGGCAGCAAAATGCCAATCGATGCCAATCAGGTCAGCTATTTTATCTTCGGTGGCACACCGTTCCTGGGTGCGCCAGAGGTTGTTACCTCCATGTTCTCTGGCGACAATAGCATGACCAGAGACCGGTATTTTCGCATGCTGTTCGGCGACGCTCTGATAGAGGATGCTATTACATTCGACAGTGTTTATGAGTTGATACCGTTCACCAATATTATGAAATCGGACTGCAAGGCGTACCAGACGGACAAAATCATAGAGAAGGTCAGTGTCACCGGTGATCGATCGATCATGAATTTGAGTTTGGTGAACACTTGGAAAGAGATGGCTATCCCGCGCCGATTTCCGGAGAAATTGAAAGCAACCGAGTATGAATACATTGCAAAAAAAATAGAATCTGCTTCTAGCGTCGTTTGCGGTCGCCTCTCAGAAGATGTCGGTGAGGCCATCCGGGCTAAGTATCGCTATGTCGTTGGAAAGCTTCGCAAAGACAACGCATTCGAGAACACCACGGCAGTTTCCGGGTCGGCCACTCTGAATCAATCAAAAGTCGAGTTTGAAACGACCCTTGGCCAGGGTGACGGCACAGTCCCGGAATGGTCAGCGATGAATGGTATCGGTACATCGGAGATGAACCAACCCTCGGAAAAAACGCACGATCATATCTATGACGATATCTCAATTATGAGTTACTTACAGAATTCGGTGTCTTCTGCTGCAAACGTTCTTGGTTTGATCCATGAGATTGGTAGTACTCAAATGGATAAAGTAAAATTTGATAAATACCTAGATAAATCATCAAAGTACGCGGCATTTATCGACAACGACAGCTATGATGAATTGGCAAAGTCACTATCCGCTGCTGCTCAGCGTTCCGGTATCGATGCGACCGATATCTATCGTTACTCGCGTGCGAATTCTTTGTCTGATGCACAACGCGCGCTTGGCTTCTCTGTTGCGGCATATTCGGTAGGGCTCAATGACAAGTCGAAGGCTTTTTCCTGGATCAACAGTGCAGAACTGAACTTCAAGATGAACAATCCAGGTCGTTCATGGTTTCTGTCACAGAAGGGTCTTTCCGACCCGGCATCCCAGACGCTCACTGATGACCAACTGCAAGCTCGGCTCAATTCCATCTTAGGAAAATCGCGTCTTTATCTGGGAGACTACGGCGGATTTGACGATCTTGATAACGCTGCCAACGCCGGCTGGGCGAAGGCTGGCGAGCACAGGGCGGCGATCGCCAAACGCGTGGGTGTCGATCTATACCTCGACGCAGGGAGCATGCGGACTATGGCTCCGCGTACGTAGCTGATCTACTGAGTCAGGACGTTGCTGATCTCGACCATGTTGGAGCGCACGCGAAGCACGTAGAAACCCATCGTCGTCAGGTGCGTCGGCATGATCCAGCCATCCTCACGGCCATTGGCGATGATGAAGGGCTGGATGCGCAGCGCCGAGACGAATTGCGCATCCATTGTGTCCCACAGATTGCCGAGATGCTTTTCCTTGATGACGTCCTCGAAGTCGGCCTGGGCGCCCTTCATCAGGCCGTAATAGGCATAGAGCTGGCCATAGGCGAACCAGAAGCGGTCATCGGCGCGGAAGTCGAACCAGCCATTGTTATGGTTTTCGGCGCGCTCCTTGAGGATCGCCGAGGTCGAACCAATGTCGGAGGAGATGCGGTCGATATACTGCTTCAGATTGTCGGCGCGGGCATCGAACGTCGCCTGGCAGCTGCCGAGGCGGGCGTTGAAGGAGCGCAGCTTGGTGACGGCATCGCGATAATAGCTCGGCGTCGGCGTCTTGGGGCCGAACGGGTTGAGGCCGAAATACCAGGTCTCCTCGTCGAACTGCAGATTGCCGCGCGCATCCTGCAGGTCGCCGTCGATCTGCGATGTGGTGCGAACACGGCCGAGATTGTCGGCAAGCTCGGTGGCGGTGCGCCGCACCGCCTGGTTGATGCCGCGCTGGAACGAGGCCTTGTTGTCCATGAACGGCGTGTTGTCCCAGTCGATGCCGAACAGGCCGAGTTTGTAGAGGATCATCGACGAGATCCAGGCATTCTGGTTGACGTTGAAGTCCGTCAGGTCGGCCGCCACCTGGGCGATGCCCGAATTGCCGCAGGTCTTGGCGGTGTCGGTGCCGGCGCCGGCGGCGACCTGTTCGCCGGCGGAAATGTTGCGGTTCTCGAAGGTGTATTTGTCGACGTAGTTGGGATCGAACTTGTTCCACCACTGGGTGGCGTAGAAGAAATTGGCGTAGAGGCCGATCAACACCAGAAGCGCGAGGCCGACCACAGCCTTCAGGATCCAGCCGCGCTGCGTATACCAGCGCCCAGCCCAGAGGAACGGCCACAGGATCGCGCCGATGACGAGGCCGATGCCGCGGCCTATCCATTGGAAGATGCGGGTGAAGAAATTCACGATCGGATCAAGCATGGCTCTCGTTCACCCCTCAGTCAGTCAGGCCGTAAAGGCGCGTGCGAAACGCCACTTTGTCTTTCAAATATGTGGTTTTCAGAACGTCCACAACATGCGACCGCCAGGCGTCGCTGTAGCCGTCATAGTCCTTGTAGAAGCCCGGCTTGTTGAAGACGTAACGCGAGACAAAGTCCTGCGGCACGAAATCCGAGATCAGCTGGTTGGTCAGCCAGGCGTCGGGATGGTCGGGCTTGCCACGCACGACCAGGAAGCGCTGTTGCGGAAACACATCCTCGATCTTGAGATGGCCGAGCTGGGCGATCTCACGCTTGGCGGCGTTGAGAAAGGGGAAATTGCCGTCCTTGGTGATCAGATCGGCATGGCCATGGATCCAGGTCTGCAGCCAGACCTTGTCGACCTCGGTCAAATTGCGGTTCGGCTCTGTGTCGCGGATGAGAGAGCGCACCACCATCTCGGCGCGATGCTCGAGATAGCCCGAGCTTTCGACCCATGACGCGCGGGGCAGTTCGATGCGGCCGGTGCTGGCCAGGAACTTGAACACCTTGTCGGCATCGTTGATCGAGAGATAGCTGACCTGCCAGGGCCGCGAACGGCGAAAGCCGGGGGCGGCCGGGTCGCCGATGACGGTAGTCATATCAGGATCGACGAAGACGTAGACGCCGCCGAAATGGCTGGTCCAGTAGGCGTTGTGGCGGAAGATCACCTGGTCGGGCACCAGCGCATTCTCACGGATATCGCCGCAGACCTTCGCCAGCTCCACCATACGGCTCAGCATGGTGTTGTCGCGCCAGGCATCGGGCTCCTGCTTCAGCCGGTCGACCAGCTTGCCGAGTTCGGCGGCCTTGCCCAGCACGTCCTCGGCCGAAAGCACCCTGAACTCGACCTGGCTGATCGACAGCAGATCCTCGATGTCGTTGACCAGGGGAACGGAATCCTCGATCTCGCCGTAGATGACATCCTTGATGGTCAGCGCATCGATGGCGCGCTGGTTCTTGGACATGAACTCGAACATCAGCTGCGAGGTGTTGGAAAAGGCGGTGTGCACCACCGGCAGATCGATCTGCGACGGCGTCAGGATGATGAAGCGGCGGTTGACCTCATTGGGGTCGAGATAATCGTAATCGCCGCATTCCTCGGCCACTTCGGGCGAGAAGCCGGTGCGGTCGATCTGGAAGCTCTTCAGCTTGGTGGGCTTGAGGCCGAAGGCAACAAGCGCCTTGTTGTAGCGCTGGATGAGGTGCGACTCGTCGACGGTGAGCAAGCGACCGTAGATCAGCTCATTGTCGCGGAGAAGGTCGGGCTTTTTGGCGTGGCTCATGCAGAACGTTCCGAGTGGCGTTGCCTGTTGTGGCGAAGCGCCAACGCTGACGCCTCCCTCTCCCCGTTCTTCAGGGGGAGAGGGTAAGGGTGAGGGGCAGCGCTAGCATTCAAGGACATGTCTCCCCATGGCCTTTGGCGTCAATAAATCGAAGATCATTGGTCCGGATGTGCCGATCGAGGCGCTGTTCGATAGCTGCCAGTATGGTCGTAGCGATCTCTGGTCCACGCATGCGCCGCCCCTCACCCTTACCCTCTCCCCGTGAAGGACGGGGAGAGGGGGGCGTCAGCGTTAGCGCCAAGCCTTTCAGCACCCGCGGGCAGCGAAGGAAGCTCACGCATTCCAGAGCCCCTTCTTCTTCATCTCCTCCATCTCGCGCCCCGCCCGTTCGCGCAGGCGTGCGTCGCGCAGCAGCTTCTCCACCGCGGCGTCGTCGGATTTGTCGGAATAGCGGAACTCTGAGTCGGCGTAGCGGTTGATCTCCTGCATGACCATGTCCATCGAGAACGGCCCCCGCAGTTCCTCGATCATGGCTTTCTTTTCGTCGTAGCCCTTGTGCATGAAGGCTTCCGGCTTCTCGAACCAGTCGTCGGGCAGCTCGATGTCCATGGCGCGCATCTTGATGGCGTCGGTGACGTTCTTGATGGCTCGGCCGGTGAAGCGCGGCTCGGCATCCTTGATCAGGTGCAGATAAGTGCCGATGTCGGCCATCGATTTCGGCGCGCCATTCTCCTTCATGTAGCGCTCATAGACCTTCATCAGCCCGTCTTCCTGAGGATTCTCGTGCTCCTCATAGGCTTCGGTCACCGCGCGCTGGATCTCCTGCGCGGCGTAGAGCTTGTGGTCGCCGAGTGGGATCTTGTGGTTCTTGCCGGCAAGCAGGACGAAGATGTCGATATAGTCGTCGCGGCTCTGTGGGCCGTCGACCAGCCAGCGGGCCCCGGCGCGCTGGCGCAGCGCATCGTCGACATTTTCGGGATAGTTGGAAAACATGCCGAACGAGCAATTGCCGCGCACCACCGTGCCGGCGCCGGCAAAGGCGTCCATCAAGACGCCGGTGATTTCCTGTTGGCCGGCCGAGGCGCGGTCGTCGGAGCGGCGGGCCGCCACCTGGTCGATGTCGTCGACGGTGCCGAAACCGATGACGCGTGGGTTCAAGACATTGTTGATGAACTGGCGGCAATTCTGGCCAGATTTGCCCTGGTAGGACGAGATCTGGTCGACGCCGAAATTCTCATAGGCGAAGGGATAGCCGGCAACCTGACAATAATTGTTGACGAGGCCGGCGATCATCTGGATCAGCGTCGTCTTGCCGGTGCCCGGCGCGCCGTCGCCGATGAAGGTGAAGAGGAAGCCCCCGAGTTCGACGAACGGGTTCAACTCGCGCTCGAAATCGTAGGCCATCAGCATCTTGGCGAGCTTGACCGACTGGTATTTGGCAATGTGGTTGCCGACGACCTCTTCCGGCTTCTTGAAGGTCATCACCAGCGGCTTGGAGCGCTTGCCGGGCGCGACGTCGAAGCCGTCGAGGGTGAAATCGTCGGCGTCGATGCGGATATGGGCGTTCTCGAACGGGCCGATGCCGTCGAAGCGGCCTTTACGGGCCAAGAGCCCGTCAATGGCAACACGGGCGAAAGCACGCGCCCGGGTCGTCAGGTCGCCATCGTCCTTGGAGCCTGCAATCGCCTTGTCCAACCCGGCGACGATCGACTTCACCGCGTCCTGCGGCGTGTCGAACAGGAAGTCGGGTTCGGGGATATCGTTGGGCGCCTCGCCATCGCTGTCGATCAGCTGGAACAGATAGGAGGCAAGGCTGAAGGCCGAAACGTAAGCAGAGGCTGACAGAAGCTTCTTGAAGGTCGCGGCTTCATCGCCTTCGAGCGGTGCGCGGGTGTTCTTGGCCTGGAGGCTTTCGAGGTCGGAGCCCTCGGCGAAGACGTCGGAGATGGCGAGCGCAATCGCCAGGCCGCGGCGGGCGCGGAACAACAGCGTGTGCTGCGGGATGCTCATCAGCTGGTCGTCGGGATGGATTGCGGCGACGGTCTTGACCAGCTCGACCTCGCGTGTGCGCCGCACCGAGCCGACCGAGACGGTGGAGACGAAGCGGCGGTTGGTGCCGGCCAGCGCTGTGCCGGATTCGCGCGAGGGGTCTTCCAATACGACGACGCGGGTGATGAAGCTTTGCGCGGTTGCGCGGTGCTTTTCGATAGCCGCTTCCGGGATGGTGGTCAGGCCCGTGTCCATGGTCAGCTCCTCATAGGAATACTTTTGCTGGCCGACGAATCGCGCGCCTGGCGAGCGGCGTCGAGATACATATCCAACGTCTGGTCCAGCCTGTCGAAAAGCAACTTGTCAAAGGCGGCATGGCCGCCGCCGCGTTGATCGATCTCAAGGGCGGCAATGTAGGCCGGACGATCCTCGGGACGAATCGCTACCGGCGGATAGCCGGCCCGCGCCAGAATGAGGTTCATCAACAGACGTGCCGTACGACCATTCCCGTCGTTGAAAGGATGAATGCCGACGAACCGTCTATGCGCTTCGAAGGCGGTCTTCGGCGTGTTGCGTGCCACGCCCAGCCAATGGGAAAAAGCTTCCATGAGGGCCGGGACTTCCGTCGGCGTCGGAAAATTGTGAACACCGGCATCGGTATTCACATAGCGGGCGGTATCGGCATAGCTGCCTGCAATCTCGGGCCTGGAATTCGCGACAACCAGGTGGTGGAGGTTACGGATATCGGCCTCGATTATCGGCATGTCGCGTTGCGAGGCGATTTCCAGCACCCAATTCAGTGCTCGCGCATGATCGACTGCCTCCAGATGGTCCTTAAGGGGCTTGCCGCTGATTGTGATGCCCTTCTCGAGCACCAGGGCTGTTTCGCCGGCAGTCAGCGTGTTGCCTTCGATCGCATTGGACGTGTAGGTGATGTCGATGCGCTGGCTGTGCTCCAGACCTTCCAGCGCGCCGGCCCGGACAGTCTTCCTCAGAGCATCAAGCTGTTTCTTCTTTGCGAAGACCGCTGGCATCATCGGCCACGCCTCGGCTCAGCTTGGCGATTGGCGTCACAAGCGAGACTCTTACACATCTGAAATCACCTGCCCATTTGACAGGATGTGAACCTTGTAGCCGGAAAAGATCTTTTGAGCTTCGCCGGCGGCGTAGAGTGCTTGATAGGCTTCGTGCGGGATCAGGGCGTGGTTCTCGTAGCTCGACACACCCTGGCGCGCGGCTTCGAGATCGTCGGTGTTGATAAAGAATTCCTGCGTGGTCTTCTCGCTCGAAAACAGGCCCTTGCGGCCGGGTTTCTCGCCCTTGGAGTAGACCTCCTGGATGGTCCAGGTGAGCAGCCAGGCATTTTCCGGTTTGCGCACCTTGGCCAGCACCTCGGTCACGGTCGAATTGTTGTCCGTAATGCCTGCGGAATAAAAGGGGCCGAGCACGACGCGGCGCAGCTGCTTAGGGTGCAGCGGCTCGAAATCCTTGTCGAGATTGACCGCAATCGTTGCGGGCGAAAGCGTGTAGGCGGAATTCTTCTCGGTGAAATCGTCGAAGCGATGGGCGAGTTCGGGGTTGAGCAGGCCGTCCACCGGCAGCGGGATGTCGACCCGTTCATTGAGCTTGCCGCTGCTGTCAACGAGCTGCCGGATCATGCTTTCGGAGGAATCCTCCACCGTCACCATGTAGACCAGCGGCAGGTTGGCGCTGCCGTCGAAGCTCGCCCAGTGCACGAGGTAATAGGGGCGCCCGGTCTTTGGATTGACCGAGACCTTGGCCGTCTGCGCCAGCGAGAACGGGCCAAAAGTCTGTTCGCTCTTGACGTCCTCGAGATAGAGCCGCTCGGCCATCGACTTCTGCAGCGCTTCGGGGAATTCCTTGTGGCGCAGGATGAAGTCGGCCATTTCCTCGCGCAATTCGCCGGCCAGCGGAATGTTGGCCAGCCGCGCCTCGGCCTGGCGGCGGTCGTTTTCCAGTTCGAGCAGGTTCTGGAAGACGGGATAGCCGCTGTCGGCGCGCGAAATGCGGAACGTGTCCATGAAGCCGAGCCGGTTGCGCCAGCAGGAAAACGATTTGTCCAGCCGGGCAATGTATTCGGCGACAATCTTGGCGACGATGCCGTGCCGGTAAAGCGGCGAGCGGTCGTCGCGCATGAACACTTCGAGGCCGCTGAGTGCCGCCGTGATGGCGGAAAAATAGCGCGCCGCCGCTTCGTTTTCGGGAGTCATGCCGGTGTGCCCGCGTGCAGCCGCTCCTTACGACTGCACGTAGTTGGCCGAATTGTGCTTCTTCATCACGTCGTCGAAACGGCGGGCGAAGGCGTCGTCGGCGAGCTTCTTGCGGCGCTGGATGTCGGAGCTGGCGACCATGTTCTTCTCGTGCATTTCGAGGAGATCGCCGATGTGCTTTTGCGAGGCGGCGCCAATGCCGGCCATGGTCTCTTCGGCGGTGTTGTCAACCTGGCTGCCCAGCGTGTTGATCTTGTGGGCGACATCCTGCTGGGCGGCGGTCTTCAAGGAATCTTCCAGTGCCTTGTAGAGCACGATGCGCTGCTCGGTATCGATGGTCAGCTTGTTGATCAGCGTCGACTGCGCTGCGATCTGATTGTTGAGCGAATCGACGAAGGTCTGGAACATCGAGGTGTAGCGTTCCAGCGTCTGGCTTTCGGCCAGAAGCTCCTGCTCCTTGGCCTGCTTTTCATTGTATTCGGTCGCCAGTTTCGAGCGCTCGCCCTCAAGCTGCGTGCGCTCCTTCTGACTGGTAGAAGCGGCGATCTTGTTTTCGATGTCGAGCAGCAGCGGATTGACCTCCTCGATGCGCTTCTGCACCGCCTCGAGGTTGGTCATGGTGACCTTGCGGCGCTCGATCACCTGCGACAGGCTGTTTTCCGAGGTCTTGTAGCGCTGGTCGAGGACCTCTTTCTGCGCTTTCAGGATGCCGACGATGGTGTCGGACTTGACCAGAAGCTCCTGCAGATTGCCGGCCAGCGACATGTTGCGGACGCGGTCGGTGCGCATGCGCTGCTTGCGTTGCGCCGAGAAGACGCCGACGAAGCTTTCCCAGCCGGTGTAGTTCTTCATGCTCTCGAATTCGGTGCCGAAGACGTTGGTGGCGTCTTCCAGCCCGATGATCAGGTCGGCAATGTTGCCTTCCATCACCTTCTGCTGCTTCAGCACGTCCTCGATGCGGGCATTCTCGATGTCGAAATTGGCGTCGCCGATCTTCTTGTCGGCGGTGGCCAGCGTATCAAGCACCGTGCCCGACTGCTCGATCTTGGAGCGCATGTCCTGCACGACCTGCCTGGTCTTGGCAATTTCGGCATCGAAATTCTGCAATGTCGCCATAGGGGCCTCCCGCTTCGGCTTCCGGTCGCTGGCTGCGAACAGCGGCGAATATATGTGGGGTATCAGGGGATTGAAAGACGCAAGACAAGACCCGCCCCGAAAACAAAAAAATGCCTGGTCGTCTTGAAAGGCAATGAAGGCGGGGTCATGGCGTGATTAACCAGCCGGCCAAGTATTGTTCAATTGTCATTGAACTTTGACGGCTGCGAAGAAGTCGATCTCGGACAGTGTGGGTGTGCTGAATTCGACAGAGGGCTCAATGAGTTGCAAGCGCGAGACAGCTGGCGGAAGCCGTCGCCATCACGCTACGCATCGCGCCGTTCAAGGCTTCGGATCGGCCTTCAGATAGGCGATGACGTTGGCGATGTCCTCGTCGCTGCTCAGGCCGGAGAAGCCCATCCTGTTGCCGGGTACTTTCAGCTTGGGAGCGCCGAGATAGGCTTTGAGGTTGGCTTCGTCCCAGACCAGGCCGGCCGCGCCGGCGTCCTTCATGGCCTGCGAATAGTTGAAATTCTGGGCGGTGCCGGCGGTGCGGCCGACGATACCGAGGAGATGCGGGCCGACCTTGTCGCGGTCGCTTGCCGCCTCGTGACAGGCCATGCAGCGGTAGAATACTTTCTTGCCAAGTGCTGCATCGCCGTCGGCCTGCGCGGCGAGGATACCGGCCAAGTAAATGACAAGGGCTGATGAAATGGCTCGAAGCATGGCGGTTCCCGGCTGGCTCTTGCTGAGGGCAAAATAGGCAGCAGGCCTTAACAAACGCCGTATGCCGGTGGATAGCAGCCGGGCTCAGTCCGTGCGCGGGATCGCCGCGACCGCCTGCTTGACCTGCTTTTCAATCGCCGCCGACGAATGATTGTCGCGCACGAAAGCGCGGCCGATCTCCGCCATCTCGGCGGCCGCTTGCGGGCGTGTCGCGAGATCGATGATTTTCAATGCCAACTTGCCGGCATCGTCGCTGGACAGGAAATGCCTGCCCGCCTGCAGGCCAAGCCCTTCGACGGCCTTTTCGGTGGCGGCGACGACAAGGCCCGCCGCCATCGCCTCCAGCACCTTGATGCGGGTTCCGCCGCCGAAGCGCAGCGGGATCGGCGCATAGCCGGCACGCCCAAGCAATTCCGGCAGATGCGGTGGGTTCTCGATCAACCGCAGACCATGCCTGGTGCATAGACCGCGCACGACATCGCGCGGGTTTCTGCCGGCGACGGTGATCGACCAGGGCCGGCCGGAGGCGGCGAGGCACGGCGCCATCGCGCGGCCGATCTGCTTGACGGCGTCGATGTTGGGGAAATAGCCGAGATGCCCGATGAAGCACAGGCTGAGCTCACTGAAGCGCTCGGCAGCAATCGGCAGGGAAAGCACGCTCTCGTCTGGAATGGGGTTGGCGACGAACCTGACGTCGTTGACGGGGCCGAGAGCGGACAGAAGCGCTTCGTCGGCCCGCGAACAAACCCAGACCTGGTCGGCCAGGGCAGCCGCACACCTGTCGGCTTCGCGCGCCTCTGCCTTCCTTCGCCTGTTTTGGCGCCAGTCTCGAATTTGCTGCCACAGCGTCAGGCCGGCGATCCGGTCGGACACCGTCCGGGAATCAATGTTGTGCTGGTCAAGGACGGTGCGCGCGCGATGCTTCGGCGCCAGCGTCAGCAGCTGCGAAAGCACGATCTCCTCGATCACCACGAGATCGGGCGCGAACTCCCTCCAGATGGCGTCGGCTTCGGCCAGCTCGTCGTCCGGCATCATATGCACGGTCGGGTGCGGGCTGCGCCTGCCCCAGGGCGCCCTGCCGCGCGCTGCCTCGATGATCCGGTGACGGATGTTCGGCGGTGTGGAGGGTGCCGGGGCGCCAGTCAGGCTTACCGTCAGGACCTCGCCCATCGATGCCAGGGCGCGTGCATTGGCGGCGTTCCGGATCTCTCCGCCGGAGACCGGCGGAAACGGGCAATCAACTGTGAACTGCAGAATTTTCATGTTGTCCCGGCCGTTCAGCTTCTGGTGAAGCCAATGAAATCGTCGGGCGCGGCGCGGCCCATTTCCTCTTCCCAGTGGCGGCGGCAGAGCGAGATATAGACGTCCTTGCCGATCGCCACCTGTTCGCCTTGTCTGGCCACCTTGCCGTCAGCGCCGAGACGCACGACCATCGTCGCCTTGCGGCCGCAGCGGCAGATGGTGCGCACTTCGCGCAGATCGTCTGCGATGGCCAGAAGCGCTCGCGAACCGGAAAACAGATTGCCCTGGAAATCGGTGCGCAGGCCGTAGCACATCACAGGGATGTTCAGCCGGTCGGCGATACGGGCGAGCTGCCAGACCTGCTCTTCCTCGAGAAATTGCGCCTCGTCGACAAAGATGCAATGCACCGTCGTATGTTCGTGATGCTCGGCGACGCGAGCGTAGAGATCGTCGCCGTCGCGGAACATCTCGGCCTCCGTCTCCAGGCCGATGCGCGACGAGATCAGCCCGGTGTCGCCCTTTCTGTAGTGGCCGGCGACGAACAGCATCGTCGTCATACCGCGTTCGCGATAATTGTAGGACGCCTGCAGCAGCATTGTCGTTTTGCCGGCATTCATCGTCGCATAGTGGAAGTAGAGCTTGGCCATGCCGTCCTTTTAAGCCGAGTTGGCGCGGCGCGGGGAGAGGGCACCGCTGCATTTCATGGGAAAAGCCGTCTGCAATCCAAAAAGCGGCGGGCGTGTCGCTGTTTGGCCAGTCCGCGCCGTTGATCGTGATTGTCTTAGCGCTTGAAACCACACCAGAATGGTGTTTGGCTGACGAAACAAGGCGGGCAGAGAAACCGTAACTACGCTTCGCCAAAGAATCACAATGGGAGACTGCCAATGTCGCGTATGAACACCTTCGTCGCCGGCCTCGGCCTGGCGACTTTTCTGTCCACGAGCGCTGCACTTGCCGGCGATCCGGAGAGCTGCAAGGCGGTGCGCCTTTCCGATGTCGGCTGGACCGACATCCAGGCAACCACCGGCGTCGCTTCGGTGCTGCTCACCGCGCTCGGCTACGAGCCGCAGACGATCCAGCTATCGGTACCGGTGACCATGGCGTCGCTGAAAAACAAGGATCTCGACGTCTTCCTCGGCAACTGGATGCCCTCGATGACCAACGACATCAAGGACTACACCGCCGATGGTTCGGTCGAGACGATCGGCACCAACCTGACCGGCGCCGGCTACGGCATCGTCGTACCGACCTATGTCGCGGAGGCCGGCGTCAAGTCGCTGACCGACATCGGCAAGTTCAAGGACGAGTTCAACGGCAAGATTTACGGCATCGAGGCGGGCAATGACGGCAACCGCATCATCCTCGACATGATCAAGAACCCGAAGGACAATCTCGAAGGCTTCGAGCTGGTCGAGTCCTCGGAAGCCGGCATGCTGACGCAGGCCGAGCAGTCGATCAAGAACAATGAGTGGATCGCGTTCCTCGGCTGGACGCCGCATCCGGTGATGGGCGCCATGAAGCTCACCTATCTCGACGGCATGGGCGACAGCGGCTTCGGCGCCGCCACCGTCTACACCAATGTGCGCAAGGGCTACACCACCGAATGCCCGAATGCCGGCAAGTTCATCGCCAACCTGAAGTTCAACCTGGACATGGAAGGCGAGATGATGGACGCGATCCTGAAGGGCGGCGACGCCAACACGGTCGCAGCCGACTGGCTGAAGAAGCACCCTGACGCGGTTGCGCCGTGGATTGCCGGCGTCACCACCTTCGATGGCGGCGATGCGGCAGCGGCGGTCAAGACCGCGCTCGGAAGCTGAGCCGACTGAATTCGGCAAAGCCGAACCAGGAAGGGCAGCCAATCTAGAAAGGGCTGCCCTTTTTCATATCCTGTGAGAAGATGACCTAACGACAGCGGAGGCCGGAAGCAGGCGGTCTCTCGCATGAGAGGGGCGATATGGATCCGATTTCGAAATTCATGGTCGATCACAAGATACCGATCGGCGCCTGGGGAAAGGCGTTCTTCGGTTTCCTCACCGACAATTTCGACACTGTGTTCAGGGCCTTCTCGAATGGCCTCAATTTCCTGCTCGACGGGCTGGTTGGCATCCTGTTGGTGGTGCCGCCGGTGCTGCTGGCGCTGATCATCGCCATCGTCGCCTGGCTGCTGCAGCGCTCGCGCCCGCTGGCCATAGGCGTCTTTCTCGGCCTGATCTTCATCATCAACCAGAACCTCTGGAAGCAGACGGTGCAGACGCTGGTGCTGGTCGTGGCCGCCGCCGCCATGGCGATGGCCATCGGCGTGCCGCTCGGCATCTGGGCCGCGCACAAGCCGAAGGTCTACCGCATCATGCTGCCGGTGCTCGATCTGATGCAGACGCTGCCGACCTTCGTCTACCTGATCCCGGTCCTGACCCTGTTCGGTCTCGGCAACGCGCCCGGCCTCATCGTCACCATCATCTTCGTCATCCCGACCGCGGTCCGGCTCACCCATCTCGGCGTCGTCTCGGTGCCGAAGTCGATCATCGAGGCCGGCGAGGCGTTTGGCGCCACCAAGCAGCAGCTGCTGTGGAAGGTCGAATTGCCCTCAGCGCTGCCGACCATCATGGCCGGGCTGACGCAATCGATCATGCTGTCGCTGTCGATGGTGGTGTTTGCAGCACTGATCGGCGCCGGCGGCCTCGGCACTGAAATCAACCGCGCGCTCGGCTCGCGCCGCATCGATCTCGGGCTCGAGGCGGGCCTGGCGATTGTCGTACTCGCCATCGTGCTCGACCGGATGACGCGTATCGGCGTTGGAGGCAAGAAATGACCGTCGCCGTTGACTTCAAGAATGTCGATATCGTCTTCGGGTCCGACCAGGCCGGTTCGCTGGCGCTGATCGACGGCGGCGCCACGCGCGCCGAAATCCTCGAAAAGACCGGCAATGTGCTGGGTTGCGCCGGCGCCAGCCTGACCGTCCATGAGGGCGAAATCTCGGTGCTGATGGGCCTGTCCGGCTCGGGCAAGTCGACGCTGCTGCGGGCGGTCAACCGGCTCAACGTGGTGTCGCGCGGCCAGGTGCTGGTCAAGGACGGCGACAATATCGTCGATGTCGTGACCTGCGATCAGGCGACGCTGCGGCGGCTGCGCCAGCAGCAGGTGGCGATGGTGTTCCAGCAGTTCGGCCTGCTGCCTTGGCGTACGGTGGAGGAGAATGTCGGCCTCGGCCTCGAACTCGCCGGCGTGCCGGAGCAAGAGCGCAAGGAGCGCGTGCAACGCCAGCTGAAACTGGTCAATCTCGACCAGTGGTCGAAGAAATACGCGCATGAACTGTCCGGCGGCATGCAGCAGCGCGTCGGCCTGGCCCGTGCCTTCGCCACCGAGGCGCCGATCCTGCTGATGGACGAGCCGTTCTCGGCGCTCGATCCGCTGATCCGCACCAAGCTGCAGGACGAATTGCTGCAGCTGCAGGCGGAGCTGAAGAAGACCATCATCTTCGTCAGCCATGATCTGGAAGAGGCGCTGAAGATCGGCACCCATATCACCATCATGGAAGGCGGGCGCATCGTGCAGACCGGGGCGCCGGAAGACATCGTGCTCAAGCCCGCCAATGACTATGTCCGCGACTTCATCGCCAATGTGAATCCGTTGTCGGTGCTGACCGCCTGGAACGTCATGCGCGACAGCCGCGACCTCGAGCACGGCGATAATGGCTGGGTGTGGCTCGACCGGCGCAAGACGACGCGCTTTAAGATCGACGAGCACGGGCTGGTGGCGGCGGCGGAACGCGACGGCAAACCGGCGGTATGGGTTTCATGCGCCGATGTCGAGGCGCAGCCGGAGGAGACGGCGCAAGTGTTCTGGGCCAATCCCGGGACCTCGCTGAAGACGGTGATGCTGGCCATGCACCGCTCGCAGACGGCACCCGTGGCGCTGTTCGACGACCAGTCGCGCTTTGTCGGGGCGATCGGCATACGCGACGTGCTGAGCGCGGTGTTGCGGCGCTAGATCATGATGAGATTTGGTTGAAATCTCATCATGATCTAACCCTTTGTTGGAGCATGATCTTTTCCAAAAACCGGTACCCACTTTTTGGGATCATGCTCTAAGCCAGACCGATGCGCGTGGCGCCGAGCTTGAACAGGGCTGTGGCATCCCGGTCGAAGCGGAAGGTGTGGATGAAGTCGTCCGCACGGTAGTCCGGAAGCGTCTTGCGGATGGCGGCGGCGAAGTTTTTCGCCTCGTCCAGCCGCCCAGCCAACGCCAGGCAGTGAGCGGCGATCGACAGGATGATGACATGGGCGTTGGGGCGGGCAGCCGCTTTCAGCGCCCATTCGGCTGCCTCGTCGAACTGGCCGAGGCGGACATGCGCCATGGCGCGTGCGCCCAGCATGCCGAACAGCATCGGGTCGAACGGCGACAGATGGCGCGAATGATCCGACGACCCGATCGCCGCTTGCGGGTCGCCCGACTGCGAATGCACGAAGGACAGCGCATAGTGGCCAAGCGCGAAGTTCGGGCTGAGGTCGACGGCTTTTTGCAGTTCGAGCACGGACGCGTCACCCTCGCCGCGTAGCCACAGCGCCCGGCCCATCGCCCAGTGCGCGGCGGGATTATGATCGTCGACCAAAAGGCTCTGGCCGGCCGCCTCAAAGGCAAGCACGCTGTCCTGGTCGCGGTCGCCCCAGCGCTGGAAGGCGCTCTGCCAGTGGGTGAAGGAGAGGCCGGCATAGGCGCGGGTGAAGGTCGGATCCTGCCTGACAGCAATGTCGAAGAAATGCCGTGCGAGGTCGTTCTCGCTGCGGGTGAAGCGATACATGTGCCAGAGGCCGCGATGGTAGGCCTCCCAGGCGTTAAGTGAATTGGGCGCTTTCAGCATGGCGCGGTTGCGCTCGACGGTCTCGATCTCGGATGAGACCGAGGCCACGATGCTGTTGCCGATATCGTCAAGCACGGCGAAAAGATCGTCGGGCTTGCGCTCGAAGGTCTCGGCCCAGACGATCCTGGCTGTGCGGACCTCGACGAGCTCGACGGTGACGATCAGGCGGCCGGTCAAGCTGCGCACCGTGCCGGTGGCGACATAGTCGACATTCAGCCTTCGGCCGGCATCTTCCGGCGCGATGTTCCTTTCTGCCAGCGCAAAGACCGAGCCCCGGGCGATGACAAAGAAGTCCCTGAGCTTGGCGAGGCGGGTGATGATGTCGTGGGTCAAGCCATCGGCCAGCCCGCCACGAACGCCGCTGCCGGCGTCTTCGGCAAATGGCATCACGGCCAGCGCAGCCTTGTGCGGCGTCGCGGCTTCGGTGGCGGCAAGCGCGATCGGACTGTGGCCCGCCACCGGCGCAACCGCAGGCTGTGCCGGCAAAGTGGCGCAGTGACGTTCCGCGCGAATGGCAAGCCACGCCTGGCGCACGGGGCCGAAATCCAGCTCTTCCGATTGGAAGAGCGATGCTGCTGCGGCAAGATGGTCCTCGCAGGCACGGAACTGGCCGCGCCGCGCCAGCCTCACCAGGAGTGCGACATGGGCGCTGCTGTCGAACGGGGTCAATTCCAGCCATTTTTCGAGATGGGCGGAGACGTCTTCGGAATCGGCCGGCAGCGTCTTGACCAGATGTTCCAGTGTAGCCGCGTGGCAGGAGCCGAAACGGCGGCGCTGCGCGGTCAGCCAGCTGTTGAAGAGAGGGCTGCGGTCGATCTCCAGCCCTTCGAGGAAGTCGCCGACGAACAGGTCGGAGAGCAACTGCAGTCGCGTCGGCTCGAGCGTTTCGATGCCTGCGGCAGCCGCCGCCGCGACATCCAGAACGTCGACTGAGATGCCGTCGAGGTCGAGCGCGATCGTATCGCCCGATGTTTCGATCCTGCGGCGGCCCGGTTCGTCGAGCGCGGCCCGCAGCTTGCTCAGGCACCAGCGAAGCTCACCCCTGGGATCATTTGGAACATCCCACAGCAACTCGCAGAGCTTGCCACGTCCGACCGGATGGGGCGCCAGCGCCAGATAGGCCAGCAGCGCGCGCAGCTTGCGCGATGCCGGCAAGACCACCGGGACGCCGTCGCGCGCAATCGTCGGCGGCCCAAACAGGCGCACGACAACACCTTGATGGCTGCTCGCCAGGCTCGATTCCACGCCAGATACCACGCCTGCTCCCACGCTGACCTGCCGGCCCCTGCTTTACCACCGAGCACGACAAAGTGCACCCGGCTCGCAAAATTTGTGCGCCGAATGTGGTGTTTACCACACTGCCGCACGTCAAGGACGTAGTGCGGCAAGGTGTCGAAACCTCGTCGCCCAAACCGCCGGTGTGTAACCGGCCCGTGACCAAAACCAGGAGTTTACCCATGTTGCATCAGCAGAAAATCAGAACCACGGCCGGCCGCGGCCGCCTGTTCGACAGCATTCTCGACACCATCGGCGACACGCCGGTCATCCGCGTCAATAATCTCGGACCGGCGCACGCCACCATCTACGTCAAGGCCGAGTTCTTCAATCCGGCTGCGTCGGTGAAGGACCGGCTGGCGCTCAACATCATCGAGGAAGGTGAACGCACCGGCGCGCTCAAGCCTGGACAGACCATTGTCGAGGCGACCAGCGGCAACACCGGCATCGGTCTTGCCATGGTCTGTGCGCAGAAGGGCTACAAGCTGGTGGTGACGATGGCCGACAGTTTCTCGGTCGAGCGCCGCAAGCTGATGCGGATGCTGGGCGCCAAGGTGGTGCTGACGCCGCGCGCCGAGAAAGGCTTCGGCATGTACAAGAAGGCGGTGGAACTGGCCGAAGCGAATGGCTGGTTCCTGGCCCGCCAGTTCGAGACCAAGGCCAACGCCGACATTCATGAAGCTACCACGGCACGCGAGATCGTCAACGATTTCGCCGGCTCGCGGCTCGACTATTTCGTCACCGGCTACGGCACCGGCGGCACCGTCGCCGGCGTGGCGCGGGTGCTGCGCCGCGAGCGGCCTGAGACTCGGATCGTGCTCACCGAACCGGTTAATGCGCAGCTTGTCGGCAGCGGCAAGCCGCAGATGCGTGGCGCCGGCGGAGCGCCGGCCGCCAGCCATCCGGCTTTCGAACCGCACCCGATCCAGGGTTGGACGCCGGATTTCATTCCCAGCGTCCTGCAGGAGGCCATCGATGGCAACTTCTATGACGAGGTGATGCCGATCGCCGGGCCGGAGGGCATGAAATGGGCCAAGGCGCTGGCGCAGCAGGAAGGCATCTTCACCGGCATCTCCGGCGGTTCGGCCTTTGCCGTTGCACGCCAGATCGCCGGCACGGCGCCGGCCGGATCGGTGGTCCTGTGCATGCTTCCCGATACCGGTGAACGCTACATGACCACGCCTTTGTTCGACGGCATCGAGGCCGAGATGAATGCGGAAGAGCTCGCTCTGTCGCGCTCCACGCCCGGCTGCCAGTTCCCGGCATAATGACGCGGGAGCAATCTGCATGGACGCGATGCCTGGACACTCGGCTACCAGTACCGAGGAAACGCTTGACCCCTCGGACTGGGCCGATGTGCAAAGCCTGTCGCATCGGATCGTTGACGATGCCGTCGCTTACCTGCGCGATGTCAGGCAACGGCCGGTGTGGCAGGAGATGCCTGGAGATGTGAGGCATTTCTTCACCGCCTCGCTGCCGCAATCGCCGACCCCGCTTGCCGACATCTATGGCGATGTCGTGGACAAGGTGATGCTCTATCCGATGGGCAACATCCATCCGCGCTTCTGGTCCTGGTATATGGGGTCGAGCAACTTCACCGGCGCGCTCGGCGATTTCCTGGCGGCAATCCAGGGCTCCAATCTCGGCGGCGGCAATCATGCCGCCGCCCTGATGGATGGCCAGGTGGTTGACTGGTGCAAGCAGATGACCGGCATGCCGGCTTCGGCCAGCGGCACGCTGGTTAGCGGGGGTTCGATGGCCAACATCATCGGGCTGACCGTGGCGCGCAACACCAAGGCCGGCATCGACGTGCGCGAGCACGGCGTTGGAGCAATCGAAAAGCCCTTGCGTTTCTATGGCTCGGACCAGGTCCATTCCTGTCACCGCAAGGGGATGGAAGCGCTCGGCCTCGGCAACAAGGCGCTGCGCCGCATTGCCAGCGACGCCGGACTTCGCATCGACATTGAAGGTTTGAGGACTGCGATATCGGAAGATCGCGCGGCCGGGTTCAAGCCGGCCTGCATCATCGGCAACGCCGGCACTGTCAACACCGGCGCCATCGACGATCTGCAGGCGCTGGCCAAGCTGGCGCATGAGGAGGACCTCTGGTTCCATGTCGACGGCTGCATCGGCGCGCTGATCGCGATCGCGCCTGAGAATGCCCATCGCGTCGCCGGCATCGAATGGGCCGATTCCGTCGCGCTCGATCCGCACAAATGGCTGCATGCGCCTTTCGAGGCAGGCTGCGCGCTGGTGCGGGATGCCTCGGCGCATCGCAAGACCTTCGCGGTGACGCCGGAATATCTGGAATCGACACCGCGCGGGTTGGCCTCCGGCCAATGGCTGCACGACTATGGCCTGCAGACGACACGTGGCTTCAAGGCACTCAAAGTGTGGATGGCGTTGCGAGAACACGGCGTCGAAAAATTCGGCCGCCTGATCGACCAGAACATTGCGCAGGGGCAGTATCTCTCAGGACTGATCGCGGCCGAACCAGCGCTCGAACTGACGGCGCCGACCAGCATCAACATCGTCTGCTTCCGCTATCGCGCGGAAGGGCTCGATGGCGAGCGCTCGAAGGCGCTCAACACCGAGATCATGCTGAGGCTGCAGGAAGAAGGCATCGCCGCCATTTCCGATACCACGGTGCAAGGCCAGCATTGCCTGAGGGTGGCGATCAACAACCACCGGACCCGGCGCGAGGATCTCGACCTTCTCGTCGCCGAAACGGTCCGCCTGGGCAACGAGATCGCTTCTGCCTGACCGGCCATGGGGTAGGGCAAGCGGCTCTCAGCCGCTGGCGGCCTCCTGGAAATCGCCCTTCGTCACGGGGAACGCCAGGCCGGGAAGGTAAAATGTGATCGGCCGGATCTCGTACACCGCCGAGGGGTTCACGCGGCGCAAGTCGCGCGCAGCCGCAATCGCCGCCTCCTGCGTGGCGCAGTCGAGGACATAAAGACCCAGCAATTGTTCCTTGGTCTCGGCAAACGGCCCGTCGATGACGATGCCGTCTCCCGGACCGCGCAGCGTGACGGCCTCGGCGGTCGCGCCCAGTCTTGCCGCCGGCCCAAGCTTGCCTTCGCGGGTCAGCCTGGCGTTGACTTCGAGCAGGTCGTGCATCAGCGCCGCATCCTGCTGCGGCGTCAGGGACTGGATGGTCTGTTCGACGTGATAGGCCAGGATGGCGTAAAACATGCGGCGATCTCCTCCTGCTCGAGCGGCTGCACTATTGCAAGGTTGGGTTGGCTGATCCACCCCCGGTGCCCATCGAGACGCTAGTCTGCTGCCTCATGCCGCCAGCGGCAGGCTGAGCTCCGTCAGCAGGCCGCCGCGGGGATGGTTGGACAGGTTGACATCGCCGCCGGCGGCACGCGCAATGTTGCGGGCAATGGTCAGGCCGAGGCCGAGACCGCCGGTCTGGCGGTTGCGCGATTGCTCCAGCCGCACGAAGGAACCGAACACCTGGTCGAGCTGCGCCTGCGGTATGCCCGGCCCCTCGTCGCGGATGACCAGCGTCACCGTGCCGTCCGACTGCCGCAGGCTGACATGGGCTTTCTTGCCGTAGGTCACGGCATTCTGGACCAGATTGTTGACGCAGCGCTTCAGCGCCACCGGTCGCGCGATGCAGATCATGCCACGCGGCCTGGCGCCGTCATGGTCGAACGTGACGTCCTCGAAACTGTCGGCGATCGATTCCACCAGCGACCAGAAATCGATCCGCTCGCTCTTCTCCTCGGTGACTTCGAAGGTGGCGAAGTCGATGACGGAGCTGGCGATGCTCTCGATGTCGGCGAGGTCGTGGGCCAGCGCCTCGCGCGCGGTCGATCTGCGCAACAGTTCGAGGCGCAGCCGCATGCGGGTCAGCGGCGTGCGCAGATCGTGGGCGAGCGCGGCGGCCAGATGTTCGCGGTCCTCGACATAGTCGCGCAGCCGGACCTGCATGGCGTTGACGGCTTTGGCCGCGGCGCGGATTTCGCGGCTGCCGGTCTCGGCGATCGGCGGGCTCTTCAGATCCGTGCCGATCCGGTTGACCGCCGTCTCCATCATCCGATAGGGCGCCGTCAGCCGGCGCAGCGACCAGATCGACATGATCACCACCAGGGCCGCGATCAGCGAATAGAGCGGCAGGCTGTCGAAGCTCAATATCGGTCCGACCGGCGTGTTGGGCTCGGTGAAATTCAGCCATTGGCCGTCGGCGAAGCGGACAGATGCCGTCAGCTTGTCGCTCTGGGCGAAGCTGGCCGCCAGCGATAACAGGTCGCGCTCCACCGCGCCGACATCCTTGGTCACGGCCACACCGCCAGGCGCGTTGGCTGCCTGGGTTGCCGGATCGCGCCGGACGCGGGCGTCGGTGATGCCGAATTTCGACAGCCGCCCGACCAGGATGTCCTCGAGTTCGGCCAGTTCGTCGTCGCCGGCGATCGACGAGGTGACCGCGGGCGTGTCCGAAACAGTGAGCGCATAGGTGGCGTTGAACAGACCGGAGGCCGTCAGCTTGCGCTGCTCCGGCGTGTCGTCATGCATCAGCTGCACCAGCGAATAGGCGCGGTCGTTAAGCCGGTAGAGATCGACCTCGTCATTGGCGACGGCACGATCGCGCGAGACGATGTAGAGCGTGGCGACCTGGCTGATCAGCAGGCCGGCAATGACGATGAGCAAAACCCAGACCGGCAGGGTTTGCGGCAGGAAACGTCTCATTCGGAGGTGGTCTCGGGCAGGAACTGGTAGCCGCCGCTGCGCACAGTCAGGATCAGTTTCGGCGTCTTGGGGTCGTCTTCCATCTTGCGCCTGAGACGGCTGACCAGGATGTCGATGCTGCGGTCGAAGGAATAGTCGCTGTCACCGCCGGAAAGCTCGATGAGCTGGTCACGGGTGAGGACGCGCTGCGCGCTTTTGACGAAGGTCTGCAACAGGTTGAACTCCGCCATCGTCAGTTCGACCCTGACGTCGCCCGGCGCCATCAGCCGGCGGCGCGAGCAGTCCATCGTCCAGCCGGCAAAATGATAGATCTGCTTGGTGGTGGCCCGCTTCGGCTCGGCAGCACCATTGCGCCTCAAAACGGCGCGGATACGGGCCAGCAGCTCGCGCGGATCGAAGGGTTTGGGCACATAGTCGTCGGCGCCCATTTCCAGGCCGACGACGCGGTCGGTGGTCTCGGTCACCGCCGTCAGCATGATGATCGGCGTCGAGTAGCTGGCGCGCAGGTCGCGGCAGAGCTCCAGCCCGCTCTTTCCTGGCAGCATCACATCAAGCACGATCAGGTCTACCTGCGTGCGGCGCAGTATGTCTTCCATCTCGACGCCGTCGGCGGCAACCGTGGTGCGCAGGCCGCGCTTCTGGAAGAATTCCTGAAGCAGGTCGCGAATGCCCTTGTCGTCGTCGACGATCAGTATGTGCGCATCGGATTTCACGGCGATCCTGTCATTGCTGGCGGCCCGTCGGCGGCTGCCTTCTGAGTCTGCTTCTGTGGCGTCACCCACACGATAGAATTCTGGCCACATGTTGGCGAGCGGCGATGATCGCCCGCAAAGCCGATTTGCCAGAAACAGTCCAGAAACAAAATTCTATAGTCCGGAAAAACTCCCGAAAAGAATCAAGGGCATAAAGGGTGCCGTGGCGGTCAGGACATCGGCTGCGACGCTAAGTCTCCGGAGTAACGGACATTACCGATGCACAGGTTCACGATCAGCTTGATGGGTGCGCTGCTCAGCATTCCGCTCGTCACAGCCGCGATCGGAGCCACAACCGCAAAGGTGACGCCGATCACAAGGAGCGAGCGCTGCATCGATCTCAATCGCCAGGTAGACGAAGCCCTCGAAACCCATGCCGCGGCAACGCAGGTCACCGCGGCGAAAGCACTGCAAAGAAAGGGAAACCGGTTCTGCGCCAACAAGAAACAGGCACAGGGTATCCGGATGCTCGCGAACGCTTTGAAGCTGCTTGGAGTGACACCGATCGACCCGGTTCAGTGACACTCGAAACTCGACCCGCACAAAGAAGGAAATGAAGCCATGAAAAAGTCCATCCTCTCCGCCACCGGTCTCGCCGTCGCTCTCGCTTTCGCAATGCCGGCTCTGGGCAATGCCGCTGCCACCACGACCGCTGCTCCGGCTGCTTCCACGACCACCGCTCCGGCGACCACGACCGCCAAGCCCCCGGTGAAGAAGGTCGTCGCCAAGAAGCCCGTCAAGAAGCACAAGAAGGCGAAGAAGGTCGTCAAGACGGACGCCCCGAAGGCCTGATCCAGACAGCCAACAGGTTTGTCTGTAACAAGGCCGCTCCAGCACCCCCCGGCTGGAGCGGCCTTGTCGTGTGAGAGCATGATTACCCGTTGATGGGTGCCGGCCACCCAGGACTTTAACCCGTTTGCAATGCCGGTCCGGTAGGATAGCCCGCATGAAGAAGCGGCTTTCATCCATTCTGCGCTCGATGGCCATCGGCGGCCTTGTGGCCTCGGCAATGGTCAGGGTGCTGATCCAGTTCACCGCCAGCCCGGTGCCCGATCCGGTGAGCGGGCGCACGGAGCCGTCGCTGTTTGCACCGGCAATCTCCAGCAGCTGGCAATACATCACACCATGGCAAAGCCTGCTGCTGACCGTGATCACCGGCGCGGCGCTGGCCTGCTTCTTCGGCTGGCTCGCGGTCGCCTGGGTCGAATACAAGGCGGCCGGATCAAGGCCCGATGCGGCATCCAGCGCACGGCAATTCCAGGCTCGTCGCGTCGCCGACCGCCAGGGCCGTTGAACCGCAGCGCACAGCTCCTAAATTTGTGAACGGCAGCACTTCCGGGAAGCCGGTTTGGCGCGCCGATCAAAATGGACGACGGCTTTCCCCCATGACAAAGTGAGAGCGACCCCTCGCGCGATACCGGTTCCCGATGCCTGAAATCAGTTCCAAACCCCGCACCAAGACCAAGCCGCAGACCGAGCGGCCGAAGCTCTACAAGGTCATCCTCATCAATGACGATTTTACGCCGCGCGAATTCGTGGTGACGGTGCTGAAGGGCGAGTTCAAGCTCAGCGAAGACCAGGCGAACCGGGTGATGATCACCGCGCACCGGCTCGGCGTTTGCGTCGTTGCCGTCTTCACCAGGGATGTGGCCGAGACCAAGGCGACACGGGCCATCGACGCGGCCAAGGCCAAGGGGTACCCGCTGCTGTTTACGACGGAGCCGGAGGAGTAGGTTGAGACAATGAGGGGCAGCGCCGAGGTCGATGACAGTTCGCTTGCGCGGGCCGAGGAGATTGCCAACAGCCTCAGGCTCGCGCTGCCCCTCATCCGCCCTTCGGGCACCTTCTCCCCGTGAACCGGGAGAAGGATAAGCGGTGCTACCGTCCCTCTCTGTACCACATCGCGCCCATGGCCAGCAGCAGCAGGCAAAGGCCGAGGAAGCCGCCGAACAAGGGTACGCGCGAGACGGCTTTGAGCACGCTGTCGTCGGTGCTGCGCAGGCCGATCCAGTCTGCGCCCGAGGCCGCACCGGAGGCGCGGACCGGGACGATGGAGGGCAGGGCGACACTGCCGGTGAGCTGGCCAAGGGTGGAGGAGGCCGCCAGCCGGCGCACGCTGCCGCCGGTGGCCTCAGTCGGAGCCTTCAACCGGTCCTCGGTAGAGACGACGTCGGAGAATTCCGGCGCGTTGACCGGGCCGACATGGGCGAGTGCGGTCAGGTCACCATTGCCGATCTGGTAGAGGCCGATCTCCTTGGTCTCGATGCTGCCCAGGAAAACGCCGGGTTCGGACTTCTCCAGCTTCACGATCAGCGCCTTGCCCGAAGGGGTGATCACCTGCGCCGGGCCGGGATCGTCGCTCATCGTCTGGCGGCGGATTTCCAGCATCATGCCGCGGCCGTCGGCAGTCAGCCGCTCTTCCTCGAGTTCAGGTTCCTTCATCAGCCAGTGGGCGATGCGGCGGTAAAGCTGGACATGCGGGCCGCCACCCTCGAAGCCGCGCGCCCATAGCCAGCCCTGATCGGACAGAAGCATGCCGACGCGGCCTTCGCCCTTATGATCGAGCAGAAGCAGCGGGCGGTTGTCGGCGCCCTTCATCACCACTTCGCCTTCGGGGTTCTGTACGCCGATGGTGCGGAACCAGCGGCTCCAGCGCGGCGGCTCGGTCGCCGAGCCGTCGAGGCCGCGCGTCACCGGATGGCGTTGGCCGAGATCGGTGAGGCGCGGATAGAAGGCCTTGTCGATGACTTCGCCGGTCGGCATTGCCGGCAGCGACGACATTAGCGGGGTGCGGGCGATCGAGGCGTCGCCGGCATATTCCGGCCCGGCGGCGATCAGCAGCGCGCCGCCCTTTTCGACATATTCGGAGATGTAGTCGTAATAGAGGATCGGCAGCACGTCGCGGTGCTGGTAGCGGTCGAAGATGATGAGATCGAAATCCTTGATCTTCTCGACGAACAACTCGCGGGTCGGGAAGGCGATCAGCGACAGTTCGTTGATCGGCGTGCCGTCCTGCTTTTCCGGCGGCCGCAAAATAGTGAAATGGACGAGATCGACCGAGGCGTCGGATTTCAGCAGATTGCGCCACGTGCGCTCGCCGGCATGCGGTTCGCCGGAAACCAAAAGCACGCGCAAGTTCTCGCGGATGCCGTCGATCAGCGCGATGGCGCGGTTGTTGGCGTCGGTCAGTTCACCCGGCTCGCGGTCGATGGAGAGTTCGACGATGTTGCGGCCGGCGCCGGGGATGGTCACCTGCAGCGGCATCGCCTGGCCGATGGTCGCCTCTTCGACCGCGACCTGCTCGCCATTTACCGAGACGCGGACATCGACCGGGCCGGTTTCGCCGTCGGTGGCGATGACGCGGTAGGTCATGTCGAGCGGCTTGCCGACGAGGCCGAAGCGCGGCGCGTTCTCGAAGCGGATGCGGCGGTCCTTCTCGTGCTCGTTGCCGGTGATCAGCGCGTGCAGCGGCGCATTGAAGTCGGGGGCGGCCGGTGCGTCATGCACCTCGCCATCGGTGATCATGATGGCGCCACCGATGCGCGAGGGCGGCACGTCGCGGAAGGCGCCTTCAAGCGCTGCAAAAAGCTTGGTCTCGGTGCGCTCGTCGGCGGCTTCCGACTTGCCGGCCTCGACGACGCGGACGTCGAACTGCTTGAAGCGGCCAAGGCGCTGCTGCAAACCGGCAAGCGCTTCGTCGGTCTGTTTGGTCCGGTCGCCGATATCCTGGCTCTGGCTGCGGTCGACGATGACGGCAACGACGCTCTTCAGCGCCTCGCGCTCCTCATCGAGGAAGACCGGATTGAGGAGTGCTGCGCCCAGCGCAATCAGCGCCGCGAAGCGGAAGATCGCGCCGCGCTGGCGAAACCACAAGCCGACAGCGGCCAGCACCAGCAGCGGTGCGAGCACCAAAGCCAGCAAGGGCCAGGACAGCAGCGGTTCGAACGAAATCGACCAGTTCATCGTTTACCCTCCCTCTTGTGGGGAGGGTCGATCCGCGTAGCGGAGCGGGGTGGGGGTAGGCGACAGAGCGCTGGCTGCACCCCCACCCCGGCCCACTGTCTTCGCTTCGCTGCGACAGCGAGCCGACCCTGCCCAAAAGGGGGAGGGTGAGGCTGCGCCGCCGGCGCCAGACAGGATCGAGACGAAATTAGCCAATACAGCCATCCTATTGCCCCAACCGTTCGAGCAGGATGGGCACGTGCACCTGGTCGGATTTGTAGTTGCCGGTCAGCATGTACATCATGATGTTGACGCCGGCGCGCAGCGCATAGATGCGCTGCATCGGATCCGATGGCACGGTCGGCAAAAGCGGGTCACCATTCCCGTCGACGGCCCAGGCGCCGGCAAAATCATTGGCGGTGATCAGGATCGGCGAGACGCCGTCGCCGACGCGTACCGGCCGATTCTCGGCATTGCTGGCCTCGAGCGAGGCTTCCACCCAGAGCGGGCTGCCGGAGAAGCGGCCGGGAAATTCGGGCAGGATGAAGAAGGATTTGGTCAGCACATGGTCGGCGGGCACCGGCTCCAGCGGCGGCACGTTGAGATTGCCGAGAATGTCGCGCAACCGTTCCGTCGCCGGGCTCGCCGAATCCGCACCGATGCCGTTGGCGAACTGGTCGCGCGTGTCGAACAGCACCGTGCCGCCCTGCTGCATATAGGCGTCGATGCGGGCGATCGCGGCTTGGCTCGGCATCGGCGCGGAAGGATCGATCGGCCAGTAGATCAGCGGATAGAAGGAAAGCTCGTCCTTCGAGATATCGACGCCCGCCGGCGCGCCCGGCTCGAGCGCGGTCTTCTCGATCAGGAAGCGGGTCAGGCCTTCGAGCCCGGCGCGGCTGATCGAATCGTCACCGGGCACACCGGTCAGCACATAGGCGATGCGGGTCTTGGCAATATCCTCGATTGCCGCGGCATCGCCGGGCTTGGCGTCGTCGGCGTGGGCGAGGTCGGCATGGCCAAACAGCATGCCGAGGCCAAGCAGCAGCGCAGCCGTCGTTGCTGCGGCCGATCGGCCGCGGCGCGGTCGGCGCGACATCAGCCCGCCCATCCAGAACACCGCCAGCGTGTCGAGCAGCATAAGCGCAAGTGCCGCTGTGACCAGCGATCCCTTGAGGTCGCGCGATTCATCGAAAGCGTACTGGATATTGGTCACCGGCACTGTGAATTGCGGGCGCACCAGCGGCGCGAAGGCGGTGGCCGGTTCGAGCAGATTGTGGGCGAAAACGCCGGTTTCCGAGCCGTAGAGGCCGGGCGGGTTCTCGAACGTCACCGGCAGCGTGCCGGCGCCGGGGACCAGCGGTCGCGCGTCCGGCGTCGGCGGCACCAAAGTGCCGTCGGCGGCTATCATGCGATAAGGTGCCAGCGACGTAGCAGCGGCTTCGGCGTTGGCAACCGCCGCACCCTGGTTGCGCGACAGCTGCACGATGCGCCGCAGCATCTCGACGAAGCTGCCGGAGATCGGCAGCGTCGACCATGTCGCTTCCGGGGTGATGTGGAACAGAACCAGCGTGCCCTTGCCCTTCTTCAACCCGGTCACCAGCGGGGTGCCATCGGCAAGGGTTGCCCAGGTGCGTTCGACGATGTCCGGCGTCGGTTCGGCCAGCACCTGCCGGCTCACCGTGACCTCGGCCGGCGGTGCGAGGTCGGCGAACGGGCCGTTCTTCGGGAATTCGGTCACCGCCTGCGGCGTCGTCCATGACAGCGCGCCGCCAAGCGAGCGCTCGCCGGTGCGCAGCCTGACCGGCAACAGATCATCGTCATTGCCGGCGGCGGCCAGCCGCGAACCGGCAAAGCGCACCAGCGTGCCGCCATTGTCGACCCAGTCGACCAGCCGCTGATGGACCTGCGGCGGAATGGTACCGATATCGGCCATGACGATCATCGCCGGCTTCTGGTCGAGAAGCTGCGGGATGGCGTCGGCGAGATCGACGCTCGACGGTTCGACCAGATCGGCGAAAGGCTGCAGCGCGCGCCTGATGTAATAGAGCGGCGACAGAAGCGGCTGCGCCTGGTCGGCCTCGGCCTGCGATAAAAGTCCGACGCGGCGGCGCTTGGAGCTTTCGTCGAGCACGCGCACCGCACCTGCCTGGCGTTCGCCGTCGAGCGCGATCGAGGCGAAGTCGTTGCGCAGTTCGAACGGCACCGCCATCGTGCCGCTGGCGGTAGTCTCACCCGGCGCGAAGGTCAGCGTCGCGTCGGCGATGCGGCGGCCCTTGTCGTCGAAGGCGCCGGCGGTGACTTGTGCCGGCGCCGGGTCGCCGGGCGCGCGGATGGCGGTCAGGGCGAAGCCGTCGACCTGATTTTCGGCGCCAGTGAGCCCAGTCAGCGCCAGCCGGTCGGAATTGGCCCAGACGACACGGGCGGCATTTTTCGACAGCAGTGTGTTGAAGGCGGCCTCGTCGCCCTTTGCCGCAAGGCCGTCGGCGAGAACGGCAACGCTGGCGCCGGGCAAGGTTTCCAGCACGCCGGCGACGCGGGCATAGACGGCGGGTCGGTCGGTTGGGATCGGCCTCGGCTTGGCGGCGCGCAGCCGGTCGAGGGCAGCCGCGGCATCGAAGGGGCCGATCTCGGCGTTCGGCTTTTCGGCGGTGAAGGCGATGACGACCGGTACGCCGTTCGAACCGGCATCGGCGATCAGCCGCTGGGCGGTGGCGACGCGCTTGCCCCAGTCGGCGGCACTCGCCCAGTCATTGTCGATGACGAGCGCCAGGGCGGCGCCCTCGGCCGGCAATTTTTCGCGCGGATTGAAAACGGGTTCGGCTAATGCCGCGACGACAAGGGCTGCCATCAACAGCCGCAGCAGCGTCAGCCACCACGGGCTCTGCTGCGGCGTTTCCTCGCGCTTCAGCACGCGAGCGAGGATCTTCAGCGGCGGAAACATTTCGGACTGCGGCTTGGGCGGTGTGAGCCTGAGCAGCCACCAGATCACCGGCAGCGCGAGCAGGCCCCACAACACCATGGGAGCGCCAAAGGAGAGCGGCAGCCAGCTCATGCGCCGGCCCTTCCCACGAATGCGCCATCGGCGGTCATCGCCATGTGGATGCGCACCAGCGCCTCGGAAGCGAGGCGATCGGTGTGGTTGACGGTGTAGCTCCAGCCGAGGCGCTTGCACCAGCTGGCCATCTCCTGGCGGCGGGCGGTGTAGAGCAGGCGGTATTCGTCGCCGAGCATTTCGGCGCGGCCGGCGGTCAACTTGTCGCCGGTCTCGGGATCGGTGAATTCGGTGCGGCCGGCATAAGGAAAGGTCTCCTCCGCCGGATCGGCAACCTCGATCAGATGCGCACGCACGCCATGCCGCGCCAGCACATCGAGCCATTCCATGGTCTCCTCGACCGGGTCGAGGAAATCGCTCACGACGACGATGTCGCAGAAGCGGCGGATGGCGGACAGGTCAGGCTTTGCTGGCAGGTCCGCGGCGTGCATCAATTGCGCTGCGATGCGCTCGGCGCCGTTGCGGGCGGTGAACGGATCTGTCAGGCCGGGCCATGCGATGCGCTCGCCGCTGCGAGATAGCAATTCGGCCATGGCCAGTGCCAGCACCAGCGCGCGCGATTCCTTGGAAACGCTGGCGCCAGTCGATTTGTAGAGCATGGAGGGCGATGGGTCGGCCCAAAGCCACACCGTGTGGGCTGCTTCCCATTCGCGGTCGCGCACATAGGTGTGGTCGTCCCGGGCCGAACGGCGCCAGTCGATGCGCGAGGAATCGCCTTCGACATAGGGGCGGAACTGCCAGAAATTCTCGCCGATGCCGCGCTTGCGGCGGCCATGCCAGCCGGCAATTACCGTATTGACGATACGGCGTGCCTCGACCAGCAGGTCCGGCACCAGCGAAGCCCGCAACCGGCCCCTGGCGAGCGCGTCGCGCGTCGCTGCCGGTGCCTGGACTTCGCCGATACGTGCCATCAGATTCCTTTGGCCAGTTTCGCCACCACGTCGCGCACAGTCGTGCCCTCGGCGCGGGCGGCAAAGGTCAGCGCCATGCGGTGCTGCAGCACCGGTTCGGCCACCGCGCGGATGTCGTCCACCGACGGCGCAAGCCGCCCGTCATAAAGCGCGCGCGCACGGGCGCACAGCGTCAGCGCCTGGCTGGCGCGCGGGCCGGGACCCCAGGCGACATGCTTGTCGGTCTCGGCATTGCCCTGGCCGGGACGCGCCGAACGCACCAGTTTGAGGATGGCGTCGACGACGCTTTCGGGCACCGGCATACGGCGGATCAGCGTCTGAATTTCCCTCAGCCGCGGCGGCTGCAGCACGTTTTGCGCCTTGGCGTCCTCGATGCCGGTGGTTTCGAGCAGGATGCGCCGCTCGGCCTCGATTTCGGGATAAAGGATGTCGACCTGCATCAGGAAGCGGTCGAGCTGCGCTTCGGGCAGGGGATAGGTGCCTTCCTGCTCCAGCGGGTTTTGCGTCGCCAGTACATGGAAGGGCGCGGGCAGGTCGTGGCGAATGCCGGCGATGGTGACGTGATATTCCTGCATCGCCTGCAGCAGCGCCGACTGGGTGCGCGGCGAGGCGCGGTTGATCTCGTCGGCCATCAGCAATTGCGCGAAGATCGGGCCGGAGATGAAGCGGAAGGAGCGCTTGCCGGCCTCGTCCTGTTCCATCACCTCTGAGCCGAGAATGTCCGACGGCATCAGGTCGGGTGTGAACTGGATGCGGCGCGAATCGAGGCCGAGCACGACACCGAGCGTTTCGACCAGCTTGGTCTTGGCAAGGCCGGGCACGCCGACCAGCAGCGCATGGCCGCCGGCAAGCAGCGCCACCAGCGTGCGCTCGACCACCACTTCCTGGCCGAAAATGACGCGGCCGACGCCGTCGCGCACCCTGGAAATATCGGCCAGCGCCGTCTCGGCCTGGGCGATCATGTCCTTTTCGCTGATTGGGCTTTCCTTGACCATTACGCTCATGCCGCATCGATCCTTGTGCTGGAAGTACCGGCTTGCACTGTAGAGCCTTAGAATGCCGCGATTCGGCTTCGCCTGGCGCCTACGAATGAATTTAAATCACAGACTTAGGCTGACAAGCGGAACAACAGTGACTATTTCGTGACCATGACGGAACGCTCCGAACATCGCGAACACAGCCTTGCTGCCGCAACCGAGGCGCGCGGTCTCGAAGCGTTGATCTCGCGTGCGGCTCGCGCCGGCAAGGGCGCGGCGCCGGTGGAGCGCTGGAATCCCGACTTTTGCGGCGATCTCGACATGGAGATCAAACAAGACGGAACGTGGTTCTATCTCGGCACGCCGATCGGCCGCATGCCGCTGGTGCAGCTGTTTTCCAGCGTGCTGCGCAAGGACGAGGATGGCAGGACCTATCTGGTGACGCCGGTCGAACGGGTCGGCATCCGCGTCGTGGACGCGCCTTTCATCGCGGTTGAAATGGATGTTTCCGGCGCCGGCGCCGAGCAGACCATCACTTTCCGCACCAATGTCGGCGATGTCGTCGAGGCCGGACCTGGCCATCCGCTGCGCTTCGTCGACGAGAACGAGACCGGCGGCCTGAAGCCCTATGTGCTGGTGCGCGGGAGACTGGAAGCGCTGGTGGCGCGGCCGGTGATGTACGAACTGGTCGAGCATGGCGAGGAGATCGATATCGGCGGCAAGACGATGTTTGCCGTGCGCTCGAAAGGCGAAATCTATCCGATCATGCCGGCGGAAAAACTGAAGCGGCTGAGCGCATGATGGATCAGGTGAGGCCGCCGCCGTTTTCCACAGCGGATTTTCGCGCGCGGGTCGCCGCGCAAGCTGAAGCCCATGCCGGCGACGATTATGGCGATCATCGCTTCAACCCCGGCCATCCACGGTTGACGCAGCTCAAAGCGCTGCGCGACGCCGCGGTGCTGATCCCGGTCGTCGATCATGGACGCGATGCGACCGTGCTTTTGACCAAGCGGGCGGAAAAACTGCGCAGCCATTCCGGGCAGGTGGCTTTTCCTGGCGGCACCATTGATCCCACCGATGCGACCCCGGAAGCAGCGGCCTTGCGCGAGACCTTCGAGGAGATCGGCCTCGGCCATGACCGCATCGAGATCATCGGCCGCATGCCCGATTATGTCGCCGGCAGCGGCTATCGCATCGCGCCGGTGCTGGCGATCGTCGAGCCCGGTTTTACGCTGTCGCTCAATTCCGACGAGGTCGACGCCGCCTTCGAAGTGCCGCTTTCGTTCCTGATGGATCCGGCCAACCACACCAGGGACAGCCGCATGTGGAACGACCTGGAATGGTTCTTCTACGATATGCCCTATGGCGGCCAGCGCATCTGGGGCGTCACCGCCGGCATCATCCGCACGCTCTATGAAAGGCTCTATGCTTGAGTGATCCGATATCGCTGGCGGGCAGAGCCGACTGGCTGGGTGAAAAGCATCTGCAGCGGCTGCTTGCCGTGCTGGCGCAGGGCGGCGAGGAAGCCCGCATCGCGGGCGGCGCGGTGCGCAATGCGCTGATTGGGCAGCTGGTCGCCGATATCGACGTTGCTACCACTTGCCTGCCCGAGGAAACCGTTCGCCGCGCCGAGGCGGCGGGCTTCAAGGCGGTGCCGACCGGCATCGAGCACGGCACGATCACGGTGATTGCCGGCGGCGCGCCCTATGAGGTCACCACGCTGCGCGCCGACATCGAGACCGATGGCCGCCGCGCCAAAGTGTCGTTCGGCCGCGACTGGAAGGCCGACGCCGAACGGCGCGATTTCACCATCAACGCGCTCTATGCGGAGGCTGACGGGACGGTCGTGGACCTGGTCGGCGGCGTCGGCGATATCGAGGCACGAAGGCTGCGCTTCATTGGCGATGCCGAGCAGCGGATCCGCGAAGACTATCTGCGCATCCTGCGTTTCTTCCGCTTTTTCGCCTGGTATGGCGAGGGTCGGCCCGATGCCGAGGGATTGAAGGCCTGCGCCCGGCTCAAGGACGGTCTCGCCCATCTCTCGGCCGAACGCATCTGGTCCGAGCTGAAGAAGTTGTTATCGGCCCCAGATCCGTCGCGCGCCTTGCTGTGGATGCGCCAGGCCGGCGTGCTCACCAGCGCCCTGCCGGAAAGCGAGAAATGGGGCATCGATGCCATTCATGGGCTGACCAAGACAGAAAAGGATCTGGGCTGGGCGCCGGACCCGCTGCTCAGGCTGGAGGCGATCGTGCCGCCCGATGCGGAGAGGATGAAGACACTGGCCAAGCGGCTGAAACTTTCGACCACTGAGGCGGAGCGCCTGCGCCACTGGGCGCTGACGGCTGCCGTCGAGCCCAAGACAAGCGAAGCGGAACTGGCCAAGAAACTCTATTCCGGGGAGCGCCAGGGTTTTCTCGATCGCCTGCGGCTGTCGCTGGCGTCGGCGCGAGCGCGGGCTCTCGAGGACAATGACGCGCTGGTTCAGGCCGGCGGGTTTTCGCGCCTGCTCGCTTTTGCCCTGAAATGGGAAAAACCGGTGTTCCCAGTCAAGGGCGGCGATCTGACGGCGCTTGGCGCGTCGCCGGGGCCAATACTCGGTGCGATCCTGAAAAACCTGGAAAAGGAATGGATCGGGTCCGGCTTTGCGCTTGATCGCGACGCGCTGCTGGAGCGCGCCGCGGAAGCCTTGAAGGCCAGATAGGACTGCTCAGGCCGCGTCGCGAACTTTCTCGATGCGCGAGCGGATCGCCTCGATCATCGTCTCGCGAATGACCGTTTCGCCATGTGTCTCGCGCATATGGTCGACGGCGCGGCGCATGACCTCGGCTTCCTCACCGGCACGGGTGTGCCACTCACAGCCGGGAACCAGCGAGCCGCAATGGAATTCCTTCATGGGATTTTCTCCTTTTCCTCCTTGGAGCCTGTGCCTCTCATGGGCACACGAAGCTCCGCCATCTCTGTTCCGCCCTGTCACAGCAGTCGGTTTCGGGGGCGCGCACGGGGGAGTTAGCATAACACGGTTCCACGAGTTTGGTTGCCGTGGGGGCGAAAAAGGCGGAGCAGCGCTGCTCCGCCCCCTCTTGCCAGGCTAAGCCAAGGCGAGAACGTTCGGTCTTGTCCCGATCACTTCTCGATCTTGACGGACTCGGCAACCTTGTTCTTGCCGCTCATGTCCCAGGAAACGCGGACCTTTTCGCCTGCCTTCAGGCCAGGATCCTTGAAGGTCTTGGGCAGCGTAAAGGTCGATCCATCGTCCAGAACGAGGCTCATGGCCGTGCCATCATAGGTCTTGACCGTGCCCGTGGTGTGCTTGACCGCGGCAAAGGCAATCGAGCCGGAAGCGAGAAGGGCAGCGGCGGCTGCCGAAACAATGAGCTTTCGCATGTAATACTCCTGGAAATGCGGGCATCCGTTTGGAAAATGCTCCGCCTTGTTCAGGGCCGTCCGGTAGCGTCGTGTCGCGGTTCGGGACTGAACCGCCGGCGCTTCCCGGCCCGAAACGACAAATAGTCGTTTTATTTCAATCGCCTATTAGACGAAAAAGATAATGGCGATGCCACATTGGCTGCCCAGATTCGGCGAATGGGACGTCAATGCGGCTCACGTTTCGCTCACCGATTTTTTACGGCCACCTGACCTCCGGCGGCAGGCTGGACAGGATCGAAGCGACATTGCCGCCGGTCTTCAGGCCGAAGATGGTGCCGCGATCGTGAAGAAGGTTGAATTCGACGTAACGGCCGCGGCGAATGAGCTGCTCGTCGCGGTCGTCGTCGGTCCAGTTCTCGTTGAAATGGGCGCGAACCAGGTGTCCGTAGACGACAAGGAAAGAACGCCCGACATCCTGGACGAAGTTCAAATCGGCATTCCAGCCGCCTTTCTCCTCCCCCGAATGCAGCCAGTCGAAAAAGATGCCGCCGACGCCGCGCGGCTCGTGGCGGTGCGGCAGATAGAAATACTCGTCGCACCAGGCCTTGAATTTGGGGTGGTCGGCGATCGCAGCGTTCTTCTCGCAGGCGAACTGCATGGCTCGATGGAAGGCGACCGTGTCGGGGTGATCTTCCGTGCGGTTGCGGTCGAGCACCGGCGTCAGATCGGCGCCGCCGCCAAACCAGTGGCGCGACGTCACGACCATGCGGGTGTTCATGTGCACGGCCGGCACGTTGGGGTTCCAGGGATGCGCGATCAACGAAATGCCTGATGCCCAGAAGCTCGGGTCTTCCTCGGCGCCGGGCATCTGCTTCCTGAATTCGGGCGAGAATTCGCCATAGACGGTCGAAGTATGGACGCCGACCTTCTCGAAGACGCGGCCGCGCATCATCGCCATGGCGCCGCCGCCGCCCTTTCCATTGTCGCGTTCCCACGGCGTCTTCTCGAAGCTGCCGGGCGACCATTCGGCCAGTGGTCCCTGCAGTTCCTGTTCGATCTGCTCGAAGGTTGTGCAAATGCGCTCGCGCAGCGTCTCGAACCAGAGCCTGGCCTTCATTTTCTTCTGTTCGATGTCGGGTGGCAGGCCTGCCGGTATTTCTGGTCGTTCCAAAATGCTGTCTCCGGTCGCGGCCGACAAAGGACCTAGTGGAGTGAATTTGACATTTGCACACAGCGTGGCGCAGGGCACGATGCAAATGTCAAATTCGAAAACTCCACCAGAAACATAAACTTGCTAGCGGTCCTTGTGATTCCAACATTCGCAACGGCGCCTGGGGATTAGGGAGGCGAATGTTGGAATCGGACCACTAGCCTTTTCCGGGCGCGATCCCTAATCTCTTAGGGGCAAGGGTCAAGTGTCATCTGGTTCGGCCCAGGAGTTCTTTCATGCGCACGCCGGCAAGACCGCCGCTGCATGGCCTGAAGAAAAGGCTCGATCGTTCACGCGCCGAGCGCGAGCGCATGCCGCGTGACGGGTTTTTGCGCGAGACCTTCGTCCTGCCGCGCCCGGATGCGCGGCTCAAGGCCAAGGAATGGTTCGAGCGTTTTCCCAAGCAGGCCTACTGGACCGAGATCGAAAGCTGGTTCGAGCGGCCGGGCGACGTAATCGAATTCACCATACGGCGGCTGCCCGCGGCGGATTAGGATTCCACAAGCAGTCGCCTTGCGCCCGGCCCTTGCGCACTCAAGCGATCTTCCCTGTTTCGCAGCGGGCATTTGTCGATCGACATGCAGCCGCAGCCGATGCAGTCGGTAAGGCCGTCGCGCAGCTTCTTTAGCTGAGTGATCTTGCGATCGAGGTCGTCGCGCCAGCCGGTCGACAACAGGTTCCAGTCCTCGCGCGTCGGGGTACGGCCTTCTGGCAGCGATTCAAGTGCGGCGCCGATCTCGGCCAGCGAGATGCCGACCTCCTGGGCGATCCGGATGATCGCCACCCGCCGCAGCACGTCGCGGCCATAGCGCCGCTGGTTGCCCGACGTGCGGTGGCTGCGGATCAGCCCGCGCGCCTCGTAGAAATGCAGCGCCGACACCGCCACGCCGCTGCGCATGGCCAACTGGCCGACCGTCAATTCCTTTACCGGAGCCATCTCGATTTTCCGCTTGACCTCAACTTAAGTTGAGCTTGTAGCCAGGAAATGTCGATAGGGCAATTGAGGAGAAGGCGATGTGCGCCTGGGTGAGAATGATGCAAGACGCAAGGGCCGTTGGCGATGACGACAACGCGTTGAAGGTTCTAGCCGAGTTGCCGGATGGCTTCACCGGCGACCATGGCGACGGACAGCGCGACGTTGATGCTGCGCGTGCCCGGCTGCATCGGGATCGTCAGCCGCGCATCCGCCGCCTGATGGACAGGATCCGGCACGCCGGCGGATTCGCGGCCGAACAGCAGGATGTCGCCTTGGGCGAAGCTGAAGCCCGTATAGGGGGTCGCGGCTTTGGTGGTGAGCAGCACCAGCCGGCAGGCTTGGCCCTTGCGCCAATCCTCGAAGGCGTTCCAGTCGACATGCCGGGTCAGGGCAGCCATTTCGAGGTAGTCCATCCCGGCGCGCGTGAGCGCTTTGTCGGAGAGCGGAAAGCCGGCTGGTTCGATGATGTCGACGCCAAGGCCGAGGCAGGCGGCGAAGCGCAGGATTGTTCCGGTGTTGCCGGCGATGTCAGGCTGGTAGAGGGCGATGCGGAGACGGTGGTTCATTTCCGCGTCTTTCTAATAAGTGGCAGATCGGCCACAGCGGGTGGCTGGTTTTGGAAATTGCTGGACCTGCGGGTGGCCATTTTCTGCGAAGTCGATTATACCGCACGCATTGTCAACCCGAACCGATGGAGGGGTATTTCATGATGACCATGCACATCCAGCGCCCCTCCCGTGGGCTTACCTGCCCGCCGGCGGTTTCGGTACGACGATTTACCTGATTTCTTAGATCTGATCGCACCGATTCCCGCCGAACCCAATTTTCGGCTCTCGAAGGAATCCTGCGATGTTTTTCAAACCGTTAAAGGGGCCAAGCGCCCCAGCTGAGCATGTCGCGACCGAGGCCTATCGTCGTGTCCCGACGGATGCAATCCGTGCCTCCGGCCGAAGGCCGGCGCACGACATTGCTTCGCCTTTTTATGTCTATTTTCACACGGAGGACGGACCGATGTTCGATCCCTATAAGATACCGGGTTCAAGAAGCCTGCACGAACGCAAGACGGCGACCTGGGCGTTGCTGGTCGGCGAGACGTATTCGTCGGCGGTTCACGCCCAGATGCGCCGGCGTCCGCATCGCGGCATGTTGCCGGATGTCGATTTCTCGCGTGCGGTTCCCGACCACAGCCGGCCGTCGCTGGTGCGCCGGATCATCCGGCTGATCCGGCCGGGCGCGAAAAACCGGACTGGCGGCGGCGTGCCGTCAGCTCAGTCGAAGGCTTCTGTCGGTGAAAAGCCCGCAAGTCCCTATATTGCGCGAAGCAGGACCGATGGCCCGGGTGATTCCGGGCCGTCGGTCCCCGCCGACGTACGGTCTGGGGACGCGGAGCGCCCCGGGGATTTTTCCCGCGCCGCATGAGCGGACAAAAGTTTTGTGAGCATCACTATGTTTAGCTGGTTTGAAAGAAGGCTCGATCCGTTCCCCGCAGCGGAACCGGTCGAGCCGCCGAAGACGCTGGTTGCCTTCTGCGTGCATTATACGCGCGGCGCCTGGCCATACATCATCCTGGACGCGGTGCTGGTGACGGCGATTGCCATCGCGGAAGTGTGGATGTTCGGCTTCATGGGCCACATCGTCGACTGGCTGTCCGGGCAGAACCGCGAAACCTTCCTGCAGACCGAGAGCTGGAAGCTCGCCGGCATGGCCTTCGTCGTGCTGTTCGCGCTGCCAGGTACAGTATGGCTGCATTCTTTGCTCAACCAGCAGACGCTGATGGGCAACTACCCCATGCGCATCCGATGGCAGGTGCATCGTTATCTCTTGAAGCAGTCGATGAGCTTCTACCAGGACGAATTCGCCGGCCGCATCGCCACCAAGCTGATGCAGACGGCACTCGCCGTGCGCGAATGCGTCATCAAGGTGATCGAGGTGCTCAATTACGTAATCGTCTATTTCCTCGGCATGCTGTTCATCGTCGGCTCGGCCGACTTGCGGCTGGCGGCACCTCTCGGCGTCTGGCTGCTCGGCTATATCGGGTTGTTGCGCTATATCATCCCGAAGCTGGGCAAGGTCGGGGAGGCGCAGGCCAATGCGCGCTCGACTATGACCGGCCGCGTCGTTGACAGCTACACCAACATCCAGACGGTCAAGTTGTTTTCCCATGCACGGCGCGAAGCAACGTTCGCCAAAGAAGGCATGGCAGGCTTCCTCGACACGGTCTACCGGTCGATGCGGCTGGTGACGGTGCTTTACGGCCTGCTCTATATCCTCAACGCGCTGCTCCTGTTTTCGGTGACGGCGACGGCGCTGTGGCTGTGGCTCGGCCAGGCGGTGACGATCGGCGCCGTCGCCGTGGTCATCGGCCTCGTGCTCCGTATGTGGGGCATGTCGCAGTGGATCATGTGGGAAATGTCGAGCCTGTTCGAGAACATCGGCACGGTGCAAGACGGTATCGCCTCGATCTCGCTGCCGCGCCTGGTCGAAGACCGGCCGGGGGCGAAGGACATTGCCGTCACCAAGGGCGAGATCCGCTTCGACGACATTCGTTTCCACTATGGCAAGCAGAAGGGCGTCATCGAGAACCTGTCGCTGACGGTGAAGCCCGGCGAGAAAGTCGGCATTGTCGGGCGCTCGGGCGCGGGCAAGTCGACGCTGGTCAATCTCCTGTTGCGGTTCTACGACCTCGAGAACGGCCGGATCCTGATCGACGGCCAGGAGATCGCTTCGGTGACGCAGGATTCGCTGCGCGCGCAGATCGGCATGGTGACGCAGGACACTTCGCTGCTGCATCGTTCTGTGCGCGACAATATCCTTTACGGGCGGCCCGATGCGACGGAGGAAATGGTTATCGAGGCAGCCGGGCGGGCCGAGGCGCTGGAGTTTATCGGCAGGCTTTCGGATCACACCGGACGTAAAGGGCTCGACGCTCATGTCGGCGACCGCGGCGTCAAATTGTCCGGCGGCCAGCGGCAACGCATCGCCATTGCTCGCGTTATGTTGAAGGACGCACCGATACTTATCCTTGACGAAGCGACGTCGGCGCTGGATTCCGAAGCCGAGGCCGCCATCCAGGAGAATCTCTACAAGCTCATGCAAGGCAAGACCGTCATCGCCATTGCGCACCGGCTGTCGACCATCGCGGCGATGGACAGGCTCGTCGTCCTCGACAAGGGCCGTGTCATCGAGGAGGGGTCGCACGAGGAACTCGTCGCCAGCGGCGGGCTCTACGCGCAGCTCTGGCAGCGCCAGTCGGGCGGGTTCCTGCTCGACGACGGTCCGGTCGATGCCGCCAATGACGCTGTTGCCAACGACATCGGCGTGAAGGGTGAAGCCGCAGAGTGATGACGTCAGCATGATGACAGCCGTCTATCGCTGGTTCGAGAACTGGGTCTATCCGTTCAGGGAGCCGGCGGACCTTCGGCCGCAGTCAAGCGTCGGCGGCTTCCTCTGGCACTATGTCGGCCAGGCGAAGTTCGCCTTCTTCGCCATGCTTGTCATCGGCGGCATCGCGCCGCTGATCGAGGCCGGGCTTTTCTACTTCGTCGGGCGGCTGGTCGATATTCTCGACCAGCTTCCTGGCGAGCGCAGCTGGCACGCGCTGTGGACCGCCGCCGGGCCTGAGCTTGTTTTCATGATCGCAGTGGTGCTGGTCATCCGCACCGTCGTCGTCGGCCTGTCGGCGCTGGTCAACGAACAGACGATTACGCCGGGCTTCTACAATCTGGTGCGCTGGCAGGCGCACCGGCACGTATCGCGCCAGTCCTACACTTTCTTCCAAAACGATTTCGCCGGCCGTATCGCGACAAAAGTCTGGCAGGCGGGGCAGGCGACCGGCGACCTGATGGAGAGCTTCATCGAGGTCATCTGGTTCATGCTCATCTATACGGTGACGACCTTGGCGCTGGTCGCCGGGCTGGATCTGCGCCTGGCCGTGCTGGTGGTGATCTGGATTCTCGCTTTCGCCTGGCTGGCCAAGCTCTATCTGCCCTCGATCCGCAGGCATGCCGAGGCCACGGCTGAAGCGGGCTCGATGATCAATGGGCGCATCATCGATTCCTATTCCAACGTGCAGACGCTGAAGCTATTCTCGGCCGACGGCGACGACCGCTACATCAAGAACGGCTTCGACATCTATCTCGATGCACTACGGCCCTTCACCCGCCGGCTGACCGGCGTGCGCATGGCGCTGACGACGCTGTCGGGCATCATGATCACCGCGATTGGCTGCTTTGCCGTCTATCTCTGGGTCGAAGGGTCGATCACCGTCGGCGCCGTCGCGTTCACGCTGTCGCTGGTCTTGCGGCTCAACATGCTGCTCGGGCGCGTGATGATGCAGCTCAACGGCATATTGCGAAATCTCGGCGTCCTGGAAAACTCCAAGGCGCTGATCTCGCAGCCGCTTGGCCTTGTCGATGCGCCGGATGCGAAAGAGCTTGTCGTCGCCGGCGGCCGCATCGAGGTGAAGAATGTCGAGTTCCACTACGGCAAGGGTTTTGGCGTGCTGAATGGCATCGACCTTGTGGTCAAGCCTGGCGAGAAGGTCGGGCTGGTCGGGCCGTCCGGTGCGGGCAAGACGACCTTAGCCAATCTCATCCTGCGCCTCTACGACCTCGAGAGCGGGAAAATCCTGATCGACGGGCAAGACGTCGCCGAGGTGACGCAGAACTCGCTGCGCGCCAATATCGGCGTGGTCAGCCAGGACACGGCGCTGTTCCACCGCTCGCTACGCGACAACATCAAGCTCGGCATGCCGGATGCAACTGACGCCGAGGTGATCGCGGCGGCGAAGAAGGCCGAGGCGCACGAGTTCATATTGGGCCTGCGCGACAACCGGGACCGTACCGGCTACGAGGCTTTTGTCGGCGAGCGCGGCGTGAAACTGTCGGGCGGCCAGCGCCAGCGCGTCGCGATCGCCCGCGTCTTCCTCAAGGATGCGCCGATCCTGATCCTCGACGAGGCGACCTCGGCGCTCGATTCCGACATCGAGGCGGCGATCCAGGAGAATCTGGCCAGGCTGATGGAGAACAAGACGGTCATCGCCATAGCGCACCGGCTGTCGACCATCGCCGCGCTCGACCGTCTTGTGGTGCTGGACGGAGGCCGCATCGTCGAACAGGGCACGCATGACGAGCTGGTGGCGCTCGACGGGCTCTATGCGCGGCTGTGGAAGCGGCAGTCCGGCGGCTTCCTCTACCACGAGGAAAGCGTGCTGGAAGAGACACGGCCGGCGGAGTAGGGCATGGCAGCGTCGCCTGATATCGGCTACGTCCTCAAGCGGCTGCGGCCAACCGCGCCGGCCTTCGATGCGCTGAAGGAGGAGAGCCGGCTGGAAGGCTACTGGATGCTGGTGCGGCTGGCGGATGGCTGGGCGGGCGGCCGCAACAAGTTCCTGAAACGAGGCGAGGCGCTGTTTGGTGCATGGCATGGCCGAGAACTCGCTGGTGTGTGCGGGTTGAACATCGATCCTTATTTCGAAGGCAGGGACCACGGCCGGGTCAGGCACCTGTTCGTCAGCGCGCGTCATCGCCGCAGCGGCATTGGCCGCATGCTGGTCGAGACCGTCATTGACAGGGCACGTCAGCATTTTGCCGTGCTGAACACCCGCGCGCCACAAGAAGCCTTTGGGTTCTATGAACGGCTTGGTTTCCAGCCGGTGGTGAGCGAAGAATTCGTCACGCACCGCATGATGCTCTCTCAAGACATAAAAGGAGGCTGAGATGTCACTGCGTCCGCCATCCCTAGGCGCCTCGGCTGCCGAAGCCGCGTTCGACGCCCTCGGCCATGAGATACTGGCTGAAAAGGCCGCAGCGCTCGGCCGTGCCGGCCAACGGGTCGAGGAAACGCTGGCCAAGCTCCGTCAGAACAACGGCGACGAGGAGCAGCGACCGCGGCTGCTCAAGGAGGCTGCCGCGGCGGTGCACGCCTATTTCATCCAGCGTGAACTCTGCGGCCTGCGCCGGCATGAGTCGGCCATCCGCGAATACGATATCCCAAGGGCCGTGCTGGTCAGGCTCGGTGCAAGCTAGAGGTCACCAGCCGGCAACAATCATTCCAGCCATTCGGTGATGAAGCTGCCGTTTTCGTGGATGTCGGTCGTTTCGAGCGGGCCTGGGCCAAGATTGGTGAATTTGTGCGGCGTATCGGGCGGCACGATCAGGATCTGGCCGGCCGTGGCCTCTATCTGCTGGTCGCCGATCGTGAACAGGCCGGTGCCTTGCCGGATGATGAAGATTTCACAATAGGGATGCGTGTGCAGGCGCGGGCCGCCGCCAATCTCTTCCTGATAGTTGAAAATCAGGCAGGAGTTGGAGTCGTAGGCGCCGCATTGCAGTTCGCCCTGCCAGCGGCCGGGCGTCCTGGTCCAGGTCTCGCGGTCGATAATATGTGCCATGCCGGCGAGACTAGATCACGGCAACCTGTCCTGTCGAGACAGGCGGGGAGCCTCGGATTTGCTGATATTTCCCTGTTGTTTAGCCGCCTTTGCCGACCTTTGGGCATCTGGCCAACTGACGCGCTGTTCTGTCCCCGCGACAATCTGCCCTTGTGGCTTCAGCCCGCTGGACAAAAACGGGCTTCACGCATAAACCGAAATCCAAATGCCGGAGGAATTCGCTAGCTTGTTCGCCATGCGCTGTCGGGCCGGCGCGATGGAGCGGGGACAAAGCTCGGCCGCCGGCTCGGAAGAGGCGAAAGGATCAGGCACCCGTGAGCGCAACCGACACCCAGGATCCCAACCGTCGTGATTTTCTCTACGTCGCCACCGGCATGGCCGCAGTCGTTGGCGCAGGCGCCGTTGCCTGGCCGTTCATCGACCAGATGCGCCCCGATGCCTCGACGCTGGCGCTCGCCTCGGTCGAGGTTGATGTCGCCTCGCTCACGCCTGGCATGTCGCTGATTGTCAAATGGCGCGGCAAGCCGGTCGTGGTGCGCAACCGCACCGAGCAGGAGATGAAGGACGGCGAGGCCGTGAACCTTGCCGACCTCAAGGATCCTATTGCCCGCAACGCCAATCTGCCCGCCGATGCGCCGGCGACCGACGCCAACCGCACCACGCCCGGCAAGGAAGCCTGGATGGTGATGGTGCAGGTTTGCACGCATCTGGGGTGCATTCCGCTTGGCCAGGAAGGCGATTTCGGCGGCTGGTTCTGCCCGTGCCACGGTTCGGTGTACGATACCGCCGGCCGCATCCGCAAAGGCCCGGCGCCGGAAAATATGGCCGTGCCGGTATTCAAGTTCATTTCCGATACCAAAATCCTTATCGGTTGAGGCAGGGGATATTTCGATGAGCGAGGGACACTCGACCTATACGCCCAAGACCGGTATCGAACGCTGGTTCGACGCCCGCATGCCGCTGCCGCGCATGGTCTATGACAGCTTCATCGCTTATCCGGTGCCGCGCAACCTTAACTATGCGTGGACCTTCGGCGGCATCCTCACGATCATGCTGGTGGCGCAGATCCTGACCGGTATCGTGCTGGCCATGCACTATACCGCCGACACCAACCTCGCCTTCAATTCGGTCGAGAAGATCATGCGCGACGTCAATTCGGGCTGGCTGTTGCGCTACATGCATTCCAACGGCGCCTCGTTCTTCTTCGTCGCCGTCTACATCCACATCTTCCGCGGGCTTTATTACGGCTCCTATAAGGCGCCGCGCGAGCTGCTGTGGATCCTCGGCTGCATCATCTATCTGCTGATGATGGCGACCGGCTTCATGGGCTATGTGCTGCCCTGGGGTCAGATGAGCTTCTGGGGCGCCACCGTCATCACCGGCTTCTTCAGCGCCATTCCGCTGGTCGGAAACTGGATCCAGGAACTGCTGCTCGGCGGTTTCGCCGTCGACAACCCGACGCTCAACCGCTTCTTTGCGCTGCACTATTTGCTGCCGTTCATGATTGCCGGCGTCGTCGTGCTGCACGTCTGGGCGCTGCATGTGGTCGGCCAGTCGAACCCGACCGGCATCGAGGTGAAATCGAAAACCGACACCGTTGCCTTTACGCCCTATGCGACCATCAAGGATGCATTCGGCATGATCGTGTTCCTGTTCTTCTTCGCCTATTTCGTCTTCTACCTGCCGAACTTTCTCGGCCATCCGGACAATTACACGATCGCCAACCCGCTGAAGACGCCGGCCCACATCGTGCCGGAATGGTACTTCCTGCCGTTCTACGCGATCCTGCGCGCGATCACCTTCAACATCGGGCCGATCAACTCCAAGCTCGGCGGCGTGCTGTGCATGTTCGGCGCCATCGTCATGCTGTTCCTGGTGCCGTGGCTCGACACCTCCAAGGTGCGCTCGGCGGTCTACCGGCCCTGGTACAAGCTTTTCTTCTGGCTGTTCGTCGCCGACGCTGTCCTGCTTGGCTGGCTTGGCTCGCAGCCGGCGGAAGGTGGCGGTCTGTTGACCCTCCTGATAGGTGAGGTCTCGGGCAACTACGTTGGCTACGCTCAAGCGGCGACACTGTTCTACTTCGCCTTCTTCCTCGTCATCCTGCCGGTGCTTGGCCTGATCGAGACGCCACGCAGACTGCCGAATTCGATCACCGAGGCGGTGCTGGAGAAGAACAAGGGTGCCGGAGGGGGACATCCGGCCGGTGCGACCGCGGCGCCGGAAACCAAAGGCTGAGTGAGAATCTAAGGGGATTTGGCATGAAAAAGATTCTCACCTCGCTCGCCCTGCTAGGCGTGTTTGCCGCTGGCATCGGAGCCGTCGGCAGTGTGGCGATCGCCGCTGAAGAGGCGCACAACGCGGCGGCACCGACGCATTTCCCGATCCACGAGCCGAAGGAGATGGACTGGACTTTTGCCGGTCCGTTCGGCACCTACGACAAGGCGCAGCTGCAGCGTGGCTTGAAGGTCTACAAGGAAGTCTGCTCGGCCTGCCACTCGATGAATTTGGTGGCGTTCCGCACGCTAGAGGACCTCGGCTATTCGGAAGCGCAGATCAAGTCGCTGTCGGCTGAGTACACCATCCATGATGGACCCAACGATGCCGGCGACATGTTCGACCGCCCGGGCAAGCCGTCCGACCATTTCCCGGCGCCGTTCGCCAATGAGGAGGCGGCTGCCGCTTCCAACGGCGGCGCTGCCCCACCGGATATGTCGCTGCTGGCCAAGGCGCGCGGCGTCGAGCGCGGCTTCCCGCGCTTCGTCTTCGACATCTTCACGCAATATGCGCAGGGCGGCCCGGACTACATCCATTCGCTGCTGACCGGCTACGACGAGACGCCACCTGCCGGCATGGTGATCCCCGAAGGCACCCACTACAATCCATACTTCATGTCCGGCGTGTCGCTGAAGATGCCCAAGCCGCTCTCCGACGGCCAGGTCACCTACGATGACGGTTCGCCGCAGACGATCGACCAGTATTCGCGCGACGTCTCGGCGTTCCTGATGTGGGCGGCCGAGCCGCATATGGAAGACCGCAAGAAGACCGGCTTCCGCGTTCTGGTGTTTCTGCTTCTGTTCGGCGCGCTGATGTATCTGACCAAGCGCAAGGTGTGGGAAGGCGTGGCGCACTAAGCCGCATCTTATTCCTCGGAAATGGAAAGGGCGTCTTCGGACGCCCTTTTTGCTTGCCAAACCGGGCATGGTTCGCATCTTGGCGCAGCAGCCGTCCAGTAAGAAGTCCGTTGGCACGGCGCCATGCGATTGGTATTGCACGCGCGCCCGGCGGATCGCCGGCTAAAGGGGCATTTGGGATCGATGATGCGGCTACGCGACTGTCACAACTTTTCCGATTTCCGGCGCATGGCCCAGCAGCGGTTGCCGGGGCCAATCTTCAACTACATCGATGGCGCGGCCGACGACGAGGTCACCTACCGCCGCAACACCGAGAGCTTCGAGCGCTGCGACCTCGTTCCCAACGTGCTGCGCGGGGTAAGCGAGATCGACATGTCGGTGACGGTGATGGGCCAGAAGCTGGCCATGCCCGTCTATTGCTCGCCGACCGCCTTGCAGCGGCTGTTCCATCATCAAGGCGAGCGCGCGGTGGCCAAGGCTTCGGCCAAATTCGGCACGATGTTCGGCGTGTCCTCGCTCGGCACTGTCAGTCTTGAGGAAGCGCGCAAGATCAGCAGCAGCCCGCAGGTCTACCAGTTCTATTTCCACCGGGATCGCGGCCTCAACCGGGCGATGATGCAGCGGGCGAAAGCGGTTGGAGTCGAAGTGATGATGCTGACCGTCGACAGCATCACCGGAGGCAACCGCGAGCGCGACAAGCGCACCGGCTTTGCCATCCCCTTCAAGCTCAACCTTGCCGGCATGCTGCAGTTCGCGCTGAAGCCGGGCTGGGCGATCAACTATTTCACCCATGAGGGGTTCAAGCTGCCGCAGCTCGACGAGCATGTCGACATGGGCGGCGGCACGATGTCGATCAGCCGCTACTTCACCGAGATGCTCGATCCGTCGATGACCTGGGACGATGTTGCCGAGATGGTCAGACTGTGGGGAGGTCCGTTCTGTCTCAAGGGCGTCATGTCGGTGGAGGATGCCAAGCGCGCCGTCGAGATCGGCTGCAGCGGCATTGTGCTGTCCAACCATGGCGGCCGGCAGCTGGACGGCTCGCGGGCGGCGTTCGACCAACTGGCCGAGATCGTCGATGCCGTCGGCGACAGAATAGACATCATCATGGATGGCGGCGTGCAGCGCGGCACCCATGTGCTGAAGGCGCTGTCGCTCGGCGCCAAGGCTGTTGGCGTCGGCCGCTATTATCTGTTCCCCCTGGCGGCGGCCGGACAGCCGGGCGTCGAGCGGGCGCTGGAGCAGATGCGGATCGAGATCGAGCGCGGCATGAAGCTGATGGGCTGCAGTTCGATCGAACAATTGTCGCGCAACAACCTCCGTTTCAGGTAATCTCGACCCATGAAATCCTCGCTCGAAGACACGCTGCTCGCCGCGATCCGCACCATTCCGGACTACCCCAAGCCCGGCATCCTGTTTCGCGACATCACCACTTTGCTCGGCAATGCGCGCGCCTTCCGCCGGGCCATCGACGAGCTGGTGCATCCCTATGCCGGGCAGAAGATCGACAAGATCGCCGGCATTGAGGCACGCGGCTTCATCCTCGGCGGTGCGGTCGCGCACCAGCTTTCGGCCGGTTTCGTGCCGATCCGCAAGAAGGGCAAGCTGCCTTACGAGACGGTACGCGTCGCCTACAGCCTGGAATACGGGCTGGACGAGATGGAGATGCACAAGGACGGCGTTGCGCCGGGCGAGAAGGTGATCCTGGTTGACGACCTGATCGCGACCGGCGGCACGGCGGAGGCGGCGGTCAAGCTGCTGAGGCAGATCGGCGCCGATATTCTTGCCGCGTGCTTCGTCATCGACCTGCCGGATCTCGGCGGACGGGCGAAGCTCGAAGCGCTGGGCGTGCCGGTGCGGACGTTGATCGGGTTTGAGGGGCATTAGGGAGTAGGGAGTAGGGAGTAGGGAGTAGGGAGTAGGGAGTAGGGAGTAGGGAGGGAAGCTCCGCATTCCGTGCAAGGAGCAGCACCCACTGCTGCCTAATCCCTACTGCCTAAAACCTACCCCCTACCCAGCCTTCACCAGCACCGCGCTGTCGAACTCCAGCACCTTGTCGCCCGTAGAATCGAATCCTTCCGAGCGCAGCGCGAGCAGCCGCCAGCCGGGGCGGGTGGCGAGCGGGCGGTGGGACAGGGCCGTGCGCATGAAGGTGACGGTTTCTCCGGCATAGACCGGCTTTGGCCATTTCAGGTTCCTGAAGCCGGGGGAGGGGCCGAATTCTGGTACCGGGCCGGGTCCGGTCCATTGAGAAGCGTCCATAGGATTTTTGAGATTGAGCTTCATCCAGGTGGCCGCGGTGTGCCAGCCTGAGGCGCAGAGGCGGCCGAACACGCTTTTCTTTGCGGCCTCCTCGTCGACATGAAAGACCTGTGGATCGTATTTGCAGGCGAACGCCTTGATCGCCTCGGTTTCGAATGTGTGCGAACCGAGGTTGATGGTATCGCCGATGCGGAAGAACGCGTCGAGGCTCATGCGCCGGCCTCGCGGGTCAAGAACATGACAGTGTTCTCAAGTTCGAAGACGCTTTCACCGCGCTGGTTGAACAGTTCGCTGCGCAAGGTGACGAGGCCGAGCTGAGGCCTGGATTTCGACAGGCGCCTGGCAAGCACGCTGGTGCTGCCGGCCAGTGTGTCGCCGGCCAGCACCGGCTTCTTCCATTTGACCTGGTCGATGCCGGGCGCGCCTTGCGCGGTCGAGTCGAGCAGGAAGGCGTCGCACAGCATGCGCATGAAGATCGCGCAGGTGTGCCAGCCGGAGGCGGCCAAGCCGCCAAGGATGCTGGCCTTGCCGGCGGCTTCGTCGAGATGCATCGGCTGCGGGTCGAATTCGGTGGCGAATTCGATGATTTCGGCCGCACTCACCTGCTTGGCGCCGAGGTCGATCGATGCGCCCTCGGTGAAATCCTCGTAGGCCCAGCTTTTTGCGGTCATGATCCCAATCCGGTTGTACGATCACCGGGCATCCGGATGCCGTCCGGGCGGCGTTTGGTCAAGCGAATTCTATTGGGCCTACAACCAGCCGCGGCGGCGGAAATACCAGAACGGCAGGATCGCCGACAGGATCATCAGGCCGATGGCGAAGGGATAGCCGAGCTCCCATTTCAGCTCCGGGATGACGTCGAAATTCATGCCGTAGATCGAAGCCACCAGCGTCGGCGGCAGGAAGATGACGGCGGCGACCGAGAAGATCTTGATGATGGCGTTCTGCTCGATCGAGATCATGCCGAGCGTCGCGTCGAGCAGGAACGAGATCTTCTGCGACAGGAAGGTGGCATGGTCGGCGAGCGACAGCACGTCGCGCGATACTGTCTTGATGCGGGCGCGGACGTCCTTGCTCATCTTGATCTGGGTCGCGACGTGGGCAAGGAAGCCGGTGAGGCGCTGCAGCGAGATCAGGCTGTCGCGGATCGAGGAGGCAATGTCTTCCTTGCGGCCTATGGCCTTGAGCAGTTCCTGGAAATCGCGATTGCGCTTGTTCACCTTGGTCGACCGCGCCTCGAAGATGTCGCGCGAGATCGTCTCGATGTCACGGCCGGCGCGTTCGAGAATATCGGCTAGGCGATCGACGATCGCCTCCAGCAGGCCGATCAGGATGGTGTTGCCGGTGGTGCAGCCTGTCGCCACCTTCTCGGCGCGCAGGGGGAAGGTCTTGAACGCCTTCGGCTCATGATAGCGGATGGTGACCAGTCTCGGGCCGGCAAGCACAAAGGTAACCGGTGACATCAAGGGATCATCGATTTCGGTCTGCGCCGGCAAGGTGGCGGTCATGAAGTAGGCGCCGTCCTCGATGTAGAGGCGGCTCGAAATCTCGATCTCCTCCATCTCCTCGCGCGTCGGGATGGCAACGCCGAGCCAGGTCTCGATCGTTGTTTCTTCTTCCTTGGTCGGGTTGAGAAGGTCGGCCCAGACGACCTGATCGCCATTGGCCACGAGATCGTCGGCGAGGCGCAGGCGATCATTGTCGACGACGAAGGCCTTGATCATCGCCGGTCTCCGTTGGTTGAGCCCAAGGTTTCGTTTAATAGCGATGGGTCTTGCACGCGCCGCCGTTCCCACGGGGACGGCCAAGTCGCATGCAAACGGCCATAGACCCGGTGCCAAGGGCAGTCAAGCGAAGCGGCATGCCGGCTCCTCCACTTGACGAAGCCGTGATCGGCCGCCGTCAGCGCGCGAGCCGCGAGAGCCTCGGCGTCTCAGGTGTTGAACTTGAACAGCAGGACATCGCCATCCTGGACCACATATTCCTTGCCTTCGTCGCGCGCCTTGCCGGCTTCCTTGGCCGCCACTTCGCCGCCTAGCGTGATGTAGTCGTTGTAGGCGATGGTCTGGGCGCGGATGAAGCCGCGCTCGAAATCGGTGTGGATGACGCCGGCCGCCTGCGGGGCCTTGTCGCCCTTGTGGATCGTCCAGGCGCGCGTCTCCTTCGGCCCGGCGGTGAAATAGGTGATGAGATGCAACAGATCGTAGCCGGCGCGGATGACCTTGTTGAGGCCAGGCTCGTCGAGGCCGAGCGAGGACAGGAACTCCATCTCTTCCTCGTCGGAGAGCTGGGCGACTTCGGCCTCGATCGCGGCCGAGATCACCACGGTGCCGGCGCCTTGCGCGGTCGCCATCTTTTCCACGGCTTTGGTGTGCTCGTTGCCGGTGGCGGCGTCGGCTTCGGCGACGTTGCATACATAGAGCACGGGGTGCGAGGTCAAGAGGTTCAGTCCCTGCAGGATGCGCAGGTCTTCCGCTGAAATGCCGTTGAGCAGGATGCGGGTCGGCTTGCCGGCCTGGAGGAGCTCGAGTGCTGCCTCCATCATCGGCAGCACGGTGGTTGCTTCCTTGTCCTTGCTGCCGGCGCGCTTGCGGATCTGCACGATGCGGCGCTCGAGGCTGTCGAGGTCGGCGAGCATCAGCTCGGTCTCGACCGTATCGGCGTCGGCGACAGGGTCGATTTTGCCCTCGACATGGGTGATGTCGTCATCCTCGAAACAGCGCAGCACATGCACGATGGCGTCGACCTCACGGATGTTGGCGAGGAACTGGTTGCCCAGCCCTTCGCCCTTGGAGGCGCCGCGCACCAGGCCGGCGATGTCGACGAAGGAGATGCGGGTCGGGATGATCTCCTTAGACTTGGCGATTGCGGCGATCTTCTGCAGCCGCGGATCAGGCACCGCCACCTCGCCGGTGTTCGGTTCGATGGTGCAGAACGGATAGTTGGCGGCCTGCGCCGCCGCCGTCCTGGTCAACGCGTTGAAAAGCGTCGACTTGCCGACGTTGGGCAAGCCAACGATGCCGCATTTGAAACCCATGTGTCCGGTCCTATCGGGAAACTAGAAATTTGATGAGGGCTATGGGCGATAGGAGTGAGCAACGTCAAGCCCCGCGGTCCCGATCCTGTCGACGCTCAGTCCTTCTTGCCGAACAGTTTCTTCAGCATGGCGGCCATCGGGCCGCTTTCCGGCAGCTTGGCCGGCGCCTGCTGTGGCCGTGCCTGGCGGATGTGGCTTTGAGCTTTCGGGCCCTCAGCCTTCGGCGCCTTTGGCGGCGGCCGGTCGTCGTCGCCGGTTGGCGTTAGTTTGTCGCGCAAGGCCAGCGTCACCCGGTTCATGAAAGAACTGTCGTCGCCCTTGGCCAGCAGCCCGGCATCGTCGGCGATGGTGTCGAGCAGCACGTCCAGCCATTCGCGGTCGGCCTTGGCGAAATCGCCGAGCACATGGGACTGCACCATTTCCCGGACGCCGGGATGGCCGACGCCGATGCGCACGCGGCGAAAGTTCTTGCCGACATGCTGGTCGAGCGAACGGATGCCGTTGTGTCCGCCGGCGCCACCGCCGACCTTAACCCGCAATTTGCCGGCCGGCAGGTCGATCTCGTCGTAAAAGACGGTCAGCGCCTCGGGGCCGAGCTTGTAGAAGCGCAGGGCTTCGCCGACCGGCTGTCCCGACAGGTTCATGAAGGTCTGCGGCTTGATCAGAAGAATCTTTTCGCCGGCAATCGTGCCTTCGGCGATCAGGCCCTGGAACTTCTTCGACCAGGGCGAAAACGAATGGCGGCGGGCAATTGCGTCCGCCGCCATGAAGCCGACATTGTGCCGGTTATCAGCGTATTTCGCGCCCGGATTGCCGAGGCCTGCAAAGACAAGCATCGTGAACTCCGGGCCCGAAAATTACTTCTCTTCGGCAGCAGGAGCCGCCGCTTCGGGGGCTGCCGCTTCCGCCGTCTCTTCCGTCTCCGGCTTCATCGCCGAGGAGCCGGCAATGGTCGCGATGGTGAAGTCGCGATCGGAGATCACCGGCTTGACGCCGGCCGGCAAGGTAACCGCCGAGATGTGGATCGAATCGCCAATGTCGGCGCCGGTGAGATCGACGGTGATGAATTCCGGGATCGCATTGGCCGGGCAGTGGAACTCGACTTCGTGACGCACGATGTTGAGCACGCCGCCGCGTTTGATGCCGGGCGACTTGTCTTCATTGATGAAGTGGACGGGCACGTCGACGTTGACCTCGGTGTCCTTGCCGATGCGCAGGAAGTCGACATGGACCGGGAAATCCTTGACCGGGTCGAGCTGGAAATCCTTGGGCAGAACCTGGATTTTCTTGCCGTCGACATCGATCGTGGCGATCGTGGTCAAAAACCCGCCGCCATGGATTTTGTAGAAGACGTCCTTGTAGTTCAGCGCAATCGCCAGGGGAGGCTGTCTGTCGCCGTAGATAACTGCAGGCACTTTACCGTTGCGGCGAACTGCACGGGCGGACCCCTTACCGACCTGTTCGCGCGCTTCGGCCTTGAGCTCGTAAGTATCGTGGCTCATGGCATTTCCTTTCGCGTTTTATGGAGCGTTTGCGGTGGCAGTGTGCCTGGACCGTAAACGTCGAAAGCCGCCAGGCCTGGATGTCCGAATGCCAGAAACCGCATACGCGGAGCTTTGTTCGGGATCACAAGGGAAGGCAGCCTTCCGCCGCGTTGCCTCCAAGGGTGTCTACGCGGGTGGCGGCTCTATAGCGGAAGGCGGGCAGGCGTGCAAGCCATGGCGGGCAAGGGCGGCCGATGCCTGCGTTGGGCGCGCCGCATTGCGCTCAGGCCGGCAGGTCGGTGGGCGGATTTGATCCGTTTCCCTTGGCGCCACCGAGCGTGGACAGAGCGCTCAGCAGTTTCGTCCGGTCCTTGCCGATCATGAGCACGCCGCTGTCGGGCGCCAGCAGCGCCGAGAACGGAAGCATGGCAGCGCCGATCGAGGAGGCCTCAGGGCCGAATTGCCCCGACACGATCTCCGGCGCCACGATGCCGATTGCGCTGGCCTGGTTGAACTGGGTCTGCACCCTTGCCAGCAGTTCGAGATGGATCGGCCTGGGCAGGATCGAGTCGAGAACGATGGCCTCGATGTCGATGATGGAGGTGATGGCGATGATCGCCTCGACCAGCGCGCTCGCACAATCGTCGATCCATTCGAACAGCGGCACGCGCGCTTCGGCTGGCAACGGATCGAGTTCCCGCACACGATTGATCACCACGCCGCGCGACCTCAGGTGATTGACCAGCACATAGATCGAGGCGCGATGCAGCAGGCTCTGGTAGCGCGCAGGCTTCGCCGCCACCGAATCGAGGCTTGAGGGCGAGACCGGCAAGGGTCCGAGGGCAGCGCTGTTGCCATGCGGCCCGGTATGGACCCTGCCGCCTTGCACCAGGCCGCCGCCGACAAAAGTGTCGATCGAGATGTGCATGAAATCGCGAAAGCGGGCGCCGGCGCCCTGGACAAGTTCGGCCAGCGCCGCCGACGTGGCGTCGTTTTCCACGAACACCGGCGTCTTCGCCGGCGTGGCAAAGCATGTCGTCAGGTCGATCGCCTCCCAGCGGCTGCCGAGATCGTCGGGAAAGCCGAGTTCCTCGCTCCAGCCGCCGAGGAAATAGGGTGAGGCAATGCCGACGCCGACGATGCTGGCATCGCCAAGCCCATCCACCAGCTTTTCGAAGGTGGCCAGCGCCATGTTGCCGGCCTTCAGCACCAAATCAGGATCGGGGAAGCGGTATTCGTGCGACTCTCTTGCGCGGATTTCACCGGCGAAGTCGACCAGAACGGCTTCAAGCGCACGCCGGCCGATCTTGATGCCGACGCTGTAGATGCGCTCCGGCGTCAGCCGGTAAAGCGTGGAGGGCGAACCGCGCTGCCCGAACCTTTTTCCCACTTGCTTTACGAATCCGGAAGATTCCAGGCCGTCGACGATGGCAGCGACGGCCGCCGGCGTCAGGCTTGCCGCGCGCGCCAGATCGGACTTGGAGGCTTCCTTGAGGCGACGGATGGCGTCGAGCACGAAACGCTCATTATAGTGCCGAACTTTGACAGAATTGCTGCCTTTCCCTGACAAAACCCGCACACTCCCCAAATGTCCCGTTCCCGGCGCGAAGCCCGCAAACCACCTGCGGCCGAGCGCACCCTGCGGTGCCTATGTTGGCGGCGACAGTGCGCGTCGGAACCATGGAAGTCAATTTTGCCGTTGCGCCTTTGCGCTATTTAATATAGCAAATTGAAAAAATAACTAGTCAGGGAGGAGACGTGCTGCACTCGAGCACACAAAGCGAAGCCGACGCTGCGGTGGTGCGGGCTGTTCCTGTTGCCCTGGTTCAGGCGACGAAGGCTTTCGGCGGCACGATTGCGCTCAAGGACGCCTCCTTCGAATTGCGCTCCGGCGAGGTGCTGGCGCTGCTTGGCGAAAACGGCGCCGGCAAGAGCACCTGCGTGAAGCTTCTGGCCGGTGTGCATTCTCCCACCAGCGGTCATGTCGAGGTTGACGGCAAATCAGCCGTCTTCCATTCGCCGCATGACGCGCAGGCGGCCGGCATTGCGGTCATGCACCAGCATCCTGGCCTGTTTCCCGATCTGTCGGTGGCGGAGAACATCTATCTCGGCCACATGCCGCGCGACCGCTTTGGCGGCATCGACAATGCCGCCATGCTGGCCGGCGCCCGCAAGGTGCTGGCGACCGTCGGCCTCGACGTGCCGGCGGCAACGCGGCTGGGAACCCTGCGTACCTCAGAACAGCAACTGGTCGAAATAGCCCGGGCGCTATCGCTGGATGCGCGCGTGCTGATCATGGACGAACCGACGGCGGCGCTGTCGCAGCGCGAGGTCGAGCGGCTGTTTTCCGTCGTTGCCGATCTCAGGCTGCACGGCGTGGCGATGATGTTCGTCGGCCACCGTATGGACGAGATCTTCCGCATCGCCGACCGCATCGCGGTGCTGCGCGACGGGCGCCTGATCGGCGTCAAGCCGAAGGCCGAGCTTGGCCGTGCTGCCGCCATCAGCATGATGGTCGGGCGTGAAGTCACCGACCTCTATCCCGAACGGCGCCATGCCTCAGGCGCGCTGGTGCTGGAGGGGAAGGGACTTTCGCGCGCCGGCGGCTTTACCGGTATCGACCTCAAGCTTCACGCCGGCGAGGTGCTGGGGCTTGGCGGCCTGGTCGGCAGCGGACGCACCGAGATTGCGCGCGTGCTGTTCGGTATCGACCGGCCCGACGCCGGCGAAATCCTGATCGACGGCAAGCCCGTGCAGTTCGCCTCGGCGCGCGACGCCATGGATGCGCGCATCGCCTATGTGTCGGAAGATCGCATGGGCCAGAGCCTGGTGATGGATTTCTCCATCCTCGACAATGCGGTGCTACCTGTTCTCGACAAGGCCGCACAACGCGGTCTCTACGGCACCGACCGCGCCATCGGTCTGGTGGCGGACTGGCTGAAGCGCATGAAGCTGCGCTTTTCCGGCTACGGGCAGCCGGTGAAAGAGTTATCCGGCGGCAACCAGCAGAAGGTGGTGCTGGCCAAGTGGCTGCGCACCGAGCCGCGCGTGCTCATCCTCGACGAGCCGACGCAAGGCATCGATGTCGGCACCAAGGCGGAAGTGCATGCAATGATCGCGGACCTTGCCGCGCAAGGCATGGCGATCCTTTTGATCTCGTCAGAGATGCCCGAGCTGATCGGCATGTGCGACCGCATTGTCGTGCTGCGCGAAGGCCGCCAGACTGCCGAGTTTTCGCGCGGGCAAGCCACGCAGGAAAAAGTACTGGAAGCGGCGACCAGGACCGATGAACGCGCCGGCCAGGCAGCGCAGATAGAACGCGCCGCCCGGGAGGAAAAGGCAAAAGGACCGTTCGATTTTCTGAAGCGGCGGGAGTTCGGGCTGCTCGCCGCGATGCTCGCCGTCGCCATCCCGGTTACCATCATCAACCCGCGCATGGTGAGCGCGGCGAACCTCACCGCTGTGTCGATGGACGCGGCCTTGCTGATTGTCGCCGCACTGGCGCAGATGCTGGTGCTGATCACCCGCAACATCGACCTGTCGATCGCAGCTGTGATCGGCCTCTCCGCCTATATGGCGGCCAGCATGGTTCAGGCCTATCCCGGATTGGACATCGGCATCGGCCTGATCACCGCCTGCGCGGTCGGCGGCTTTGCCGGACTGCTCAACGGCCTTGTCGTTACCTGGGGAAAGATCCCGGCCATCGTCGTTACGCTGGCTTCGATGTCGATCTTCCGCGGTTTCAACTCGATCTGGGCGGCGGGCGACCAGGTCAGCGCCGACGAAGTCACGCAAGCCTGGCTCGACATGACCGGGCTGAAGATCGCAGGCGTGCCGCTGATCGTCATCATCGCTATTGTCATCCTGTGCGCCGGCTATGTGCTGCTCTATCGCACCGCAACCGGGCGCGAGCTGTTTGCCACCGGCTCCAACCCCGACGGCGCACGGCTGATCGGCATCCCGGTCGACCGGCGCATTCTGCTGGCCTTCGGCATGGCCGGCCTGCTCGGCGGTCTGTGCGGGGCGCTGTGGGCATCGCGCTATGCCACCATCGATGCCCGCGTCGCGCTCGGCTTCGAACTCACGGTGATCGCCTCGGCAGTGGTCGGCGGCGTCGCCATCCGCGGCGGCTCGGGCACGCTGCTCGGCATCATCCTTGGCGCGCTCACTCTCTTGGTCATCAAGAACGGGCTGACGCTGGTGCGTGTCGACCCGCTCTGGCTGCAGGGCGTCTATGGCCTGGTGATCCTGGTTGCCATCGGCATCGACACCTTCATCGTGCGGCGTGCCGAACAGGCAAGACAGGCGAGGGCGAGATGAGAAAGTTTATCCGCTCGATCGACTTCTGGGATCTGCTGCTGGCGACCGCCTGCCTCGCCGTCTTTATCTATGCGGCGGTCTTCGTGCCGAATTTCGTCTCCGGCTTCAACCTCTCGCAATTGGCCGCAAGCGCCTCGGAAAAGGCGTTGCTGATCCTGCCGATGACGCTGCTCATCATCACCCGCGAGATCGACCTGTCGATCGCCTCGGTGCTGGCGTTGACATCCGTGATTTTTGGCCTGCTTGTCCAGGCTGGCGTGCCGACGCTGGCCGCCATTCCGCTGACGCTCGTCTTCGGCGGCCTGCTCGGCGCCTTCAACGGCTATCTGGTGTCGGGCCTCGGGTTGCAGTCGCTGGTGGTGACGCTCGGCACCATGGCGCTGTATCGGGGCATTGGCTACATCCTGCTCGGCACCGGTTCGGTCAACATATTGCCGCCGGCGGTTGTCGATTTCGGCATCAGCAATCTGCCGGGCACACAAATCCCGTGGACCATCGTGCCGTTCCTGCTGCTGGCGCCGATCTTCGCGGTGGTGCTGCAGAAGACGCCGACCGGCAAGCGCATCTACGCGCTCGGCGGCAGTCCGGAAGTGGCGCGCTATTCCGGCATCGACACGCGCAAGATGGTGCTGAGGCTATTCGTCGTCTCCGGTGTCGTCGCGGCCATCGCCGGCATCGTCTACACCGCGCGCCTTTCCAATGCCCGCGCCAACAATGCGCTCGGCATGGAGCTCGACGTCATCACCATCGTGCTGCTCGGCGGCGTCAGTGTCTTTGGCGGCAAGGGGCGGCTCACCGGCGTCATGCTGGCGCTGCTCTTGATTGCCATCATCCGCAACGTGCTGGCGCTCAACCAGATCGGCGGCGACGCCCAAGGCATGATCATCGGCCTGCTCCTGATCGGCTCGCTGCTGGTCTCCAACTACTGGCGCTCCCTGGAGGAGCGGCTGTCAAGATCGCGCGTCCTGCGCGAAACCAAGGGGTGATCTCGGGCCCCTTTCTTCAAGCCCGAATTCTGACGGAGGAGACACAATGAAAGCGTTTAGAATAGCCCTGCTCGCATCCGCGGTTCTGCTTGCGCCGGCCTCGCTGGCATACAGCCAGGAATGCGCCAAGGAACCTGTAACGGTCGGCTTCCTGCCCAAGCTCGACACCGATCCCTACTTCAAGGTGGCTTTCGGCGGCGCCGAGGAGGCTGCGAAGGAAATTGGCGGCACCGCCACCCAGGTCGCCCCGTCGCAGGCGACGGCCGAGGCACAGATCGAATTTATCAACAGCCTTGTGTCGCAGAAGGTCGGGGTCATCGCTATTGCCGGCAACGACGCCAATGCGGTTGCGCCTGCGCTGAAGCGCGCCGTTCAGCAAGGCGTCCGGGTGATATCGTACGATTCCGACGTCGCGGCCGATGCGCGCGCGGTGTTCGTGAACCAGGTGAAGGGCGACAGTCTGGCCGAAATGATGCTGGAAAGCGCATTCAACCTCAGCGGCGGCGAAGGCGAGTTCGCCATCCTGTCGTCGACGCCGACGGCGACCAACCAGAACGCCTGGATCGACTTCATGAAGGCGAAGATGGCGGCAGAGCCGAAATACGCCAAGATGAAACTGGTGCAGGTCGCCTATGGCGAGGAGAGCGAGCAGGTCAACCAGCAGCAGGCCTTGGCGCTGGTGCAGGCGTTTCCGGATCTCAAGGTGATCATCGTGCCGGCAGGCATAGGCCTTCCGGCGGCCGCGCGCGCACTCGAGGAAGCCGGCATGATCGGCAAGGTCAAGCTGACCGGCCTTGCGCCGGCCACTCTGATTTCGAAATACATCAAGGACGGCGCCGCCCAGGACATCTGGTGGAATGTCACCGATCTCGGCTACCTGACCTATCAGGCGGCCCAGGCGCTGGCGCAGTGCAAGATCACCGGCAAGGAAGGTGAGAAGTTCACGGCGGGCAGGCTCGGCGAATACACGATCGGGGCCAGCGGCGAACTGATCCTCGGCCCGGCCAAGATCGTGACGCCGGAAAATCTGGCCGAGTTTAAGTTCTAGAGCGTTTCACCGTTTCACGGAAACGGCGAACCGCTCTATCCCTTTGTTTTACGCAATTCCGGACGGAAAACCGGTCACACTTTTCCTGGAATTGTTCTAAGCCTCCCAAGGCTTTGCGGGCGCCGGCTCGAGCCGGCGCTCGCCTTTCAATCCTCAGTCGAAAAGCGTGAGGGCGACGATGAAACTTTTGCTGGCAGGCGAGACCTTCGCGGCGACGACGTCGGTCGCTGCCGGCGGCGACGTTCTGACAAGTGCGACATGGGTGAATGGCGCGACGGCCTTCAATGCCGCCCTTGCCGCAGAGGGCATAGCGGTGACGCAGATCGGTGGCGATCGCTGTGCGGCCGAATTTCCGTATGACCTCGACGCGCTGGCCGAATACCAGGCGGTGGTGATCTCCGATGTCGGCGCGCTGACCTTGCTGGTCACGCCGGAGGCCCGCGCCGGGCGCATCGGCGTCAACCGCCTCGACGTCCTCAAGGCCTATGTCGAAGGCGGCGGCGGGCTGATGCTGGCCGGCGGCTATATGGGGTTCCAAGGCATGTTCGGCACGGCGCGTTTCCACGACACCCCGGTCGAGGACGTGCTGCCCGTGCGCTGCCTGCCATTCTCGGACGGGCTGGAAGTGCCGCAAGGCCTGCAGCCGTCGATCCTTCAGGCGTCGCATCCGATCCTTGCCGGTGTCGCGGGTCCGTTGCCGCCGATCCTCGGCATGAACAAACTCGATTTCAGGCGCGACGGCTCGTCCCAGCTTCTGGCGACTTGCCAGTATCGCGGCACGGACTGGCCGCTGCTTGCGGTTCGTGAGCATGGCCGTGGCCGCACCGTCGCGTGGGCGACCGACATCGGCCCACACTGGCTGTCGCAGGACTTTTTGGGATGGCCGCTCTACGGCAAGCTGATGGGCAACGTCGTGCGCTGGCTGGCCGGCAAGGATTAAGCCTGGCGTGTTTGTAGGGCAGCTAGTCCGGCTTGCTGCTCAACGCTTCGCGCAGCGCCTGGATCCGCCGATTCAAGGCATCGAGATCAGCCATCGTCATGCCCGAGCGTTCGATCAGGGTTTCGTTGAGGCAGTTGCACTGGACGAGCAGCGCGCGGCCGGCAGGCGTCAGGTCGACCTGCACTTGGCGCTCGTCCGTCTGGCTGCGCTGGCGGGTGACGAGACCGGCCTGTTCCATGCGCTTCACCAGCGGCGTGATGGTGCTCGATTCCAAAGCGAGCCTGTGCGCAATCGAGCCGACCGACATCCCGCCGGCTTCGGCAAGTGCGTTCAGCACGAGGTATTGCGGATAGGTGATGCCCATCTCGTCCAGCATGGGCTTGTAGGTGCGGTTGATTGCCATGCTGGTGGCGTAAAGCGTGAAACAGAGCTGGTTGTCCAACGGGAGAGGCACGAGGCATTCCTTTGCCGACTGAGCACACCAATATGTACCACGAAAAATGATATCGCGGTACATATTTTCTGTAGACAAGGATTTGGACCTGCGCTAGTCATATGGTTATCGCGATATTGATTATCGCGGAAGCAATCAATGGAGAGCGAGATGACCAAGCCCGGCAGCAGCACGATCACCACCAAGGACGGCACCGAAATTTTCTACAAGGATTGGGGAACGGGACAACCCATCGTCTTCCATCACGGCTGGCCGCTGAGCAGCGACGACTGGGACGCCCAGATGCTGTTCTTCCTGTCCAAGGGGTACCGCGTCATTGCCCATGACCGGCGCGGCCATGGCCGCTCGACCCAGACCGATACCGGCAACGAGATGGATACTTATGCCGCCGATGTCGCGGAACTTGCGGCGCATCTCGACCTCAAGGACGCCATCCATGTCGGCCATTCTACCGGTGGCGGCGAAGTGGCCCGCTATGTCGCGAAGTACGGCTCCGGCGGCCGTGTCGCCAAGGCCGCGCTGCTCGGCGCGGTGCCGCCGATCATGCTGAAGACGGCGGCCAATCCCGGCGGCCTGCCGATCGAGGTTTTCGACGGTTTCCGCTCCGCCCAGGCAGCCAACCGCGCCCAGTTTTTCCACGATGTTGCGGCCGGCCCGTTCTACGGCTTCAACCGCCCCGGCGCCCAGGTGTCGCAGGCTGTCGTCGAGAATTGGTGGCGCCAGGGCATGATGGGCGGCACCAAGGCGCATTACGATTGCATCAAGGCGTTCTCGGAAACCGACTTCACCGACGATCTGAAGGCCATCGACGTGCCGGTGCTGGTGATGCATGGCGACGACGACCAGATCGTTCCGATCGCCGACTCCGCGCTGCTGGCTGTCAAGCTGCTCAAAAAGGGCGAGCTCAAGGTCTACAAGGGCTTCCCGCACGGCATGGCGACGACCCATGCCGATGTCATCAATGCCGACCTCCTGGCCTTCTTCAAGGCGTAGAACCGTTCAGTTGAATAGACATCGTCCAGTCGGATAAGCAAGGCACCCGCCGCCGGGCGGGTGCCTTTGCTTTCATCGAAATGTCAGCGAGGCGGTGCCTTATTTATCGAGAAAACCAGTGATCACTTTGACGGTCGCGTCGGGGTTTTCCTCCATGATCCAGTGACCGGAGTCGGGCACGATGCCGCTCGTGACATCGGTCGCAACAAGCCGCAGGAGATCGGCCTGCGTGGTGCCGGCGGATTTTTCACCGCCGACAGCCAGCACCGGCATGGTCAGTTTGCCGCCGGCGGCAAGCATCGCCTGGTTGTCGATCGCGTCCTGGTCAAACGCCTTGAACTGCTCGAAAGCGTCATGCATCGCATGCGGGCGGGCATAGAGTCTGGCGTAGTGCTTGCGCGTGGCCTCGTCGATCTTCTTGGGGTCTGCCGACAGTTCGTTGTAGAAGCGATCGAGATAGATGCGCTCGCGCCCTGCGACCAGCCGCTCCATATCCGGGCCGCGGAAGTTGAAGTGCCAAAGCAGCGGGCTTTGCTTGATCTTTTCCCAATCGCCGATGCCGGGCAGCGGCGCATCGATGATGACCCATTTGGTGATGCGCTTGGGATATTGCGCGGCAAGCGCATAGCCGACCATGTTGCCGATGTCGTGGGTGACGAGATCTGCCTTGTCGATCTTCAGGGCATCCAACACGCCGGCGATGTCGACGGCCTGGTTCTTCTTGGCGTAGCCCGCTTCCGGGTGGGCCGACAGACCCATGCCGCGCAGGTCCGGCACGATGACGGTGTGGTCCTTTGCGAGGGCGATGGCCGCGGCGCCCCACATGTCTCCGGTATCGGCAAAGCCGTGCAGCAGCACGACGGCGGGACCCTTGCCGCCAACGCGCACATAGAGTTTGGTGCCGTTGGTTTCGACGGACTGCGTCTTGAAACCCGGCGGAAAAGGAACGATGCGTGCCGTCGCCGGCAAGGTAACAAGAAGCACACCCAATACGGCCAATACGATCTTGCGCATGTCATCCCCCAGAGACGTCGAAGGCCCCAAGCCTTCGTTGATGACTATCTCTAGCAGGCTTTTCAACCAGCGCATGGTGAAAGAATCACAGAGGGCGCAGCAATGCCGCGCCCTGCGTCAAATCCGCAAAATCGACCGGTTTTATCTGGCCGCCGCCTGCGCCTTCCTGGCTTCCTTCATGTTGGGCAGGAACACCGTCAGCAGGCCGAGCAGCGGCAGATACGAGCAGATCTGGAAGACGAAATCGATGCCTTTCATGTCGGCGACGACGCCGAGCACGGCTGCGGCGATGCCGCCCATGCCGAAGGCGAAGCCGAAGAAGATCCCGGCGATCGTGCCAACACGTCCCGGCACCAACTCCTGGGCAAACACCACGATGTTGGAGAAGGCCGAGGACAGGATCAGCCCGATCAGCACCGTCAGCACCATCGTCCATTCGAAATTGGCGTAGGGCAAAGCGAGCGTGAACGGCAGCACGCCGACGATCGAGAACCAGATCATCGCCTTCTGGCCATAGCGGTCGCCGAACGGGCCGCCGAGCAGGATGCCCAGCGCCGAGGCGCCAAGGAACAGGAACAGCATGACCTGGCTCATCTGCACCGAAACGCCGAATTTATGGATGGAATAGAAGGTGTAGTAGCTGGAGAGCGAGGCGATGTAAGCGTTCTTGGTCAGCACCAGCAGCGTCAGCACCGCCAGCGCTCCCATCACCTTCTTGCGCGGGAAGGGCGAGACGAAGCTTGCTGCCTTGCGATTACCTTGCGCGGCGCGCATCCGGCTGTACCAGCCGCCGACCCGCGACAAAACGATGATGCCGATCAGAGACCCGACGGCGAACCATGAAATGCTGGTCTGGCCGAAGGGCACGACGATGAAGGCAGCGAGCAGCGGCCCCATCGACTGGCCGAAATTGCCGCCGACCTGGAACAAAGATTGCGCCAGGCCAAAGCGGCCGCCGGAGGCAAAGCGGGCAATGCGCGAGGATTCCGGATGGAAGATCGCCGAGCCGATGCCGATCAGCGAGGCGCCGACCAGAAGCAGCGCATAGTGGCCGGCATAGGCGAGCACGATCAGGCCAATCAGCGAGGACGCCATTCCGTAGGGCAGCGAATAGGGCATTGGCCGCTTGTCGGTGATCATGCCGATGACCGGCTGCAGCAGCGACGCCGTGACCTGGAACGTGAAGGTCAAAAGACCGATCTGCCAGAAATCGAGACCGTAGTTCTCTTTCAGCAGCGGATAGATCGCCGGCAGCAGCGATTGCATGATGTCGTTGATGCCGTGGCAAAAGCTCACCGCCAGAATGACGGTGAAGGCGGTCGCCTGGGCTGAAGGGAGGCTGGCGCTTGGCTGCGGTGCAATGCTGGTGGCTGTCGTATCGGTCAAGGCAGGCTCCGAGGTCTTTTTGGCGGGTGTTTGCCCGCAGGCAGGCTTGGCGGCCGCTCCCGCGGACCGCCTTAAGGACGCTCGTCTGAAGCGCTTGGGCGACGCCCCTGCGGAGCGCCTTGGGGATGGCTGCCTTATAAGCCGCTTGCCAGGCGACTTCTTTCGTGGTTTGGTCCAATAGTTTCGCAAGTGGGCCATAGCCGATGCCACATGGCAGGGACATCTTCCGCGCCGGCAATGCCGATCTCGGCCGATTGCACGAAAGCCGCTGGCAGTGGCTGGAGGAGGTTTCCGGGCCGGCGGTGGCTTTGCCGACCGAATATCCCGACGGTTACCTCGTGCCGCAACACCGCCACAGCCGCAGCCAGCTGCTGCATGCGCTGGTCGGTGTCGTGCTGGTGACGACCAGGTACGGGCGCTGGATGGTGCCGCCCGACCACGCAATGTGGATACCGGCCGGCACCGAGCATTCCGTCGAAATGCTGGGCGACGTCTCGATGCGCTCGGTCTATGTCATGCCGGGCGCTATCCCCGGCCTGCCGGAAGGTTTGCGCGTCGTCGGCATCACCGAGCTGATGCACAGCCTGATCGTCGAATCGGAAAAGCTGCCGCAAGGCAGCGAACTGGAAGGCCGCGGCGGGCTGATCATGAACCTCTTGCTGCACGAGATCCCGACCTTGCCGGAACGGCCGCTCGGGCTGCCGTTCCCGTCCGACCCGAAGCTGGCGGCGCTCTGCCGACGCTTTGTCGCGGCACCTTCGCCGCACGCCACGATCGACGAGTGGGCGGATGCCGCAGGCATGAGCCGCCGTTCGTTCACCCGCGCCTTCCAGCGCCAGACCGGACTGTCCTTGTCGACTTGGCGCCAGCAGGCCTGCCTGTTTGCGGCCCTGCCCAGGCTCGCCGATGGCGAGCCGATCACCAGGGTGGCGCTCGACCTCGGTTATGACAGCGTGCCGGCATTCATAACCATGTTCAAGCGCATGCTTGGCGCCTCGCCGCGCGGCTATATGCGCGGCGCCCGCGACGAAGGCATGCGGCGGGCTCAGCCCCGACTTGAGGCCCCGGCGCCGTAGCGCCAGGAAAAGCCCGCAGTACTTTGCCGTAGGCCCTAGTCCAGCTGAACGCCGCTGGCCTTGACGATCGGTTCCCATTTGGCGAGTTCGGCCTTCACATGCACTCCAAGCTCTTCCGGGGTGGAGGCCACGATCGAGGCGCTGAACTGGGCCATGCGGGCGATCACATCAGGGTCTTTCAGGGCTTCAACTGCCGCCTTCTGAAGAACGGCGACGGCCTCCGGCGGCGTGCCTGCGGGCGCGAACAGAGCGTTCCAGCTGTAGGTTTCATAGCCGGGAATGGTTTCGGCAATGGCCGGTATGTCGGGGAAGGAGGGAACGCGCTCCTTGGTGGTGACGCCAAGCGCTCTCAGCGTCCCGCTCTTGATATGGCCCGATGAAGAGGGGAGGTTGTCGAACATCATCGGCACCTGATTGCCGATAACGTCGTTCAAGGCCGGTCCGGCGCCCTTGTAGGGAATGTGCTGCATGCTGACGCCGGCCATCGTCTTGAAAAGCTCGCCGGAGAGATGGAGCGGGGTGCCATTGCCTGATGAGGCGTAGGCATATTTGTCCGGGTCCTTCTTCAGCATCTCGATCAGTTCCTTGACGTCCTTGGCAGGGAATTCAGGGTTCACGACCAGGACGTTTGGCACCAGCACGAGCAACGATATCGGCGCAAAATCCTTCTCCGCATCGTAGGGCTTTGTCTTCAGGATCAGCGGGTTGAGCGCGTGGGTTGCGACCGTGCCCATCAGGATCGTGTAGCCGTCCGGTTCGGCTCGGGCGACCTGGGCAGCGCCGATGCTGCCCCCGGCGCCGCCGACATTTTCGACGACAATCTGCTGGCCCAGCTTTTCGGACATCTTGTTGGCGACTAGGCGCGCGACCAGATCCGTCGAGCCACCGGCGGAAAAGGGGACAACCATGGTGATGGTCCGGTCCGGAAAATCGGCGGCCCAGGCCGCCGGTACTGAAAGGGTGGCTGCAATGGAAACCGCGAGCCCGAGCAAAGTCCTACGCCGCATCTGCTACTCCTCCGTTGATTGGAGGGGCAGTATGGCCATGGTGAACTCCTCGCACAATGCAACCATGGACTGACTGCCCGCCTCAGGAGATCGGGCTTGACACCGATGCTTCGGTTGGCGTGCGCGAGAACGCCTCACCCCTCAGTTCAATCAGCCTTGGTCCAGCTGAAAACAAGCCATTTGTATCGTGACGTCTCTTCAGGCTCGGCCGTGTAGGTCATCTGCATGTCGCCGCCCTCGGTGTAGATGTCGAGCCTGGGTGCCGTGTCCAGTTCGAGCCACACGGAATCGTTCTTGAACGACCATGTCCCGCACCAGACGCAAGGCCCCGATGCCGGGTCACCCGGTTGGTGAAAATTGTAGCGGCCGTCCGCCGTGATCTCCAGATAGTCGAAGGCGCCATAAAAGGCGGTCACAGTCTGCTGAAATTCGGTCGCAGCCGCTTCCTGGTCGGGCTTCGCCGGCTCTTTCAGATCACGCGGTGGCCGGATTGCGGACCCTGCGATGCTCCATTTGCCGATGAAATCCTTTTCGGTGGGAAGATATTCCGTTTGCGCCTGCGCGGTCGAAACCGGAGCGATTGTCGGCGCATAGGCCGCGCTGGCGATGCCGATTGCGAGAAGCATTCCTGCGATGCCTGCAGCCTTGATTCGATTGCGCATCAGCTGGCTCCTTTCACGACGGTTTGGGGCAGATTCCAAAAACGAGATTACCCCCGAGCCAGGCCCGGGGGCACGCTTTTGGGCAACATGGATTAATCGAACAGGCTCGACACGGACTCTTCGGTCGCTGTGCGCGAAATCGCCTCGCCCATCAGGTCGGCGATGGAGATGACGCGGATATTCGGGGCGTCGAGCACGCCTTGCGTCGGCTGGATGGAATCGGTGATCACCAGTTCCTGCAGCTTCGAGCCGCTGATGCGGGCGACCGCACCGCCCGACAGCACGCCGTGGGTGATATAGGCGGTGACGCTGGTAGCGCCGTTGGCGAGCAGCGCATCGGCGGCGTTGCACAGCGTGCCGCCGGAATCGACGATGTCGTCGATCAGCAGGCAATCCTTGCCGGCGACCGCGCCGATGATGTTCATCACTTCGGATTCACCGGGACGTTCGCGGCGCTTGTCGACGATGGCCAGTTGTGCGTCGAAGCGTTTGGCGAGCGCGCGGGCGCGCACCACGCCGCCGATGTCGGGCGAGACGACGACGACATTGGCAAGCTGTTTGTATTTTGCCTTCACGTCACGGGCCATCACCGGCACCGAGAACAGATTGTCGGTCGGAATGTCGAAAAAACCCTGGATCTGGCCGGCATGGAGGTCGAGCGTCAAGACGCGGTCGACGCCGGCGCGGGTGATCATGTTGGCGACCAGCTTCGCCGAGATCGGTGTGCGGCCCGAGGCCCGGCGATCCTGCCTGGCGTAACCGAAATATGGGATGACCGCGGTGATGCGCTTGGCCGAGGAGCGCATGAAGGCATCGATCATGATGAGCAGTTCCATCAGATGATCGTTGGTCGGGAACGAGGTCGACTGCAGGATGAAGACATCCTCGCCGCGCACGTTTTCCTGGATTTCGACGAAGATTTCCTGATCGGCGAAGCGTCTGACGCTGGCCTTGCCCAGCGGGACATTGAGATAGCGGGCGACCGCTTCGGCCAGCACCCGGTTGGAATTGCCCGCGAAAAGCTTCATGCACCGTTCCTGGCGAAGGATGGGGAGGTCCTCTTAATCGGGCTTGTAGCGAGCCGTGCCGGTATTGCAAGCCTCGTTGACGGGAATCCGCCGGCTAATCTCAAAAACGTCAACAGTGAACGGAAGCCGGTAACAGGCGGATCAGCCGGCGCTGCCGCCGAGCCAGGCCGCGAACTGGTCGATCGTCTGGTCGGCGACCGCCTGCATGGTAGCGGGTGCAACCGCGGGCCAGCCTTCGGCGGCATTGACCGAGGGCGCCTTCTGCTGGCCATTGATGCGGTGTAGCCGGTTGCCGGCGGGGTCATAGACGTCCCAGACATAGATAACGGTGGTGTCCTTGCCTTCCGTCATCGTCGAGAAGTAGCCCTTCAGCACATGGGTGGCGGCTTGGTCGGCGCTGCCGGCAAGGGTGATGCCGCGCTGCTTGGCGCGTGTCTGCAGTTCGGCCGTCAGCGGCGTTGCCGCTTCCACCGAGGCGCCGACGATCGGCGCGATCTGCAGCCGGGTCTTCGACAAAGCGGCGGCGCTCTGCGCGGGGTTGGCGGGTGTCGTGGCGCCGACGGCCGGCGCTGGTGTGGCGGCGGGCGCGATGCCCGGGGCAGCCAAGGGCTGAGCCGGTTGGGCCGAGGCTGCCGGCGGCGTGATGGCGGACGGCTCAAGGACGTCCTTGGCATTGGTGCAAGCGGCCAGCACAAGCGCTGCGAGCAATGACACGGTCGTCACATGCGATCGTCTCATCTGCCCGAAAACTCCTTAGTCGCGAACGCCCCCGCGTGGACCAACCATTATGGATTCACTGTACGATCAAGTCGAGATCATGGCGCGAAAGCGGCTTCGGCTGGGATTCGGTGGTCAGGTAGGTGCGGCCAAGCGTCATCGCCGTCTCGGTTTCGGAGTCCATGATGATCATGTGCGCGAACAATGTCATGTTGGGCGCGATCGGCTCGGGATTGCCCTGGTAGAACATCGGCATATCCATCCAGGACGGGGTGAAGCGGGCGCCGACGGAATAGCCGCAGGCGTTCAACCGATGCTTGGTCAGGCTGTGCGCCTCCAGCGTGCGGGCATGCGCGTCGAAGACGTCGCCGAAGGTGTTGCCGGGCGTCATCGCCTTCTCGACCGCCAGAAGAGCCGCGCGGGCGGCGTCGAACAGCTCCTGATGGCGCTTCGACGCCTTGCCGGTCAGCACGGTGCGCATCATCGGCGCGTGATAGTGATGGAACACGCCGGCCCATTCGAGCGTCAGCTGATCGTTCTTGGTCAGCTTGCGGCGCCCGGCCTTGTAGCGGCAGAGCAGCGCGTCGATGCCCGAGCCGATGATGAATTCATTGGCCGGATAGTCGCCGCCGCCGGCAAACACCGCGCCCTGCATGGCGGCAAGGATCAGCGCTTCGTCGCCGCCCTGCTTGATCAGCGGCAGGGCCGCGTCGAGCGCGTCGTCGGAAAGGTTGGCGGCCTTTTCGGCCTTGGCGATTTCAGCCGGGCTCTTGAACAGGCGCAGACGGCCGACAATACCGGAGGCGTCGGCGATCTGGCCGAAGGTCTGCAGCTGCTCGTCGACGCGGCGGCCATTGAAGGCGGTCAGGCCATGGGTGTCGTATTCGACGCCGATGCGGGCGCCGAGGAGATTGAGGTCGTTGAGCAGGTTGCGCAGGTCGACCGCCGGGTTGGCGCCGTCGCGGTCGGTCCACAGCACGATGTTGTCGATGATCGATGTGTGGCGCGCCTGGCGCAAATCGGCCGAGCGGGTGAGCAGCACCATCGAGCCGTCAGCCTTCACAACCAGGCACTGGAAGAAACAGAAGCCGAACGTGTCGTAGCCGGTTAGCCAGTACATGCTCTCCTGGGCGAAAAGCAGTACAGCATCGAGCTTCTTTTCCGTCATCTCGATCATCAACCGGTCACGCCGGGCGTCAAATTCCGACCGTTCGAAATGCAGCGCCATTATCCGTTCTCCAAAACAATTGCCGAAACCTGCCGACCGTAGTCCGGTTCCTTGCGATGCGTCGCGCGCCGGTAGGAAAAGAAGAGATCCTCCTCGGCATAGGTGCAGCGGCCAAGCCCCTCGGCGGTCACGCCAGCCTTCTTCAGCCGGTCGACCGTATAGAGGTTGAGATCGAACATTGCATGCGCCGGATTGGCCGAAGGCGCGAAATAGCCGATGTTTTCGGCATCGGCTTCGACGAAACGGGCGACGAATTCCGGCCCGACCTCGTAATTGTCGGGGCCGATCGAAGGACCGAGAACCGCAATGATGCGCTCACGGCGGGCGCCGAGGCTTTCCATCGCGGCAATGGTGTTTTCAAGCACACCGGTGAAAGCGCCCTTCCAGCCGGCGTGTGCAGCGCCAATGATGCGCGCTTGCGCATCGGCGAACAGCACCGGGCCGCAATCGGCCGTCGAGGCGCCGATGGCGATGCCCGGCCGGTCGGTGACGATGGCGTCGGCCTTGGGCCGCGGGCCGGGAAAGGGTTCCCTGGCAATAACGACATCGGGCGAGTGGACCTGATGCGCGGTCAGGAGATGGCTGGCCGGCACACCCATCCAGGCAGCGACGCGGCGGCGGTTCTCGGCGACCAGCATCTGATCGTCATCCGACCCGGTGCCGATGTTAAGTCCCTGATAGATGCCGCCGGAGACGCCGCCGATACGGGTGAAATAGCCATGGCGGATACCTCGCGGCTTGGCCGCTTCCAGCAGCGGCGAGCGAACAGGATCCGGTTTGGTCTGATTCAGCATGGATGGGTTTGTTGTCCGCGCCGGCGTTTTCGTCAAGGCGAAGTTCGGCCGAGTGATTGCGACAGTGCTGCTGCGTCGACTTTGCATTGGCCAAAAGCAGGCATGCGACCATAGGCGGCGTCGCGGGACGGCTTGTAACGATCTCTGAGGGTCAGACTGGCTGATGCGGCAGGATTTTCAGGATTTTGAACAGCGTGCCCATGCCGTCGGGTCCGGCCAGGCGCTCGACGGCATCGGCAATGGTTTGTCGTGCCTCTTGGCTTGCCTGGCTGCCCAACTGGCCAGCTCGCTCAAGCAATCCCATGCCAAGCAGAAAGTCGCCCTGCGTCGCCAATTCCACATCGAGGCCATGCGCCCGCACGACGGCGGCCAGTGCAGCGAAGTCGACATGGGCGGTGAGATCGGCTTCGCCGGGATTGGCCAGCACATCTTCGGGGGCGTGCCTGCGCACGGCCTGCAATGTGTCGCCGAAACCGGGCTGGAGATGGCCGTAATCGGGGAACAGCCCGGCGCCGCCGTGGTCGGCTATGCGTTCGGCAATGGTCGCCATCAGTGCCGCGCGGGCCGGTGCTATTTCGAAAATAGAGCCTTGTGGCGCCTCGGTGGCGTCTTCCGGCAGCAGCGTCGCCTCGACCGAGCCAGCGCCGGCGAAGAAGCTCAACTCGTCTGAGACATCGAGGCCGATCACCCGTTCGCGCCAGCCGGCGCCGGCGCGGATGAACTGGCGGATCGGCACGGCATCGAACAATTCGTTGCCGACGATCAGCAATGGCGCCTGCGGTAGCGTGGCGATGGTTTCGTGCCAGCCGAGCTCAACCGAACTTTCGGCAAGCGTCTGCTTCTGGATTTCGGTTAGCCGCGGGCTGGTCTCGACCAGAGCGAAGGACGCTCCGGCGGCGATAGCCGGATCGAGCCGCGTCAGGGTGCGAAGCATGTCCTTCATCAGCGTGCCGCGGCCAGGCCCGATCTCCGCGATGGTGACCGGCAGCGGTCGGCCGATCGCCAGCCAGGCCTGATAGAGCCAGACGGCGACGAGTTCGCCGAACATCTGGCTGATCTCGGGTGCGGTGACGAAGTCGCCGGCGGCGCCGAACGGCTCGCGCGTGGTGTAGTAGCCGTCGCTGGGATCGAAAAGGCAGAGCGCCATGTACTCGTTGACGGGGAGGGGCCCGAGCGCGCCGATCAGGTCGACGATGCGGGTCTTCAGCCGTGTCATGCCGGCTGTGGTTGCGGCGCCGGTTTGGCGGTGGCCATCGCCCAGATGCCGGCCAGCACCATCGGCAGCGACAGCACCATGCCCATGGTGAGCCAGCCGCCGAGGAGGTAGCCGAGCTGCTGGTCGGGCTCGCGGAAGAACTCGACGAAGATGCGTGACAGGCCGTAGCCGCAAATGAAGGCGCCGCCGACAAAGCGCGACGTCTTCAGCTTCAGCCGCGAATGGGTGAGGAAGCGCAGGACCAGGAACAGCACCGCGCCCTCGAGCAGCGCTTCGTAGAGCTGGCTCGGATGGCGAGGCTCCAGGCCCGCGACACAACCCGCCACGGTCTGCTGGAGACGCTCGTTGCAGAAGACGACGCCCCACGACACGTCGGTCACGCGACCCCAGAGTTCGGCATTGACGAAGTTCGCGATGCGGACGAGGCCGAGCCCGACCGGCACGCCGGCTGCCACCACGTCGAACAGCGTCCAGGTGCGGATGCCGCGCTTGAGGGAAAACAGCGTCATGGCGAGGATGACGCCAAGCAGGCCGCCATGGAACGACATGCCGCCCTGCCAGACGGCGAAGATGTCGAGCGGGTGGTCGATATAGCGCTTTAAATCGTAGAAAAGCACATAGCCGGTGCGTCCGCCGAGCACGACGCCGACGGCGGCCCAGACGATGAAATCGTCGAGGTCGATCGGCTTCATCGGCAAGACGCCATCAGGCCACAGCCTTGTGTTGGTGACGAGCCGCTTGGCGTACCACCAGGCGAACAGGATGCCGACGATATAGCCGATGCCGTACCAGTGCACAGCCAGCGGGCCGATCTGAACCAGGATCGGGTCGATGTTGGGGAAGGACAGCGACGCCATCGGCAGCGGGAAATAGTCGTTCAACAGGATCTCCTGGGAGGGCTCGCGTTAGGGCGCGGACCATGCGGCAGGGTTTTGGCTGGGTCAAGGCAAGGTGACGACAGCCTGATCGTCAGAGATAATGGGCTCAACCCTGCGGCTTGCCGGCGACCAATTGCCTGAGCGCATCGTTGATCCTGTCTTGCCAGCCGGGGCCATCTTCCTGGAAATGGTCGAGCACGGCGCGATCGATCCTGATCGAGACAAGCTCGCGAACGTTTGGTGCGGCGGAGGGTTCGCGAATGGGAGGCGCGGGTTTCTTGACCGGCTTGAAGGCCGCTTCAGCGGCTTCCATCGGATTGGTCGGTCGGCGCGGGGGCGTTGCCATTGGTTGATCCTGAATGAGAGTGACTCTTGCCTGAGCAAGTCGTGAGGAAAACTAGGCCGCTGGTCTGCGAAGACCAGTAACTTCACTTGGTTCTCTCTGCCATTGCCCTGTATTTGGCTTCAAGCCTGTCCAGCACCTCGTCGCCAGGCTTGACCCGGCCCGCATCGGCATCCGAAATGCCCTTTGCGAGTGCTGCATCGAGTGCTGCAAAGCGCTTCTCCAAGTCCGCACTGTCCGTCACGGCAACCGTCGTTCCAAGAATCCATTTGCGATAATAGCAATCTGTCGGCCGGACCGTGAGCCAAATCGCGTCCGACATGAAGCCGCACCAGCTTCAACGTTCTTGCATTCCGCAGGCAGTGCCACTACGTCAATTCGAGCAAGCGAGGATTTGCCATGTCAACCGGACCGAACCGCATTCTCGATGAATTCGCCAAGCTGATGACCGATGCTGCGGGTGCCGCACAAGGCGTGCGCCGCGAGGTGGAGACTGCCTTCAAGGGGCAGGCCGAGCGCATCCTCAACACCATGGATGTGGTGCAGCGCGAGGAGTTCGAGGCTGCCCGCGAGATGGCTGCCAAGGCCCGCGAAGAAAACACCAGGCTGGCCGCCCGCATCGACGCGCTCGAGGCCAGGCTTGCCGAATTGACCGGACAGGCCGCACCTGCGGCTGCGGCAAAGCCCAAAGCAAAAAAATAAAATTTAAACTTTTCCACAAAGCACAATCCGAAAAAGTGCTTTGCCGTGAATCGTTTACCGGCAATGCATGAATCTTTGTGACAGCGCCTTTCCACATGCTGATGACGCAGTGCGAAAAATTAGGCTGTTCACGCGACTCCCGATCAATAGACTGAATTTGTTGCATGATTCGGAGCAGGGTCATGCGGCCGGGCGGTGGGGTCCGGTCCGGGGTCTTTGTGTCGTGAAGTCCTGGCCGTCCGAGTTCAAGACAAATTGTTCGTCGTGTGTGCCCCGCGGAGCGTGTGGCGCTCCCCTGAACACAGGAAGCATTCCATGGAACTTCTCGAACTCGAATTCTCCCGCGAAATCCATCCGGTGGATGTCATCGAGCAGGTCGCCCATAACAATGACTGGTCCTTCGAACGGGCCGGCGATGACGAAATCTCGATCTCGGTTGCCGGCAGCTGGACCGACTATCACGTCTCCTTCTCATGGATGGAGGATTTCGAGGCGCTGCATCTGGCCTGTGCTTTCGACATCAAGGTGCCGGAAGCCCGCGCGCTGGAAGTGATGCGGCTGTTGTCGCTGATCAACGAGCAGATGCTGTTTGGCCATTTCGATCTCTGGGAGCAGGAGGGCGCGATCATGTTTCGCCAGTCGCTGCTGCTTGCCGGCGGGGTCGAACCGTCGAGCCAGCAGGTCGAGGTGCTTTTGTCGTCGGCGCTTGAAGCCTGCGAATGCTATTTCCAGGCCTTCCAGTTCGTTGTCTGGTCGGGAACCTCGGCCAAGGATGCGCTGGCCGGTGTCCTGTTCGAGACCTATGGCAACGCTTGAGCTTCCATGAGTTCGAGCAGCGCGCGCAAGCCCGAGATCAGCTTTGCCGATTTTGATCGTGTCGACATCCGTGCCGGCACGATCGTCGAGGCCGAGCCTTTCCCCGAGGCGCGCAAACCCGCCTTCAAGCTGAAGATCGATTTCGGCCCTGAGATCGGCGTGAAGAAATCCTCGGCACAGATCACGAAATACTATGCGCCGGAAACGCTGGTGGGACGGCAGGTGTTTGCGGTGGTGAATTTCCCGCCGCGCCAGATCGGTCCGTTCATGTCCGAAGTGCTCACGCTCGGCTTCCCTGATGAGGAAGGCGCCGTGGTCCTTGGCGCCATCGAGCGCAAGGTGCCGGACGGCGGCAGGTTGTTTTAGGAAGATTGCGTCAGGCGGCCAGCTTGCGCCTTGTGCTCAGCGCCTCTTCGACCGTGTCCATGAACATTTCGGCGCAGGCTTTCCAACTGTAGCGCATGGCGCGTTCGCGCGCCTCGGCGCGGTCGACATTGAGCGCGGCGAGCGAGGCCTCGCGCAGATCGGTCGACACCGCGCCGCCGATGCCGTCGCCGACAATGTCGATCGGTCCGGTGACCGGATAGGCGGCCACCGGCGTGCCGCTGGCCAGCGCCTCGATGATGACGTTGCCGAACGTGTCGGTGCGGCTGGGGAAGACGAAAACATCAGCCGAGGCGTAGATCTCGGCCAGCTCATCGTTCGGGCGATGGCCGAGGAAATGCGCCTGCGGGTACTTCGCCCTGAGCCTGGCCAGTTCCGGTCCTTCGCCGACGATCACCTTGCTGCCGGGCAAGTCGAGATCGAGGAAGGCGCTCAGGTTCTTCTCGATGGCGACGCGGCCGACGCACAGGAATACCGGGCCAGGGAAGCCGAGGTCCTTCTTCTTGTCGGGGCGGAAGTGATCGGTGTCGACGCCCCGCGTCCACGGCCTGAGCTTGGTGAAGCCTCGCGACGCAAGGTCCTCCGCCAGCGACTGGGTGGCGACCAGCGTGCCTTGTCCGGAATTGTGGAAATCACGCAGCCAGCGATAGGCCCAGCTCTCCGGCACCGGCAGGCGGGCGCTGAGATATTCGGGAAAGCGGGTGTGATAGCTGGTGGTGAAGGGACGGCCGGCATTGCGGCAATAGCGCCGCGCCATGATGCCGAGCGGGCCTTCGGTGACGATATGGATATGGTCGGCCTTGCGAGCCTCGATCAGCCGCGCGACATGGCCGGGCGTGGTCAGCGCCAGCCTGATGTCGGGGTAGGTCGGCAACGGCAAGGTGCGAAAGATGTTCGGGGTCAGGAAGTCGACCGCAACGTCGAAGGTTTTCAGCGTTTCGGTGAGCCGCTCCAGCGTGTGGACGACGCCGTTGACTTGCGGCCGCCAGGCGTCGGTGACCATCAGGATGCGCATGGCGGTCCTTTGCTCGGGTCGACGGTTGCCTTGATGCGATAGCGGTACGGCCCGGCTGCCCTCGCTTCGCTCCACCGCACCCGGGCAGGCACGAGGTCGAAGTAAGGCGGCTGAGCCGAATCAACTGAGGTCGCGCGCTTCATGCGCGCTCTTGACCATGGTTTCATGACGCGCGGATGAAGGTGGTTTTTGGCCGAGCCCGACTTCCAGATCATGCTTTGGTCAGGCGGGCACTTTGATCACCGCCCGCAGGCCGCCGAGCGGGCTGTCTTCCAGCATGATGTCGCCGCCATGGCTGCGGGCAATATCGCGGGCGATAGAGAGACCAAGGCCGGTGCCGCTGGCGTCGAGGTTGCGCGCCTCGTCGAGCCGCACGAACGGTTTGAACACGTCCTCGCGCTTTTCCGGCGGGATGCCCGGACCGTCATCGTCGATGGTGACGACGAGTGAGCCGCGGCCGTGATCGGCGCTGATCTCCACCGTCTTGGCATAGCGCAAGGCATTGCCGGCGACATTGGACAACAGCCGGGCGAAAGCGTGCGGGCGCACATGCACGTCCGGATCACCGGCAAGCACGGTCGATAGCTTGCGCTTGTGCAGCGACGCCTCCTCGCCGAGCTTTTGGAAATAGGCCTCGAGATCGAAATGGCCGGCATCTTCCGACGCTTCGCCGCGGGCAAAAGCGATATAGCCTTCCAGCATCGACTGCATGTCGTCGATGTCCTGGTTGAGCGCGGCCTTGGTCTCGGGCTTGCCGCCGGCCAGCGCCAGCTGCAGCTTGAAGCGGGTGAGGATGGTTCTGAGATCGTGGCTGACGCCGGTCAGCATGGCGGTGCGCTGTTCCAGCTGGCGTTCGATGCGCTCGCGCATCTGGATGAAGGCAAAGCCGGCCCGGCGAACCTCCTCGGCGCCGCGTGGGCGGAAATCGCGCGGCATCGGCCGGCCCTTGCCGAAGCTTTCGGCGGCCTCGGCCAGAGACAGGATCGGCCGGATCTGGTTGCGAAGGAAGGGGATGGCAATCGTCAGCAGCACCAGTGACGTCCCGACCATCCAGATCAGGAAGATGTGGGTGTTGGAGGCATAGGCCTGGCTGCGGCGCACGAAGACGCGCAGCACCTTGCCCTCGAGCTGGATGCGGACCTCGACGATGTTGGAATTGCCGACCGTGTCGATCCAGAACGGGCGGTTGATCTGGCGGGTGATCTCGGTGGAAAGGACGTCGTCAAGGATCGAGAAGAAGGGCTTGGGTCCAGGCGCCGGCAACGGGTCGGGCGGCAAGAGGTCGACCTTCAACTGCATGCGGTCCTGGGCGATGCGGATGATGTTCGCGTAGTCGCCATCGTGCGGATAGGTCTCGATCATGTCGATGATCGCGGCGATGTCGCGCACGGTGGCCTGCGACAGGCGCTGCGTCACGGTTGCCCAGTGGCGTTCCATGAAGTCGAAGGCGACGACCGACTGCAGAAGGATCATCGGCGCGATGACGATGATCAGCGAGCGGGCATAAAGCCGCTTGGGCATATAGAACGCAACCAGCCGCCAGAACCGCTTCCAGGCACGCGGCATTGCTTTCAGCGCGCGTGATACGCGCGCGCCAAAGCCGCCCTGTTCCGGCCGTTCCAGTTGCGTGGTCGCCATTTGTCCTTTCGCTGGGTCAATGGCCGCTGGTCGATGCCGCTGGTCGATGGCCACACATCTATGGCCAAGGGCGGCCGTCAGCGGCATTCTATTCCACGCTGAGCCGATACCCAATACCGCGCACCGTCTGCAGCCAGACCGGATTGGACGGATCGCGCTCGATCTTGCGGCGCAGGCGGTTGATCTGGACGTCGATGGTGCGCTCGCCGACTTCCGAATCGTCGCCGACAAGCTCGTGACGCGGGATCGTTTCGCCGGCCCGCGCGGCAAAGATCGCCAAGATCTCCTGCTCGCGGTCGGTCAGCTTCAGCGCCTCGCCGCCCCGCTTCAGCTCGCGCCTGGCGATCTGGAAGGTGTAGGGGCCGAAGACCAGCTGCTCGACCTTGGGCGTCGTCGCCGGGCCGCCGCGGCGCAGAATGTTATTGATGCGCAGGATCAGTTCGCGCGGGTCGAAGGGCTTGGGCAGATAGTCGTCGGCGCCGGCCTCGAGCCCAGTGATGCGGCTGTCGGTTTCCGATAGCGCGGTGAGCATCAGGATCGGTACGTTCTTCTCCGCCCGCAGCGCCTTGGTGAGGTCGACGCCGGTCTCTCCGGGCATCATGACGTCGAGGACAAGGAGGTCGAAGTCGAGTCCTGCAAGCTTTCGCCTGGCCTCGCCGGCATTTCCGGCGACTGTGACGCGAAAACCATTTTCGGTCAGATACTGCTTGAGCAAATTGCGAATGCGGGTGTCGTCGTCGACCACAAGCAGATGCGGCGCGTCATCGTCCGGCGCCGTCGGCTGGTCCACCCTCTCAATGGTCTCCATGGCTTTTCCCTGACATGTTTGCAGGCACAATGTCGATCTGCGCCCTTAGTTCCGGATTGACCATGGCTTCCAGGAATCGTTCGATCAAGGGACGCTCGCTGGCTCCGGAATCTTCCAATGCAGCACGGATGCGGCGTGACTGTGGCCGCGCCAGGGCCAGCGCCAGGGCGCGCCCCTTGGCTGTCGGATAGAGCTCCCGCTGGCGGCGGTCGCGCGGACCCTGCAATTGCACGATATGGTCGGTGTCGATCAACTGCTTGAGCACCCGCGCCAGGCTCTGCTTGGTGATCTTGAGCACGTCGAGCAGTTCAGCGACCGTCAGTCCCGGCCGGCGGTTGACGAAATGCAGCACCCGGTGATGGGCGCGGCCAAAGCCGTAATCGGCCAGGATCTGGTCCGGATCGGAAGTGAAATCGCGATACGCAAAGAAGAACAGTTCGATGATGGCGAAGTCGATGCCGTCCTCGTCGGTGATCGGCGTCTTGATCGGTTTTCCGGCAGCTGGGCTTCGATCCGTCATCATTTCTCCGTCCATAGAGGGAAATTATGTCAGTACTATTGACGTAATTTCCCCGCAATGGTAATTTTTGACAAGCTTTTCGGCTGAATGCGAACGAAAAGGCAAGGGAGTGCGGTTTTTCCGGAACTTCCTGAGTTTGCCAGAGTTCGATTCTCCGCTTACGCTTCAAGGGCCGCCCGACGCGGCTGTCGCGCAACAAGAACAACACTAATGATGTGCGGGTCGCCGCCCGCGGGAGGTTTCCATGGCATCCGTTCCCTTCGACCAACTGGACGGCTTCATCTGGATCAACGGCGAGTTCGTCAAATGGGCCGATGCCAAGATCCACGTGCTGACCCACGGCCTGCACTATGCCAGCGCCGTCTTCGAGGGCGAGCGCGCCTATGGCGGCGCCATCTTCAAGCTCAACGAGCACACCGAGCGTCTGCATGAATCGGCGCGCCTGCTCGGCTTCAATATTCCCTATTCCGTGGCCGAGCTCAATGACGCCTCGACCACGCTTCTGAAGAAGCAGGGTTTCCAGGACGCCTATGTCAGGCCGATCGCCTGGCGCGGCAGCGAACAGATGGGGGTGTCGGCGCAGAACAGCCGCATCAACTGCGCCATCGCCATCTGGCAATGGCCGAGCTATTTCGACCCGGCGCAGAAGCTTAAGGGCATCCGTCTCGATCTGGCGGAATGGCGCCGGCCCGATCCGCGCACCGCGCCGTCGAAGTCGAAAGCCGCCGGCCTCTACATGATCTGCACCATGTCCAAGCATGCCGCCGAGGCCAAGGGCTATGCCGATGCCATGATGCTCGACTGGCGCGGCCAGGTCGCCGAAGCAACGGGCGCCAACATCTTCTTCGTCAAGGATGGCAAGATCCACACGCCGAAGCCCGATTGCTTCCTCGACGGCATCACCCGCCGCACCGTCATCGGCCTCGCCAAGGACCGCGGCCTTGAAGTCGTCGAGCGCGCCATCATGCCTGAGGAACTCGAAGGCTTCGAACAGTGCTTCCTCACCGGAACGGCAGCGGAAGTGACGCCGGTCTCCGAGATCGGTCCGTACCGATTCGAGGTCGGCGAGATCGCCAAGACTTTGATGAACGACTATTCTGCTGCGGTGCAACCTAAGCATGCGATAGCCGCAGAATAACGAAAGTCACAGCTTTTTTCGCAAGCAGGGGCGGTTTTGAGGCCGGCCCCTTTATTTCAGCATCTGTGCATTTGACTTTCGTATAATTCAGCGTCTCATGATGGTGTCGGCCCGGGAGGCTGGCAGCTATGGAGGGACTAGGTACATGGATACGAATACGCTCATTGCGCTCGTTGTACAGGTAATTGCAGGTGTTGTCGGTGGTCAGGCGGTCGGCGTTGCGCTGAAGAATGCGGCGATGGGCCAGCTGACCAAAATCATCGGTGGCGCCGTTGGCGGCGTCGGCGGCGCGGCGATCCTCGGCAGCCTGCTCGGCGGCACGGCCGACCCGGCAGCGGCTGCCACGGCAGCGGGCGGATTGGGTGATACGCTGAACCTCAAAAACCTGCTCGGCGGCGCCGGCGGCGGCGCCATCCTGACCGGCATCATCGGTGCGGTCATGGGCGCGATGAAGAAGTAAGCCTCTAGATCATTCACCGTTTCACGGCGAATGATCTAGTTTGTTGTTTTACGCAATTCCGGACGGAAAACCGCTTTACACTTTTCCTGGAATTGCCCGAGACTCAGGCTTCGTCAAATGGGCGGCCGTTGGGCCGCCCATTTCTGTTTGGGACGGACTGTTTGCCTTTCAGCAGTGGACGGCCTTCGCCCACGCCTCTACATCACTCTGGACCAGCGAAAGGACAATCATGGGTCAGCTCAATGCCGGCATCGTGCCGGTCACGCCTTTCCAGCAGAACTGCACCATCCTGTTCGACATGGATGACAAGCATGGCGTCGTCGTCGATCCGGGCGGCGACATCGACAAGGTGCTGGCGGTGCTGAAGGACAATGCGATCACCGCCGCTGCGATCTGGATCACCCATGGCCACATCGATCACGCCGGCGGCGCCATGGAGCTGAAGGAAGCACTCGGCATCGAGATCATCGGCCCGCACGAAGCCGACAAGCTATTGCTCGACAATCTCGAGAACCAGGGCCAGCGCTACGGCATTGCCGGGGCGCGCAACTGCGTGCCCGACCGGTTTCTCACAGAGGGCGAGACGGTTTCGTTCGGCTCACATATGTTCGAGGTGCTGCACTGCCCCGGCCATGCGCCCGGCCATGTCGTATACTACAATCGCGCGGCGAAGTTCGCTCATGTCGGCGACGTGCTGTTTCGCGGCTCGGTCGGGCGCACCGACCTGCCGGGCGGCGACCATGCGGCGCTGATCGCCTCGATCAAGGACAAGCTTTTGCCGCTCGGCGACGAGATCGGCTTCATCTGCGGCCACGGCCCGGGTGGCCGCTTTGGCGAGGAAAGGCGGACCAATCCCTTCCTGACTTAGCGATGTCTTTCTGCCAACAAAAAAAGCGCTGGCCTTGCGGTCAGCGCTTTTTTTGGGGCAGGGAAGCCTCAATTCGCGACGCAGAAATGCTGCTCACCGTCATTGCCGGTGAACGTGCCGCTGCGGGCATTGAAGCTCCGGTAGCGGTCCGAGCAGTATTCGTACCAATCGCGGGTCCACGGCTCGGCATAGCGGTCGGCATAGACGACCCGCGGTTCGGCATAGTAACGGCGCACCGGCGCCGGCCGCACTTCGCGATAGTCATAGTCGTCGTCATAGCTGCTGTAGCGCGGCTGCGGGTTGCTCAGCGCACCGGCGATCAGAGCGCCGGCCGCAAGGCCGACGACACCGGCCGCAAGCGCGTCGCCATTATGATGACGACCATGGCCATGATGCCAGCGGTTCCAGTCCTTGGCATTGGCGGCAGGCAAGGTGGCGAGGGTGGTCGCGGCGAGAGCGGCGCCCAGGATGGCGGTCTTGAAAATGCGATTCATTTTGGTCTCCTTCGTGCCGGCCCGGATAGTTTTCGGGGATGCGGTCCAGCCTAGGGGACGATTAATAGAAGACCGTGGCTGAACGGGGGCTGAACGGAATTGGCTGATACGATCCAGTTCTTGCGGCAAAACCAAGCGCGTACGCAAGGCGCTCCGCCTCGTCAATCTCCGTCCGGACTGTCTTGAGCCGGCTTAGCCGACCGACAGGTTGACGGCCTTCGGACCCTTGCCGCGCTTGTCCGGCTCGGTGTCGAATGTCACTTTCTGTCCATCCTCCAGACCGGAAAGACCCGAAGCCTGCACGGCCGAAATATGAACGAAGACATCCTTCTGCCCGTCGTCGGGCGTAATGAAGCCGAAGCCTTTGGCATGATTGAAGAATTTGACAGTGCCGGTCTGCGGCATGGGAAGCTCCCTTTGATCCCATAAAGTCCAGTTTCGGGCCGGCAAATGCCCGAAGGGAAATTTGTCCTTTATTTTAGCGCTATCGGCAAGAGAAAGTTTTGGCCAGGGCGGCAACGCTGAAGGCTGGTCAAATAGATTGTTGCACCGAAGGCAATTCGCGCCAGACGATTGCTCCGGCGATCAGCCACGCCATGGACCGGTAGAGCGTCCTTTGCCTGCGGCGACGGCGGACATGAAAAAGGCGCGACCAGAAACGTCGCGCCTTCGAAACTCTGGACGGCTCTGACAGAGCCGGTTCAAACACGCTTGAGTGCTTTTTTGCGCGCCCCTGACGGGCGCGCGGGCACCGCCGGTTCAGGCCGCGCGGAGGTTGACCGCCTTCGGACCCTTGCCCATGCGGTCGGGTTCAACGTCGAAGGTGACCTTCTGGCCGTCGACGAGGGTACGCAGGCCCGAGGCCTCGATCGCGGAAATGTGGACGAACACATCCTTGGCGCCGCCGTCGGGCGTGATGAAGCCGAAGCCTTTGGTCGCGTTGAAGAATTTAACGGTGCCGGTCTGGGCCATTGGGGAAACTCCTTCACCCGTGTCAGTCTTATGGTTTGCCCGCCGCCTGGCATCGTGGGCAAGTCCCGGTGGTTGCTTCGGCAGTCCTGCATTCGCGCATGGTAAAACCCCCCGCCGAAAACGGGGCCGTCAGAGATTCACAGTATCGGGGAAAGGTCGTCCAAAACGTTCCGCTCTCCGGGTCGCAAATGCCCGAACACAAAATTTATCGCACGGAAACGTGATAGTTGCAAGATAGCGCCGCGGGCCGCGTCCATCGACGCATCCCAACGAAGGCGCTTCGATAAACCTGGGTTCTTAAGAGTTCATCAGCCAGAGCCCGGCCACGCATGGTCCAGCGGTCTGGTCCAGGCCAAACCAATGCGCGGGCCGGGCATCGCATGGCTCCCGCGCCGCAAACGGGGGTTGCATTTGGCAAGGGAATGGCGAGGATCGACAGGCGCGTTTTGCGCCGGGGACGGGGGTCTCGAGGGAGGCATATTCATGAGATTTCTTGCGACGATCTTCTCGCGCCAGGGTTTTACTATTCTCTTCCTGTCGGGTCTTCTTGCGGCCTGCACCGTCGTCGTCGATGACGGGCCGGGACCACGTCCGCGCCCGCCACGGCCGGAACCGGAATTCTGCACCAGGCAATACGAGCCGGTCTGCGCGCGGCACCACGGTGACCGCCAGACCTTCGCCAATGCCTGCCTTGCCGAACGGGAAGGCTACCGCATCGTTCGCGACGGCCCTTGCCGCGACGGCGGCGGTGGTGGCGGTGGTGGCGGCGAAGAGCCGACATTCTGCACGCGCGAATACGCCCCGGTCTGCGCCCGCCGCCATGGCGAGCTGCGCACCTTTCCCAACGCCTGCGAGGCCCGTGCCGCCGACTACCGCGTCGTCGAGGACGGCCCCTGCTGATTTTCCTTCTCCCCTGTCGGGTGAGTCCGCCGGAGGCGAATTCACCGTCCCACTGGCACGATAAAAGGCGGCGAATGCCGGGACCCTGCGAAGCAGCGGGGACCGGGCGGGTGGACCGGACCACCCTTGGTCCTTCGCAGGCTCAGGGCGTTCGAAACTCGAAAAGCCAACAATTGGCTTTTCGTCTGCTGCGCGGACCGCTTCTCACCCCCAAGGGAGAAGGCAAGGTCGCGGATCGGAGTGGTTGCCTACGCCGAATACGCCCCGTCGGCCGGGCCGGCATAAAGCTCTGCGCCGTCCTCGTCGCAAATGCGCAGACGGTCGGGGATCTGCGGCATGGCGAGGCTGTGGAACAGCGCGGTGGCGCCCTGCAGGGCGGCGCGCAGGTTCGGCGCGTCCAGCGATACCTTGTCGAGCGTGGCTTCGTCGACGTCGCGCGAGCGGCTCGACGAAGAACGTCAAGCAAGCCTCCGTTGTAGAGTTTTGCGCGAGATCGTCAGTCCGAGATCGTCAGTCCATTGCCGGCAGGTGCGCCAGGCGCGCCCTGCCTGGTCAGCCCTTCGACTTCGGCTTCAGGCTGCTCTCTGCTTGCTTGACCGAGGAACCGAACGGGGAGGCGGCCTTGGCCACCACCTTGTCTTTCTTGGGCTTGCGCGTTTCGCGATTGCTGCGCTGCTGACCCTTGGCCATCTGTCTGCTCCTTCGTACGTGCTGGGTGGGTGCGGTGTCAGACGGCCGGGCTGTCGGGGACAGCCGGGGCGTCCGCCACTTCGAGGTTGTCTTCCGTGGTGACCCGCTCATAGGTCTCCTGCTCGCTGCGGATGCGATATTGCGGCGAGCCATCCTTGACCGGCAATCTGCTCTTGATCTGAAACAGCTCGGCGGTCTTCTGGGCGAGCCCGCTGCGGCTCTTCATGCGCACGGTCTGGCCGATGGCGAAGAGGTGCGAGGGCGTGTCGGTGCGCGGACGCGCATTCTGCTGGAAGCGGATCATGCTGCGTTCTCCTGGTCGCGCCTCAGCGCTGTTTCGAGTTCGAGGTAGTCGATGGCGACAAGCTGGCTGGTGGCCGGGTTCTTCACCGCCCTTGCCGGCAAATGGATGAAGGTGGCGACGCGACGCCAGGCAAGCCGCGACATGCCCTCGATCAGCTCTTCGTCGTGATCGATGTCATAGTCGCCGGCCGGCAGTTGCCCTTCCAGCCCGCTAAGCACGAAGGGTGCCGCGAAATGGGCGATGGAACGGGTGGTGCGATCCGGCATTGGCTTGGCTCTGGTTCGTCGATGCTTTCCGGCATCAACCGGGACCTCAACCATCGGCGATTGGAATGAGTTTGGCGGGTCGAGTATCTCCGACGCCGCTATATGCCAAGCTTGACCCAAAAAACGATCTCAGATCAATAATCCGAAATTGTTGGTTATTCAAGCTGATTTCCGCCACGGCTCGACCGGTATCAAAAAAATGTCGTATAAACCCCTAATAAATCTGCTATCGTGGAACAATATCAGCCAATTTCTTATTTAGAGAGCACCGGAATAATTATTCCGGTGCCCCTAAGATTATTTTTTACGAAAGGCAAAAATATATGAGATTCATGAAAACGCCGGATCGTCCGACCGCAACAATCGAGCCAATCGTCCTCTTCCCAAAGGCAATATCAGTGCGCCTGACGATAAGAAGCGACGAAGCGGCACGGCGCAAGATTGCCGACACCGACGGCACGCTACGGCGGGAGCGCCGGCTCGCCGAGAGCCACCGGCTGATTTGAACGCTACATTTTCCTGGAATTCCTCTAGAGTTTCGAAGAGGTCCGCGCCCTTGGCGAGCCCACTCTTCCCTTGAACCTGCAGCGCCGATGGCCTAGATCGCGGCAAGCGGACAAAACACGGCAGGTTTCCCATCAACAGAGATCAGAGAAGAGCGGCGGGTGCTGGAGCTGGCGGACAGGCGCCGCTGGGCCTCGACCAATATGTGCAGCAGGCGCTGCAGCTGCATCAGGCCGGGCGCCGGCAGGAGGCCGAGACGCTGTACCGGCAGGTGCTGGCGCGCAAGGCCAATCACCCGGCAGCGGCGCATTTCCTGGGCCTGTTGCTGCACCAGACCGGGCGCAGCCCCGAAGGGCTGGAGCTGATCGAGCAGTCTGTGCGTCTGCAGCCGAAGAATCCCGATTTCCTCAACAATCTCGGCACGGTGATGCGCGATCTCGGCCGCGTTGCCGCGTCCGCCGATTTCTTCCGCGGCGCGGTCGATCTCAAGCCCGACCAGCTCGCGGCACGCGACAATCTGGGTTCGGCGTTGAAACAGCTCGGCCAGTTCGAGGCTGCGGAGGACATCTATCGCGGCACAATCGGGCGCAATCCCTTCCATGTCCGCGCCCGCATCGGGCTTGCCGAAACGTTGCAGGAAGCCGGTCGTCTGGATGAGGCGCTGGCGACCTTTCGCGAGGCGCTGACGATCCGGCCCAAGGATGCCGACCTGTTGCATGGGCTCGGCGTCGGGCTGATGGAAAAAGGCAAGCTCGATGAAGCGGCAGACCTGTTTCGGCAGGCGTTGGCGATCACGCCAGGCATGGCAAAGGCCTGGCTGATGCTGACGCAGGTCAAGCGCCAGAAGGAGCGCGACGCCGAACTCGCCGGCATGGAGGCCCAGCATGCCAAGGCGCCGGCCGACAGCCTGGCACGCATGCAGCTGTCCTTCGGTCTCGGCAAGGCCAATGACGATTTGAAGGACTATAACAGGGCCTTCGACTATTTCGCTGAAGGCAATGCGATCCGCCGCAAGGGCATCGATTATGATCCGGTCAGGACGCGGGCCGAATTCGAGGCGATGAAGACGGTGTTCAACGCCGGCTTTTTCGAAAAGCACAAGCCAAGTGCAATCTCCGACGACACGCCGATTTTCGTCGTCGGCATGCCGCGCTCCGGCACCACGCTGGTCGAACAGATCATCGCCAGCCATCCACAAGTCTATGGCGCGGGCGAGCTCAGCATGTTGAAAACCGCGGTCGGCAAGCAATTTCCGCTGACCATGCCGGGAGGTTTCCCCTGGGGACTGGTCGATGTATCCGACGCGGAGTTTGCGGAGGCGGGCCAAGCCTATCTCGACATGCTGCATGAGCGCTATCCCAACTTCAGGCATGTCACCGACAAGATGCCCGGCAACTTCCTGCTCATCGGCTTCATCCATATGATGCTGCCGAAAGCCAAGATCATCCATTGCGCGCGCGATGCGGCGGCGACCTGCCTTTCGATCTACAAAGTGCATTTCCGCGGCGACAACCACCGCTACGGCTATGATCTGGGCGAGCTCGCCGATTTCCACAACATCTACACCGACATCATGGCGCATTGGCACGATGTTCTGCCGGGCGTCGTCCATGACGTGCGTTACGAGGATTTCGTGGCCGACCAGGAGGGACAGACGCGGGCGCTGATCGGGCATCTCGGCCTGTCCTGGGACGACAAGGCGCTGTCGTTCCACGAGACCGACCGCCCGGTGCGCACGGCCTCGGCCGCGCAGGTGCGCCAGCCGATGTATCAGGGCTCGGTCGATCTCTGGAAGCGCTATGGCGACAGGTTGAAGCCGCTGCTGGACAAGCTGGACTGAGCAGCGGCTAAAGCTCGATGAAGGGCTGGAAGCCGCCGAAGATCATGCGCTTCATATCGAAGGGCATGGGCCCCAAATCGGGTGTCAAACGGGGATCGGCCATAACCTTGGCCATTACCGCGTCGCGGCTTTGCCTGGACGAATAGACGGCCCAAGCAAAGACGACGATCTCGTCGTCTTTTGCCTGAACGGCACGCGGAAATGAGGTCAACTCACCATAGGGCACGTCGTCGGCGATACATTCGACATAGGCGAGCGCTCCGTGTTCCTTCCATATCGGGCCTGCGAGGTTGGCCAGCTTCTTGTAGTCATCGATATTTGCCTTCGGCACGGCGAGCACGAAACCATCGACATAGGACATCAGGTTCTCCTTGGAGTATCTCACAAAGCTCCTTACCGGCGTCAGCCGGTGAGGAGCTTTGTCAGCGGTGGTCAGTCTTTCTTCGCCGGCGCGTTCATCGCCCATTCGACCCCGAAGGGATCGCGCATGTTGCCCCACTGGTCGCCCCAGAACATCAGCTGCAGCGGCACTGCGACTTCGCAGCCGGCATCGACCGCGCGCTTCCACCAGCCATCGATCTCGTCGGCGCCGAGATGGAGCTGCATGGTATAGCCCTGCGGCTTGACGGCAGGCATGCCGTTTTCGGGGTAGAAATCGGAAATCATCAGCGTCGAGCCGTTGATGTGGAGATGGATGTGCATGGTGCGGCCCTGCTCATCGGGCGGATAGAAGAACACCTGCTCGGCGCCGAAGGCCTTCTTGTAGAATTCGGCGGCCTTGAAGGCGCCGTCCAGCTGCAGATAGGGGGTCAATCCACCGAGAACTTTCGCGGCCGGCTGAATGGGGGTCTGGTCGGTCATGTCTTGTTCCTCTTTGGGTTTGGTCTGGGCGCTTGGTCTGGCCTTTGCGAACCTCAGGACGAACGAGGCGGCGGCAATCCTACATGTCTGATGCGATTTTTTGGGCCGATGCGATTTTTGGGGTGAAATGAACTTGCGTCGGCGGCGCCCAATCAGAGCGCAATCCTCGGTATGAGCAGGCTAGAAAAGGGGACTGCTCCTTCAACCCCGCTGAGACGACAATGATCCTCTATTACCAGACCCATTCGCCCTTTGCGCGCAAAGCGCTCGTCTTCGCCCATGAGGTCGGGCTTGCCGGCCGGCTCGAGGTCATTCATCACGAGACCAGCCCGACCTTGCGCAATGCCCGTGTCTACGCCGAAAACCCGCTCGGCAAGGTGCCGGTGCTGCTGCGGCCGGATGCGCCGCCGCTCTTCGATTCCGATGTCATCTGCGCCTATCTCGATACGCTGCATGACGGCCGCAAATTGCTGCCGCCAGATGGCGAGGCGCGCTGGCAGGCGTTGCGGCTGCAGGCGGTCGCCCAAGGCCTGGCGCAGACGGGCATAGGCCTGCGCTGGGAGACGGAAAGGCGGCCCGAACAGTTGCGCTATGCGGCGCTTGCCGAAGGCTACCGGGAAAAAATCGAGGCCAGCTATGACTGGATCGAAAGCGCGCTGGACGACGAGACATCGCTCCATATCGGCCATATAGCGCTTGCCACCACGCTGTCGTGGATGGCGTTCCGCCAGCTGCCGTCCTTTCGCGCGCGGGCGCGGCTGACGCGCTGGTTCGAGGCGTTCGAAAAGCGCCGATCGATGCAGGCGACGCCGCTGTCTGGCGATACGCATGACTGAGCAACGGTCGCCCCGCGGCGGCCTGCATCGATCTTTCCCGACCGCATGGTCAGGGCGCCCTGCAGATCCGCGGGCCGTTTTGCGCGTCGATGAGGATTTCCGGCCAGCCGATATCCTTGCGCAGTTCGATCGGCAGGGCCAGAAGCTCGCGCTCGCTGCGATAGCGGGCGCGGTTCTGTGCGTAACGGGCGGCGACGCGGCCTATGGATGACAGGATGGACATGATGCGTTCTCCTCAGATGAAGCCGGCATCATCGTGTCGGCATCCCAAGGACGCAGCAGGTTCAGGCGATCCGACAGAGCGCTGAAAATATTCTGGGAGATGTGAAACCATGGGCCGCAACACAGTGCGGCCCATGGTGGTAGTTCCTCAGCCCGCCGTTTCAGCCACTGAGCGGAAGAAATCCTCGGGGTCTTCGACTTCGGTCAGCTTCCGCTTGTCGATCAGCCAGAAGCGGTTGCCGATGGCGCGGATGAAGGAACGGTCGTGCGAGGCGAGCACACAGCTCGCCTGGTGCTTGAGCAGTTCCTCCTCCAGCGCTTCCTGGCCGTCGATGTCGAGATGGTTGGTCGGCTCGTCGAGCAGGTAGAAGTTGGGGTTGGCGAGTCTCAGCGCCAGCATCATCAGCCGCGCCTTCTGGCCGCCGGACAGCACGCCGATCTTCTTCTCCTGCATCTCAATGACAACGCCGGCGCCGGCAAGCAGCGAACGGGCGCGCTGCTCGCCGACATCGTAGCGGCGCGAGACCATGGCCAGCGGCGTGTCGTCGCCACTGATGCCGGCCAGCGCCTGGTCGCTGTAACCGAGCACCGTCGACGGCGTCACTTTGACGTTCGGCACCGTGTCAGGCTCGGAGATGGCATTGCGGATCAGGTTGACGAAACGCGACTTGCCGACGCCGTTGCGGCCGAGCAGCACGATGCGATCGCCCTGGCAGATGTGGCGCTTGCCGGTCTTGAACAGCAGCATGCCGTCCGGCGTTTCCACCCTGGCGTCGTCCAGCGTAATCAGCATCTTGGCATGGGTGCCGCGGTTGGCCAGCCGGATCGCGCCGGCTGATTTCTCGCGATGCGCCGATACCGCGTCGTCTTCCAGCTTCTCCGCCCGTTCCCTGAGTTGCTTGGTCTTCACCGTCAAAAGGTCGCTGCCGGAATTGATGCCGATGTTGTTGAGCTTGGCGGCCTGCTTGCGCAGTTGCTGCGCCACCTTCATGTCGCGCTCGAACCGGCGCGCCGTCGAAGCGTCCAGGTCGTCGAGCGCTTGCCTCGCCCTGGAATAGGGCAGTGCAAACACCGGCGAGTCCTCCGGGCGCAAGAACAGCGTGCGGTTGGTGACGGCGTCGAGAAAGGCGCGGTCGTGACTGGCGATGACCACCGGCACCTCGCGAGGCAGCGCGTTCAGCCAGCTTTCCAGCTGGCTGATCTTGGCGAGGTCGAGATGGTTGGTGGGCTCGTCGAGCAAAAGCACATCGGGGTCGGTGACCCAGACGCGGGCAATCAGCGCCAGCCGCTGCCATCCGCCGCTCAGCGCCTGCATCGGCCGTTCGCGCATCGGCTCGGGCACGTCGAGCGAATCCAGCACCACATCGACGCGCCACATCTCGCTGTCGGCCTGCTCGGCCGGCAAGGCATCGGCCACCACCTGATGGAAGCTGCGGCTAAGAAGGGCAGGCGGAACCGACTGCTCGACATGGCCGACACGCAGGCCGCGCGTGCGAGAAATGTCGCCCGAGGTCGGCTCCAGCGCGCCGGTCAGGCATTTAAGCAAGGTCGACTTGCCGCGGCCATTGGCGGCGACGATGCCGAGCCGGTCGCCGGCGCCGATGGTGAGGTCGAGATTGGAAAACAGCGGCGCACTCATGGTGACGCCGAGGGATTTGAGGCTGATCAGGGCCATTGCGATTTCTCTGGTCTCGCCGGAGACAACTCCGGATGCACTTTGACGGTGTGCTTGCCGGCCATCAGGCTCAGCTTTGCGCACCACGAAAGGCAGACCAAAAAATCGAAACGGGAAAACCCGTAATGTCCCTGGTCAACCCTGCAAGCGAACTCGCAGGGCAGAAATCGGGCCACGCTGATGATGGTGATCGATAGACACGCAGCCCTCCTTTCAAGACAAAACTTTGAGTGTGTGGAGCGATTACACCAAAGGCGGGGGTGGAGGCAAGTGGGCGACGGATGCGGCGGTGGTGGAGCGCTCTTTCCTTCTCCCACAAGTGGAGAAGGAAAGAGGTGCTATTTCCCCGGCCGTCCCGTCTTGCCCGGCCGGCGCTTTTCGCGGCGGGCGTCGCCTGGGTCTTCGTAGGAGCCGATGCCGGCGCGCTGGCGAACGAATGGCTTTGGGGAATCGTCGCGTTCCTTCGCGCCCCCCTCTGCCCTGCCGGGCATCTCCTCCACTCGGGGGGAGATTGGCTGGGGCTTGGCCGGCACTTTCCCTTCGACCGGCTTTTCCGTGCGCCGCACGGTCATCTCGTCGAGCGAATTCTTCTTGAACAGTGGCTTGGTGGCGCCGCCCGGAATGCCGAAGTCGGAGCCGTGCGCTTCCTGCGCCGACTGTTTCTTGAACAGCGAGCGCGACACCGCGCCTGACGGTGTCGGCATGTCGGTACCAGGCCCCATATCGTCGATCGACGGCTTGGCAAATAGCGGTTTCTTCACCGGCACGGCGCCCTCGGCACCCATCTCGTCGAGCGCCGGCTTGCGGAAGAGGTTGGACCGGGCAGCCCTGGCCGCCTCTTCAGCCGCGCGTGCGTCGTCGAACTTGCGGAAACGCTCCTGTTCCTCAGCCGTACGGTGCTTGGCCACGCCCTTGTTGTGCTTGCCCTTCTCGCGGCCCGAGACCGGGCTTTCCATGTCAGCGTATTTGGCCAGCGGGTCTTCCGAGATGGACAGTTCCATCTCGCGCAGCCGCTTGATCTCGTCACGGATGCGGGCGGCCTTCTCGAAGTCGAGATTGGCGGCGGCGTCGCGCATCTGCTTTTCCATGGCGTCGAGATGGGCCTTCAGATTGTTGCCCATCATCGCGCCGGCGCCGTCGGTGAACTGCGAGATGTCGGCGCGGACATGGTCCTTCTCGTAGACCGAGTCCAGAATGTCGGAGATGCGCGACTTCACCGATTCCGGGGTGATGCCGTTGGCCGCGTTCCATTCCATCTGCTTTTCGCGGCGGCGGTTGGTCTCGGCCATCGCCCGCTCCATCGAGCCGGTGACCTGGTCGGCATAGAGGATGACCTTGCCGTCGACGTTGCGGGCGGCGCGGCCGATGGTCTGGATCAGCGACGTCTCGGAGCGCAGAAAGCCCTCCTTGTCGGCGTCGAGGATGGCGACGAAACCGCATTCGGGAATGTCGAGGCCTTCGCGCAGCAGGTTGATGCCGACCAGCACGTCGAAAGCGCCGAGGCGGAGATCGCGCAGAATCTCGATGCGCTCCAGCGTGTCGATGTCGGAGTGCATGTAGCGAACGCGCACGCCTTGCTCATGCAAATATTCGGTCAGGTCTTCGGCCATGCGCTTGGTCAAAACGGTGACCAGCGTGCGGTAGCCGGCGGCCGTGGTGTCGCGGATTTCGCCGACGACATCGTCGACCTGGCTTTTCGCCGGGCGGACTTCGACCGGCGGATCGATCAGGCCGGTCGGGCGGATGACCTGCTCGGCGAACACGCCGCCGGCCTGTTCCATCTCCCAGGCGCCGGGTGTCGCAGAAACCGCGACGGAGAGCGGTCGCATGGCGTCCCATTCCTCGAAGCGCAGCGGACGGTTGTCCATGCAGGAGGGCAGGCGAAAACCATACTCCGCCAGCGTCGCCTTGCGCCGAAAGTCGCCACGATACATGCCGCCGATCTGCGGCACGGTGACGTGGCTTTCGTCGATGAAGACCAGCGCATTGTCCGGGATATATTCGAACAAAGTCGGCGGCGGATCGCCCGGCTGGCGTCCCGTGAGATAGCGCGAATAGTTCTCGATGCCGGCGCAGGAGCCGGTGGCTTCCAGCATCTCAAGATCGAAGCGGCAGCGCTGTTCGAGCCGCTGTGCCTCCAGCAGGCGGCCGGCGCGCTCGAGCTCGACCAGCCGGTGCTTGAGCTCCTCCTTGATCGACTTGATCGCCTGGTTGAGCGTTGGACGCGGCGTCACATAGTGCGAGTTGGCGTAGATCTTGACGCTCTTCAGCTCGCCGGTCTTCTGGCCGGTGAGCGGATCGAATTCGGTGATCGCCTCGATCTCGTCGCCGAACATCGAGATGCGCCAGGCGCGGTCCTCAAGGTGCGCCGGGAAGATTTCGATCGTGTCCCCGCGCACGCGGAACGAGCCGCGCACGAAATTGATGTCCTGGCGCTTGTACTGCTGGGCGACGAGGTCGGCGAGCAGCGCCCGCTGGTCGAGCCGATCGCCGATCTGCATCTGGAAGGTCATCGCCGTGTAGGTCTCGACCGAGCCGATACCGTAGATGCAGGACACCGAGGCGACGATGATGACGTCGTCGCGCTCGAGCAGCGAACGCGTCGCCGAATGGCGCATGCGGTCGATCTGCTCGTTGATCGAGGATTCCTTCTCGATGAAAGTGTCGGTGCGCGGAACGTAGGCTTCCGGTTGGTAGTAGTCGTAATAGGAGACGAAATACTCCACCGCATTGTCTGGGAAGAATTTCTTGAACTCGGAATAGAGCTGCGCGGCCAGCGTTTTGTTGGGCGCCAGGATCAAGGCAGGGCGCTGCGTCTGCTCGATCACCTTGGCCATGGTGAAGGTTTTGCCGGAGCCGGTGACGCCGAGCAGTACCTGGGTGCGGTCATTGTTATCGACGCCCTCGACAAGATCCTTGATGGCGGTCGGCTGGTCGCCGGCCGGCTCGAAATCCGACACCATCTTGATAGCGATGCCGCCTTCGGATTTTTCCGGGCGGGCAGGGCGGTGCGGCGTCCACAGCACGCCGTCCTTGTGCAGCGGGTTGCCGGATTCGATCAGCGCCGACAGCGCCGCGACCGTCGCGGTGACGCTGCCCGAGGCCATCGTCTCGGCGTCTTCCAGCGAGATGTCGAGACCGGCGACCGGGTTGAGGCCGGCGGCGGTGCGCTCGCGCGCCGTTGCCGCGCCACCCATCGAGGTCCCGCGCGAACTGCGGCCGGGCGCAGCGGACCGCTCCGGGATCTTCTTCGCGGACCTTGGTGATTTGCCATCGCCCTTACCGGTGAGACGGCCTTCCTTCTCGGCCTCCTGCTCGATCTGCTCGGCCCAGTCGGCAATCGAGCCGCTCAGCGGCGTGCCGGTGAAGTCAGCCTGCGGCGCCTCGGCGAAGCCACCCTTGTGCAAGGGCTCCGAAGCATCGAGGAAATCGGTCAACGGGCTGCGCCGCTTGGGCAGCGAAGCGCTGTTGTCACCCGCCGGAGACGGTGTCTTTTTCTCGGGAAGTTTGGCCATGCCCCAAATATGGGCAGAGTCCGCCAAAATGGAAAGAGTGCAGTGGCAAGGGACACTAAGCGGGTCGAAGCTCCTGACACAAGGGTGTCAGGAGCTGTGTCACGCAAAGCCGGGCCACCTGCTCAATTGAACCACAGCGCGAAGGTCAAAAACCCACCGCCACCGAACTGACGCTGGATCTGGTCGAACTCGCCGCTGGTCACGATCTCACCGCTCTCGAGGTAGGGCGCGATGGCCGGGCCGGTAATCGACAGCACTAGGTCGAAAGGCTTCGGTTCTTCGAAGAAACGCTTCATGTTGATGCCCTGGCCGGTGCTGGCCGTGATGCGGAAATGCGGCAGCAGCTTGCGGCCTTCCAAAAGGTCTTCGGCCATGGTCAGAGTGGCGAGCCAGGCCTCGACCTGCTCCTCGCCGACTTCGAGCCCGGTGAGCGGGTTCTCGCCCTTCTGCTGCGGTCCCGGTAGCCATTCGCGGTCATTGTCGGTCTCGGCGCGGATCGCCTTCCAGTCCTGGCGCGACCGCCGGATCATTTCGAGCAGATGGCGGCGCGCCGCTTGACGTCGCTCGGGCTCGACCACCGGCCAGTTGACGAGGTGAACCATGGAGATGAAATCCGCGATGCGCCATTCCGATGAGAAGATGCTGCTGCCCATGTCCCCGGCGGGAGGCACCAGAACGTCCTGCAGCGGCAGTTTGGCGTGCGGGAACAGCATGTGTAACGAGCCGTCGAACATGGTCCTGAAATCATGCGCCAGCCAGAAATCGGCCTGCGCCATCAGGAATTCGGCATAGCCCTGCAGCCAGAAACCGTCGGCCCGGTCGAAGCGGAATGTGAGCGAGGGAGCGGCGCCGTCCGACGAGATACCGCCGCGCGACAGCGCGGCCATGACCGCCGCGATGCTTTCATCCGGCGTGATACTGCTGTCCTCGTTGAGATCGATGCCGAGATGGGTGAGGTCGATGACCATGCCGATATCGGCTCCCGCGGGCACCGAACCCAGTGTCACCGCCGACTCTTCCAACCGGTCGCGAAAGGCGACCAGAATGGCGCGGAACTGCTCATAGGTCAGCGGTTCGGGATCGGGATTGTCCGGAATCGGCAGCCGCATCAGCGGCAGCATGAAGGATTGCGGGCTTTCGAACCCGTGGCGGTGCAGGCCGCCGGCGAGGATTTCCAGCGCGGTGAAGAATTCGCCGGCGCCGGCGGCATAGGCTGACGCCGGATCGCCTTTCGCTGCAGACTCAAGCGTTGTGAGCGCACGGTTGCGCTCGGTCACCGTTTTGGCCTCGAACAAAGCGGTTGCCGCTTCGGGCGCGGCGGCGCGGGCCGAAGATAAAGGCAGCAACAGGAGGAAGGCGGACGCCAGCAGGCCTGCAAAACGTGTCATCTCATCCCTCCACTATGCGACGCGCAGACATTACACGCATTTGGCGCCGTGTCTGCCGGCGGCAGTGTTTCAAGGACTGACGGTCGACACTTCCCGGGCAGACCGTCTACACAAGCTAACCGATTGGGCAAACGATTGGGCGTCGCGTGTCGAACTATCCGCTTTCCTACAAACTGTCATGGCTGCCGCGCTTCCTGAAGCCGTCGCTTGGCGGCGATGTCAGGGATTTTGCGCCCATCGCGGCGACGACACTCATCGATCCACCGCCAGGGCGGAAGGTGCGGCTGGCCTTTGTCGGCGATATTTCGGCGGTGGCCAACCATAGTGCGCCGGAGTGCGATCCGGCGATCGCAAAACTCTTGGGCTCAGCCGACCTGGTGATCGGCAATTGTGAAAGCCCGATCGTCGAGAAGCCAAGCGTGGCGCTCGGCACGCGGCTTGGCACGCACCATGCGATGAGCGAGCGGTTTCTTGCCGCGGCGCTTGCCGCCGTAGGCATCGCGCGTGAAAAGCTCGTGCTGTCGCTGGCCAACAACCATGTGCTCGACCAGGGCGTCGCCGGTTTCGACGAGACGGCTGCGGCGCTGAAGCGGCTTGGCATCCGCACCGTCGGCACCGCGAAAAAAGGACCGGTCGAGCAGGTCAAGGCCGGGCCGCTGACGATCGGCTTTGCCGCCTTCACACTGTGGCGCAATGGCGACGCCGGGCCATTCACCGAGCTTGTCTCGATGCAAAGCGATCCGGCGGCATGGCCGAGAGGCGCGGCCGACAAGAACATCGACCTCACCTGTGCGGTGCCGCACTGGGACTGGGAGTTCCGGCATTTTCCGCAGCCGCAAACGCAAACGCTGGCGAGGTTGCTGGCCGGTCACGGCGTGGGGCTGATTGCCGGGCACCACGCCCATGTCGTGCAGCCGGTGCAATGGGTCGGCAAGACGCTCGTGGCTTACGGGCTTGGCGACTTCCTCGGCACGGCGCTGGCGCGGCAGCCCTGGCCCGGCCGCATCGCCGGCATTTTCGTCGTCGATGTCAGCGCAGATCTCGGCAAGCGCGGCGCGATCGCTGGCTACCGGATGCATGCCTTCATGCGGTTGCGCGCAGGCGGGCATGAGCGGCTGGTTCCGGTCGAGGCGCTGACTGGCCGGATGAAGGGCAAGGTCGAAGCCAGGCTGAAGGCGATCTTTGGCGACTGACGACTTTCCCGCTATCATAGGCATAATAGGACTTTGCGAGGGGGCGATGGAAGCAGCTGAGTTCATGCCTGATGAAGCGGTGGTCGCCGGCATCAGGAAGAATATCGAGATCTATGAGGCTGGACGGGCTTCGGCCTGCCGCCAGGTGCGCTGGCGGGTGCCGGTGTTTCTGGGGCCGCTGCTGGTTTTTGTCGTGCTGGTGGCCTGGCTGTTCAACAAGGTCGCCGACTTGAACGAGCAATGGTTCTCGACGCCGCATGTGTTCCTCTATGTCGGCGGTTTCTTCGCGGCGCTGCTGCTGTACTTCCTGGCGATCAGGCCGGCGACGCGGCTGCAGCAATCGTTCCGTGACACGCTGCTGCCGATCATCTTCGGCTTCATCAGGGATGTGCGCTATCAGCACAGCGTGACGCCGAATTCCTTCGACCGGCTGCCGCGCGCCGTGGTCGGCGCCTTCAACCGGCAGAGCTTTGACGACATCGTGTCAGGCCGCTACGAGGATTTTCCGTTCGAGCTCTACGAGGCGGAGTTGCGCCAAGGTTCGGGCAAAGGCTCGTCGACGGTCTTCAAGGGCGTCATCGTTGCGTTCGAAACGATCGCGCCGTTCCCCGGCATATTGGTCGCGACGCGCCGCAGCAACGCGGTGGTCGGTTTCTTCCGCGGCATCTTCGCCGGCAAGATGCAGGAACTGTCCAGCGGCGATCCGCTGCTCGACGGCGACTACGAATTTCGCACCGACAATGTCGCCGCCGCCCAGCCGTTGGTGAGCGGCCGGCTGGCGCAGGCGCTGAAATGGCTGCACGAGACATGGCGCGATGATCCGGCGCGGGTGGCGCTTAATGGCAGTGATGGTTTCCTGCTCTTGCCGCAGCCGAAGAATTTCTTCGAACTGCCCGCCATTTCCGTGCCGCTCGATTACACCAAGCACGTCGCGCCGATGATCGCCGATATGGGCGCGATCCTGGCGACCGCGGCGCTGGTGCGCAAGATCGGCGCGACGGATGGCGAGGCCTAAAGCGCCGCGCGTCGAAACGAATTCATGCGACGCGCTTCAGGTCTTGTTTTCATGCATTCGTTGCCCCAAAACGGGCGGTCCTGTTTGGGCGCATGCATTAGCCAGGCTGCCGCGCCTCAGCAGTCGAAGCCGTAGTTCTGGCGGTAATATTCGACGTCTTCTTGCGCCATCGTCTTGAACATCACGCAGACGGTGAAGCTCCCGACCTGGCGACCGTTTCTGGTGTAGCCCCAGTCGGAAATATCGTCCCGGTTGAATTCGAGTTCCTGGCCGGCCACGACATTGTGCACCGCTTGCGGCTCATTGGCCAATGTTCCTGCAAAGCCGGTCGCGGTCTTGTGGAAGGGGATGATCCAGAAATGCTCCGAGGCGTCTCCGTCCCTGACCTCGACTTTCAATTTGTAGCTGGTTGTCCCGGCTGGCGGCGCATCCGACAAGGACAGGAATTCATCGAGGCTGGCGCGCGCCTGCGCAATGGCCGCCGCCATGTCCGGATCGTCCCTGGCGACGCCTACAACCTTGTCGCCGCCCTGGCCGGAATCCTGCGCACCGGCCGGAATCGGCGCCAAGGCCAGCACCAGGGACAGCACGGTTCGAACTGCATGCTTCATGAAATGGCGCTCCTGCGTGTCGATGCTGACACCATCATGCATCTATCTGGAGTTTTCAACGGCAGTGCGACAGCGTGGTATGGTCCGGCGGCAGGCCGCTCACAACCCGCTCGGCACCAGCCCTGCCAGCCAGTTCGCGGACCGCTTGGCCATGCCGACCGTTGCCGACGCGACGCGGCCGAGATCTGTCTTGACCACGGCGTAGCCGTTCCTGGTGCGGTAGAGCACGCCTGTTCCGCCATCGACCACTTGCTCGTAGGCGACGGGCCGTACCGCTGCTGCCTCCATGGCCGTCGTCGGGGAGCCGACGGGAACGCTCGGCCGATGGCTCAGTTCCGGCGGCAACGGGGTTTGGACATTCCGGCTGGCCGGCTTCAGTTCCGGGCGGGATGCGGCCGCCGCCAGTTGCGAAGAAGACGCCGACCCCTTGCTGCGGCAGATGCCAGAGACCAGCGGATAGTCGAAGTTCTTCTGGTGCAGCATCTGGCTTTTCATCGCCGCTTCGCAGTCGGCGATAGTCGCCCACTTCGCCGGCGTCTCGCCGATATATTCGCAAAGCTTGGCGTCGCAGTCGCAGCCGACAATGGTCATGGCGACAAGGGCGGTCTTGATCACGGTCTTGTCCTTCGGATTGCCCCCCGGCAGCCAGTCCTTCCATCGCGCGCGAACAAGGCGGGATTTTGGCCGCGATCACGCGATGAGCCGGGGGATGCGTTTTTCGGGTACGGCTCACTATAGGTGGATTTCGAGACACCCGGTAGCAGATAGGGCGGGAGCGTGATGCATTTGCAGGAAGAAGCCTGAATAAATCCTGTCGGCTATGGCCGCGACAACTGTTTCTTGGCCCGGTTTTCTACTACGATACTCACGGGGCGATACAACAATATAGGAGGGGTTTGTCATGGGAAGAATTGTCCGGTCCGCTGAGCCTGTGCCGAAAAGGGATTCAACGCTCGAGGGCATTCCAGGCGATGCTCCGCTCGGCGTCGACGATGACAAGCAAGAAGATCAAGGATCGAAAGGCGGCGACGGCTATCTCGACCGGGTTGCGAAGTACGTGCCTGCCGAAGTCGTGGCATTTTTCATCTTCGTCAATTCCATCCTGGTCAATGCCACTGAGCAGCCGGTTGCCAAGGCGTTGACCGATGCGGTGGCGGAAGAGACGAAAGGCAATCCGGGGGACATTCCGGGTAAGGTGCAGGCAGCCATCTATAAGATTGAAATGGCCGGTATCAGCGTTTGGACAATTTCATGGATCATGTTGATCGTCGCGCTGGCGATGACGCCGGTGTATCTGAAATCGGTCAGCGATTCAGCGGACGATGCGGAGGCTCCGGGAGCCAACATCGTCATGTCGATGCTGGCCTTCCCATTCTGGGCCTATGCCGTCAACGCGCTGGCCCTCAGGCCATGGCATGACGGTGCGCTGGCCAGCATCATGCTCGCCACCTTCACGCTCATCAGCGGCGCCATACGGCCGGAATATATAAGCGCCGGCCTCAATTTGATCCCGGGCATCGGCCCGAAGAAGTAGCTTGGCCCGCCGGGCAGGTCGCGGTGCAGGGCGCGTCTTCAGTCGTAGAGGTGTTCCAGCCTGGCGCCTGCTTCGAACAGCGCCGGCAGCACGATGTGCAGCTTGCGCACGGCGACGATCAGCCCGGTGCGACGGGTGGCCGGATCGAGGAAACGGTTGGCTGAACAGCGCCCGGGCGCCTTCGGGCGGAGCGAAGTCTGCCGCCGAAAGCACGGTGAGCATGGTCGCGTCATTGCCACCGATCTCGACGAAGGACACGCCTCTGTCGATCAGGCGCGGGATCATGTCGGTGAATTGCTGACCCCGCCTGGTGATGAAGATGGTGCCGTCAGCGCCGAAATCGCGTTCCAACAAAGTATCGGCTTCTTCACGCGTCGCTTCGCCGACCGGACCCTTGGCCCAAAAGACAGTCGGCGCCGGGATTTCTCCCAGCGCCTCCCTGTCAGATCAGGACACGGTCGCGGCAGCAACTTCCGCAAAGTCGTCGCGCCATGCCGGCCTTGATTTTGACGGTCCTGCCAGTCACCGCCCGAGGACAGTGCCCGTTCCAGACCACGCCGTTCTCCACCCTTGCGAGCTTCGTTCGGCGCGCCATCGAAGGTTTTCGCCGTCCTTCATGGCAGCATCGGTCCGCCGTTGGCGTTCGCACGCTTTCCGCGGCCCCGTAGGTCTCGGCATCCGTCCCTCGAACAAGCAAGCCTGCTCTCGCTTCGGGCCGTACGGGCCTCAGGAAATCCGCCTTTTCGCTTTGCCTTTCGGCGTGGCGATCGGTAGCCGCCTGAGATGGGTTAAACTTACGCCGGGTAAGGGTTTTGGGGAATGGGCGTGAGCCTGTGGATAACGGGATTATCGGGGACGGTTTGCCACAAAGCTCGGAATTTCGACTCCAGCTGCATTAGACAGCCCGCCCGCTTTTTGGCGCCTGATCGGCTGTGCCCCTTGCTCCGCCGGCTGGCGCGGGCTTCAATGCCGGCAAAGCATCAAGCCTATCGGCTCGGTGCGGGGAGGGTGCGCATTGAAAGTCGGGGTGGTGCTCAATCCGATTGCCGGCGGCGGCCGGCTGAAACGGCATTGGCCGGAGGTGGCTGCTTCGCTGAAAAAGCATTTCGGCGAATTCGAGCTGCGCGAGACGCAGGCCGAGGGCGACGCCGAAAGGCTGGCGCTCGACCTCGCGGCAAGCGGCTTCGAGCTGGTGATCGCGGCCGGCGGCGACGGCACCGCCAGCGAAGTGGCCGACGGATTGCTGCAGGCTTTCGATGAGAGCGGCCGGACAACCGAACTTGCCTTGCTGCCTTGCGGCACCGGCATCGATTTCGCGCGCGGGCTCGGGCTGCCGAAAGAGGTGGATGCGGTGCTGAAGCGGATCGCCGAAGCCAAGGCGCGCAAGGTCGATGCAGGGCGCATCTGCTACATCGACGACCATGGCGCGCTGGCCAGCCGGCACTTCATCAATATCGCCAGCCTCGGCCTATCCGGCGCCACGGACCGTGCGGTCAATGCCGACAAGCGCAAGGGCAGGATGTCGGCCAAGGCGCTGTTTTTCTGGCGCACCGTGGTCGAGTTCATCCGCTACCGCTTCCAGGACGTCAGGATCACCGTCGACGATGGCACCCCGGTCGAGGCGCGCATGGCGCTGGTGGCGGTCGCCAACGGAAAGTTCTTCGGCGGCGGCATGATGATCGCCCCGGACGCCGAACTCGCCGACGGCCAGTTCGACATCGTCATCCTGCGCGCGGCCGGCAAGCTGAAGCTGATCTGGGATATTCGGCTGCTCTATGGCGGCCGGCACCGCAACCATCCGGCCATCACCATATTGCGTGGCCGGAAAGTGGTGGTCGAACCTATCGGCGATGTCGAGAAGAACGGCGCGCTGGTCGACATAGATGGCGAGTCGCCGGGGCGTATACCCGCGACGTTTGAGATCCTGCCCGGAGCGCTGACGCTGAGATATTGAATCAAGGCGTTGAGGGATTGATTCAGGTGGTTTGAGCGGCGATTCCGGCGAACCGGCCAAAGGCCTGAAATCGCAGGACATATTTACCCGGCTTAGCTTTCCAGCTTGGCTGGGAAACCGGGCGCGCGCAGATCCATGTCGACGGCATCCTCGAGCAGTTTGACGATCTGGGTCGACCAGGCGCCGCCGCCATATTCCTGTTTGCCCATCAGGAAAATCTCACTCACAAGCGGCGCCAGTTGGAGTGGCAGTCTGAACTCTCTGCCCATCGCAAGCGCAAAGCCGAGGTCCTTCAGTGCCAGGTCCATGGTGAAGCCAATGTCGTAGGAGCCGTTGAGGATGAGCTGGCTTTCGGTCTCATGGACGAAGCTGTTGCCGGAGGAGGCGACGATGGCGTGGTAGGATTGCGCGAGGTCGAGGCCGCCTTGCTTGGCCAACATCAGCGCCTCGCCGGCGGCGACGAGATGGATGAAGGCCAGCATGTTGGTGATCACCTTGATCACCGCCGCGGAGCCGACCGGACCCATCAGGAACGACTTTGCGCACATCGCTTCGATGGCCGGACGATGGCGCTCGTAAAGCGCAGCATCGCCGCCGACAAGCGCGGTGATCTTTCCGACCGCGGCCAGATGCACGCCGCCGGTGACCGGGCACTCCAGCGTCTCGATGCCTTTGGCCGCGGCGAGGGCGGCGAGGCGCAGGATCTCGTCGCGGCCGTTGGTCGACATCTCGATCCAGGAGCCGCCCCTGGGCAGACCCTCGAGCAGGCCGCCGGCATTAGCCAGCACCGCTTCGCTGACCTTGGGCGAGGGCAGGCAAGTAATGGCATTGCCGGCCTGTGCCGCCGCTTCGGCCGGGCTGGTCGCGGCCGTGGCGCCGAGCGCCACGAGGCGCTCGACGGCGGCGGGGTCGCGGTCGAAGACGATGACGACAAAACCGTTGCGCAACAGGCTGGCGGCAAGGTTGCCGCCGAGATGGCCAAGGCCGATGAAGGCGTAGCGTTCGCTCACGGCATCAGCGGCGTTTGCATCATCTGCAAATGCAGGTCCTTGCCGGTGTAGGGATGCGCGTCGCAGACCGCTTCGTCCAGCTCGACGCCGAGGCCCGGCTCCTTCGATGGAATGACATTGCCGTCCTGCCATTCGATCTTCTTCTTGAGCAGTGTCGCGTGGAAGCCGTCCCACTGCTTCAGCGATTCCAGGATGAGGAAATTGGGCAGCGTCACCGCCAGCTGGATGTTGGCGGCCCCAACGATCGGCCCACAATAGCAGTGCGGCGCGATCTGGATGTGGTATGCCTCGGCCATGGCGGCGATCTTCTTGGTTTCGAGAATGCCGCCGGAACGGCCAAGGTCCGGTTGCAGGATGGTGGCGGCGCGGTTCTCGATGATTCGGGCGAATTCGAACTTGGTCGTCAACCGCTCGCCGGTGGCGATCGGGATCGACGTGCCTCGCGCCACCTGAGCCATCACTTCGGGCATGTCGGGCGGCACCGGCTCTTCGAACCACAAGGGATCGTAGGGCTCGATGGCGCGTGCCATGCGCAGCGCACCCGATGCGGTGAACTGGCCATGCGTGCCGAACAGAATATCGGCGCGGGTGCCGACGGCTTCGCGGATCGCCTTGACCATGCGGGTGGAGACATCGATGTCGATCAGGCGCGGCTGGTGGCCGTCGAAGGCGGTGTAGGGGCCTGCCGGGTCGAGCTTGACGGCGTTGAACCCCTGCTCGACATATTCGAGCGCGCAGGCGGCCGCCAATTCGGGGTCATTGTAGACGTTCCGGCCGTCCGGCGCGTCCTCCGAATGGACGCTGCCGGTGTGCGGATAGAGATAGGTGTAGGAGCGCAGCGTCTCGTGCACCTGGCCGCCGAGCAGTTTGTAGACCGGCTTGTCGGCTTCCTTGCCGACAATGTCCCAGCAGGCCATTTCCAGCGCCGAGAAACAGCCCATGCCGGTAACGTCGGGGCGCTGGGTAAATCCTGAGGAATAGGCGCGGCGGAAGAAGGTCTCGATGTCATGCGGATCGTGGCCGATCAGGTAACGCTCGGCCATGTCCTCGACCAGCTTCGCTGTTATGTGAGCCGAGAAGGTGGCGTTGTAGGCCTCGCCGTAACCGACGACGCCGCCATCGGTGGTCAGCTTGACGAAGATGAAATACTTGCCGCCGATGCCGGGCGGCGGGTTGCCGACTACCCAGGTCTTGACGTCGGTGATCTTCATTTTTGGTCCTCCAGAACCAGTTCGGCGCCCTTCCATCCGGTCATGACCGAGGCGGCGTTGGTGTTGCCGGTGATGTTGGCGGGAAAGATCGAGGCGTCGATGACACGCAGACCTGCGAGCCCGTGCACTTTCAGGCGCGGGTCGACGACGGCGGCCCCGGCGCCCGGCCCCATGCGGCACGTCGAGACCGGGTGATAGACGGTGCCTGAGCGCTTCCTGAAATCCTGGATCAGATCGGCATCCGATTGGATCGATGGGCCCGGCAAAACCTCCTCAGTGATGATCTCGGCCATGGCGGGCATCGAGGCTATCTTGCGCACGAATTTCACCGCCGCCAGCATCTCGTCGACATCGGCGTTGGTGGAATAGGCGTTGGCGACGATCCTGGGATAGTCCAGCGGATTGCTGGAGCGGATCATGATCTCGCCGCGGCTGGACGGGCGGCAGTTGGAGAGGCCGATGGAAAAGCCCGGCCACGGATCCGGCGTCAGGATCGGCCGCTCGCCGCTCTTCGGAATGACGGTCGAGAAAGCCTGGAAATAAAGCTGCATGTTGGGGCGCGAAAACGCCAGGTCGGTTCGGAAGAAGCCGCCGCCATGGTTCATCGACAGCGACAGCGGGCCGGAGCGGGTGAGGATGTACCGCATGCCGACCAGCAGCTTGCCCCACCAGGGCCGCAGGATTTGGTTGAGCGTCGGCACGTTTCCCTTGAAGGTATAGTTGATGCCGACATGGTCCTGCAGATGCGCGCCGACATTTTCGTTGCCGTGGACGACCGGGATGCCAAGCCCCTTGAGCAGTGACGAGGGGCCGACGCCGGACAGTTGCAGCAGCTGCGGCGAGTTGATCGAACCGGCGGACAGGATCACCTCGCGGCCGGCCCGCGCCGTCTTGGTCTCGCCGTTCTGCAGATATTCGATGCCGACGGCTCGCTTGCCCTCGAACAGGATTCTGGTCGCCAGCGCATTGGCTTCGACGCGCACATTCGCGCGCTTCATCGCCGGGCGCAGGAAGGCGCGCGCGGCCGACATGCGGCGGCCATTCCTGGTCGAGATCTGGTAGACGCCGACGCCTTCCTGGGCGGCGCCGTTGAAGTCAGGGTTGAGCGGCAGCCCAGCCTGCTGGCCGGCTGCGAGGTAGCGCCTGGTCAGCGGATGGACGGCGTTCGTCGTGTCGGTGATATGCAGCGGCCCGCCGGTGCCGCGCCATCTGTCGGCGCCGGCCTCATTGTCCTCAAGCGCCTTGAAGCCCGGCAACAGATCGTCATAGCCCCAACCGGGATTTCCGGCATCGCGCCAGTCGTCAAAGTCCTCGCGCGCGCCACGGATCCAGACCATGGCGTTGATCGAGCTGGAGCCGCCAAGCAGCTTGCCGCGCGGCCAATGGTCGACATTGCCGGCAAGGCCGGGGTCCGGCTCGGGCTTGTAGTTCCAGTTGACCGCGGGGTCGAAGAAAGTCTTGCCGTAGCCAAGCGGCATCTGGACATAGAAGCGGCGGTCGCTGCCGCCGGCTTCCAGCACCAGCACGGAGTAACGGCCGGAAGCCGACAGCCTGTCGGCGAGAACCGAGCCGGCTGAGCCGGAGCCGACGATGATGAAGTCATAGGTCTGCATGATTGGTGTCGGCGGCTCCGCAAAACTGGCTGCAGCCTATCCGCGGCAGGCTTCCGAAGTCGCGGTGCCTTCCGGCATGCGTTGTGAAAAATGCGACCGTGAGACGCCTGGCCGGAAAAGCTGCCATGGAACCGACATTGCGCCGGGAGCCTCGCCCGTCGCGTTGACCTCTTGGGTCCATGACGCTAGGGGATCGAGGGCAATCGTTTCAGGGGATCCGGCAGATGGTGCATTACGCGGACGGACGGCCGATCGGCGATCTGACCTTGCGTACGCTCGCCATGCCGGCCGATGCAAATGCGGCCGGCGACATCTTTGGCGGTTGGGTGATGGCGCAGATGGATCTTGCCTGCGGCATCCGTGCGGCCGAGCGGGCCAAGGGTCGCGTGGTGACGGCGGCTGTCAAGGAAATGTCCTTCGCCAAGGCGATGAAGATCGGCGACACGCTGTGCATCTACACCCATGTCGAGCGCGTCGGCCGCACCTCCATGACGCTCAAGGTCGAGGCCTGGGCGCAACGCTACCTCTCCGACCTGATGGAGAAGGTCACCCACGCCGATTTCGTCATGGTGGCGCTGGATAGCGACGGCAAGCCGAAGCCGATTCCAACCGAAAGTTGACATCGTCGATTCTGCCAAGCTTGCGCTTATGTAACATCCCCCGCGCGGGCGATGCGCTGCGCGACATCCAATGGTTGCCTTCACATCCGATTCTGCGGGCGGCGGAGGGAAGACAATGCGTCAACACATGCTGAACGGCTGGCTCGTGGCGGCCCTCGTCGCGGTGATCTGCCTGCTTGGCACGACCGCTTATACCGAGATCAGGAAAGAGCTTCCAAGCGTTGCCTGCACGCACGACCGGACCGTTGGCAACGAGCGGACTGCCCAGCGGTCTGCAAGGGTAGAGACGTGCGGCGCAGTGTGTTGCAGCAACCCTGCGTCAAAGGCCTGAGGGCCCGTCAGCGGAAGACCTCGTCAGCCTCAAAATGATGATGCGCCGGCGAACGAAACGCTGCAGCTATGTCGCCATGGCGTGACCAACGATGCAAGGGCGGATCCAGTTAAACCCGGGTACGCGTCGTGGACGGCAAAATCCGTAAACTATTGCTAAGCAACGGTTTTCAGGCGTGCACGCCATCGAATCTTTCACGCGCCGCCTGGACCCGCGAGGTGTTCTTCCGCGCCCATTCGCCGAGCGCGCCGACCGGCACCAGCAGCTCATGGCCGAGCTCCGTCAGCTCATAGTCGACGCGTGGCGGGATGGTCGGGAACACGGTTCGGGTGACGAAGCCGTCGCGCTCAAGACCGCGCAAGGTGGTGGTCAGCATCTTCTGCGAAATGCCGCCGACAGCGGCGCGCAACTCATTGAAACGCAGCGGTCCGCCGCCCAGCTTGCCGACGACCAGAACGGTCCATTTGTCGCCGACGCGCTGCAGGATTTCCGAGACGGCGCGGCAGTCTTCGGTGTTGTGCGGGTGCCTCAGTAACATAACGGTGCCTCCTTGCGCTGCCATTTGTCAGTATCTCATATAGCGCCGGTATCCAAACGATACCAGCTTTTGCATATATGGAGAGCCCCATGTCCAAGCCCAAAATCGCCATCGTCGTCGGTTCGACACGCGCCGCGCGTTTCGCCGATGTGCCCGCCCAGTGGATCGCCAAGATCGCGAAATCCCATGCCGACATCGACGTCGAGACCGTCGACCTGCGCGACTGGCCGCTGCCCTTCTTCGACGAGGTCGCCTCGTCCGCCTGGGCGCCGTCGCAGAACGAAGTTGCCCAGCGCTGGCAAAAGAAGGTCGCCGAATTCGACGGCTTCATCTTCACCGCCGCCGAATACAACCATGGCCCGACGGCCGTGCTGAAGAACGCCATCGATTACGCCGCCAATGAATGGAACAAGAAGCCGGCCGGTTTCGTCGGCTATGGCAGCGTCGGCGGCTCGCGCGCTGTCGAACATTTGCGTCTTGCCGCGGTCGAATTGCAGATGGCGCCGGTCAAATCCGCCGTTCACATTGCCTGGAGCGATTTCCTGGCGGTGCGCCAGGGCGAGAAGAAGCTCGAGGAGATCGAGCATCTGAACCAGGCTGCCACGGCGCTGGTCAACGACGTTGCCTGGTGGGCCCGCGTGCTCAAGGCAGCGCGTCAGGCCGACGCGATTGCCGGCGAAGCCCAGGCGGCCTGAGCCTTATCCTCCCAAGGACCGATGATTTTTCCAAAGGGCGGCGTTTGCGCCGCCCTTTTTCATTCACGTGAAGAGGCGCTCTCGGCTCCCTTGGCCGGATGGTGGAGTCGGACCGGCAAGGTCGCGCTGATGCCTTGACGATCCCGCGCGAAGGATCGCCGCCTGTCACAGCCAACCGCCGGAAAACCCGGCCCGGCGCAGTCCTGTGGTGATGGCCGGCACGCGGCGCATCAATCGCCACAGGAAGTCGGACCGGTAGTTCTCGATCATCAGGGCGATCGGCCCCTGGTTGATGCCGACATGGTCCGGCGATACCCAACCGCAGGCGCGGCCGTCGTCGGCAGCGATCGTCGGGTTGAAGCTCGCGGTGAAGCCGTAAGGGTTGCCGTCGCGCAGGTCCATCTCGTGGAAATGGCGCAGCGCCGGCAGCACGATTTCCGGCGCAAAAGGCAAGGAGGCGATTGCCGCCCATGGCGACAGCGTGCCGTCATCGGGGCCAAACGGTGCGCCGCGGGCGAGATAACCGAAGAAGCGGCGTCCATCGGCTCGCCGCGCGATCGGACCTGGGCCGTCGCTGGCGGTGACGCCCCAGCAATTCTCGCCATAGCCCGCGAACCCCCTCGGATTGCGGATTGCGTAATCGCGCTGCAGATACGTCGCCTGGCGGCTGTTTTCGAAATAGTCCCGGTCGTGATCGCGCATGAAGGCATCGCGGATGTCGCGAAAATCGATCCAGATATGCGAGAACTGGTGGATGAAAAGCGGGCCGGCATAGACCATCTCGCGGCCGTAGATGGTCTTCCATTTGTAAGTGGACAGCCAGGCCGCGTAGCTCTCGGGAGTTAGCGAGTGGGTCGGCGAACCGAGACCCAGGACGTACAGGATCAGCGCCTCGTCAAATCCTTCCCAGCGGTAGCGGAGAAAGCCTTTTCCAGGCCGCCAGCCATGGGTGACGGTGGCGCCGCCGTTCTGCGCCCAGCGCCAGTCGGCACGGCGGTAGAGCGCATCGGCAAGCTGGCGGATTTCCAGTTCGAGCTCATCGTCCTCGTCGAAATAAGCGCCGGCGGCCAGAACACCGGCAAGCAAAAGGGCGGTATCGATCGTGGACAGTTCGCAATTCCAGACGCGGCGGCCGGTCTTCATGTCGAGGAAATGATAGTAGAAACCTTTGTAGCCGGTGGCATCGGGCTCCGGCCCGTGCGGGGCGTTCCAGAAGAAGCGAAGCGTGGCGAGCGTCCGCTCGATTGCGGCATCGCGCGTCATGAAACCGCGCTCGACACCGACGGGATAGGACGACAAAGCGAGCCCGACGGCGGCTATGCTGGCAGGCGACGCCTGCGTGTTGCGGTCGGCGACTAGGCCGTTGGCAGGGTTGGCCTCGTTGAGAAAATACTCGAAGGACAGGCGCTGGATATCTTGGAGAAGCTCGTCGTTTAGCGCGTGTTCGTTCGATGCATCCATGACAATCGATATAGAGGCTTTGGCTGCTTTTGCCATTCGTCCAGCGGATCAATCATGGGTGAGGGCAGGCTGGGGCCGATAGCGAAAGGCGCTGCCGACGCACCGAATTCAAATCGAGGGGCTGCGAAGATCGGTTGGACCGCCATATGCACGGCCCTGCCATCTGGCCTGGCCGTCCTCCCCTGATATATCCGGCTGCGATCCATCACATGAGCATGCCCCGTGAAGTTACCCAGCCCGTCAGGCGTCGTTTCCCCCATGACCCCGGTGCTGGTCTGTGCACTTGCGATCTTCCTTCTGTCCGCCATGGATGCGGCGATGAAAATCCTGGTCATCGCCGTCGGTGTCTACAACACGGTGCTGTGGCGAAGCATGCTTGCGAGCGTGGTCGCGGGCACGGCCTGGGCGGCGGGGCCGCGTTCCCTTCCCACGCCTTCCGTGCTGCGGCTACACGCGCTGCGTGCCGTGATCGTGGGCATCGTTCTGCTGTCGTTCTTCTGGGGCCTTGCCAGATTGCCGCTAGCGGATGGGATCGGGCTTAGTTTCGTCGCGCCGCTGTTCGCTCTCCTGCTGGCGGCGCTGCTTTTGGGCGAACGCATACAGCGCCAGGCGATCTGGGCGTCGCTGGCGGGCATCGCCGGCGTCGTCATCATCATGGCCGGACAGTTCGGGCAAGGGAATTATACCGGGGATGCCCTGCTTGGCACGGTGGCGGTGCTCGCATCGACGGTGTTCTACGCCTACAATCTGATCCTCTCGCGGCGGCAGGCGCTGGTGGCCAAGCCAGTCGAGATCATGCTGTTCCAGAACCTGTGCGTTGCCGCCGTCCTTCTCCCCGCCGCTCCCTGGCTCGCGGTTGCCCTGCCGGGCAATCTCTGGCTTCCGCTGGCCGGGGTGACGGCGCTGTCGCTCTCCGGCCAGTTCCTGATGAGCTGGTCGTACGCGCGGGCCGAAGCGCAATATCTGATCCCGACGGAGTATTCTGCCTTCATCTGGGCGATCGTGTTTGGCTGGCTGTTCTTCGACGAGGCGGCGACCTGGACCACGCTGGCTGGAGCGGCCCTGATCGTGGCCAGTTGCCTGATCGCCTCGCGCTCCAATCCGAAGCTTGCCGAACCGATCGAAGCCGCGGTCTGAGCGCGCTATTCGCTTTGACGGCAGAGCGTCAACGCACCACTTCGCGATGGCCGCTGGGCAGCCGGGTGGCGATCAGCTTGTCGATGCGGCGGCCGTCGAGGTCGACGACCTCGAAACGCCAGCCTTGCGCGTCGACGCATTCGCCGGTCGCCGGCAGATGGTGCATGTGCGACAGCACATAACCGGCGACGGTCTCGTAATCGCGATTTTCCGGCAGGTCGATACCGAGAACGTCAGCCATCTCGTCGGCTTGCATGTATCCCGCGAGCAGCCATGAGCCGTCCTCGCGCTTGACGGCGTTTTCCTCGTCGCCGGCATCAAGGTCGGCGCGGAAGACGCCGGTGATGGCCTCGAGAATGTCGGCAGGCGTGACGATCCCTTCGAAATGGCCGTATTCGTCATGCACCAGCGCCATCGGCACGTCGGATTCCTTCAGCTTCTGCAGCACATCCAGCGCGTCGGCCTGGTCGTAGACGATGGGGGCGGCGCGCACATGCTTGCGCGGATCGAGTGCGCGGCCGGCGAGCAGGGCGGCCAGCACGTCGCGCGTCTGAACAACGCCAACCATGACGTCGACGCCGCCATCGCCGGCCGGGAGGCGCGAATGCTGGGTCTCCATCAAGAGCTTGCGGATGGCGCCCTCATCGGACTGCAAATTGATCCAGTCGACCTCGGTGCGCGGCGTCATCACGGCGCGCACGGCGCGATCGCCGAGCCGCATGACGCCGGCGATCATGCGCCGCTCGTCGGATTCGATGGTGCCGTGATGCTCGGCCTCGGCGACCAGCATCTTGATCTCTTCGTCGGTGACCTTCTCCTCGCTCTCGCCGCGCTGGCCAAGCAGCCACAATATGGCGCGGCCGGAAATGTCGAGCAGGAACACCAGCGGCGCGGAGACGGTGGCTAGGATGGTCATCGCAGGCGCCGCGCGGGCGGCAACGCGCTCGGGATCGCGCAGCGCGATCTGCTTGGGCACCAGCTCGCCGACGATCAGCGAGAAATAGGTGATGATGGCGACGACGATCCCGACGCCGAGCGGGTCGGCGATGTTTTCGCGCATGCCGGTCGAGGCCAGGTACACCGAAAGCCTGTCGCCCAGCGTGGCGCCGGAGAAGGCGCCCGACAGCACGCCGACCAGAGTGATGCCGATCTGCACCGACGACAGGAATTTGCCGGGATTGGAGCCGAGCGTCAGCGCACGCCCGGCGCCATTGACGCCGCGGTCGATCATCGCCTTGAGCCGCGCCGGGCGCGACGACACGATGGCGAGCTCGGACATCGACAGAAGGCCGTTCACACAGATGAGGACGACCACGGTGGCGATTTCGACGTATAGCATCAGGGCTCAATAGCATTGCGGCGGGCCGCAGGAAAATAGTCCGCGATGATTTTTGGAAAATGACAGTGGTTCAGGGGAATTGCCTGAGCACCCCGACAACAGCCTTGCCGTCGGTGAAATAGGGATCGCCGCCGCCGTTGCGTCCGGTCCTGGTGGCGCCGATGCCCGGGATGTCGCTCACCGAGATCACCATGCCGGCCGCCGACAGGTCGTGGATCACGAGATCGCGCTCGGCGTCGATGTCAGGGGCGATATGGTGGGTGATGGCGCCGGTATCGTGGCTGAGACCAACGCCGCGGTCGAAGCTGGCCGAGCCCATCCAGAGCGTTCGGCCGTCGTCGCCGGTCGCATCGCTGCGCCAGAAGCGGACATGATGGCGCCGGTCGGCGCTGCCGCCGACCGGCTTTTCGAAGGCGAGATCCTGGGCGCGGCCTTCGAACAGCAGCCGGCTGACCGGGGCGTCAGGATAGGGATGATCGAACAGCACGCTCTCACCGATTTCGATCGCGGTCTTTAGCGTCACGCCATCGGCCGTATCCCATCCGGCCATGGCGAAGGCATGGATCATCTCTTTTTCGGTACCGACAAGGCCGATATTGATCGGGTCGCCCGGAATGCCTTGCGGCGTGTGTGTCACCATCTCGAAAGTCTGCGTGCGAAAGCCGCGGTCGCGAACCGTCCAGAATTCCGGCGCAGCGACATAGGCGAGGGCCAGCCAGACCGCCAGAAGAGCGGCGAGCCAGGTCAATGCGCGTCGTTGCAGGCTTCGTCGGCTCATGAAAGCGGCTCGATCCGTGCGGTATCTGTGCCTGACGGACCCTGGAAATCAATGGCCAGCGGCGAGCAGCCGTTCTATCGTCGGCCATCGTTTTTGCGGGGGTGAGCAGCAATGGATAAGAAGCCGGTGGGTCGCAGCTCGATGGCATTGACCGCGGACCTTGTCGCAAGGGTCGAGCGTGTCGAACCGGATCCGGGTCCCGAGCCCGGAACAACCGAGCATACAGACGCGGAGTTCGATAGTCTTGTCGAGCAACTTCTGTCGGAGCATCGGCCTGAAGCGCTATGGGTCTTTGCCTACGGGTCGCTGATCTGGAACCCCGAATTCGCCCATGTCGAGCAGCGCCCGGCCACGGCGCCAGGATGGCACCGCTCGTTCTGCCTGACGCTGACCCGTTGGCGCGGAACCCGTGATTTGCCGGCGCTGATGCTGGCGCTCGATCGAGGCGGCAGCTGCAACGGCATCGTCTATCGGCTGCCCGCGGAAGACCATGTCGGGCAACTTGGCCAGTTGATGCGCCGCGAGATCGATGCCAACCCGCCGACCAACGTGCCATGCTGGATCAAGGTCAAGACCAAGGATGGGCCGTTGCGGGCCTTGGCTTTCGTCGCCGCGCCAGACGGCAGGGCCTATGCGGGCCGGCTGCCATTGGAGCAGGTTGCCGACACGCTGGCGCGGGCTGCCGGGCATTGGGGCTCGTCGGCTCAATACCTGTTCCGAACCGTCAGCAAGTTGGAAGAGAGCGGTATCCGCGACAGGAACCTTTGGCGCATCCAGGATCTGGTGGCCGAGCAAATCATCGCTTCCACCGGGAACGCCAATCCCGACTGATTTCTGAACGGTGAAACGCCTTAGCGGCAGGCGCGGTAGCCGCTTTTGCGGTTCTTGATGTCGAAATGGAAATGGTTGCGGTGATCGTAATTGTAGCCGGGACCGAGCACGGTGGTGAAATACTGGCAGCCGTCGGCGCGCACATTGTTGAGGAAACCGCGGGTGCGGAAGGCAAACAGGCCGGGCTTGCGCACGTCGATGTCGTCGCCGTTGTTGAGCTCGATGCTCATGACGTCGAGGGCGTTTCCCTTGCCGTGCTCGGACAGGACTCCTTCGCCGGCGATGTTGCGGCAGGAATAGCTTGAGCCCTGGTGGATGGTCTTGACGCCCGAGAAATAGCGCCAGCGGGCGGAAGGAACCAGTTCGTTGCTGGTCCAGGCGGCGAAACTTGCGGCCATGTCGCAGGTCAATGTCGCGGCGGGCTTCATCTGGATGCCGCCGATGGCGGAGACCTTGACCGGCCAGTCTATGCCGCACTGTCCCTCATGGATCGGCTGGACATCGGTGTAGACGACGCGAAGGCGCTTCAGCTCGCCACGGCAATCGGTTTCGCTGGCCGGCATCTGCTGCGGCTCCGACATCGGCTCGTCCATGCGCGGATAGGCGGCAGTCATATAGGGATTGGACGGGACGAGCTTCTGCATGCCTTCATATTGCGGCACGGCCGCGGTCTGCGAGCCGACATCGACGGCCGGCTGCAGCGACAGCACGCTGCCAGTGTTGCAAGCCGAAACGGCGGCCAGCGCAAGACCGGTGGCCAGTATCGCTGCGCTTTTTGCCTTCGCGGCGGCGCGAAATATTGCGGCCATGGGCGGAATCCTGTCCTTGATCGATGGGATTTTAACGATCAAGGGTAAAGGAAAACTCAGCGTCCACGTTCATGCCTGCGGCCGAAATGCGGCAGCCAGACCATCACCGGCATGACGATCACTGGAGGGCCATTACTGGCAGAAAGTGCCACCATTCCGGCGCGGTTCGAGATCGAGATGGAAATGCAGGGAATGGTCCGGGTCCGCGCCCGGCCCAAGCACGGTCTTGAACGGTCCGCAGGCGGCCTTGCGCACCGCATTGAGGAATTTGCCGTCCTTCTCGGGCGGCGTTGGACCGACTTCGACCTTTCTGCCATCCGACAACGTGAAGCTGGCAATATCGAGCGCGTTGCCGAAGGCATGTTCCGACAGATGGCGCGTGCCGTTGCGCGGCCGGCAGACAAAGGCCGATGCCTGGTTAATCGATTTCAGGTCAGCTCCGAACTCGGCTTTCGCCGCCGGCTGTATGATTTCGGCGGCAAAGCGGGCTGCAGCCTCGGCCATTGGGCAGTTGAGTTCGGTCGCGGGGCCGATGGCGATGGATTTTCCGAGCGACTTCAGCACCAGGGGATAGGGGATCGAGCAGCCGATGTCGGGATTGCTTTCCGCCTTATGCTCCTCGAATTCGACACCAAGGGCCGTCAGCCGCTCGCGACAGGCGACTTCCGCCGCCGGCATTTTTGCATCGGGCACATCGGCCGAGCGCGCATCGGGCAGCATCTTCTTGTCGCCGGCATCGGGTTTTTCAGGTGGTTGCGGAGCAACGGCCAGCGGCTGAGCTTCAGGTTCCGAAGTGTCTGGCTTTTGTGTCGGAATCGGCACCGCGGCCGGCGGCTCGGGCTCGCTTTGCTTATCGGTCGACGGCTTCGGGGCTGACGGTCCGGGCCGCGCCTGCTTTTTCAAACGGGACTTTTCTTCGTTGAATCGATCGTCATTGGACCGGTTGGGCGCGCCAAGGGGGTTCGGACCTTCGGCCTTTTGCTTTTCGATCGGTGCCGCGCCGGTCTTCGGCGCCTCTGAAGGACGCGCCTCGGGCAGCGGGACAACGCGCGAGGGCTGCACCGGAACATCGGCGGGCGAGGGCTCTTTATCCGGGGTCTTTTGTTCCACCTGCTTTGGCGTGATGTGCCGCTGTGGCCTGGGCTTCTGGCGGTGTTTGCTGCGCGGCTTAGGATGCGAGTCGACCCGCGGTGAAAACAGCTGCTCCAACCGCTGTGACAGCGGCGTGTAATGCTTCTTGCGCTGTTTGGCGTCGGCTTGCGTCAGCAGGGGCGTCAGCAGCAGAGCCGTGACGACCATGACCAGTGCAACCCTGCATGTTCGGGAAAGTACAACAGGCCCCATCGTCCTCAACGGCGCGAGCGCCCGGAGGTTGCCTGCGGCCCATCACGAACGGTAACGACGTCGTTACGCGCCAATCGCTTCCAGCCCTTCTTCCAGCCAGTCGGCCAAAAGCGGCATGCCGAGCAGGTATTTCGCCGTGCGCTTGTTGGCGCGGTCGCGCGCAGCGGCAACCGCATCGGACCATTCCGCTGCGTCATAGTCGCCGCGGCCGACCCAGGCCAGCGCGATCAACTCGGCCGCTTCGTCGACGTTGAGGTCGTTGATCAGCTCGCGCAGCTCTTCCTCGGTGAGGTCTTCCGCGCTTTCCTCCGCCAGACCGTCATGGTGGTGATTGGCATGTGATTCACCATCGAGCTCGACCTCATGCTCGGCACCGTCGGCATAGTCTTCGTTGACGGCAGCACTCAGTCCCTTTGCCTTGAGAATGAACAGGCGCACGGTGTCCGGGCCGATCGATAGCTCCCATTCCCGCTCACGGCGCTGTTGCACTCTCGGGCACCCCCGCTGATCATTTCCCGAATGATAGCGGATTTGCAGCGCGCGTCACGTCATGTTCTGATCCCTGGCTCCCGCCTTTGACCGAATTCAGGTTAGGCACGGCCGCACAAATAGTTTCGGCGGCTGCGGGTTTCCGGGATGAAAAGTCTGCATCCCGGCGTTAGCTTTTCATTATCGTCATTTTCCCTCAAGATCGTCATTATCCCTCAAGGAGGCTTCGATGCATAAAAGAGTGTTGATCCAGGCGGCTGCGGCGCTTGTGGCGCTGCAGTTCTTTGCGGTTCCGGTGTTTGCGGCCGGCGGCGGTGGCGGTGGTACCGAGACCACCACCCAGTGCAAGAAGGGGCAGGTCTGGGACAAGAAAAAGCAGAAATGCGTCGCGCCGAAGTACGGCATGCTGGACGACGACAACATCTACGATGCTGGTCACGACCTGGCCATGGCCGGGCGTTATGATGAGGCGATCGCCGTGCTCAGCCTTGCCGCCAACAAGCAGGATCCACGCATCCTCAACTATCTCGGCTATTCGCATCGCCATTCCGGCCGTGTCACCGTCGGCCTCGGCTATTACGAGGAAGCGCTCCGCATCAACCCGGATTACACGCTGGTGCGCGAATATCTCGGCGAGGCCCATCTGCAGATCGGCGATCTGGCCGGCGCCCAGGCGCAGCTGGCCGAGATCGAGAAGCGGACCGGCAAAGGTTCCCGCGAATACGGCATGCTGGCCGAACAGATCTACCATTTCATGAGAAGCTGACCCAACCCCAACGGCTTCTCTGGGCCGGCTGCGAGCAATCGCAGTCGGTTTTTTGGTTGTCGCAACTGCAACACGCTGCACGTGCCGTAACGACAATTGGACAATCGGCTCATGATTTTTCAAAAAGCCTGCTTTTTCAGCGTGAAAAACGCGCGAGGATCGCTATATTGGGGAAAACTGCGGTGAAACGGTTCCGTTAGCCCGAGGCTGCCGGACCCGTTTTCTTTTTATACCCATCGACAAGGCTTTCCCCGAAATGCGGGGGTGGCGGCAGGAAAGGTCAGGCATCATGAACAAGGTCCCGATGACAGGCGAGGGGTTCGCGTCATTGAAGGAAGAACTGCGCTGGCGCCAGCAGGAGGAGCGGCCGCGCATCATCGAGGCGATCTCCGAAGCGCGCTCGCATGGCGACCTGTCCGAAAATGCCGAATATCATGCCGCCAAAGAGGCGCAGAGCCTCAATGAGGGCCGTGTCAACGAACTGGAAGACTATATTGCTCGGGCCGAGGTGATCGACGTCACCAAGCTTAGCGGCGACAAGGTCAAGTTCGGCGCCACGGTGGTGCTGGTCGACGAGGACACCGAGGAAAAGAAGACCTACCAGATTGTCGGCGACCAGGAAGCGGATGTGAAATCGGGCCGTATTTCGATCTCCTCGCCGATCGCGCGCGCGCTGATCGGCAAGGAAGTCGGCGACGCCATCGAGGTCAACGCCCCTGGCGGCGCCAGGGGTTACGAGATCGTCCAGGTGCAGTTCATCTAGCACCTCAGATCCTTCTGAAAGGCTCTAGGCTGGTGCTCGTGATTTGAGCGCCAGCTGCTTCTCAGCTTCCGCCACCACCTTCGCCGGCGTTAGGTGCTCTCCCGATGCGGCCAGCAGCGTTGAGGCATATTGCCCGCGCGGGCCGGTCAAACCCGGCTCGGTCGCCAGGAACACCGCGACCGTCGGCAGGCCGAAGGCGCTGGCGAGGTGGGTCAGACCGGTGTCGGCGCCGATAACCAGCGTCGAGCGGCCAAGGATCGCGGCAATGTCTGCCAGCGGCGATCTCGGCACCACGATCGTTGACGGCACGGCTTTCGCGATTGCCTCGGCGACCGCCTTCTCACGCTCGTTCGACCAGGTGGTGACCGGCGTCATTCCGGTACCAACCAGCAGGCGAGCGGTTTCGATCCAGTCTTCGGCGGGCCATTTCTTGTCTTCGCGGCTGGTGCCGTGCAGCAGGAAGGCCGTCTTGCCGTCGATGCCGGCCAGGCGGCCCGGAGGCGGCACAATCCCGGATGCCAGGGTCGAAAGGTCGGGCTCGTAGCCGAGCGCCAGCCCGAACAGCCGGCGCGTGCGTTCGATGGCGTGCAGGTTGCGCGGCACGGCGTATTTGCGCTGGTAAAACAACGTTGCCGAGTGCTCCCGCGCGCTCGCGCGGTCGAAACCTGCGATTGGTGCCGCTGCCTGTTTCGCCACCAGGGCCGATTTCAGCAGCCCCTGCGCATCGATGACGAGGTCGTACTCGCCTGCTTGCAGAGCGCGGCGCAAGCTTGTCGCCTCCCGCCATGTGCGGGCGTTGAACAGATGCTTGCGCCAGCGCCGGATGGCGACGGTATGGATCTTTGCTATCGCCGGATGCAGCGCGACGATGGCGGCAAAGGCTTCTTCGACGCACCAGTCGAAGGCGATATCGGGGCGCTTGCGGCGTGCATCTTCGACGGCGGGGAAGGTGTGGGTGACGTCGCCCATCGAGGAGGTCTTGACGATCAAAACCTTCATGCGGCGGCCGGGAGTTCCAGCAACCTGTCCGCCGCCGCTGCCACTTGGGCAACGTCCAGCGTCTTCAGGCAGTTGAGGTGGCCGAGCGGGCAGATCTTCCGGTGGCAGGGCGAACAGGACAGATGCAACCAGATCAGTTCGCGCTGTTCAGCCAACGGCGGCGTGTTTTCCGGCGAGGTCGAACCGTAGACGGCAACGACCGGTGTGCCGACGGCGGCCGCGACATGCATCAGCCCGCTGTCGTTGGACACCGCCAGCCTGGCCGCGGCGATCAGGTCGATGGCGTCCTCCAGCCGCGTCTTTCCTGCCAGATCGACGACACCGGGCGCGAGTGCTGCGATCTCGGCGGTGACGTCGCGATCGTTCTTCGAGCCGAACAACGCGACCTCGAATCCTTTCGCCATCATCTCTCCGGCGAGGCCGGCATAGCTTTCGCTAGGCCAGCGTTTGGCCGGACCGAATTCGGCGCCGGGCATCATGGCGACGAATTTTCCCGGCTGCAGGTCGAAGCGGGCGAGCAACTCTTTCTGATTGCCGCCATCGACGGTCAGGTGCGGCGCCCGGAAATGGCCACCCTGGGCAAGACCGAAATAGGCCTGCGCGGTGCGCCGTTTGACGGCATCGGGCAGCGGCACGATGTCGGTCAGCAGGCCGTAGCGCATTTCCCGGAGATTGCCGAAACGGCGCGGAATGCGGGCAAAGAACGGGATCAGCGCCGATTTCCAACTGCCCGGCAGGACGTAGGCCATGTCGTAGCGGCCGCGCAGCAGGCGGCCGAAGCGGCGGCGAATGATGAATTCGAGCGCGCCGGGTTGCAGCGGGAAATCGATCTGCTGGCGAATCTCGGGCATGCGCTTGACCAGCGGGGCCGCCCAGGCCGGGGCAAGCACGTCGATGGCGGCGTTGGGATGGAGCTCCTTCAACGCCGAGAACAGGCACTGAGCCATGACCATATCGCCCACCCAGCGTGGGCCGATCACGAGGATCGTTGGGCTTTCAGCCATTCGACATAGTCTCTGACGCCGGTTTCCACGCTGCGGAATTGCCCATTATAGCCGGCTGCGCGCAAGCGGGACATATCAGCCTGGGTAAAACTCTGGTAGCTGCCCTTGAGGTGATCGGGGAATTCGATGAACTCGATCTCCCCCTTGCCCAGCGTATCGATCACGGTCTCGGCAATGGCGCGGAACGGCTGGGCGCGGCCGGTGCCGCAGTTGAAGATGCCGCTCGAGCCGCGCTTCCACAGCCACAGATTGACGTCGGCGACATCGCCGACATGAATGAAGTCGCGGCTCTGTTCGCCAGGCCCGAAGCCGTCATGGGCGCCGAACAGCTTTGGGTTTTCGCCGCGCCCGACTTGGTTGAACAGATGGAAGGCGACCGAGGCCATGGCGCCCTTGTGCGCCTCGCGCGGGCCATAGACGTTGAAGTAGCGCAGGCCGGCGACCTGGGAATGATCGGTGTCGAACACGGTGCGCCTGACATAGTCGTCGAATAGTTTCTTCGAATAGGCGTAGACGTTGAGCGGCCGCTCAAGTGCGGGGTCCTCGCGAAACTCCGAACCGCCGCCGTAGACGGAAGCCGAGGAGGCATAGAGGAACGGTATGCGCAGCGAAAGACAGCCATGCAGCAACCGCTTTGAGAAGGCGTAGTTCACGTCCATCATGAACTTGCCGTTCCATTCCGTGGTGGTCGAGCAGGCGCCCTGGTGGAAGACGGCCTCCACTCGGCCTAGGTCGCCGGCTTCCAAGGTGGCCAAGAATTCGTCCTTGTCGAGATAGTCGGCTATCTGCAAATCGGCCAGGTTGGCGATCTTGTGGCCGTCGGTGAGGTCGTCGACGACGAGGATGTCATCATGGCCTTCGGCATTGAGTGCGGCGACGATGTTGGAGCCGATCATGCCGGCCCCGCCCGTGACGATGATCATGAAGGCCTCTGGTTGCTTGCGATTCCGGTCCTTATAAGGGAGGGCAGCCGGGCTGTCGATGAAGCACCACGACGACATAGTGAGACCGCGAAGCGCCCGCTTTATCGAGGCCCGCAAGCTAGGGGACAAAAAATGCCGTCGACCGAACTGCTCATTGCGTTTTTCGCCACCACGGCGATCTTTGCCTATATTCCAGGACCGGCCATGCTCTATGCCGCCGCGCAGACCATGGCGCGCGGGCGCTGGTCGGGGCTGACGGCGGCACTTGGCATCCATCTTGGCGGTTATTTCCATGTCTTTGCGGCTGCCGCCGGGCTGTCGGTGCTCTTCCATGCGGTGCCGCCGCTCTACATGGCGGTCAAGTTCATCGGCGCGCTCTATCTGATCTGGCTTGGCGTGTCCTTGTTCCGCAAGCGCGGGGACGGTGACACGGCGCTGCCGGCGATCGAGCGCAAATCGGCGCGCCGGGCATTTTTCGAGAGCATCACCGTCGAAGTGCTCAATCCGAAGACGGCGATCTTCTTCATGGCGTTCCTGCCACAGTTCATCGATGCCTCGGCGGGGTTCCCGGTGTGGCTGCAATTCGTCGTGCTGGGCACCATCGTCAATTTAATGTTCTCTTCGGCAGATATTGTCTGCGTGTTGCTGGCAGGCATGGTGATCGCCCGGCTGAAGCGCTCCAGCCGTGCGCAGCGCATCTTGCAGCGGGCGGGCGGGGCGGTGCTGGTCGGACTGGGCGTCCACGTCGCGTTGCAGAAGAGCTGACGGCCGCCCTGACGTTGCGCTGCGCGGATTTGCGGTATATCGGCTTCGCCATGAACGATCCGGCCCGTAAATTGACAATTTTCAGCGTGATTGAGGTCGGCCTTTCCCTCGCATTGCCAGTGACATGATCAAGCACAATCCGCCTTCGCCCGAACCTTTGCACCGCGCCATTGCCCGCTTTGGCGACGTTGCCGTGCTGGTGGTCGGCGACTTCATCCTCGACCGTTTCGTCAACGGCGTCATCGAGCGCATCTCGCCGGAAGCGCCGATCCCGGTGCTGCACGGGCGCGGCGAGACCTCGACGATGGGCGGCGCAGGCAACGTTGTCGCCAACATCGTCTCGCTGGGTGCCAGCGCTATTCCCATATCGGTGATCGGCACCGATCTGGCCGGCGACAATCTGGTGCGCATGCTGCGCGAACTCGGCGCCGATACGGCTGATATGGCGCAGGAGCGCGGTCGCATGACGTCGTCGAAGAGCCGCTTCAGCGCGCTCAATCAGCAGGTGCTGCGCTTCGATGAGGAAGAGATCAAGCCGCTCGACGACAAGGAACGGGCGGGTCTGATTGTGCATTTCCGCGAGGCGCTGGCCCGCGCGGACATCGTCATCCTGTCCGACTATGGCAAGGGCATCTTGCTCGACGGCGTCGCCGCCGACCTGATCGCCATCTGCCGCGAGGCGGGAAAACCGGTGCTGGTCGATCCCAAGGGCCGCGACTATGCGCGCTATGCCGGCGCGACCGCCATCACGCCCAACCGCAAGGAGCTTGGCGAAGCTGTCGGTCGCCCGGTTTTCGCCGACGACGAGATCGTCGCGGCGGCACGCCAGCTGATTTCGGCACATGGCTTCGACTTCGTCGTCGCCACCCGCAGCGAAAAGGGCATGAGCGTGGTCGGCGCGGATGAGGCGCGCCACATCGCCACCCAGGCGCGCGAAGTGTTCGACGTTTCGGGCGCCGGCGATACGGTCATCGCGAGCTTCGCGCTGGCTCTGGCCGCGGGCGCCGATCGCGTCATGGCCGCCTCCATCGCCAATGCCGCCGGCGGTGTGGTGGTGGGCAAACGCGGCACCGCGCGGCTGACCGTGGAGGAACTCACCGGCGCGCTGTTCCGCTCGCACGGCCCCACCGCCCACAAGGACGCCATCCTCGATGCCGCATCGGCCGCGCGCATGGTGGCGGCGTGGAAGGACGAGGGCCTGAGCGTCGGCTTCACCAATGGCTGCTTCGATATATTGCATGCCGGCCATGTCAGTCTTCTCCACGCGGCGCGCAGCCAGTGCGACCGGCTGGTGCTCGGCCTCAACAGCGATGCCTCGGTGCGTCGGCTGAAAGGCGCCGGGCGCCCGGTCAACGATCAGCATGATCGTGCCTGCGTGCTCGCCGCCCTGGCCTCGGTCGATGCGGTCGTGGTGTTCGAAGAGGATACGCCGCTGGCGCTGATCGAGGCGCTTCTGCCCGACATTCTGGTCAAGGGCGCCGACTACACGGTCGAGACCGTTGTCGGCGCCGATGTGGTGCAGAAGGCGGGCGGGCGCGTCGTCCTGGTCGACCTTGTCGCCGGCAAGAGCACCACCGGCACGATCGGCAAATTGCGCGCCGGCGGCGGTACCAACTGAGGGATTTCATGTCCGGACTGAATGACTATCTGGTCCGCTCGGCGGCCGCGATCACCGCGACAGTCGAGCGTGACCTGACCGCCGAGATGGAACGTGCTGTGAGTGCGGTCGTCGCCGCGCTTTCCTCGGGCAAGGCGCTGCTGGTCTGCGGCAATGGCGGCTCGGCCAGCGACGCCATCCACATTGCCACCGAACTGGTCGGCCGCTTCCTTAAGGAGCGCAAGGCCTACAATGTGATCGCGCTGCCGGCCAACGCGGGCATGCTGACCGCCTGGGGCAATGACTATGGCTTCGACACCGTGTTTTCGCGCCAGGTCGAAGCGCATGGCGCGGCCGGCGGCGTGCTTCTGGCGATCTCGACCAGCGGCAACTCGCCGAGCATTCTGGCTGCCGCCGAACAGGCGCGCATGATGGGCATGACGGTGGTCAGCCTCACCGGCGACAGCGGTGGCAAACTCAAGCCGCTCACCGACATACTGCTCAACGTGCCCTCGACCTCGACGCCGATCATCCAGCAGGGACATCTCTGCCTCTACCACTATCTCTGCGAGGTGGTGGAAGACCGTCTGTCGAATGGCTGACACCGGGGCCTACGGTCCATACCCGCTGGCTGAACCCGGCCTGTGGGTTGAGCGGGTGGGTTCGCGGGTGTTTCCAGCCAACGCGCCGGCGCTGTTCCTCGACCGCGACGGCACCATCAATGTCGACACCGGCTATCCCGACGATCCAGCCAAAATGGCGCTGCGCGACAGCATCGTGCCGGTCATCGCCGCCGCCAACCGGGGCAACATCCCGGTGGTCATCGTCACCAACCAGTCAGGCGTCGCGCGCGGCTATTTCGGCTGGAAGGAATTTGCCGCGGTCAACGGCCGGGTTCTCAAGCTGCTTGCCGCCGGCGATGCCTTCGTCGACATGGTTCTGGCCTGCGCGTACCACGAGGCGGGCAGCGGTCCGCTGGCGGTCGCCGACCATCCGATGCGCAAGCCCAATCCGGGCATGCTGCTCGAGGCCCAGCAGCGCCTCGGCCTCGATCTCAAACGCTCGCTGATCGTCGGCGACAATCCCGCGGATATGCAGGCCGGGCAACGTGCCGGCCTGCCGCGCGGCTGGCTGGTGGATGGCGAGGGAAGTAATGAGCCGGGCTTCGAGGTTCTGCCGCTGCGCAACCCCGATGATCTGGTATGGCTTTTGGGGGCTATCGAGTCGCTCGCCCGAATCTAGGACGATCATGGGGCGCTGAACGCCACCAGCCCTTCGTCCTTGACGCGGCGGATGGTCAGCGCGGTGCGCACCGTGTCGACATTCGGCGCCGAAGCCAGTTCTTCGATGACGAAGGTCTGGAAGGTGCCGAGATCACTCGCCACGCAATGCAGCAGGAAGTCGGATTCGCCCGAGACCATCCAGGCGTCGCGCACGATCGGCCAGCCGCGAGTGCGCTCGGCGAAGGTTTTGAGTTCCGCGTCGGCCTGGTGATGCAGGCCGATCAGGCAGAAGGCGACGACATCCATGCCGAGCGCCGGCGCGTTGAGCAAGGCGCGATAGCCTCTGATGATGCCGCTTTCCTCCAGCCGCCGGACACGGCGCAGGCAGGGCGGGGCGGAAATGCCGACACGGCTCGACAGTTCGACATTGGTCATGCGCCCGTCGGCCTGAAGCTCGCGCAGAATCTTCCAGTCGATGGCGTCGAGGTCGGCTTTCAGGGGCATGGCGGTCTCGGCTTAGCGCAAGAATCTTTCGCGCTCTCGTCCTTAAACGACTTTTGTGTCGATGCCAGCCCTTTGGTCGGGCGATTTCGCAACCGTAACGAAAGCGGCCATTGCGCGAATATGCCTGTAGGCCGAAGCTTTCCGGGGACGACTGCCTGATCGTCTTGCTGGTGTGGTTGGCAACCCTTACATTACCAGCAACATTTCACGTCGTTTTCCAAGGCACACTCGATTGTCTGCCCCGCAGAGGCTTTAGATGACCACCAAGCACGCGCCTGTCCTTATCATCGGTTCCGGCCCGGCCGGCTATACCGCCGCAGTATACGCCGCGCGCGCCATGCTCAAGCCGATGCTCGTAGCAGGCTTGCAGCAGGGCGGGCAGCTGATGATCACCACCGATGTCGAAAACTATCCGGGCTTCGCCGATCCGATCCAGGGCCCGTGGCTGATGGAGCAGATGCTGAAGCAGGCCGAGCATGTCGGCACCGATATCATCAACGACATCATCACCGAGGTTGACCTCAATGTGCGGCCGTTCCGCGCCACGGGCGATTCCGGCACCACCTACACGGCCGACGCGCTGATCATTGCCACCGGCGCGCAGGCGAAATGGCTGGGCATCCCCACCGAACAGACCTTCATGGGCTTCGGCGTGTCGGCCTGCGCCACCTGCGATGGTTTTTTCTATCGCGGCAAGGATGTCGCTGTCATCGGCGGCGGCAATTCGGCGGTGGAGGAGGCGCTCTATCTCTCCAATCTGGCGAAGAGCGTGACCGTCATCCACCGGCGCAACGATTTCCGCGCCGAGCGCATCCTGCGTGAGCGGCTGTTGAAAAAGGACAATGTCCGAGTCATCTGGGACACGATCGTCGACGAGATCACCGGCCGGCCCGGCAAGACGCCGCTGCCGCCTTCGGTCGAAGGGCTGAAGCTCAGAAATGCGGTGACCGGCGAGGTCACCCACCTCCAGGTGGACGGCGTCTTCGTGGCGATCGGCCATGCGCCGGCGGTGGAATTGTTTGTCGGCAAGCTGAAGCAGAAGCCGAACGGCTATCTGTGGACGGCGCCGAATTCGACCCGCACGGACGTTCCCGGCGTGTTCGCCGCCGGTGACGTGACCGACGATATCTACCGTCAGGCGGTGACCGCCGCCGGGCTCGGCTGCATGGCCGCGCTCGAGGCGGAAAAATACCTGGCCGGCATCGAGGTGCACCGCGAAGCGGCGGAATAATATCTATCAAGACGGCGTCGCAAGCCGTTCAAAAGCCTGATTTTTCATTCAGACGCCAAGAACAGAACGAGGGGAATTCAATGGCGTTGGACTGGGACAAGCTTCGCGTGTTTCACGCAGCGGCGGAGGCTGGGTCGTTTACCCATGCCGCCGAGACTTTGCACCTGTCGCAATCGGCGATTTCACGCCAGGTCAGCGCGCTCGAGCATGACGTCGGGGTGCCGCTTTTCAATCGCCATGCCCGCGGCCTGGTGCTGACCGAGCAGGGCGAAATGCTGTTCCGCACGGCGCATGACGTGCTGATGAAGCTGGAGACCATCAAGTCGAAGCTGACCGAGGCAAAGGACCGGCCCTCCGGCGTGCTGAGGGTAACGACCACCGTCGGGCTCGGCGCCGGCTGGCTGACCGAGCGGGTGCAGGAATTCATCGAGCTCTATCCGGAAATCAGCCTGCAGCTGATCCTGGCCAATGAGGAACTCGACCTCACCATGCGTCAGGCCGACTGCGCGATACGGCTGCGCCAGCCGCAGCAGCCCGACCTTATCCAGCGCCGCCTGTTCACCGTGCATTTCCACCTCTATGCCTCGCCGTCCTATGTCGGCAAGCACGGCAAGCCGACCTCGGTCGCCGATCTGAAGAACCATCGCATCGTCACTTTCGGTGTGCCGGTGCCGTCGCATCTGTCGGAGCTGAACTGGCTGGAAACGATCGGCGATTTCGACGGTGGGCAAAGGGTGCCGACGCTGCAGATCAACGACATCTTGTCGATCAAGCGCGCCGTGCAGGGCGGCGCCGGCATCGCCATGCTGCCCGACTACGTGATCTCCAAGGAATCGGATCTGGTGCAGCTTTTGCCGGAGACCGAGGTGCCGTCCTTCGACACCTATTTCGCCTATCCCGATGCAATGAAGAACCAGGCCAAGCTGCACGTCTTCCGCGACTTCATCATCGCCAAAGCGCGCAGCTGGTCATTTTAAACATGGCCTTGGGAGGTGCTGGTCACCTCCGCCAAGGCGTCAGCCGTGGCAGCCAGCCGGGAACATTGCGGCGGTAGGTCTCGTATTCGCCACCGTAGCGGCGGGCGAGAGTCGGCTCCTCATAGAACCTGACGAAAGAGCCCATGACGATCGCGCCGATGGCGGCATAGGCAGCGACGCTCCAGCTTGAAAACAGCAACGCCTGGCCGAGGATGATCGACAGCACGGCGACGTACATCGGGTTGCGGACATGGCGGTAGACGCCGCCGATCACCAGTCTCTCGGTGGGCGCGACAGGCGCCGGCGTGCCCAGGCCTTCGAGCGCGAAGCGGGCAAAGGAATGGACGAGCAGGGCGATGGCCGCGACGATCAGGAGGGAGCCAGCCGGCAAGAAGCCGGGCACCGTCGACAGCGGCAGACGGTAGCGGTCCGTCAGCAGCCAGGGCACCAGCCGGGCGACGACACAAGGTGCGGCGATGAAGAAGACCGCGCTGCCGGCGATCGCCTGAGGTGTCCGCATGTCAGGTCTCCCTTCTTCCGGCCGACCCTTCCCATCCCGCTGCCGCAAAAATAAACGCCTGCTGCCCGATTCAACGTCATTCGGCTTTTTGCCCGCGAGCGCGAGAATCAGCCCGACTTGCGGTTCTGCGAAGGCAACAGCACGGTCGCGCTATTCATTTGGCAACTTTTCGTGGTCCTATGGCCCCTAGACACGGGTTAGACCACAGCCTGTACCTTTTTGCATGCGTGTGTTGCAAAATAGATGCTTGTTTCTTGGGCATGAACAGCACATATATAGATCATCTCCTGGGCGCGTTCTCCTCCCATTAGCGCCCTCGAGTGTTCCCCTCTGGAGGTTAGCCTTAACAGGCACTTCCAATCAAACTCAGCCGGATCTTCATTGATCCGGCTTTTTTGTTTCCGGGCCTGCCGTAGCCAGCGAAAAATCGAGCAAAATCGCCGCGTAACAGTGACATGTAACCTCAGGTAACATGCCGCAGGCGCGATTCATCGTTTAAGCAGATCATAGGACGCGGTGTGGTTCGACCGGGAGATGGGGGCATCACTCGGAAGATCCGGGCTCAGGCGGCTACCGCGTCCGAACCTATTCGTCTGCCAGTGCCGTATGGCGCGGCGGATACGTGCGGCGCACCTGCCGTTTTCCTCCCAAGAAGACGGTCCGCAATAAGAGCGGCGTCCGGATCATCCGGGCGCCGTTTTTTGTGCGGATCATCCTTCGGCCTGTCAGGCAGCCTTGCCGTTGGCGTTCATCGCCTCGTCGGCCAACCGTCCGGTCAGCTCGGCCATGTGATCGAAGGCGCAACGATAGCTGGCGACGCCGGAGGTCGCCGAGCGCAGTTCGACGATCAGGTCGCCGATCTCGGCCTGCGGCATGGTCGCCTCCACGACATCCCATCCCGGCCAGTCAGGCCGCGCGTCGTAGCCAAGGATCTGACCGCGCCGTTGCGGGATCAGCGCAATGATCTTCGAAGTGGCTTCGGACGGCGTGACGATCTCGACCTTCATGACCGGCTCGAGCAGCACCGGCGAGCAGGCCGCCATGCCTTCCTTCATGGCCAGCTTGGCCGCCATCTGGAAAGCCATGTCGGAGGAATCGACGGCGTGGTAGGAGCCGTCGGAGAGGTTGACGGCGACATCGACGACAGGGAAGCCGAGCGGGCCGGATTTCAGATAATCGCGCACGCCGGTTTCGACCGACTGGATGTAGGTCTTGGGCACGACGCCGCCGGTGATGGTGTCCGAGAACTGAAAGCCGGAGCCGCGCGGCAGCGGCTTGATCTCGATCACCACATCGCCGAACTGGCCATGGCCGCCGGACTGCTTCTTGTGGCGGCCGCGCTGCTGGACCGTCTTTCGGATCGTCTCGCGATAGGGGACGGCAGGCGCATGGCCTTCGACCGGAATCTGATTCTTGCCTTCCAGCCGCTCGCGCACGACCCGCAGATGCATCTCGCCATGGCCGGACAGCACGGTCTCGGCCGAGTCCTGGTTGTGGCGCAAGGTGAGCGAGGGATCTTCCTCGGCCAGGCGCTGGATGGCCGCCGACATTTTGACCTCGTCCTTGCGCTCCTTCGGCCGCAGGGCAAAGGCAAAGACCGGCTGCGGCGGCGTCAGCGTGACCAGCGGCTTGATACCGCCCTTCGTGGAGCTCAACGTCTGGCCGGTCTTGACCTCGTCCAGCTTGCCCAACGCCACCGTGTCGCCGGCCTTGGCAGCGGTGAGCTTGGATTGGTCCTTGCCGAGCATCTTGTAGATGCCGGAGACCTTCGCCGTCTCGCCATTCGACAAATAGAGTTCGGCTGCATCGGCGATCTGGCCGGAGAGTACGCGCGACACGGACAGCTTGCCGCCATGCGCGGTGTGGATGGTCTTCATCACCTGGACCACGGTGTGATTGCCGTCGGGGACGCCGAGCCGTTTGCGCGTCGCCTCGACATCCGGTGCGTCATGGCGGATCGCCTTCAAAAGGCGCAGCACGCCGTTGCCTTTTTCGGCGGTGCCGATCAGCACCGGCGTTATGGCGCCGGCGCGCAGGTCGGCGGACAGATCGTCGAAGACCGCGTCTTTCGGCGGCTCGATCTCCTCCAGCAACTGCTCCATCAACTGGTCGTCATGGTCGGCAAGCGTCTCCAGCATGGAGAAGCGAGCCTCCAGTTCGCGCGCCTTGTCGTCAGTTGGAATTTCGGCAACCTGGCTTTCGGCATATTCGCGGTAGATGTAGGCGCGCTCCAGCGCCAGGTCGATCGAACCGATCACCACATTGTCCTTGCGCAGCGGAATCTGGCGCAGCAACAGCGGCGCCGCGCTCGTCGGCTGCAGCATCTTCAGCGTATCGCGTACGCCGGCGATTGCCTTGTCGACCTTGTTGAGGAACAGGATGCGCGGCACGCCGAGATCGTCGAGCTTGCGCATGATGAGCTGCAAGGCTGGGATCTTCTTCTCGTCGGCCTCGGCGACGACCACCGCGAGATCGCAGGCTGCCAGCACCGGCTCGGCCTCGAAGGAGAATTCGATCGATCCGGGACAGTCGACGAAGGTAATCTGCTCCCCCATGAATTCGGTGGTGGCAAAGGTCGCCTCGACGCTCATGGCGTGCGCCCGCGCTTCGGGCGAATGATCGGAAACGGTGCTTCCCGATGAAACGGGATTTTGGCGGGGGATGGCGCCCGTACGGGCGAGGATGGCTTCGAGAAGTGTCGTCTTACCGCTTGCAAAGGGACCGACTATGGCAGTGCATTTCGGTCCCGTGCGTCGTCCTCCGGCGCGAGTACCCATGGCTGACCTCCACTCAGGCGTTGCCCTTGGAGTGCGATCAGCAAAAGTGGAAACGGTTTTGCGCCGATCGCACCCTGTCGTGAGCGGCGGCCGGCCTGTTCGACCGTCGCGGGCGGGGTTGTTTTCATTTAGCCACCTGCCCAACCCATCGTCCCACGGGTTAGCCGGCAGGGCAAGGAAAATAGAAATCGCGCCGCCGCCAGACGGACGGAGCGAGAGCCGGGGTCAGAACCGCCGGTAGATTTCAGCGGGCCTGGGTGCGGCGCGCCGGCCTGGCTGCGCTTTGCTTCACCACCGTCTCGGCGTAGCGCGACAACAGCGGGTTAAACAGGTCTGGGCGTTCCCAGAACGGTGCATGGCCGGCGCCTGATATGACATGGCATTGTTCCCACAGCGAGCCATAGGCCACCGTCTCGAAGTAACTCAGCCGCACCAGCGGATCATGCTCGCCATTGATCACCGCAACCGGGAACGGGGCGTGCTCGACCACCTGTTTCTGGTCGGCGCCCTTGCCGGCAAACATGCTGCGCGCCACGCCGGCGCGAAGCCTGCCGTCGGTGCGCCTTATGGCTTCGCGGAAAGACGGACTGGCGGTATCGCCGAAGCAAAGCGCCTCGAAGCGCTCGATGTCGCGTTCGGAGTAGACCTTCTTGGAGGCCAGCAGCATGTCCCAGTTTGCGTGAAAGCCGCGCAGCATACCGAACGGCCCCCTCGACACCGGCGGCGCTCCGGTCAGCACCAGGCCGTTCACCGCATGGTGGAAGCTGGCAAGTTCGACCGCCACATGGCCGCCGAGCGACCAGCCGAAGATGATGGCGTGGCCGATGCCCAAAGCGTCGAGAAGCCGGGCTGTGGTCTGGGCAAGGCCGGTAATCGTATAGGCGGTCGCCGGGTCGCGGGCATCGGAGGACTCGCCGTGGCCGGGAAGGTCGAAGGCGATCAGCCGATGGGCGTCGGCAAGCGGGCTATCGAACTGACGGGCAAACACGGCGCGCGAACTGCCCGAGCCATGGATCATGACGATGGGCATGCCGGACCCAGACGACTGGCTGAGGCGCAAGTCGGCCTGCGGCGTGCGGATGGTGCGGTGAGTGATGCTCATGCTGGATTAGACCTTGAGATTTGCCTGACCGCCAACATCGCATCGCTGGCTCTATATGTTCTTTAAACATGTGGTTAAGAAAGGATTTCTAAAGAGATAGCCGGCACGATCGCTGGCTCCATGGCAATCACGCGCGGAATCCCGACAATGGAATCAGTCCTCGATCTTCTTGTCTCGATCTGCAGCATCGCGATGCTTGGCCAATATGTCTGGTCGATGCGGGCGCATTTCCAATCGCAGGCGATGTCGCCAGGCGCCATGGTGATTTCGGCGGCGGTCATCGCCACGGCGCTGTTCTTTCTCGCCATCCTTTGGATCCAATCGCAGCCGGGTTCGGCAAAGATCACCGGACTTGCCGTCGAACTGGCGAGCTCTGCCCTGTTCTGGTGGGCGATCGTGACGTCGCGCAAGGTGCGGCTGCGCTTCGTCTTCGCACCCGACGATCCGCACAGCCTGCTGACCCACGGCCCCTACGGCCATGTCCGCCACCCCTTCTATACGTCCTACATCGTCTTCTGGATCGGCTGGGGGATCGCGACCTGGTCGATCTGGGCGGTGGCGCCGGTCGCCGGGATCGCTATCCTCTATGTGTTTGCGGCACTGGACGAAGAGAAGAAATTTTCGCGCACGCCGCTGGCCGGAGCCTACGCGGACTATCGCGTACGTGCCGGCCTGTTCTGGCCCCGGCTGGGGTGGTAGCCGGCACCGGAGCAGGGTAGCTTCTGCCAAACTTAGGGATCACCAGAGATGAAGATCATTGCCTGCGGCAGCGTGCCGACCATCATCGCACCGGAGAAGTATTTCACCGGCCGCGTGTTGCAGACGCCCATCATCGAGAAGGAAGCGCCGGCCCGGCTCAGAGCCACGCTGGTCAGCTTCGAGCCCGGTGCGCGCACCCACTGGCACACGCATCCGCTGGGGCAGACGCTTTATGTCACTGCGGGGGCCGGCCTTGCGCAGACATGGGGCGGGCCGATCCAGCAGATCAAGGCGGGCGACGTGATCTCGTTCGAGCCCGGCGAGAAGCACTGGCACGGCGCGGGTCCAAAGACGACAATGACCCACGTCGCCATGCAGGAAGCGCTGGACGGCGTCCATGCCGATTGGATGGAAGCGGTCACCAGCGAGCAGTATGGCGGCTGAGGTCTGCTCCTGACAAAAACCCGGCTCGAAGCCGGGTTTCATGTCTCGGTGCCGCCAGTTCAGGTCAGCGATGCCGTGAACCGCTGGATGCGGGTGCAGGCTTCCTCCAGCAGCGTCTCCGACGTGGCGTAGGAGATCCGGAAGTTGGGGCCGAGGCCGAAGGCCGAGCCGAACACCACTGCGACACCCTCGCCTTCGAGCAATTCGGAGCAGAAAGTCTCGTCGGTGTCGATTATCTTGCCGGCTTTGGTCTTCTTGCCAATCAGCTGGGCACAGGACGGGTAGACATAGAAGGCGCCTTCCGGCGACGGGCAGGTTATGCCGCGCGCCTGGTTGAGCATCGACACGACGAGGTCGCGACGGCCCTGAAAGATCGCCTTGTTCCTGGCGACGAAATCCTGCGGGCCGTTGAGCGCCTCGACCGAGGCCCATTGCGCGATGGTGCAGGCGCCCGAGGTCTGCTGGCCCTGGATCATGTCCATCGCCTTGATCAGCTGGACGGGACCCGCGGCATAGCCGATGCGCCAGCCGGTCATGGCGTAGGCTTTCGAGACGCCGTTCATGGTCAGCGTGCGCTCGTAGAGTTTCGGCTCGACCTCGGCGATCGTCCTGAAGACGAAGTCGCCATAGGTCAGGTGCTCGTACATGTCGTCGGTCAGTGTCCAGACATGCGGATGCTTCAAGAGCACGTCGGCCAGCGCGCGCAGCTCGGCTTCCGTGTATGCGGCGCCGGACGGGTTCGACGGCGAGTTCATCAACAGCCATTTGGTCTTCGGCGTGATCGCCTTTTCCAGCACGGCGGGAGTGAGCTTGAAACCATTGTCGATCGAAGTATCGGCGAACACCGAGGTGCCGCCGCAGATCGCCACCATTTCGGGATAGCTGACCCAATAGGGGCGGGGGATGATGACCTCGTCGCCTGGGTTCAGCGTCGCCATGAAGGCGTTGAACAGGATCTGCTTGCCGCCGGTGCCGACAATGGTCTGCTCGGGCTTGTAGTCGAGATTGTTCTCGCGCTTGAATTTTTTCGCGATCGCCTCGCGCAGCGGCGCGATGCCCGAAACCGGCGGGTATTTGGTCTCGCCGCGGCGGATCGCCTCGATCGCCGCATTCTTGATGTTGTCGGGCGTGTCGAAATCCGGTTCGCCAGCGCCGAGGCCGATAATGTCGCGGCCGGCATTTTTCAGCTCGCGGGCTTTCTGCGTCACCGCGATGGTGGCGGAAGGCTTTACGCGGGCAAGGGCGTCGGCAAGAAAGGCCATGACCAGATATCTCCAGAGGGGTCGGCGCAACCGCAAACAGCTGCGGCGCTTCTCATGTCGCATCGACCCGGCAAGTGCAAGCATTGTCGGATGAGCCAGGGGTCAAGGACCTGTGAAGATCGGCTTTTGGAGCGCGTGCATGACCGTTTCGCTCTGCGCTGCGGGCTCGGCAATCGATAGGCTTATCCCCGGCAAGAATAAATTCATCAACGGCCGCTAAAACCTTTGACGGCAGGATCGCCAGCCATTTCGCCTGTCTCGCGGAGCGAGGGACCCTTGTCGCGCAGCACCGGGCTTGCCCACATCATCCGTCACGATGACGGCACCGCTTCAGGTGTCTGGGGTCCCTACACGCTGCAGAGCGCCTTTCAGCCGATCTTCGCCTTCAAGGACGGCAAGCTCTCGATCGCAGCGTTCGAGGGGCTGATCCGGCCGTTTCGTGACGGCGAGCCGCAATCGCCGATGAACTTCTTCCGCACCTGTCCGGCCGGCGACCGCCTGCACATCGAGGCGCTGACGCGCACGCTGCATTTGCTCAACGCCGGCGCCTGCCTGCCGCAAGAAGCCTCGATCTTCGTCAATTTCGATCCGTCGGTGTTTACCGAGCGCTCCATCGCCGACAACGCGTTGCGCGACATGCGGCTGGTGCTGCACGAAGCCGGGATCGATCCGCGCCGCATCGTCTGCGAGGTGACCGAGCAGAAGTCGGCGTCGCAGGAAACGCTCTACAGCTTTGTCGAGGCGCTGCGGGCCAATGGCTTTCGCATTGCCGTCGACGATTACGGCGCCGATGAATCCGACATCAACCGCATCAAGGAGCTCAAGCCCGACATCGTCAAATTCGATGCGCACTGGATCACGCAGCTCATGGAATCCGGCGCCGGCTTTGCCCTCTTGACTGCCATGGTGACGAACTTCGAACTACAGGGCATCCGCACGGTGTTCGAAGGCATCGAGGAAGGCTGGCAGCTTGAATTGGCCGAGAAATCCGGCGCATCGATGGTGCAGGGCTTCGTGCTGGCCAAGCCGGAACTGGCGCCGACCAGCTTTCGCGCTTTCGGCAAGGATGGGCAGCCATCTGTCGCGGCGGCCGAGCCTGGCAAGACGCCTGCCGGCCCGACTGCAGCGCCTCCAGCGCGGCCGGGCAGGGTGTTCGGGCGCAGGACCGGGCCATGACCGGGCAGCGCGAGAGGCGTCGCGATATCGGCGAAGCGATCTTTGCCGACGAGGTCGGCATCGAATACGGCGTCTACGGCGCGTTCCGGCTGAAGAGCGCCTACCAGCCGATCTTTGCGCCACGCGGCGGCGCGTTGGCCGCGGTTGCCGTCGAGGCGCTGATCGAACCGCAGCGCGCTTCCATGCCGGTTGCACCGGCCATGTTCTTCGACAGTGTTGCGCCGGGCGACCGCCTGTTTGTCGAGACGATGTGCCGGATGCTGCATCTGAAAAACTTCCGCAACATCGGCGCCGACGGGCTCGACCTGTTCTTCAATTACAACCCGATGATCAACGATCATCTCGGGCGGGCGCTGGCCGAGATCCGGCTGATGACGCGGCATCTCGGCGATCTCGACCTGCATGCCGCCATGCTGGTCTGCGAGATCACCGAACAGGCGGCCGACGATAATGTGCTGGCTCCGCTGGTGCGCGAGATGCGGCGCCACGGCATCCGCATCGCCATCGACGATTTCGGCACCGGCCACTCGACCGCGGAGCGGATGAGCCTGCTTCAACCGGATATTGTGAAGATCGACGGCGGCTGGTTCGCCGAATTCTGCCGCCACGCTGCCGCCGAGCGCTTCTTCCGGCCGCTCGTCTCGTCGCTGCACGATCGCGGCGCCAAGGTGCTGGTGGAAGGCATCGAGCAATCCGTGCATCTGCGCGTCGCGCTGGATGGCGGCGTCGACCTGCTACAGGGGTTCCATCTCGGCCGCCCGGCGCTGGCCGGCACGATCTTCAACCGGGAGCCGCTGTCGATCGAGGCGCTGCTTGGCGCCGACAACAAGGTGGTGCCGCTGCATCTGCGGCGCTGATTTTGTCCTCACGCTTGCCGCCGCTTCGCGGCTCGTTCCGGACGGGACGCCAACGGGCGCGATGCCCGGTTGGGCTTGCGGCCTTCGGCCGTAGCGCGCATTCAAAGAGGGCGAACTCGGCCCGCGTGAAGTTCAGCCAAAGCCTGCTCGGCAAACTTATCCAGCCGGCCAGCCTTGGCGTCCGCCTCGATCTGCATATCCCACACCTCTGCCTGATACGCTGCGAACCATTTGGCAAAGGCCTTTAGTTCTGTGGTGTTCAGGGCTGCGATGGATCTTTCAATCTGTTCGAGCTTGGTCATGGGGCGAAACTAATAGCATGGCCATCGTCCAATTCCAGACAAACAAAAAGGCGGGATAAATCCCGCCTTCCCATTTTCGGTAGCCTGATCGGAGCTTTAAGTCCGGGCCGGCAGCTATCTGCTGATCCAGCTTGTCGGGTCTTTCCGCTCCAGCGCGCTTCTCGCGCGACCGTCAGTACATCCGTGACTTGCCGCGCGCCCCGAACTCTCGTCCGGCGCGCGCTATCGCAAAATCAGGCTGCCTTGCTCAGAGAACCAGCGGACGACTTGCCTGTGCGGCGGTCCTGCTCGATCTCGAAGTTGATTTTCTGGCCTTCGACCAGGGTCGACAGTCCAGCGCGCTCGACAGCGGAGATGTGAACGAAAACGTCCGCACCGCCCGAATCAGGCTGAATGAAGCCGAAGCCCTTGGTGGCATTGAACCACTTGACCGTACCAGTTGCCATATGAATAGTCCTCGCATTTGCTTTGGTTTGACCGAACCGAGGTTCAGCCGGTTTGTATCGAGATTTTGGAGATAGACGTCAGCAAACGCGAAGATCGCGAGGCCCGGATCGATCGGCCGAAATATCAATGGAGCTGATATAGGCGGGTTTCGCACCAAAAACAAGATGGCTCGAAAAATGGCGTTGCGGTGGCGCCGCCTAAAGGCCGCCCCAATCGCATGAAAGCGTCGAGCAATCGGGAAGATCGGGACGCCCGACGGCGTTAGTCCGGTTTTGGGAGACTGTCATGAAAACGGTTGTGAAAACCATTCTGCTTGCCGCCTGCCTGACGCTGGCGGCCGCCGAGGCGCAGGCGATCTCGCGCTACGACCCCACTCGTATGAGCTGCGACACGGTGCAAGGCACGATCGCCCGCCAGGGCGCGGTCATCCTGCGCTATCAGTCCAGGCGTGTGCCGGGGCTGCCGCTCTTCGACCGCTATGTGCAGAGCCAGCAATTCTGCAATGTCGGCGAGGTCAGAAAGCGCGCCTATGTGCCGAGCGCCGATACCGAATCCTGCCCGGTCTATCTCTGCAAGCGGATCGAGAACGACCATTTTCACCGCCGCTTCCTGCGCCGTCATTAGGCATATTGATATTCAAGTGAGGCCGGCCTGCGAACGATGGTCTTCTGCGCTTCCGGCGCCCACGTACATTAAGTACGCTCCGCTCCGGTTCTCGAAGACCATAGTTCTCGGTGCGGCCTGACCTGAATCTCAACATACCCAGCCGGCATACCATTCAAGCTCTTAGAACCCGAACGAGACCTGCGCCGCCGGCGGCGGGCCGACGCGCACGCCTTCCATGGCCAGCATCTTTTCCTTGGTGGCCGAGCCGCCGGGCGCCGAGAAGCCGCCGATCTTGCCGCCCGCGGCTAGTATCCGATGGCAGGGGATGACCAGCGGCACCGGGTTGGCGCCCAGCGCTGCCCCGGTTTCGCGCGGCAGGCCGGCTTGGCCGGCGCGCTTGGCCAGTTCGCCATAGGTGGTGGTTTCGCCGTAATGCAGTTTTCGCGCCGCGTCGTAGATGGCGAGACGGAAGTCGTCGACGCCGTCGAGATCGACCGGCACGCCGGAGAAATCGACGTCCTCGCCTGACGCATACGCCTTGATCGAGGCGATCAGCTCGACCACCCATTGCGGCTGCCCAATGTTCGCAGTGGTACTGGCGGCAACACCGGCATGCCGCATCAGCCGGCGCTCCACTGCTTCGCGGCTCCTTTCGGGCAGGCAGAGCCGGATCAGGCCCTTTTCGCTCCAGGCGATGCCCATGAAGCCGATCACTGTTTCTAACACTGCGTGGCCGGCTGTGATCGAAGATGCCGTTTCCATGATGCGCTCCTTTCCGCAAAGCGGCGAAAACCGGGATACCGACCGGTACATATGCAGAACAATATGGCATCTGAGCCCGGCTCTCGCCACCCGAAAACCACCAGATGGTCCCGATTGCCCACCAGGAATCGCTGGTGTAAGGACTTCTTAACAACCGACAAATCGGACCCGCGCGGCTTGCCAGCAAAATTCAACCTTTTCGCGATCTCTGTGATCGTCGGCGCAGCTGCCCTCAGCGGCTGCCAATCGACCTCGCAGATGAAGGCCACGCCTGCGCTGACCGAAACCGCGACCGCCGCCGGCAGCGATGCCGGCTTCACCGTGCCGCTGCCCGATACGGTTTCGGTGCTGCCGCAATCCTCGGGCATAACACCCGTCCAGGCGGCCGAAGCAACTCCCGCCACACCGGCACTTGCCGCCGCCCCGCAGCCGGCTGCCGCGACCGCGGCCTTTGCCGGCGCGACGCCCACGGCCCCGGCCGTGCCTGCGGTGATGGCCGCCAATGCCTGGCAGGCGCCTGCGCCCGCCAAGGCCGGACAGCCGGTCGCGGCGCAATATACGACCGCCAGCCTTGTCATGCCGGCGACCGCCAAGGGCGGCCAGAACGCCATGCCCGGCGTGCAGCAGGTAGCCTATGTCGTGCCGCAGAACCCGGCTTCCTTGGGCCAGTTCCCCGCCGCGCCGCTCGGTCTCCCGGAAGAAGAGCATGCGACCGGCATGCGCGGCGACGTCGACCGGCTGATCCAGAAATACGCTGCTCTCTACGAGGTGCCGGTCGATCTGGTGCGCCACGTCGTCAACCGCGAAAGCACCTACAATCCCAAGGCTTACAATAACGGCCATTGGGGGCTGATGCAGATCAAGCACGCGACGGCGCGCGGCATGGGCTATGACGGGCCGGCCAAGGGCTTGTTCGACGCCGAAACCAATCTGAAATACGCGGTCAAATATCTGCGTGGCGCCTGGCTGGTGGCGGGTGGCAACGCCAAGAAGGCCGATTGGCTCTACCAGACCGGCTATTATTTCGACGCCAAGCGCAAAGGCCTGCTCGAGGCCACCGGCCTCGGTGTCGACCGCAAGCGCCGCCGGCTGCAGCCCGACGCCTGAGCGCGATGCCTGAACCGCGCCCGCCGGCTCCAAACGACATCCGGCTGCGCAAAACCCTCGACGAGACGCTCGTTGCACCGCACTGGCCGGACGGCTTTACCATGCGCTGCTTCGAACATGGTGACGCGCAGCCCTTGCATGCGCTTTTGACCGAGGTGTTCGACGACGGCGCCGACGGCCCGTTCGACGAATGGTGGCCGCGCATATCCAGCGATGCCGAATTCGACCCGGCGCTGTGTTTCCTCGTCATCGACGCCAAGGGACGGCTGGCGGCGGCAGCGCTGTGCTGGACGAGGGCCTTCGTCAAGGACCTCGCGGTCCATCCCGAAGCGCGCGGCAAAGGCATTGGCGAAGCGCTGATGTGGCAGGCTTTCAACGCCTTTCGGGATCGGGGCGCGGCCCATGTCGACCTCAAGACCAACACGGTCGAGAACGCCGCCGCGCTCAGGCTCTACGAGCGGTTGGGAATGATGCCTGTCGCCTGGGAAGGGTAAGGGCTTTTTTCTTGCCGCAATTCCCTGGGGAAAACGCTACGCGCTTTTCCCGGGAAAACCGGTTCCCACTTTTCCTGGAATTGCTCGAGCGCTGTTGAAATCCTTCGGATTGTGAACTGCTTCACATAGGCCGCCGCAACCGGATGCTACCTCACCATCCATGCCTTTCGACCGACGGCGGATCGACGACTGGCAGATGTGGAGGGGCTGCACCGGCATGTGTTCAGCCACTCCTTGGCGGGTCCCAGGCGGGGGTTTGGGGCCCGCCAGTCGTTTTACGGCAGCCCTCAGATATCGGGCGCATTGCCGATCTTCTTTTTGAGCTCAAGCGCCCAGGCGCGGCCCTCGTCGCCGCCCCACAGCAGCCAGGCGATATGGCCGGCCGATGGATTGTCTTCATTGCCGTAATTCTTGCCGCGCTTGTCGACCTCGTGGCGGGCGAAGTAGCTGACCATGCGGCGGATAGTGGATGGCGCCAGCTTTTCGCGGTTCTTGAGTTCCGTCGCCCGCGCCACGCCGATCTCGGTGCCGCCCCGGCCGAATTCTCTTCGCAGCCTCAACCCCTTGGCGGCATTGTCGGCCACCACTTGCGGGCAGCGCAGATCGATCTCTTCATCCTCTTGCATGTGTCTCCCCAGCTCCGGAAATCTAACCTGCAGACGCAATACAGGGAAGTGCAACCGGCTCCCAATGCAGCGCCGTCCATTAGGATCAGCGCGCCATCGGCATCTGCGAGATCCTGTGGAACCTTATGGATTTCACGCCTGAGGGTCGGCCGAACTGGAACGAACAGCTGCAATATGGCGAGGCGTGCTGTCCTGAGGTTTGTCCGCCAGGGGCTCGGGACGGCTCTTCGGCAGATGGTCGCTGACGAATAGTTCTCCGGACGCAACCCTGCCGCCAATGCCGCGTTTGATTAGCCGAGGGAAATTTTCAAATCGGAGACCTCAGATGAAAACGCTTCTCACCATTGCCGCCGTCGCCTTGTTCGCCGGTGCCCCTGCCGCCTTTGCGGCCAACTCGACTGCGGTCGCGCCTGCCATGGCCGCCAGCAAGGTCGATACCCCAACCTTCGTCAAGACCGTGCCTAGCTCCAACGAATTCGAAATCCAGTCGAGCAAGCTCGCCGAGGAGAAATCCAAGGCGGCTGACGTCAGGAAATTCGCCAAGCAGATGGTCAAGGACCACACCAAAGCCGGCAAGGAGTTCAAGGCGGCGCTGAGCCAGGGCCAGACCACCGGTTCGACCAAAGCCGCGGGACCGGCCCTGCAGCCGAAGGAGCAGGCAATGCTCGACGAGTTGAAGAGCACAAGCGGCAAGGATTTTGACGCCAAGTACATCCAGATGCAGACGGACGCGCACAAGGAGGCCGTTGCCCTGTTCAGCACCTATGCCAACTCGGGCGACGACCCGGCGATGAAGGAATTCGCCAAGAAGACGCTGCCGACGCTGCAGATGCACGAGAAGCACGTGAAGGAACTCGCGGCCGCGCATCAGGGTTGAGGGTTGGTGACTGGCCAGCAATAGCATTCTACGGCGCCCCCTCTGTCCTGCCGGACATCTCCCCCACGAGTGGGGAGATCAGCAGCGTCGGCGCCGTGCTTTTCTACCGACGGTGAAAATTGGCGAAGGCTGAGGCGACAGCCAATCTCCCTGCTTGTGGGGGAAATGTCCGGCAGGACAGAGGGGGGCGCCGTAGAGTGCGACGGCCGATGCCTGCCGTTGGCAAGGCATTGCGGCAAAGTGGCTCTGTGGCTGCGGCGGCAGTGACATACACTGCCGCCACCAATTCAATGGAGCTCCCATGCCCAAGATCGACCTGTCCACCGTGCCTGTCCGCAAGGGCTCCGGCTACCCCGCACCCTTCGACGCCCCTTGCGCCGAGCGCACACGCCAGCGCCTCGGCGATGCCGGCGGCCTCACTGATTTCGGCGTCAACCTGATGACATTGCCATCAGGCGGCTGGTCCAGCCAGCGCCACTGGCACAGCCATGAGGACGAGCTCGTCTATGTGCTGGACGGCGAACTGGTGCTGGTCGAGGATGGCGGCGAGACGCTGCTCAAGGCCGGCGACTGCGCGACCTTTGCCAAGAACAGCGGCAACGGCCACCACATGATCAACCGCTCGTCCACAACGGCGCGCTATCTCGAGGTCGGATCGCGCAATCCGGATGATCTCATCACCTGCTCCGACATCGACATGATGAGCCCGAGTTCGGATGGCAGGTTCCTGCACAAGGACGGCATGCCCTATCCGGGGCAGGGGTGACGGCTGGACTATGGTCCGGCGCTGGCGTTCGCTGGGCGGGGGGATAAGCTCCTCACAATCAAAGGTGGCGCAGGCCCCCTCATCCGACCGCTTCGCGGCCACCTTCTCCCCACTGGGGAGAAGAGGGACGTGCTGGCGCTCGCAGTCTCCTCTCCCCTCGGGGAGAGGTCAGCCGAGCGAAGCGGAGGCTGGGTGAGGGGGACTTGGCGCTAACCTTGCCAAACAAAGGGAGCATCACCATGAAAAAAGAAGTCATCGAAGTGCCCGTCATGTCGGCCAAGGTGCGGGCGCTCGGGCTGCCTTGCTCGACGGCAGTAAGGGCCAATGGCTTCGTGTTCATCTCGGCGACGCCGCCGGTGGACATGGTGAGCGGCGAGATGGTGCGTGGCGATATCGAAACGCAGACCGAGGCGTCGCTGAAGGCGCTGAAACACTGCCTGGAAGCCGCCGGCACCTCGCTGGACAATGTGGTGATGGTGCGCATCTACGCCGTCAATTCCGGCTTCTACAACGCCATCAACCGGGTCTATTCCAGGTACTTCAGCGTCAACCCGCCTGCGCGGAGCTTCGTGCCGGTGGCGTCGTGGCCGATGGAGTTCGATATCGAGATCGAGTGTGTGGCGGTGGCGTGAGGGGCCACCTCTCCCCTCATGAAATAATTTCCGCTTGTCTTTGAAGTAAAGTCGTCCTCAAATCTCGCCGGGGATAGGGAGGGCGAGTCATGAACAAATTACCGAAGAAATTCGGCGAACGCGTTGCGTCGAATCTCAAGAAGTATCAGCGGATTACGCTGGCTCAGCAAAAATCTGATGTCGCGGAAGCCGACACGGTTACCTTGGTCAAGGACATCCTGGCCGATGTTTTTGGCTATGATAAATATGACGAGCTAACCTCGGAACACCAGATCAAGGCTACATATTGCGATCTCGCGATCAAGATTGCAGGAAAACTGCGATTGCTTGTTGAGGTGAAATCAGCGGGCAGCAGCTTGGCTGATAATCACTTGAGGCAGGTTATCGACTACGGAGCCCACCAAGGCATTCACTGGGTGATCCTCACCAATGCGGTCGAATGGCGGTTGGTCCGTATCTATGTGGCAAACCAGATCAGCCATGAAGAAGTTTGCCGGATTGTCCTTGCCGACATGAATCCCAAGAATGAGGACCATCTACAGTGCCTCTTCCTGTTCGCCAAGGAAGGGCTGACGACCGATGCAATGGATGCATTCCATCAGCAGGCACAGCTGTTCAACAAGTTTACGGTTTCGGCGATCATCCGGTCTGAAGCCGTGATTTCGGTGGTGCGCCGGGAAATCCGGAAGCTCTTTCCAGACATCAAGGTTGGTAACGAGAACCTCTCGCAGTTGGTCGAAAATGAAGTAATCAAGCGGGATACGATCGAAGGCGACAAGGCTAAGGAAGCGGTCGCTAGGATGCGAAAGGCTACGAACAAACTGGAGAGGGCTAAGGCTAAGGCAGTGAAGCTCATTGAGGTAGAAACGCCAAAATGAGATTCTTTGGAGCCGAGCAATGAAAATTCAAAATTTCAGGATACGCCGGTTCAAGGTTATCGAAGATACCAGTGTAGGCCTATCTGATTTGAACATAATTGTTGGATCAAACAATTCTGGAAAAAGCAGCATAATTCAAGCTCTCCATTTTTGCATATCGATCTTGCAGTCCATCGCACTGGCAAAGAAATGGACGCGAAAAAGCCCTTTGATAGCGACGCTAGGGCCGGATGAGATCATATACTCTCCTGCTTCTAATCCATACGCCCTAGGTCAAGGTGGAAAATTGGTGGAGGGTGAAAATAGATCGATTTTGTTTGATTTGACCTTGGAGAATGGGCGTACTTTTTCCTTGGAAGTTGCGAAAGGTAAGAACAACAATGTCCAAGCCCGAATTGTGAATCCGGAAGTCGCTGTGGGATTAGCGAGTTTAGATGATCCGTTCAGCATATTCTCGCCGGGATTAGCGGGTGTCGCTAAGAGCGAGGTGTTTGTTTCTGATGGAGTTTTGTTGCGGGCTCTTGCTCGGGGTGACGCGAACGTAATTCTTCGCAATATGCTCCTTAGGCTTTGGCCAAATGAAGATAATAGAAATAGATTTCTCGTTGACCTCGCTGAGGTATTCCCTGGTGTCGAGATCGATGTTATTTTTGAGCAAAAGATTGATGAATATATATATGTATTCGTTAAGAAGGACGGCACGAGTATCCCTATTGAACTTTGCGGAACCGGATTCCTACAGGCAGTTCAGATACTGTGTTATCTTCATAGATTCCGCCCGAGCCTAATTGTTCTTGATGAGCCAGACTCCCATCTTCATCCGAACAATCAAAGGATAATCTCGAATCTTCTATTTAGAATAACTGAGGATTTAGGAACTCAGATTGTTATCACGACCCATTCTCGACACATAGTTGATGCGCTTTCCGGCGTTGCTCGATATATTTGGGTTCAGTCTGGTGCTGCGGCTCCGGCTTCCCGCGACGACCAGATTGACATACTAATGGATTTGGGCGCTCTCGATTTGAAGGAGAGAATTGGAACAAAGAACTACGATGCTATATTATTAACCGAGGATGAAATAACTAGAAGTATCGTTACATTATTGGCGTCTAGTGGATTTGATATGGAAAGAACGTTGATTCTTCCCTATCGCGGTGTAACGGAGTTACATAATCTTAGGACTATAGCGAATCATACTCGACGTATATCGGGCGCCCGCCTTGTGATTCATAGGGATCGCGACTTCCTTGACCCCATGGAAGTCGAAGCGTGGAAAACGTCAATTCGGGAGATGCAGTGTGATTCATTTGTGACAACTGGTGTCGATATCGAATCCCACTTGCTGAATCCGCGCTACCTTTCGGCTCTAAACAACTTACAGAACGAGGCTCAGTTTACGGAAATTCTCAATCAGGCGATCGAGGAGATTCGCGAGGACGCATACGAGCATGCTCTCAATTCCCGGTTAGATTGGGAACGCAAACAGGGAAATGGACGAGTAAACGTAGGAGCTTTAGCGCGAGACATGAGGCAAAGGGTGAATGATGACCCTCGTGCCAATATGTCGGGAAAGAAACTGCTTAAGAAAATTCGAGATATTTATCGCCAGCGCGTCGGTGCAAACCTGACCGTAGGAACGGGTTCTGAGTTGATACGTGATGACAGCTTATTGACGATAGCAAATAGGATATTTCCGCGCCGCAGAGAAAATCAGTGATGGACACCCTCAGGGAGCTCATCTGGGTGGTGGCGCTGCCCTTCATCTGCCTGCCGGCATCTTCTCCCCGTTGAACGGGGAGAAGGGAGCTAATCGCCTCAAGCAAAATACTCCTGCAGCGGCCTGACCTCCAGGCTCCCCGCCTTCAGCGCTGCAATCGCCTCCGCCACAGCCGCCGCCCCCGACAGCGTGGTGTAATACGGCACCTTCTGCATCAGCGTGGCGCGGCGCAGCGATTTCGAGTCCGATACCGCCTTCTGGCCATCCGTCGTGTTGAAGACGATCTGGACCTGGCGGTTGCGGATGGCGTCTTCGATGTGGGGCCGGCCCTCCAGCACCTTGTTGATCTTCTGGGCGTCGACGCCATTTTCGGCGAGGAAGCGGGCCGTGCCGGATGTCGCCAGCACCTTGAAGCCCTGGCCGGCGAGGCGCTTGACCGCCGGCAGGATGCCGGCCTTGTCCTCGTCGCGCACCGAGACGAACAGCGTGCCGGACCGGGGGAGATCGACGCCGGCGCCGAGCTGGCTCTTGGCGAAGGCCAGCGCAAAATCGCGGTCGAGGCCCATGACCTCACCGGTCGAGCGCATTTCCGGGCCCAGCAATATATCGACGCCGGGGAAGCGGGCGAAGGGGAAGACGGCTTCCTTGACCGCGATGTGGCCGGGGTTGCGCGGGTCGGGCATGGCGCCGTAATGGGCGAAGGCGTCTTCCAGTTTTTCGCCGGCCATGATGCGGGCGGCGATCTTGGCGATGGGCCGGCCGATGGTCTTGGCAACGAAGGGCACGGTGCGCGATGCGCGCGGGTTGACCTCCAGCACATAGACCGTGCCGTCCTTGATCGCATACTGCACGTTCATCAGGCCGCCGACATTGAGCGCGCGGGCAAGCGCCGCCGTCTGGCGCTCCAACTCGTCGACCAGTTCGGAAGGCAGCGAGTGAACGGGGAGCGAGCAGGCGCTGTCGCCGGAGTGGATGCCGGCCTCTTCGATGTGTTCCAGAATGCCCGACACAAAGGTCGACGTGCCGTCGCATAGGCAATCGACATCGACCTCGATGGCGCCGGAGAGATAGGTGTCGAACAAAAGCGGGTTCTTGCCCAGCAGCGTGTTGATCTGGCCGGTCTTGTCGTTGGGGTATTTCTGCTTGATGTCCTCCGGCACCAGGCCGGGCACGGTGTCGAGCAGGTAGGATTGCAGCATGCCCTCGTCGTGGATGATCTGCATGGCGCGGCCGCCCAGCACATAGGACGGGCGCACCACCAAGGGAAAGCCGAGCTCGCCGGCGACGAGGCGGGCCTGCTCGACCGAATAGGCGATGCCGTTCTTCGGCTGGCTAAGGTTGAGCTTGTGCAGCAGCTTCTGGAAGCGGTCGCGGTCTTCGGCGAGATCGATCATGTCCGGCGAGGTGCCCAGGATCGGGATGCCGGCCTTCTCCAGCGCGTCGGCAAGCTTCAGCGGCGTCTGGCCGCCGAACTGGACGATGACGCCGACCAGTTCGCCCGAGGCCTGTTCGGCGCGCAGGATCTCCAGCACGTCTTCCGCCGTCAGCGGCTCGAAATAGAGCCGGTCGGAGGTGTCGTAGTCTGTCGAGACCGTCTCGGGGTTGCAGTTGATCATGATTGCTTCATAGCCGGCGTCGCGCAATGCGAAGGCGGCGTGGCAGCAGCAATAGTCGAACTCGATGCCCTGGCCGATGCGGTTCGGACCGCCGCCAAGGATGACGACCTTCTTGCGCGACGACACATGCGCCTCGTTGGCGAGCGCGCCGGCGAAGGGCACTTCATAGGTCGAGTACATATAGGCGGTGGGCGAGGCGAACTCGGCGGCGCAGGTGTCGATGCGCTTATAAACTGGATGAACGTCGAGCTTTTCGCGAATCTTTTGAATCACTTCGGCGTCGGTCTTCGTCAGCGACGCTAGGCGGGCATCGGAGAAGCCCATCGCTTTCAGCATGCGCAGATTGACAGCGTCCTGTGGGATGCCGTGCTCGCGGATGCGGGCTTCCATGGATACGATGCCGGCGATCTGTTCGAGGAACCACGGGTCGATCTTGCACATGGCGTGCACGTCTTCCAGCGAGGTGCCCATGCGGATCGCCTGCGCCACCATGCGCAGCCGGTCGGGCGTCGGCGTGCCGAGCGCGGCGCGGATGGCGTTGCGGTCGTCGGCGTGGTTGGCAGCCACGGCACCGTGGCCGAGGCCGGGGATCTCGATCTCGTCGAGACCGGTCAGGCCGGTTTCCAGTCCACGCAAAGCCTTCTGCAGCGATTCCTGGAAGGTGCGGCCGATGGCCATGACTTCGCCGACCGACTTCATGGCGGTGGTCAGCACCGGCTCGGCGCCGGGGAATTTCTCGAAGGCAAAGCGCGGGATTTTTGTGACGACGTAATCGATGCTCGGCTCGAAGGAGGCGGGCGTGGCGCCGCCGGTGATGTCGTTCTCCAACTCGTCCAGCGTGTAGCCGACAGCGAGCTTGGCCGCGATCTTGGCAATGGGAAAGCCGGTCGCCTTCGACGCCAAGGCAGAGCTGCGCGAGACGCGCGGGTTCATCTCGATGACGACGAGGCGTCCATCGGCCGGGTTGACGGCGAACTGCACATTGGAGCCGCCGGTCTCGACGCCGATCTCGCGCAGCACTGCGAGCGAGGCGTTGCGCATCATCTGGTATTCCTTGTCGGTCAAGGTCAGCGCGGGGGCGACGGTGATGCTGTCACCCGTATGCACGCCCATCGGGTCGATGTTCTCGATCGAGCAGACGATGATGCAATTGTCCGCCTTGTCGCGGACGACCTCCATCTCATATTCCTTCCAGCCGAGCACGCTTTCCTCGATCAGCACTTCGGTGGTCGGCGAGGCGTCGAGGCCGGACTGGACAATGTCGTAGAATTCGGCGCGGTTGTAGGCGATGCCGCCGCCGGTGCCGCCCATGGTGAAGGACGGGCGGATGATGGCGGGCAGGCCGACATGGTCGAGCGCCTGGGCGGCAATCGCCATGCCATGGCTGATGTAGCGCTGCTTGCGGTCGCCTTCGCCGAGGTTCCAGCGGGTTTCCAGCGCGTCGAGCGCGGCATCGAGGTCGGCAGGCGCCTCGGCCTTTACGGCGGCGCGCTCGGCCTCGTGCGTCTTGCGGTCGGCGTTCTTGACATCGGTGGCATTGGCAAGCATCGACTTCGGCGTTTCCAGGCCGATCTTCTTCATCGCCTCGCGAAACAGCGCCCGGTCCTCAGCCTTGTCGATCGCCGTGGCGTCGGCGCCGATCATCTCGACATTGTAGCGTTCGAGCACGCCCATGCGGCGCAGCGACAGAGCAGTATTGAGCGCGGTCTGGCCGCCCATGGTCGGCAGCAGCGCGTCGGGCCGCTCCTTGGCGATGATCTTGGCGACGACTTCAGGCGTGATCGGCTCGATATAAGTGGCGTCGGCCAGTTCCGGGTCGGTCATGATGGTGGCCGGATTGGAATTGACCAGGATGACGCGAAAGCCCTCTTCCTTCAGCGCCTTGCAGGCCTGTGTGCCGGAATAGTCGAACTCGCAGGCCTGGCCGATGACGATGGGGCCGGCCCCGATGATCAGGATCGACTTGATGTCGGTGCGTCTTGGCATCGTTGTGAGTTCCGTTCGGCGAGCGGCTTGCACGAAAAACCGGGACGGGAAGACCCGGCCGGTTGTGCTTGCGATTCTGGTATCAGGCTAGGAGGGCCTTATAGGGAAGAGTTTTGGGAGATGTAACCCCGAAAATGAGGCTAGGCAGTAGGGATCAGGCAGTAGGGATCAGGCAGCAGGGATTAGGCAGGAGCGAGGTTAAGGCGCCTGTTGCCCATTCCCTACTGCCTGACACCTAATCCCCCAGCGCGAGCTGATCCGTAATCTCAAACCGCTCGGATACCCCGACGCGGATCATGTTGAGGCTGCCTTCCCTTGTGAAGCGGAAGTCCTTGCCCAAATCCGAGCCGGCCGGCATGCCGGCATAGAAGGAGATGACGCGCGTGCCGCCATCGGGCCAGGTCACGGTGATGTCTGCCTTGTCGGCGCCATTGTGGACGATGTTGACGGCGCAGCGGGTCATCGGTTGTCCGACATAGCGGGCGCAGGGGATCTCGGCGGTGGCGCCGAGGGCGGGCGGGGGTTCCAGCCGTGCAACGGTTTGCGTAGCGGTCGCAGCTTTGGCCTGGTCTGGCCGTGGCGTCGGGGATAGTACCCCCGGCGCGGACGCTGTATCCGGCGCTGCTCCCGCAGACGCGGCGGCGGCGAGTTCCGGCGTCCCTGTGGCCTCCGTTGCCGGAGCCTCTGTGGCAGGGATTTCATCCGTCGGCGGACTTTCATTCGCTGCGAAGGCAAGGCCGTAAGCATCCTGCATGGCGGTCCTGCCGATCTCGGCGGCGGACTTCGGCGCGCCTGGATTCGTGCCGCCAAGGCGCTCCGTCAGGTCGAGTGGAGCCGGCGCGGGTGCAGCCGGGGTGGGTAGAGCCTGAGTGGGTGCAGCCGGAGCGGCAGAGGCGGCAGGTGCAGTCGTCCGGGGCGCTGCGGCCACGTCGGCCGGCTGCGTCGGCATGTCGGGCGCGAGCGTCGGGCCGCCGGCTTCAGCGCTGGCGGTCACCTGGGGCGGCGCGGCGTCAACTTCGACCACGGTCGGATTGTCGGGGATAAGATAGCGCGCGGGCGCCCAGCCTTTGACCAGTGGATTGTCAATCTCCTCGACCTTGCACCAGCGGTGGCCGTCCACTTCGTTGCAGCCGAAATTCCTGACGCTCGAGCCGATCGGCAGACGCGCCTGGGTTCTGCCGACCGGCGACGGCGTGGCGCGGATGTTGAGGAGATCGCCTGGGCCGAGCTCGGTCACTATGGAAACGATGTCGGCAGGCGCGTCCTCGGCATTGGCCGGCAAGCTCACCAACAACGGGCCCACCACCAACGGACCCGCCAACAACCGGGCTGCCCGCAGGAGCGGAGCGCCAGTCAGTCGATGCAAAATGGTTCGGATTGTGCGCCTCATCATTTGGCCGTGCGCCGATTACCCTTGCGGCAGCAGTCCTGCCGTATGCCAAGGCGGTTTTATAAGGGACGATACGCGGCCATGTAAGTCTGAAAATGCGTCCGATGTTTGGTGCCGCGAGGCGGAAGCAGGGCGCAGCCATGCGGTCAAGCGGAGCCTTGCCAAGAGGGTTTGGGCATGAAGCCGGTCCTCAGCGCATGCGCCCATTCCGGTCGGCCCGCCTGTGCGGCCTGTCTCGCCGCCGCTTCGTGGTCGTAGTCGACGGCGATGGTCTCGAAACGGTCTGGACCATCGCCATCCAAGGTGAGGATGCCGTAGCGCGCATGCGGGCTGCCTTGCTCCGAAACATGCGCCGGGGGCGTGTCATCTTCATAGGCGGGGGCGCCGACGCTGCCGGGATTGAAGAGCAAGGGGCCGCCGGGGATACGGACCAGTTCCGCGCGGTGGCTGTGGCCGCACAGCACGATGCGGCAGGCCGGGTCCAGCGCCTGCAACCGCCGCTGAATAGCGGCAAGCGGCGCGCGCACCAGTTGGCCATCGACGATCGCGTCGAGCAGGTATTTCTCGTCATGGTCGGGCCGCGCATGGAAAGCGACCACGCCGGGAACAATCTCCAGCGTGAAAGGCAGGGCGAACAGCGCCTCGCGCTGCGTCTCCGTCAGCCGCTCCTGGGCGTACCGGTCAGAAGCCCACATCGTATGGTCGGCCGGATCGACGGCGACGCGGCGGTCATGGTTGCCGCGCACAGTCGGCAGGTCGAGCGCTTCGAGCCGCTCGAACGTCTCGCGCGGCCAAAGCGGACCGGAGACGCAGTCGCCCAGGTTGACGGTTAGATCGGCGCCGCCGCGCCGCGCCAGATCGGCGAGCACGGCATCCAGCGCCAGCACATTGCCATGGATGTCGGCGAGAACGGCAATGCGCATGCGGCGGGCTCCTTGGTGCAGCCCCGTTGGAGGCTTGCGGCCCGTCTTCCTATCAAGGCGCTGCCTTCATTATCAAGCCTTTGAGATCGTTCGAGACAGCCGGGAGCTGGCTATCGCGGAAGCACTCCATCTGCTAGCGTCCACGCCGTTCCAGAGTTCATCTGGGGAGGGACCAGGCGATGACCCGCGACCAGATGGTTGCCCACCTCCGCGCCGCCAATGACGTCGCGCGCGAGACTGCCGCGCATGGGCACCATCCTTTCGGCTGCGTGCTCGTCGGCCCCGACGATCGCATCCTGATGCGGCAAGGAAACATCAACACCGTGCGCCACGCCGAAACCGAGCTCTCCCGGCGTGCCGCGGACGCCTATCCGCCGGAATTCCTCTGGTCCTGCACGCTGGTCACAACCGGCGAGCCCTGTGCGATGTGCACGGGAACGCTGTACTGGGCCAATATCGGCCGGCTGGTCTACGGCTTCGAGGAGACCAAGCTTCTCGCGCTGACTGGCAACCACGCCGAGAATCCGACGATGAACCTCTCGTCGCGCACAGTCCTCGGCTCCGGGCAGAAGCCGGTCGATGTCCACGGCCCTTTCCCCGAGATGGACGAGGAGCTCCTCGCCCCGCATATCGGTTTTTGGCAGCGCTAGGAGCGGCCTGACTTCGGCACCAGCTACGCCGGCATTTCGATGTCGTGGCCGCCGACGATGGGTAGAGCCGGGTCATCTCCGGCCGCCGCAATCACGCTGTCGAGCAGGCCGGGGAAGCGGGCGTCGAGGTCGGCGCGGCGCAGCGTGATCATCCGGTTGGTGCCGGCCACTTCGGCGCGGGTGACGCCGGCCTCGCGCAGTTTGGCCAGGTGATAGCTGAGATTGGTCTTGGAGCCGAGGTCGAGGAACCGGCTGCAGTTCAGCGGCACGCCTTCCTTGCTGGCGAGATAGCGCACGATGGCGAGCCGGGTCGGGTCGCCAAGCACGCCGAGCACAACCGGCAGGCTGATCTGGTCTGTATTGGGGTGCGGCAAAGTCATGGCCCGAAACTAAGCACAGTCGGTGGCGATTTCAACGCGTCGATCTTTCGCGGGCATGCACAGTCCGTTTCGCGATTGGCCCAATGGCTGTCCTGACACAGGGCTGTCAGCAGGCTTCAGCTATTTTCGTCTGGCTTCATTGACATCATGTCCTGTTATGTCCAATTGTTCAATAAGTTTTGAACTAAGGACACGCCCTATGGACAAGCGCCTCTTCTGGCTTGCGCTCGGATCGTTCACGATCTCGACCGAAGGCTTCGTCATCTCCAGCCTGCTGCCTGATATCGCCACCGACGCCCTCATTTCCATTCCGCTCGCCGGCACGCTGATCACCGCCTTCGCGCTGGCTTACGCCATCGGCACGCCGATCCTGGCAACGCTGACCGGCGAATGGGACCGGCGCCGCGTCATCTTGTGGACGCTGGCGTTCTTCGTCATCGGCAATGTGGTGGCGGCGCTGAGCTCGTCCTTCGAGCTGCTGCTCATTGCCCGCATCATCATGGCGCTGTCGTCAGGCCTGTTTGCCGCGACCGCTCAAGGCACGGCGGTGGCGCTGGTCGATGACCACCACCGGGCGCGGGCCATTGCAGTCGTCGTCGGCGGAACCACGGTGGCGGTTGCGCTGGGTGCACCGCTCGGCGCGCTGGTTGCCACGATAGCCGGCTGGCGCGGGACCTTCTTTGCCATTGCCGGGCTCGGCGCGCTGGTCGGCGCCATCCTGTGGTACCGGCTGCCGCGCGGAATTGTCGGCACCAAGCTGCCGCTCAGGCGGCGGCTGGCTGCGGCGCTGCGCCCCGGCGTCATGCCGATCCTGCTGACCACCGCTCTTGCCCTGATCGGCGCCTTCTCGGTGTTTTCCTATATCGCGCCGCTGGCCATCCAGAGCGGCGGCCTCAGCCCGATTGCGCTGCCCGGCATGCTGCTCGCCTTCGGTGTCGGCGCCGTCATCGGCAACATAGCCGGCGGCCAGGCGGCCGACCGTTTTGGTGCGACGCGCACCGTCGGCTGGTCGCTGGCGCTGAGCGCCGTCATGCTGGTGATGCTCTCGGTCATCCCGACCTTCCTGCCGCAGCATCTCGCCGGGCCGGCATTGATGGCCATGATGGTGCCGTGGGGCATGGTCGGCTGGGCATTTCCGCCGGCGCAGGCCAGCCGCATCATCAAGCTGGCGCCCGACGCCGCCCCGATCGTGCTGTCGCTCAACGCTTCGGCCCTCTATCTCGGCGTGGCGCTGGGCGCTGTGGCCGGCGGCGCCGTGCTTCGCTACGGCGTGCCGGCCGACCTCGGCCTAGTCGCCGCCATCTTCCCGCTGATCGGGCTTGGCGTGGTGCTGGCCGGCCGCTGGGCGGCCCGGCCGGTCGCCATGCCGGCGGAATAGATCTTTGCAAAGGACCGGCGGCCGTTCTTTCAGCTTGAAGGGGCGGCCGCCGGCACGTCGTAGTCCAGCGCCGCGACTTCATCCAGCATAGCGCGCAGATCTGCCGCTCGTTGCGGGCCGACCAGCGCCTCGAAGCGCTGCTGGGCAATGGTCCACAATTTCGTCGTCTCCTCGAGCTTGGCCAGGCCTTGGTCGGTCAGCCGCACCCGCTTGACGCGGCGATCGTCCTTGTCAGCGAAGGTGTCGACATAGCCGTCGCGGATCAGCGGCTTCAGCGTGTGGCCGAGCGCCGAGAGATCCATGACCATCGCTTCGGCTATCGTGCCCATCGCCGGCTCGTTGCTGACATGGATCTGGTAGAGCAGGCCGTACTGCGTGCCCTTCAGACCCGAAGGCGAGATTACATCGTCATAGAAGCGGCCGAGCTTGCGCGCGGCCCGCCGCAGCGTGGCGTTGTTGCAAAGGCTAAATCCCGGCAGCGCGGTCTTGCTCATCACGACTCCTTGCCGGCAAAACCGCTGCCGGCCTGCCGCAGAAATAGTTTCTGCCGCCTCCGTTGACAAGATGGTGGTATATGCCTACTTCCCGGAAAGTGGTATATGCCACTAATGGAGATCAGGGCGGGACGAGGGTTCATCGACCTGTCTCGCCGGGCAGAAAAAAGGAACAGGACAATGAGTGGACAGGACAACAAGGGTACCGCAGTCGTCACCGGCGCATCTGCCGGCATCGGCGCGGTCTATGCCGACCGGCTGGCCGGGCAAGGCTACGATCTGGTGCTGGTAGCGCGGCGCGCCGACCGGCTGGAGGAACTGGCTGAAAAGCTGCGATATGCTTACAAGCGCAAGGTCAGCGTGATTGCCGCCGACCTCGCCGACGACAATGATGTGCGCGGCGTCGAGCAAGCGATCGCAGCCGACGATAGCGTCACGCTGCTGGTCAACAATGCCGGCATTGGTGGCCAGGCCGTGGTGGCAACGGCCGACGCCGACGAGGCCGAGCGCATGATCAAGGTCAACGTCATCGCCTTGACCCGCCTGACCCGCGCCGTTCTGCCGGGGCTTCTTGCGCGCAACCGCGGCGCCATCGTCAACATCGCCTCTGTGCTCGCCTATGATACCTCGTTCGGCGGCATCTACAGCGGCACCAAGGCCTATGTCGTCAACTTCACCGAGGCCCTGCACCGCGAAGTCGCCGGCACCAATGTGAAGGTGCAGGCGGTGCTGCCGGGCGCGACCCGCACCGATTTCTGGGAGCTTGCCGGCGGTGATATCGACAATCTGCCGAAGGAGATCATCATGACCGCCGACGATATGGTCGATGCCGCGCTTGTGGGCCTATCCAGGGGCGAAGCCGTCACCGTGCCGGCGCTGGCCGACGCAGCTAAGCTCGACACCTTCCTCGGCGCAAGGCAAGTCTTCTATGGCAGCCTGCACGCCGACAAGCCGGCTGCCCGCTACGCGGCTTGAGAGTAGCTGGTTCGCGAACCAGGACCCCACCCCGCTCACTTCGTTCGCGACCCTCCCCACAAGGGGGAGGGTAAAGTGCGCGCTCCCCTACCTCCCCCTTGTGGGGAGGTCGGACCGCAGGTCCGGGTGGGGGTACTGGCGCCGACCTCTGCGTTTACGCTCCCCGCCACATCGGTATGATCGATGCAGCCAGCACCAGCGCCAGCACGATGTTGAGCGCGCGCCATTGCCATTCGGTCTCGAGCAGCCGTGCCAGCACCATGCCCGCCACGCACCAGATCGACAGCGAGACGGCTGCAGTGAGGCCGAAGGTCGAGCCGAGCAGCAGCGCGAGTTGTCCCGGCCCGTCGGCAAGGGCTGCGAACGAGGCCGCCGCCCCCAGTCCCATCGCCCAGCCCTTCGGGTTCATCCATTGAATGCCGGCGCCGCCGAAGAAGCTGTTGGGTTTTGCCATCGCCACATCGAGATCAGGCGGCCCGGCGCGGCCGATCTTGATTGCCAGCCAGATGAGATAGAGCGAGCCGATGATTTTCATCGCCAGTTGCAGCGAAGGCATAGCCAGCAGCAGACCGGCGAGCCCGGCGGCGGCAGCAGCGGTCACGGTGGCGAGGCCGGCAGCGCTGCCGATCAATAGGGGAACGGAACGGCGAAAGCCGAACTGCGCACCTGAAGCAGTCGACAGGGTGGTGGCGATGCCGGGCGTGACGGTGGCCACGAAGGCAAACAGGATGAGCGGAAAGATGGGCTGCAACATGAGGCGTCCTCCATCGAAGGCCCTACGGTAGACTTCTGCATACTTCAGTAAATGCAATGTTTGCGATGGTTGGCATTAGCAGATATAATGCCAACCATGATCCGTAACCTCGACACAGCGCTGATCCGCACCTTCGTCACTGTCGCCGACAAGGCCAGCATGACGGCGGCGGCGAACGCGCTGCATCTGACGCAAGGCGCCGTCAGCCAGCAGATCAAAAGGCTGGAGGAGGCGCTGGGCTGCAGCCTGTTCGAGCGCGACCGGCGTGGCTTGCGGCTGACGCGGCCCGGCGAGCGGCTGTTCGGCAAGGGCAAACGGTTGCTTGGCCTCAATGACGAGATCTGGGCCGAGATGGCGGGCACCGAGGTCGCCGGCCAGGTGCGGCTCGGTGTTCCCTATGACCTTGTCGGCACCTTGCTGGCGCCGGTGCTGAAAGCCTATGCCGAGACCTATCCGCAGGTTGAGATATCCCTACTCTGCGCCGCCTCGCCGGATCTTGCCGCGGCCCTTGCGGCCGGCACTATCGATCTTGCCGTCATCGAGGAACGGGTTGGCCCGTCGGCCGGCGAATGCCTGGCCATTGACCGGCTGGTCTGGGTGGGGGCCAAGGGCGGCGTCGCCCGTGCCAAGCGGCCGCTGCCGGTGTCGATCGTCGCCGACACCTGCGCCTTCCGACCGGTGGTGCTGTCGGCGCTGAACGAGCACGGGCTGGAATGGCGCACCGTGTTCGAGAACGGCAACATCGACGCGACGACCGCGACAGTGCGCTCCGACCTTGCCGTCACCGCCTGGCTGGCCTCCACCGTGCCTGCCGATCTTGACATCCTGGCTTTTGATGCCGGGCTGCCGCCGCTGCCGAATTTTTCCATCAATCTGCATTTGCCGAAGTACGGCACGGCGCCGGCAGCGCAGGAGTTCGCGCGGTATGTCCGGGGTGGGTTGGCACGGCGGGCTGTGGCGGCTTGACAGAACTTGCATTTCCTCTCCCCCGTCGATCGGGGGAGAGGAAAGGTGCCAAGCCTGTCCCTGTTACTTCCAGTTCTTACGCCGCTCGAGCTCGGCCTCTGACGGCTTCTGCGTAGCGAACGACCCGACCTTGACCTCACCCCCGCGTTCGTAGGTCGCCATGATGACGCCTGTGGTAGTGGCCTGCGACTTGACCAGCTTGAAAGCGGCGGGCATCGCACCACCATCGAACAGCCGCTTGCCCTTGCCCAGCAGCAGCGGGAAGATCATCAACCGGATCTCGTCGATCAGCCCGTTGGCGAGCAAAGTCTGGATCAGCTCGCTCGAACCCTGGATGAGCAGGTCAGGCCCATCTTCCTTCTTGAGGCGGCGCAACGCCGCGACGATATCTTCTCCAAGCCATTGCGTATTTTCCCAGGTGAGCGAATCCGGCCGATGCGTCGCCACATATTTAGTCGCAGGGTTGAAGGCATCTCCGATGGCATCTTTCTGATACGGCCAGTAAGCGGCGAAGATGTCGTAGGTTCTGCGGCCGAGCAGCAGGGCGAAGGGTTTGGAGAACAATTCCTCCATGGCCACCCCCGCCACCTCGTCGAAGTAGTGGAACGTCCAGCCGCCGAACTCGAAGCCGCCAACCGGGTCTTCTTCCGGGCCGCCTGGCGCCTGCATGACGCCGTCGAGGCTGACGAAGGTGGAAGCGATGATCTTTCGCATTGGATTTTCCTTTTCCAGGATCCGCGCCGTCAGGGCCGGATTTCGATCTAAACTAAGGACGGACAGGCCGGCGGCCGCCCGACAGGCGTTGGCAAAAAAACGCTGCCGGCCGACAAGGGTACCTACCGCCGTCGCCCGCCGCCAAGCGCCTGCGACGAAAACCAGACGTCGCCGATGATGGCGGTGGCGGTCCGGTCCGGCGCCCTGTCTGACGTCAGCCAGATCGAACGGCTGCGCGCCGCCTTCTGGAGGTCGGGGATTTTGGCCGCCGAACCGGCCGCCGAGGCGCCGACGCAGGGGATGAACCACGAGCGCATGAAGGGGTCGCAGGCAAAGCCCTTGTCGTTGCGGGTTACCATCACGGCCAGGCCGACGCCCTGGGACGGACGCCAGGGAAAGATCATGCGGCCGCCCGCTTTCAGCGCCCGAAGCCAAGGAGCCGGCGGTGCGACGACACCGGCATTGACATAGATGATGTCGGACGGCGGCAGATCGCCGGTGACGGCATCGCCGTGGACGACGCTTACATTGCCGTAGGTTTCGAGATTCTTTGTTGCTCTGGCAGCAAGATCTGCCTCTATTTCGAAGGCGGTCACCGGGCCGGGCGCAACCAGCCGCGCCAGCAAGGCGGTGTAGTAGCCTGTGCCGGCGCCGATATGGGTGACGGCCTCGTCCGGTCTGGGGGCGATCCTGCCGATCCACATCGCGTGCAAGGAGGGTTCGCCATTGTTGATGCCCTTGTCGGCATCGAGCGCCACCAGCACGTCCTGATAGATGTGAACAGGATCGGCGCTCGGCGTCATGATCTTGCCGTTGCCGGTGGTGAGCGCCCTGCCGGCGACTACCGCCCAGGGTCCGGGACCGAGAAAGGCCTCGCGCGGAACGGTGGCGAACGCCTCTTCGAGGCGCGGATCGGCCGAGCCGGCATTGGCCGCCATCAGCTGCGCGTAAAATTTCCTGGCGTCTTCGACACTTGTCATGATGGCCGGTAAGATAGCGCAAGCCGCCGGTTTGTCGCCGTCTTGAGCAATTCCAGGAAAAGTGTGAGGCGGCTTTCCGCCCGGAATTGCGTCAAACAAGAGATAGAGCAGTTCAAGAAGAAACTCAGCCGACGCCGAAGACGGTGTCGTAGAGCAGCTTGAAGTTGAGCACCAGGATGACCGCCGCGACGACCCAGGCGAGGACCGCCACGCCGCGGGGAATGGCAAGGTTGCCCATCTTCTTCTTGTCGGAGACGAACTGCACCAGCGGGATGACTGCGAAGGGCAGCTGCATCGACAGTACCACCTGGCTGAAGACCAGCAACTGGCCGGTGCCCTTTTCGCCATAGAGCGCGGTGACGACCACCACCGGGACGATGGCGATGCCGCGCGTCAGCAGCCGGCGCGCCCATTGCGGAATGCGCAGGCGCAAAAAGCCTTCCATGACGATCTGGCCGGCAAGCGTTGCCGTAACCGTCGAGTTGAGGCCGGAGGCCAGCAGCGCCACCGCAAACAGGATCGAGGCGATGCCGAGGCCAAGCAGCGGTGACAAGAGCTCGAAGGCCTGGCCGATCTCGGCGACATCCTGATGGCCGGTGCCATGGAAGGCCACCGCCGAGACGATCAGGATCGAGGCGTTGACGAACAGCGCCAGGACGAGCGCGATGGTCGAGTCCGTCGTCGCCCATTTAATGGCGTCGCGCTTGCCTTTTTCGGTCCGTTCATAGGCGCGTGTCTGTACGATCGAGGAGTGCAGGTAGAGATTGTGCGGCATCACCGTGGCGCCGATGATGCCGATGGCGATGTAGAGCATCGCCGGATTGGTGACGATCTCCGTCGACGGCACGAACATCGAATGCAGGATCGAGCCGACCGGAGGGGCAGCGGCAAAGATCTGGATGGCGAAACAGCCGAAGATGATGATCAGAAGCGCGATGACGAAGGCTTCGAGATAGCGGAAACCCTTGTTCATCAAGAGCAGCACGATGAAGGCGTCGAGCGCCGTCAGCAACGCGCCGCCGATCAGCGGAATGCCGAACAGAAGCTGCAGCGCGATCGCCGTGCCGATCACCTCGGCGAGGTCGCAGGCGATGATGGCGAGTTCGCAGGCGATCCACAGCACGAAACTGACGGGACGCGGATAATAGGCGCGGCAGGCCTGGGCGAGGTCGCGGCCGGTGGCGATGCCAAGCCGGGCGGCAAGCGCCTGCAGCAGGATCGCCATCAGGTTGGACAGCATGATGATGAACAATAGCGTGTAGCCGAACTGGGCGCCGCCGGCGAGGTCGGTGGCCCAGTTGCCCGGATCCATATAGCCGACCGAGACCATGTAGCCCGGTCCCATGAAGGCGAACAGGCGACGGAACCAGACGCCGGACTGCGGCACCGCGATCGTGGAGTTCACCTCGCGCAGGCTGGGAGGATTGTCCTCCGGCCTGTCAAATCGCCAGGATGATCCCAAGGTAGCGTCAGCTTCGGACATGGAGGGCTTTCCACTGGGTGGATCGGTTGACGTCATCCTATCTATGCCAGGGCTCAACATTATGCAATAGGCTATATTTCATTGTATGTGCTTCCTGTTGCGCCGACCGGCAGGCCGGCAGGGGATCGCAAACGCCGGTTGCGCCTGCCATGGAATGGAAATAAACGGCTGGAACAGTTAAGCCCGTGCTATGAATGGCAAAGGGCGATTGCTTTGCCCAAAGCCGATTCTTGTCAAAAGATAGGAAGGAGCGCGTGTTGGCGCTGAAGCACAGACCGGTTGGACGCGAGGAGCCGCTTCCTGACGCCGAGATTCATTCGAAAGGGTTCCGGCAGCAGCGCGAAGCGCGCCGCGGCGCGCTGGTCGAGGATTATGTCGAGCTGATCGCCGACCTGATCGAGGACGGCAATGAGGCGCGTCAGGTCGATATTGCTGCGCGGCTGGGTGTCGCCCAGCCGACGGTGGCCAAGATGCTGACCAGGCTGTGCGCCGACGGGCTCGTTTCCAGAAAACCCTATCGCGGTGTGTTCCTGACCGACGCCGGGCGCAAGGTGGCGGAAGAGAGCCGCATCCGCCACCAGACGGTAGAAGCGTTTTTGCGTTCGCTCGGTGTCAGCGCCGAGACGGCGCGCATCGATGCCGAGGGCATCGAGCATCATGTCAGCGCCGAGACGCTGGAAGCCTTTCGCAAGGCGATGATCGCGCCGGGCTGAGGGGTGCCGGGGCCGCACCACTGGAACCTCCGCACGTCAGGCTCGTTGCTCCTGACGTTGCGCGTGATTGTTGCGCGCCAAGGAGGAAAACATGGGCGTCGAACAGGCACCGACCGCGAAGGGCAAGCAGGCGGCCGAGGGTTTGAGGCAGGCAGCGGCAAAGGACGAACGCAAGACCGAGGTCGAAACCGGCCATGCGCTGAAAAAGGGCGCCGCGCGTTTCGAGGAACGCTCCAAAAGCTCGGACGGCAAAAGCGCCGGCACCAAGCAGAAGATCTGAGTTCTGTTCGCAAGCGGCAACCTGCCGCTCATTCCTCGGTGTCCTGCACCCAGCTGCGCGGATGGCCGTCCACGCGGAACTGGAAGATGAAATAGGGCGGAATGCAGGAGCCCTTGCCAGGCTTGGCTGCGGCCAGATCGTCGTAGCCGGCGGTGCAGATATAGTCCTCGCGGCAGGGATGCGCCTTGTCGCAGGCGCGCAGGCCGGCGGTCTTGGTGAATTCCTTGGTGCAGAATTTGTGGTCCTTGCCCGACGCGATGCAGTCGTTGAAACCGGTCTTGGCGAGGCGGCCGCAAGTCGCCTCGTCGGGAAGCTTGTCGCAGCTTGCCTTGCGCAGCATGCCCCCGGGAAAGCCACCGGTCTTCTGCTCGGGGTTGTCGTAGCGTTGGCGCGCCGCGCCATAGCCGGCGAGCTTGATTACCGGTTTCTTGTCGCGCGCCGGATCGATGGCGCAGGCTTTTGCGGTGGCCGGCGACAGGCGGCAATATTTGTCGCTGCCCCAGCTCGACATCTTGATCTCGCCGAACTCGACGGGGTCGCCGACTGCGGTGGCCGCCTCGCTGACGCAGGTGCCGAAGCCCGGATGGATGTCGCTTTCATGGACGCCGGCGCAGCGCAGGCTTTCGCCGCAGCTCCAGTCCTTGAAGCTGGCATCCTCGCCGCTGTAGCAGATCGAGCCCCAGCCATTGTAGAGATCGGTGCTTTTCAGCGCTTCGGCGAGTTTGGCGTCCGGACGGGCGGCGAAGCCGCGGGAGAAATCCGGATGGCCGCCTGTGGCGAAGTCCTCGACGATCGCGCGGCGGCGCGGCAGGTCGGCGAAGAACACCGCCGAGCCGGGGACGAAGACGGCGTTGCGGCGCGGCTCGTTGGCCGGATCGGCGCCTGTATAGTGGAAGCCGGCAATGCCGTGCGTCTGGTGGCAGCCGGTGCAGGTCATTTCGTTGAGACGCAGATTGAACCCGGCCACCGATTTCACGCTGCGCAGCGTGTTGCCCCTGGCGACATAATCCTGCAACGCCCTGTCGATGTCAGCATCATCGAGCAGCCCATAGGCGATGTTGTTTTGCGATCTGGCCATGCCGCCGGGTGCGACCGAGACGGCGCTGGTCGCCAGGAATTTGTCGTCGATGACCAGCCGGCCGCGGTCGAGATCGTAGATGTTGCGGTCGGTGAGCAGCCATTTGGCGAAGGCCGGCCGGTCGGCCAGAACCACTTTCCGGTCGATCTGGTTCTCCATCTTCGATTCCTGGAAGGTGGACGTCGTTGGGTCCCATTTGAAAATCTTGAGGAGATATTCGGCGTGGCCACCGAAGTCGCGGCGGCTCGAGGCCGACAGCCGGAGAACCTGCATGTTCAGCTCAAGCCGCATGATCTGCGACGAATTCAGCATGGCGTTGGAGAGCGGCCCTTCGTCGGAGCGCAGCCAGGCTGCCAGTTGCTCGGGCGCAAGGTTCTTCTGGCCGGCGGCGAGCCAGCGCTTGGCGATTTCGGCACAGGAAACGGCGGTGGCGCTTGGACGGTCTCTCGAAGCGCGGGGGCGAGCCTCGCCGGGCCTGGCGTTGAAGACTAGACTCATGGTCAGCGGCAGCCGCGACGAGATGCGTTGCGCTGTCTTTCCCTTCGTGGGCTTCTCCGCCACCGAATAGTGGAAGCGGTAGATCAGCCTGATCTCGCCGCATTCGGTGTGGCCGAGATAGCCGCGGTCCATGCGGTTGACGACGCCGGTCAGGTCGAGCGTCGAGCGGTCATCGTCGATGTATTTCGGGTTGAATTTCTGGCTGGGGGCCCTCGTCTTCGCCAGCGCGGCGACATAGGGATCGGGGCTATTGGCAGGCTCGTCGGCGATCTGCTGCTTGACGGCGTTGCGGACAGGGGTCAGCGCGCGCACCGAAAACAGGGCGCGATTGTCGACCTCGCGCGTGAGACCCAGCGCCGGGCCGAGCAGGCGGCTGATGGAGAGGCCGCCACGCTCAAGCGCCTGCAATGTCTCGGGATCGGTTACGGCGACGCTGGAATCGAGCGTCACGGCGCGCGCCGACGCCGGGCCGAGGCATAGCACCACCGCCAGCAGCAGAAATCGACCGATCGTCCGCAAGTCCCCGATACCCCCGTTCGAACCGGATGCTACAGCGCGCATGCCGCCTCGACCAGAGTGCGAACGCGCGATGCCGCTGCCACGAAAAATACTGTGACTTGGCGCAACCATTGCGATAATTGTCTGTTGGGTCGGACTGGGCCACGACATCGGCCAGGCCAGCCGAAAATTTGCATACGGGGAGTTGCCATGCTCTGGAAGGGCCGCCGTCAGAGTGACAATGTCGAGGACGAGCGCAGCGACAGCGGCGGCGGTGGTGGTTTCGGCGGCGGCAGCCCTGGCCAGTTCCGCATCCCGATTGGCGGCCGCACCGGCGGCGGCGGCAGCATCCTGCTGGTCGTCCTCGTGGTGCTGGCCGGATGGTATTTCGGCTTCGATCCGTCGCAGATCCTGGGCACTGGCGAGGGCGGCGGCGTGCTGCCGGGTGGCGGTGGCCAGATTACCGACAACAGCGGCGGCCAGGACGACGGCGCCGGCACGCCTGCTTCCGACGAGATGAAGCAGTTCGTGGCGACCGTGCTGGCCGAGACCGAAGAGACCTGGACCGGCATCTTCCAGTCGCAGGGCCTGAAATACGAGGACCCGAAGCTTGTGCTGTTCAGCGGCCAGATCCGCTCGGCCTGCGGCTCCGCCTCGACGGCAGCCGGACCGTTCTATTGTCCCGGCGACCACAAGGTCTACCTCGACACCACCTTCTTCCAGCAACTCGACCAGCAGTTCGGCGCTTCGGGGGATTTCGCCCAGGCCTATGTGATCGCCCATGAAGTCGGTCACCATGTGCAGAACCTCACCGGCATCCTGCCCAAGTTCAACCAGATGCGGCAGTCGATGGGTGAGGCGGAAGCCAACCAGATGTCGGTGCGCATCGAGCTGCAGGCCGACTGCTTCGCCGGCGTTTGGGCGCATTTCACCGCGCAGAAGGGCATTCTGGAACAGGGCGACATCGAAGAGGCGCTCAACGCCGCCAAGCAGATCGGCGACGACACGCTGCAAAAGAAGATGCAGGGCTATGTCGTTCCGGAAAGCTTCAACCACGGGACGTCGCAGCAGCGGCAGACCTGGCTGGCGCGCGGCTACAAGAGCGGCAAGCTGTCGGACTGCAACACGCTGACCGGCCCGGTTTGAGGCGCTCGCAAGTTCCAGCCGACCGCGGTCCAAAGCGCATCCGTCGGCGGGCCGATTCACCACCGGCAACAGATGTCAGGAGGAGAACGCCTGAGGCGTTCTCCTATTGTTCCAAAGTGGCGCCTCGCCTATAACGGGCGCCCGCCCAAGGGCGGTCTCAGGGAGCAGACGCCATCATGATCGACCCCAAAACCGCCAGGCGGGGCCTTGCGCTCGTCTTCACCACGCTGCTGCTCGACATTATCGGCTTCGGCATGATCATGCCGGTGTTGCCGGCCTTTCTCAGGGAGCTTTCCGGCGTCGGCATCAGCGAAGCGGCGATCGAAGGCGGCTGGCTGTTCTTCGTCTATGCGGCGATGCAGTTCTTCTTCGCGCCAATCATGGGTGGATTGAGCGACCGCTTCGGGCGGCGGCCGATCCTGCTTGCCTCGGTGCTTACATTCTCGATCGACAATCTGATCTGCGCCATCGCCTGGTCCTATCCGATGCTGTTCATCGGCCGCGTGCTGGCCGGCATTTCGGGCGCCAGCTATTCGACGACGTCGGCCTTCATTGCCGACATCTCGAACGACGACAACCGGGCGAAGAATTTCGGTCTGCTCGGCATCGCCTTCGGCGTCGGCTTCGTCATTGGGCCGGTGCTGGGCGGGCTGCTCGGCACGTTCGGGCCGCGGGTGCCGTTTTACTTTGCCGCCGGGCTTGCCTTCGTGAACTTCCTCATCGCCATGTTCTTCCTGCCTGAAACGCTCGATGAAAAGCACCGCCGCCGCTTCGATTGGAAACGCGCCAACCCGGTCGGCACGCTGCTGCAGATGCGCCAATATCAGGGCATCGGCTGGATCGGGCTCGCCTTCTTCCTGATGACGCTCGGCCACATGATGTATCCGGCGGTGTGGTCGTTCGTGTCCAACTACCGCTATGGCTGGAGCGAGCAGCAGATCGGCTTCTCGCTCGGCGCCTTCGGCCTGTGTGGGGCGATCGTCATGGCGACGGTGCTGCCGCGCGTGATCCCCAAACTTGGCGAATGGAGGACGGCGGTCATCGGCCTGACCTTCACGGCGGCCAGCGCCTTTGGCTACGCCTTCGCCTCGCAAGGCTGGATGATCTATGCGGTGATCGTCGTCGGCTGCCTGGAAGCACTGGCCGATCCGCCGCTGAGAAGCCTCGCCGCCGCCAAGGTGCCGCCATCGGCGCAAGGCGAATTGCAGGGCGCGATGACGTCGATCTTCTCGATCACCTCGATCATCACGCCGCTGCTGTACACCGCGATCTTTTCCTGGTTCACCGGGCCGAATGCGCCCGTGGTGTTCGGCGGCGCGCCCTATCTGGTTGGCGCGTGCTTCCTGACGCTTGCCGTCATTGTCTTTGTAACGAAAGTTGCGAGGCCGACGGCGGTGAAAAGCGTTGCCACCGGCGCTGCGGAAGATGGAGCCCAGATATGAGCCATGACAGCCGCATAAAGCTGACCAAGGACGGTTTGTCGCTGTCGCGGCTGGTGTTCGGCGCCTGGCGCCTGCTCGACAGCGCCGCGCGCCCGGACGCCGATCAGGTCGCGCGGCTGATCGGCACTGCGGTCGATCTCGGCCTTACCAGCTTCGACCATGCCGATATTTACGGGCATCACCAGGTGGAAGCTGCCTTTGGCGCCGGCTTGTCGCGCTGGAAGGGCAAGCGCGACAGCATCGAGCTGATCTCGAAATGCGACATCATTCTGGCATCGGCCAACCGGCCTCAGAACCGGCTGAAGCATTACGACACCAGTGCGGCCCATATTGCGGCCTCGGTCGACCGTTCGCTCGCCAATCTCGGCACTGACTATCTCGACCTGTTGCTGCTGCACCGGCCGGATCCGCTGATGGATGCCGACGAGACGGCGGCGGCCCTTGCCGGGCTGGTCAAGTCAGGCAAGGTGAGGGCGGTCGGGGTCTCCAACTTCACGCCGTCGCAGTTCGACCTTCTGGCCTCGCGGCTGCCGTTTGCCTTGGCCACCAACCAGATCGAGATGTCGGTGCTGAAGACCAATGCGCTGATGGATGGCAGCCTCGATCACGCGCAACGCCTCGGCTATGCGCCGATGATCTGGTCGCCGCTCGGCGGCGGCTTGCTGTTCACCGGCAAGGAAGGGCGCGAGGCGCGGGTCAGGGCGGCAATCGCGGCGGTGGCTGCCGAGATCGGCGCCGGCGATCTCGCCGCCGTCGCCATCGCCTGGCTGCTGCGTCATCCGGCGCGGCTGGCGCCGGTGCTCGGCACGATGAAGCCCGAGCGGCTGGCCGCCATGGTCAAGGCGCTGGAGATCGACCTCGACCGCCAGCAATGGTTCGCCATACTGGAGGCCAGCGAAGGCCGGCCGGTGGCGTAAGGTCAGATACTAGGCTTCGATCCATTCGCTGGGCACGTCCAATGCCTTCGACAGCATGGTGCTGGTTTGCGCCGATGGCTTGCGGCGATTGGATTCAAGGTCCGACAGGAAGCCCTGGCTGACTCCGATGGCATCAGCCAACTCGGCCTGCGTCAGCTTGCGCCAGTTGCGCAGCGCCTTGAGCCGGCTGGAACCTCGCAAAATATCCATGGTCACCTCGGCGGGCAGGGGCTTTTCAGTTTTGAACTCGGCCTTCCGCTCATCGTAGATCGCCACATCCGCAGCGTCTTCTCTGGCTTCTTCGGCGGCATGCAGCAATGCCTCGTAGTCAGCCTTCGGGATGACGACCAGTTCTTCCCCAGTTGAAGTCCTTATGATTTGCGGAGCGTTCATGATGTGCTGTCCTATGGCCGGCTGTAGGTCGTCGTTTCGCGCTTGCCGATGTAGATCGCTAGGATTGTCGTGCGATCTTCATCAAATATAACGTGGTAGCGACCGATCCGAAGTCTGTAACCGTCTCGGCCGGCAAGACGTTTTACATCGCCACGCCCGCTGATGGCATAAGTGTTCAAACCTTCAGAGACCTGCTCGCGGACATCGGCCGGCAGGTTGTCGAGATCGCGAGCTGCCGACACCGAGAGGAGGATCGTCTTCACTCGCGCAATATCGCAGATTTATCGCTCGAGGTTAAGCGATATTATCACTGGTACATAGAGGGCTCAGGCCCGTTCGGCCAGCAGTTGCTCGCCGCGCTTTTCGCGGATCAGATTGACGAAACGGCGGAACAGATAGTGCGAGTCCTGCGGGCCGGGCGAGGCCTCGGGGTGATGCTGGACCGAGAACACCGGACGGCCCGTGAGCGCAATACCGCAGTTGGAGCCATCGAACAGCGAGACATGGGTTTCCTCGACGCCCTCGGGCAACGAGTCGGCATCGACGGCAAAGCCGTGGTTCATCGAGACGATCTCGACCTTGCCGGTGGTATGATCCTTGACCGGGTGGTTGGCGCCGTGATGGCCCTGGTGCATCTTGGCGGTCTTGCCGCCGAGCGCCAGGGCCAGCATCTGGTGGCCGAGGCAGATGCCGAATACCGGGATGTCGGTCTTGAGCAGGTCCTGGATGACCGGCACGGCGTAGTCGCCGGTGGCTTCCGGGTCGCCGGGGCCGTTGGAGAGGAAGATGCCGTCGGGCTGCATGGCCAGGATCTCTTCCGAGCCGGTGCCGGCCGGAACCACGGTGACCTTGGCGCCGAGGCCGGAAAGCAGGCGAAGGATGTTACGCTTGACGCCGTAGTCGATGGCGACGACGTGCATCGACGGCTCGGCCTGTTCGCCAAAGCCTTCGTTCCACACCCAGGGCGTTTCACGCCAGACCGAGGACTGGCCCGAGGTGACTTCCTTGGCGAGGTCAAGCCCGATCAGGCCCGACCAGGCGGCGGCGCGCCGCTTCAAATCGTCGATGTCGAAGATGCCGTCGGGCGCGTGCGCAATGACGGCATTGGGCATGCCCTTTTCGCGGATCAGCGCGGTCAGCGCCCGGGTGTCGATGCCCGACAGCGCGACGATGCCGCGCTTCTTCAGCCACTGGTCCAGCCCGGTGTCGGCGCGGTAGTTGGACGGGTTGGTGACATCGGCCTTGAACACCGCGCCAACGGCGCCTGCACGGGCGACCGGGTTCAAGTCCTCGATGTCCTCGTCATTGGTGCCGATGTTGCCGATATGCGGGAAGGTGAAGGTGACGATCTGGCCGGCATAGGACGGGTCGGTGAGAATTTCCTGGTAGCCGGTGAGCGCGGTGTTGAAGCAGACTTCGGCAACGGCGGAACCGGTGGCGCCGAGGCCGCGACCCTCGATGACGGTGCCGTCGGCCAGCACCAGGACGGCGGTCGGCTTTTCGGTTGCCCAAGGCGGGGTCAGTTCGGGGGTCATCTCGGCCATGGCGACGCTCCTGTCACGCTGCGCGCTTCGATGGCGGGCCATCTGCGCAGCAAACGGCGCGGCCGATCTCTCGAGCCTGCGCGCATCAATTCTTTGTCTTGTGCAAGGCCGAGTACATAGGGGAAGGCGCCAGAGCGGTCAATGATGCCCGTGCCAAAAACGGCGAGCATTTGTTTCGTCGAACGATATCAGGGCTTTGGCGCGTTTGCTTTGCGGATGGGCCGCGGTTATTGTCCGCGCCGTTCGAAGGAGAAAGCATCATGCGCGCAAAAATCGCCGAATCCCTGAAAAGCGCGATGAAGGCGCAGGACAAGCACCGGCTGCCGACGCTGCGGCTCATCCAGGCCGCCATTCACGACCGCGACATCGCCAATCGCGGCTCGGCCAAGGACCCCGCCAGCGACGAGGAGATCTTGCAGATCCTGGCCAAAATGGTGAAGCAGCGCGAGGAATCGGCCATGGCGTTCGAGGACGGCAAGCGCCCGGAACTGGCGGCGCAGGAGCGTGGCGAGATGGAGATCATCCGCGGCTTCCTGCCGACGCAGCTGGACGAGGCGGCGGTGACTGCAGCGGCGCGCGAAGCGATCACTGCTACCGGTGCCGCCAGCCAGAAGGACATGGGCAAGGTGATCGCTGTGCTGAAGCAGAAATATGCCGGCCAGATGGATTTCGGCAAGGCCAGCGGCATCGTCAAAGGCCTGCTGCAGTAGGAGCCGACACCACTTCAATGGCGAAGGAGAGCAGGGGCATTACCTCTGGGCAAGAAACGGTCCGCACCGGCTTAAGCGAGCAAGCGTTGACCTGCCGGAGAGACCCACCATGATCGAAATCGTCAAACCCACGCTCGAACATCTGCCCTCCTACAAGGCGGCGCTCGAGCGTGGCTGGTCGCCGGACAATGTCCGGCTGATGGAAGCGACGCGCGAGCAACTTGCGGCGATCGACGAGGATCCCGCGGCGTTCCTTGCCAGCCTCGACGATCCCGAGGCCAAAGGAGGCCCGATTACCTTGCCGGACGGCACGACCGTGCCGCGGCTGCCGGGCTTCCGGCGCTGGATCTGGGACGGCGAGGCCGCCGGCTCGATCGGCTTTCGCTGGCAGCCGGGTACGGCCGCACTGCCGTCGCATGTGCTCGGCCATATCGGCTATGCCGTGGTGCCGTGGAAGCGCGGACGAGGCTATGCGACCGAGGCGCTGCGGCTGATGCTGGACGAGGCGAGGGCTGTTGGTTTGCCATATGTCGAGCTCACCACCGACCTCGACAATCCGGCCTCGCAGAAGGTGGTGCTGGCCAATGGCGGCCGTGTGGTCGGTCCGTTCATCAAGGACGCCGCGTATGGCGGCGCCGAGAGCTTGTTGTTCCGGATCGATTTGTAGTCCGATGCTATTCGGCCGCTGCTGGCAGCGGCGGCGCTGCCCGGCTGCGCCCCTCCCAGATGTAGGAGGCAAGTGCCACCACCACCGCCACCAGCATGGCGGCAGCGCCCACAACCGGCAGGCTGCGATAGCCGTAGCCGGCGTTGAGCATGGCAGCGCCCAGCGACGCGGCGAGCGCGATGCCGACATTGAAGCCGGAGGGGATGAGCGAGGAGGCGAGGTTGGAGGCGTCCGCCGTCCAGGCCAGGATGCGGGTCTGGATCGGCGTGCCTATGGCGAAGTTGAGGCCACCCCAGATAACGATGGCGATGACCATCGGCACGGGGTAGGGGCTGACGGCATAGATCACGCCCAACATCACCGCTTGCAGCGCAAGCATTGTGATCAGCGACGGCATCAGCTTCCAGTCGGAAAGCTTGCCGCCGAGAAAGACGCCGACGGTGGCGCCGACGCCGTTGAGCAGCAGCACCCAGGGGATCAGGCCCTCGTCGAGATGGGTCACCTCAAGCAGGGTCGGGGTGATGTAGGTGAACAGGCCGAACTGGCCGATCATCAACATCAGCATCAGGATCAGCGAGGTCCAGACTTGCTGGCGCGCCAGCACGCGAACCTCGCTGCCAAGACTGGCGGATGGCCTTGATGCGCCTGTCGTGCGCGGCAAAAGCGCAGCCATGGCGGCAAAGGCTACGACGCCAAGCGCGCACATCACCCAGAAGGTGGCGCGCCAGCCCCAGAGATTGCCGATTGCGGTGCCGGCCGGGACGCCGATGACATTGGATACGGTGAGGCCGGAGAGGATCACAGCCACGGCCATGCCGCGCTTGTCCTCGGGCACGAGGCCGACAGCCACCACCATGGCGACGCCGAAATAGGCGCCGTGTGCGACGGCGACCGCAATGCGCAAGAGCAGCATCGAGGTAAAATCGGGCGCCAGCGCGCAAGCGGCCTGGCCGATGGTGAAGGCGACGGTCAGGCAAAGCAGCAGCGTCTTGCGGGGAATGCCCTTGGTGGCGAGCGCCAGCAATGGCCCGCCAACCGCGATGCCGCCGGCATAGCCTGAGACGAGATAGCCGGAGGTCGGGATCGAAACGCCAAGGCCGTCGGCCACTTGCGGCAGCACGCCAGCAATGACGAATTCGGTGGTGCCGAAAGCGAAGGCGGCGATGAACAGGGCAATGAGCGGAAGCATGGCGCGGAAGCGATCCTTGAACGAGTTGGCCTCAAATCATGGATGGCGCTTGCCGGCAATGCAGAAATTTTTGCGGCCGGTTTAGGTTTTCTTGATCAGCTCGCCTTCAACCTGGAGCCGCCGAGCAGGCCGCGCTCTTCCAGCACCGGGTAGGCCATCGACGCCAGCAGCGAGTTGATCTGCTTCAGGTCGCGGATGGTGTCGAGGTGGATGGAGCTGGTCTCGACGCTCTTGGCGGTGCCGTCGCGCAGCCGCACGAAATGGCTGGCGCTGGTTTCCTTTTCGCGGTCGCGCAGCCGGTCCTTTTCCAGCACCAGCTGGCGGGCAGTCTCAGGGTCGCGCGACACCAGCACGTTGAAGGCAAGCCTGGCATTGGCCAGCACCGAGGTGTGAAAGGCGAGCAGCTCGCTCCAGCCCTCGGGCGTGAACTCCAGCCCGCGCTCGAACTTCTTCTTCACATGCACCAGCATGTTGCGCACGATGATGTCGCCGACCTGCTCGAGCTTGACGCAGGCGCCTATCAGCTCCTGGCAGCGCAGCGCCTCGTCCTCTGTGAGCGAGTTCCTGGTCAATTTGGCCAGATAGAGCTTGATCGCCGCGTGCTTCCTGTCGACGCGGTCGTCAAGGGCGGCCAGCGCCTTGATCTTGTCGCCGTCGGCGCTTTCATACAGCTCGATGATACGCTTGAGCATGATCTCGACCGTCTCGCAGACGCGCACCACCTCGCGGGTGGCGTTGGCCAGCGCCTGGCTCGGAACGTCGAGCGCGCCGTCGTTGAGGGCGGAGAGTTCGACCACATCGAGCTCTGTAGCCGGCGCTGGCTTGGTGCCCATTGCGACGATCTTCTCAGAGGCACGATAGATCAGGCTGGCAAGCGGCAGGCCGGCGAGCAGGATCAGCACATTGAACAGGATGTGGGCGTTGACGATCTGGTCGGGCACGGTGGCGCCGAGGAAGGCGACCGGCGGCTTCAGCGTCATGAACAGGATCAGCATCATCAGCGAGCCCATGCCGCGCATCAACAGATTGCCGATCGGCACGACGCGCACGCCAGGTTCGGCACTTCGGGTGAGCAGCGGCGCGATGATCGACGAGCCGAGATTGACGCCGAGCACCAGCACGATGCCGAGTTCGGGCGGGATGAAGCCGCGGCCGGCCAGCGTCACCATCAAAAGCACGGCGGCGATCGAGGAGTGGAAGAGCCAGGTAACGAGCGCGGCGAGCAGATAGGCGGTGACGTAGTCGCTGGAGAAATATTCGATGATGAGCGGCATCAGCGTGCTCTGCCGCAGCGGCTCCGACGCCTGGCCGATCATTTCCAGCGACAGTACCAGAAGGCCGATGCCGACCAGGATACGGCCGAACTGGCGCCAATCGCGCCGCTCGGTGGCCATGAACATGACCGTGCCGGCGACGAGGCAGATCGGCACCAGCAGCGTCAGATCGAAGGTCAAGAGCTTGACCACCAGCGCCGAGCCGATCTCGGCGCCGCGCACAGCCAATTGGCCCGACATGCCCGAGACGATGCCGGCGCCGGCGAAGGAGCCGACGAGAAGCGTGACGGCGGTCGAGCTCTGCAGCGCGATGGACAGGCCGCAGCCGGCCAGCACCGCCATGATCGGATTGCGCATGGTGGAGCGCAGCCGGTGACGCAGCACGTCGCCATAGGCGCGCTCGACGCCTGTCTTGACCATGCGGGTGGCAAACAGCATCAGCGCCACCGCGCCCGCCAGATGCAGCAGGACGACGGAGCCGCTCATTTCGAAACCCGCACGCAGACAGCTACCGCGACGCGGAGGGCGCGCAGTGCAGGGAGGAAAACGGGGCTGCGAATCATGGTCATGACAGTCTTGAACAATATCCGGAATATTTTAGCCGGGTAATAAAATCTTGTCGATTTCAAGAGCCGTCGCGGCGCGACAGGGCGTGTCGGAAAATGGACGGATGCGCAAATGGTTGCATGGCGGATCCCTGGTGATGGCAGCGGATCGTCCCGGTTTGCCGGACTCCCGGCAATCGCCTTTGCGATGATGTTCAAATATCCAGGATAAGCACCGGATTTCATTACGTAAATGTAATGCTAGTGTTCAGTTTCGGTTCATCCTTCGGGCGCTATTCCCTAGGCATCGACAACCAAGGAGCCCCGCTATGAAACGTGTTGTTCTTTCCGCCCTCGCTTTCTCGATGCTGGCCGCCACTTCGCTTACCGGCCAGGCCGCACCGGTGAACGCACCGGTCGCACCGCAGTCGAATTACACGCGGGTCGACTGGCAGAGGCCCGGCAAGCATGTCGATGTCAGGAAGCGCGTCGTGAAGAAGACGGTGGTCGTCAAGCGCAGCCATTGGCGCAATGGCCAGAAATATTCCAGCTGGAAGCGGCACCAGCCGATCCGCGATTATGGCCGCTATGGCCTGCATCGCCCCGGCCGCGGCCAGGAATGGATCCGCGTCGGCAACGACTATGTGCTGGTCAGCGTCCTGTCCGGCATCATCTTCGGCGCCATTGCCGCGCATTAAGCCCGGCCTCGCCGGCGCAATGCAGAGACTTGAAAGGAGGCGGCCCGAAACGGCCGCCTTTCTTTTGGCTGTAGAAACCGGGCTTTTTGGCTGTGGAAACCGGGTATGGTCCGCAATAAGGGTCGTCGGATTTTCGCGAGCATGATTATATGAGGGACAAACGAGTTCCCCAATGCGCTTTCCGCCCGCCTTTCTCGATGAGATACGCGACCGTGTGCCGATTTCATCGGTCATCGGCCAGCGCGTCGCATGGGACAGGAAGAAGACCAACGCCTCGCGCGGCGACTATTGGGCCTGTTGTCCGTTCCATGGCGAAAAGAGCCCCTCCTTCCACTGCGAGGACAAGAAGGGCCGCTATCACTGTTTCGGCTGTTCGGTGTCGGGCGATCATTTCAAGTTCCTGACCGAGCTCGACGGATTAAGCTTTCCCGAAGCGGTCGAGAAGATCGCCGACATGGCCGGCGTGCCGATGCCGGTGCGCGACGAGCGGGAAGAACAGCGTGAGAAGGAACGCGCCAGTCTGACCGATGTCATGGAGATGGCGACTGCCTTCTTCCAGGAGCGGCTGCAAGGACCGGAGGGTGCAAAAGCCCGCGCCTATCTCAGGGATCGCGGGCTGACGCCGGCGACGCAGCAATCGTTCCGGCTGGGCTTTGCGCCCGACAGCCGCAATGCGCTGAAGGAACATCTTGCCGCCAAGGGTGTGCCCAAGGCCGACATCGAGGCCTGCGGGCTGGTGCGTCATGGCGACGACATCCCGGTCTCCTATGACTGGTTCCGCGATCGCATCATGTTCCCGATCCCGGATTCGCGCGGCAAGATCATCGCCTTTGGCGGCCGCGCACTGGCGCCCGATGCGCTGGCCAAATACATGAATTCGCCCGACACGGAGCTCTTCCACAAGGGCAACGTGCTCTACAATTTCGCCCGCGCCCGCAAAGCGCTGGCGAAAGGCGGCACGGTGATTGCCGTCGAAGGCTATATGGACGTGATTGCGCTGGCGCAGGCCGGCTTCGAGAATGCCGTGGCGCCGCTCGGCACCGCGCTCACCGAAAACCAGCTCGAACTTCTGTGGCGCATGGCGCCTGAGCCGATGCTGTGCTTCGACGGCGACCAGGCCGGGCTGAAGGCGGCGTGGCGCGCCGCGGATCTCGCGCTGCCGTCGGTGCAGGCCGGGCGGTCGGTGCGCTTTGCGCTGTTGCCGGAGGGCAAGGATCCCGACGATCTGGTCAAGGCAGAAGGGCCGGACGCGTTTCGTGCCGTGCTGGCGGAAGCGCGGCCTCTCGCTGATTTGTTGTGGATGCGTGAGACATCCGGTGGCGTCTTCGACACGCCGGAGCGGCGGGCGGGGCTGACAAAGACGCTGCGCGAACTGACCAGCCGCATCCGCGACGAGAGCCAGCGCTACCACTACCAGCAGTGGATGCGCGAGCGGGAGCTGACCTTCTTCAGCGCCCAGCGCGAAGTGCGGCAAGGTCGCCAGGACTGGAAACCGGGGCAGGGCAAAACGCCCGCATCCGGCGGACAGTTCGCCAAAGGCAGCGGGGCAGGCGCGCGCGCCGCGATCACCGAAAGCCTCGGCCGCTCCGCCATGGTCAAACGCGGTGGCGAGATGATGTCGGTGCGCGAGGCGACGATCATCGTAGCCCTCGTCAACCATCCGGCGCTGATCGACGAGAACTTCGCCCATGTCGAGTTCCTCGATCTCGCCAACACCGATCTGCAGCGGCTGCACGCCGCCATCCTCGATGCGATGGCGCACGACATGGCCAATGACCGTAGCGCGGTGATCGCCACCATCGAACGTGCCGGCTGCAGCGATATCTGGGCGCGCGCCGTGGCGCTCATCCAACGGGCCAGGCAATGGCCCGCGCTGGAAACCGCAGCGCTTGACGATGCCCGCGACGCCTTCAACCAGGCGCTGCACTTGCAGCGCAGCGCGCGCACCTTACATAAGGAGCTGAAACAGGCGGAAGCAGCGCTCGCCAGCGATCCCACTGACGAAAACTACCGGCACCTCATCGAGATTCAGGCGCAATTCCGTGATGTACAAGCAACGGAAGCGCTGATCGAAGGGTTCGGGGTATCCTCGGGCAGGGGTGGGCGCGTCTAGGTCGAAACCTGCGCAAGAATGAATGTTGTACGTGCTGCGCGTCGAATCGACGCCTCTAAGTCGGGTAATTGATTCGCTTTTTTGATGCGAATCATGCGAGAGGCGCTTGACCTTCTGGCAGAATGACGGAATCAGGACGATTCGAAACCTTAACCCGCGCCGGCGTCGATGGAAATGCACTGACGCGAGGTGCTGATCACTGGACAGGCTGTCAGCCTGCCACAGATATCAGGGTTAATCTGGACTTAATGCATATCGCCCAAAAGTGAAAACCGGTTTTGGGGGCACGATATGAACAAACAAAAGAGTTGATTCGGTTACCGGCCCGGTTAAGCGCCACCAGCGCATGTAGTTTGACCGGTGCGGCAGCTACGCGGCTTCGATGCTCGGCCGCTAGGAGAAGATAAAGACTATGGCGACAAAGGAAAAGGAAGAGGTCGAGACCGAACGTGAAGGCGCCACCGATGGGCCTCTGCTCGACCTTTCCGATGATGCTGTCAAGAAGATGATCAAGGCCGCCAAGAAGCGCGGCTATGTGACTCTCGACGAACTGAACGCGGTGCTGCCGTCGGAAGAGACCGATCCGGATCGCATCGAAGACATCAATGCGATGCTGTCCGACATGGGCATCAACGTGGTCGAGGACGACGATCAGAGCGAGGAGCCCGAGGCCGCCGACAGCAATGCCGACGCCGAGGAAGACGCCAACGAACTGGCCGAGCAGACCGGCACCGCCGTCGCCGCCACGACCACCAAGAAAGAGCCGACCGACCGCACCGATGACCCGGTGCGCATGTATCTGCGCGAGATGGGCTCGGTCGAGCTCCTGTCGCGCGAGGGCGAAATCGCGATCGCCAAGCGCATCGAGGCCGGCCGCGAGACGATGATTGCGGGCCTCTGCGAAAGCCCGCTGACCTTCCAGGCCATCATCATCTGGCGTGACGAGCTCAACGAATCCAAGATCCTGCTGCGCGAGATCATCGACCTCGAAGCCACCTATGCCGGCCCCGAAGCCAAGCAGGCGCCGGTGGTCGAGCGCATCGAGGAGGCGCCCAAGGCCGAGGACAAGCCGAGGCGTGGACGCGACGAGGAAGACGACATCACCAATGTCGGCGCCGACACGCGCGGCCTGGTCGATGACGACGAGGAAGACGAGGATGAGGCGAGCCTGTCGCTGGCGGCGATGGAAGCGGAACTGCGCCCGCAGGTGATGGAGACGCTCGACGTCATCGCCGACACCTACAAGAAGCTGCGCAAGCTGCAGGACCAGCAGGTCGAGAACCGTCTGGCCGCGACCGGCACGCTGTCGCCAAGCCAGGACCGCCGCCTGAAGGAGCTGAAGGACCAGCTGATCAAGGCGGTGAAGTCGCTGTCGCTCAACACGGCGCGCATCGAGGCGCTGGTCGAGCAGCTCTACGACATCAACAAGCGGCTGGTGCAGAACGAAGGCAAGCTGCTGCGCCTGGCCGAAAGCTATGGCGTGCGCCGCGAGGAGTTCCTCAAGGAATATCAGGGCTCCGAGCTCGACCCGAACTGGACACGCTCGATCGGCAATCTCACCTCGCGCGGCTGGAAGGAATTCACCAAGAACGAGAAGGACGCGATCAAGGATCTGCGTTCGGAAATCCAGAACCTCGCCACCGAGACGGCGATCTCGATCCTGGAATTCCGCAAGATCGTCAACCAGGTGCAGAAGGGCGAGCGCGAAGCCGCTATCGCCAAGAAGGAAATGGTCGAGGCCAACCTGCGCCTCGTCATTTCCATCGCTAAGAAATACACCAATCGCGGCCTGCAGTTCCTCGACCTGATCCAGGAAGGCAATATCGGCTTGATGAAGGCGGTCGACAAATTCGAATACCGCCGCGGCTACAAGTTCTCGACCTATGCGACATGGTGGATCCGGCAGGCGATCACGCGTTCGATTGCCGACCAGGCGCGCACCATCCGCATCCCGGTGCACATGATCGAAACGATCAACAAGATCGTGCGCACGTCGCGCCAGATGCTGCATGAAATCGGCCGCGAGCCGACGCCGGAGGAACTGGCAGAAAAGCTCGCAATGCCGCTCGAAAAAGTGCGCAAGGTCTTGAAGATCGCCAAGGAGCCGATCTCGCTCGAAACCCCTGTGGGTGACGAAGAGGATTCGCATCTGGGCGATTTCATCGAGGACAAGATGGCGATCCTGCCGATCGATGCGGCGATCCAAGCCAATCTGCGCGAGACCACCACGCGGGTGCTCGCCTCGCTGACGCCGCGCGAGGAGCGGGTGCTGCGCATGCGCTTCGGCATAGGCATGAACACCGACCACACGCTGGAAGAAGTCGGCCAGCAGTTCTCGGTGACGCGCGAGCGTATCCGCCAGATCGAAGCCAAGGCGCTGCGCAAGCTCAAGCACCCGAGCCGGAGCCGCAAGCTGAGGAGCTTCCTCGACAGCTGATACCGGCAACAGACCAGAATTCGAAAAGGGCGCCGATGGCGCCCTTTTTGTTGCCGGGTGAAGGCTCTTGTCGCCCATCTCCGTCGGGAGGATACTTGCCTGGTCGGATGCATGTTCTGGGCGAAAAACCGGATGTCCGCCCCGGCTGATGTCCTCAGCCGTGCTCCGTGGCGCCGGAGGGAGGTGTGTGATGACAACCTACATCCTGCTGATGAACTGGACGGAACAGGGCGCCAGAAATATCCGAGAGTCGCCGAAGCGGCTCGATGCCGCCAAGAAGCAACTGGCCGACATGGGCGGCTCGTTCAAGGCGTTTTACCTGACTATGGGCGAATATGACATGGTGGCGATTATCGAGGCGCCCGACGATGCTGTGCTTGCTCGTTTCGCCCTGATGCTGGCAACGGGTGGCAGCGTCAAGACGCGAACGCTCAAGGCTTTCCCGGAATTTGCCTATCGCGAGATCGTCGCCTCGCTTGGATAGCGCTGGGCGCGGGTCCGTGCGGCTCGGCGTCATATTGCGGGGCCGTGCCGTCAGGGCGATAGTCGCGCCATGTCCAAGCCTGCGCTGACCGTCTGGTACAACACACGCTGCCCGGTTTGCGATGGCGGCATCACCCGGCAGAAACGGCGGCTGATCGAGGCGATCAAGGCCGGGCGGATCGAATTCCGCGACATCAACCTCGAACCGGCGGCGCTCTCTGGCTACAGCGCCTCGCTGGAGGACATACGCCGCCGGCTGCATGCCACCGATGCCGAAGGCAGGCTGCTGGTCGGCGCCGATGTCGCGGTTGCCGTCTGGCGGGCGACGCCGGGCGACGGCTGGCTGGCGACGCTCTTCGGCAATCCGGTCGCGCTGCCGCTGACGCGCTTGGCCTATGATCGTTTCGCCGATCTTCTCTATGCCTGGAACCGGCGCAAGGGCCGCTGGTAGCGAGGCAAGGCCCGAAGAATCTGCGGGCCTTACCGTCATGGGCGTTACCGGGACGCCGGCTCGCAAAGCCAGCCGACAATGCGGCGCACCGCCGGCAGCACCATGAGCAACGTTGGGAACGCTACCAGCCAGGACAGGCCCCAGGCAGTGAGCCAGACAGCCGGCAAATCAGGTTGCAGTCCAAGGCTTTTCAGCGTCGATATGAACGAGACGATGAAGGTCATCAGCAGCGACAGCACCAGCGGGCTGACGATCGCGGCATAGCGCGCCGGCAGCTTGCCGCGCTTACGGTTCGTGGTCATTTTTGGATTTTCCTGAAACATCCGGTCCGTCGCATTTGGCATCCATTGCGCCGGGTTTCCGGCGGAACTGCCCGGAAAGACCGGGGTGGATGCGTTGCTTGACGTCAGACGCTTACGGAGAGGTTTTGGCCCTCACGCGCTTTCTAGCTGCCGGCGGCGGCGAAATCAACCTTCTGGCGCCGCCTTTAGATACATCGTAAGATATATCTTGACTCGTCGGCGGGGCAAGCCTAATTAAGATGTATCGTAAGATATAACTCAAGGAGCAATTCATGCATAGACATCATCCCTTTGGCGAGCGCGCCGAGCGCGCATTCCTGCACATGGCAGGCAAATTTGGTGGAAGAGGGGGCAGCGGCTTTGGTCCGTTCGGCCACGGCGGACGTGGCGGTGGACGCGGCGGCCCGGGCGACATGTTTCGCGCCGGGCGCATGCTGGCCGACGGCGATCTCAAGCTGATCACGCTGTCGCTGCTGGCCGAGGCGCCTCGCCACGGCTACGACATCATCAAGGCGCTGGAAGAGCGCACCAGCGGCATCTACAGCCCGAGCCCGGGCGTCGTCTATCCGACGCTGACCTTCCTGGAAGAGGCCGGCTATGCGGCTTCAGCCGCCGACGGCAACAAGAAGGTGTTTTCGATCACCGAGGCGGGCCAGGCGCATCTCGCCGAGAACCGCGAGATGATCGACGGCGTGCTGGAGCATCTCGAGCGCTTCGGCCGCAAGATGGCGAAAGCGCGGGACTGGTTCGGCTGGAACGACGACGGCGAGGAAGGCGGACGGCGTGGTGGACGGGGTCGCTCGGAAGCCCGCGAGGAGTTCCGCGCCGTGCGTCACCGGCTGCGTGCCGCGCTCGGCGATCTCGTCGACGCGTCGGCTGAAAAGCAGGCCGAGGCGATTGCAGTCCTGGAAGCCGCCGCTGAAGCCCTGGAAGCGCTATCGCGCGGTTGACCCCTGGCGAGAACGCTTGCCCGTTCGACTGAGGAACGGTACTGAAAATCATCCTGCACCGCGAGACGTGGTGCAGGATGATTGCCGTTGGAGGAAGCCCCATGTCTTTTCTGAAGCGTCTTTTCGGTGGTGGCGGTGAGGGGGGCGAGCCCAAGAGCGCAGCACCGGCAAAGCAGGTTGAGCACAAGGGATTTTTGATCAGTGCCACGCCCTACAAGGCGGAGGGGGGCCAATACCAGACCTGCGGCGTGGTTTCGAAGGAAGTCGACGGCGTGATGAAGGAACACAAATTCATCCGCGCCGATCGCTTTGCCGGACTGGGCGACGCCGTCGACATCTCGATCAAGAAGGGCATGCAACTGGTCGACGAGCAAGGCGAGAGGATGTTCGGGTAGCCTACAGCCTCGGATCGATTGGCTCGCTCTCCAGCGCCAGGACGCCGAAAACACACTCGTGAACACGTCGCAGCGGTTCCTTGGCGACAAACCGCTTCAGTGCCTCGTGACCGAGCGCGAACTCTCTGAGCGCCAGGCTGCGCTTGCCACCCAAGCCTCGTTCGCGCAGGCGCACGAGATTGTCCGGCGCATCGTATTCGGGGCCATAGATAATGCGAAGATACTCCTGGCCGCGCACTTTCAGCGCCGGTTGCATGAGCCCCTTCTTGTTTCGGCTGACGAAGTCGTGCGGCTTCACTACCATCCCTTCGCCGCCTGAGTCGGTCAGCGTCTCCCACCAGGCGACGGCCTCCGCACAAGAACCGGCATCGGCCAGGTCAACCATCCGCCATTGCGTTCGCGTTACCACGCCGCCCCCGGCAGCCAGACGGTCCGCAAGCGTCATGTGCCAAACGTGGTTCTGGTCGTACCAGACGCATCCCTCACTTGCCAGCAGGTGGAACGGCGCGACCTTCAGGTCGTCGACGCCCGAGACCGGCCACACGTAAGGCGCCCAGGCAGTGGCGTATCTGGCGGCACGCGCGGCGCGGTCCTCAATGCGAGCCTTGAGCGCGGCCGTATCCACGCCGCGTGCCATCGCACGGGCCAGCGCTTCGCGGCTGGCCTGGAGCCCAGCGGCCGCAGACGTTGCCACTGGGGCGTACTGGCTTTCAATCAGGCTGCTTGCCTTGGCCGACCATGGCATGATCTCGGTGTCCAGCAGCAACCAGTCGCTGTTCAATTCCTGCCATAGATCCGCAGCGTCGACGCTGGCGCGCAGGCGATTGAGCAGGCGCTCCGTCATGCCGCTGTCGCTGAAAAAGGAGCGTCCGGTCCGGGTCCAGATCGCGCCTGTCTCGTCGCCAGATACCCCGAACCGGTCGCGCGCCGTCTGCGCGTTTCGGCACAGAGCGATGACTGCCCGCGAACCCATGTGCTTCTCTTCGCACAGGATTTGGGTGACGCCACGCTCGCGGAAATGACTGAGAGCTTCCTCGGGGCGTTCCAGCCAGCCGGCTTGGCTGCTGGTCTCGGATGGCGACATTGTCGGCGGCAGATATACCAGCCACTGCGGCGACAGCGCGAAGCGGCTCATCACCTCAAGTGCCGCCGACGCGTTCTCCTCGGCCACGACAACCCTGCCTTTCAGTTCGGTCTCGATCCAGCGTCGCCCAGAGACATCCTGATAGTCGAGCACGCCGTCGGCATCGGCCTGTGCCGATTTGCCAAGGCCCGGTCCGCCGAGGGGACGCACGGGTTCGGACCAGGTCTCGACTGCCGGCACGTCGACCAGTTCGCGTTCCGGCCAGCGCAAGGCAGTCAGCTTGCCGCCGAACACGCAGCCGGTGTCGATGCAAAGCGTGTTGTTGACCCACTCCGCCAACAGCACCGGCGTGTGCCCGTATACTACGCTGGTTTTGCCCCGATAGGCGGCTGCCCAGTCGGCACGGACGGGCAGGCCAAATTCGTCGATTTCGCCCGTGGTTTCGCCATAGAGGGCGAACTCGCGCACCGCGCCGGAACCGCGCCCGATCATCTCTTCCTTGAGTCCGGCATGTGCCACGGCGAGGCGTCCGCCGTCCAGCCAGACGTGGCTGCGCAGGCTGTCGAGGAAGGCCGGCAAAGCCTCTCGCAGGCCGCGATCCTGAGCGTCCAACTGGTCGATGGTTTGCTGCAGGCCGTGGGCGATCGTGACCTTGCGGCCTTCCAGCCAGCGGCTGAGTTTGCGTTCGTGATTGCCCTGGACACAGTAGGCGGTTCCCGCCGCGACCATGCTCATGGCGATGCGCAAGACGTCGGGCACGTTGGGACCACGATCGACGAGGTCGCCGACAAAGACGATCTTGCGGCCTTCTGGCGGCGTTACAGTGACGGTCCGATCACCATGGCCGTCGGACCAGGCGATGCTGTAACCGAGCTGACAGAACAAGGTCTGAAGTTCGTCGGCGCAACCATGGACATCACCTATGACGTCGAAAGGACCGCAATCGTCGCGCTTGTCGGTCCATAATGGCTGACGCGAGACCTTGGCCGCGTCGATACTGGCCTGGCCGGTGAGCTTCCAGACCTGACGGAAACCTTCGCGTTGCAGGCCGCCGAGGCCCTTGCGAATTTCGTTCGTCATGCGCTGGGCAACGCCGGCGCCGAAGGGACGATCGGCTCGTAGCGCGTTGCGGGCGACGCAAACATCAACACCCGGATCGATGACCACGGCGACCGGCAAAGCGTGCCATTTGCGCGCCAGCTCGACCCACGCCTTGCGATCAGCGGGTCGCACATTGGTCGCGTCGATGACGGCCAGCTTTCGATGCTTGAGCCGTTTGCCGGCGATTTCGCGCACCAAATCAAAAGCGTCGGCCGAGACATCCTGATCAGTCTCGTTGTCGCTGACGAACGCGCGGCAGCGATCCGACGAGATGATTTCGGTCGGCAGGAAGTGCCTGGCGGCGAAGGTCGACTTGCCCGATCCCGTCGAGCCGATCAGCACGACGAGGGCGAAGTCAGGGATGGTGAGGTCGGTCTTGTCTGGCTCTCTCATCGGGTGAACACCGCCATCTGCGTCGGCGCGCCGAGCACGGGGTCCACGGCTCCGATGCCACTTAAGGCGGCGCTATAGCCATAGATCTCGCCGATCCTGGCCGCCCAGGCTTCAAACCGAACCCGGCCCCATTCGAAACGGTGATCCGGATGGCGAAAAGCGCCGGCGGCCAGACTGGGGAACAAGGGGTTGTAGTCAGCGTTCGGCGTAGTCACGATCACGAATTTTGGCGCTGTCTCGCCGAAGATAATACGCTCGATCATTGGCAGCCGGTCTTCGTCGAGATGTTCGATGACCTCGACCAGCACCGCGACGTCGGCTTCCGCCCATCGGCTGTCGCGATATGTCAGCGATCCGTGCAGCAGCGTGACCCGGTCTTCAGGCGGTCCCCCGAACTCGTTCAGTTTGAGACGCTTGGCGGCCCATTCCAGTTCACGAATAGCGGGGTCGAGCCCGAACAGCTTGTGGACCCATTTTTCGCGCACGAGTCGATAGAGCAGCTTGCCTTCGCCACACCCCAAATCTGCAACACTGGTCCCTCCGGTCGCCCGAATGGCTTGCACCACGGCGTCCATGCGCAGGTCGTTCAGCCGGATGGGCGCCTCCAGCGCTTGCTCAGGTGCAGCCCGGGCTTCGGGGGGTAGGACCTCATTGGCCGTCTCCGGAGCCAGCCGCTCCAGGGCGATGCGGGCCAACGCACCTCGGTTGCGCAGATAACGGCGCACGATCAGGTCTTTGGCTGGGTGGTTTTCCAGCCAGCCCTCGCCCTTGGACAGCAGCTTGTCAATCTCGGCCTCGCCCACCCAGTAGTGCTTGGTGTCGTCCATCACCGGGATCAGGACATAAAGGTGGTTGAGCAGGCTGCTTAGGCGGCCGGTGCCAGTCAGCCTCAGATGACCGTATCGTGGTCCACCCGCGCCAGATCCGACAGTTTCGACCGGCGCCAGGTTGACGGTCCATCCCAGCGGTTCGAATAGATCTCGAACCAGGGCCTCGCCGCCACGCATCGGCAGCGGGGTCACCACAGCTTCGAGCGGGAGGTCGCTATCGGCCAGTTGCTGGCGCTCCTTCGAGATGCCGGTCATCGCTGTCCGCAGTACCTTGTTCAAAGCCACAGACAGAAATGACGATGCCGTATAAGGTCGGTCGTTTACATATTGATCCAGCAAGCCCTCTGCCTGGCCTTTGCCCCGAACGAGCCCTATCGGATCGACATCGAGCAGAAGCACAGCCTCACAACGCTCATCGGTCGCCTCCGGATAGAACAGCCAGGCCTTGCCGAAGGATAGGTCAGTCTCGTGCAGACGTTCGGGATGCTTGTGCAGCAAGAAGCCGAGATCTGTGGCTGGATGATGGGTTGTCGCGACGGAAAGGAACATCAGCGACCGATAACGCAGACAGGCCGAATAACCAATGGCGTTGCGCGGCAATCTAGTAACGCGATAGATCCGTTTTCGACACGCAACCTATCGCGCCGCCTGACAAGGAAAAAGGCAGGCGCCGAAGCGCCTGCCTTTTCAATGCGAATGACGGGGTGTGCTTACGCGGCGATTTGCGCGCTCGCGGTCTTGGCCACCACGGCATCGACCTTGGCGGTCGCATTGGCGAGCGCGGCGGTCACGGCGTCGGGACCCATGCCGACGCCTTCGATCCGGATGACGTCGACGTCGGTCATGCCGAGAAAGCCGAGCACGCCGCGCAGATAGGGGATGGCGTGATCGAACTGCACGGCCGCACCTTCGGAATAGATGCCGCCCGAGGCGAGTACGATATAGACCTTCTTGCCGGTGACGAGGCCCTTGGGACCACCCTCGCCATAAGAGAAGCTCTTGCCGGAGCGGGAGATGTGATCGACCCAGGACTTCAGGGTTGAGGAGATGTTGAAGTTGATGAAGCCGGTGGCCAGGATCACGGTGTCGGCTGCGAACAGTTCGTCAAGCACGATGTCGGAGACGCCGACGACTTCGGCCTGGCGCGGCGTGCGGGCTTCAACGGGGGTGTAGATGCCGGTCGCATAATCGGTGTCGATATGCGGCAGCGGGTTGGCCACGAGGTCGCGTACGACGAGCGTATTCGACGGGTCGGCGGCGACGAGCTTTTCAGCGAATTCGGTAGCGATACGGGTCGAGTGCGAGGCAGCGCCGCGCGGGCTCGAGGTTACAAGCAGGATAGACATAGCGGTTCTCTCCAGTGGGAATTGATTTCTCCCGCCTGATATGGACCTACCGACCCATTCAAAAAACTGGTATATTATCTATATGATCCATCCATAAAGTAGGTATGCCGTGCAGCCCAATCCGACGCTCGACCAATTGCAGATCCTGGTTGCGGTCGCCGACACCGGCAGCTTCTCAGCCGCCGGCCGCAAGCTTAACCGCGCGCAGTCCGTCATCAGCTACGGCATCGCCAATCTTGAAGCGCAGCTTGGCCTGAAACTGTTCGAGCGCGAGGGCACGCGCGAGCCGCAGCTGACCGAAATCGGCCGGGCGATGCTGGAGGACGCCCGGCGCATGGTCGGCGTGCTGCAGCGCATCCGTTCGCGTGCCGACGGTCACCATCAGGGGCTGGAGGCTGAAGTTGCGCTGTCGGTTGACGCGGCGCTGCCCTCGCCAGTGCTGGTGCGGGTGCTGAAGGCATTCGAGGCGCAGTTCCCGACCGTGATGATGCGACTGCATATCGGCACGCTCGGTCTGATCCCCGACCATGTCGTCAGCGGACAGTCGGATCTTGGCATCGGTGGCTTGCTGGGCGAGGTCGACGTGCATCTCGTGCGCATCGGCTTCATGTCGATCGTGCTGGCTGCCGCCCCCACCCACCCTCTGGCACTGCTGCCGAAACCGGTGACGCTCGAGGATGCGCGCGAGCACACCCAGCTGGTTGTCACCGACCAGTCGGAACGCACCAAGGGACGCGACTTCGGCGTCTTTGCCTATCGTACATGGCGGCTGACAGACGTGCGTATCAAGCATACGTTGATGCGCGAGGGGCTGGGCTGGGGCGGGTTGCCGCGCTGGCTGATCGCGGACGATTTGGCCAGCGGCAGGCTGGTGGAACTCGACCTTGAACCCTTTAGCGAGGTGCGCTCATCGCTCTATGCCATGCACCGCGCCGACCGTAGCCCGAAACCGGCGGCGGCCTGGCTGATCGACCAGTTCAAACGCCAGCTCGGCTGCTTCAACGAGTTCGACCCGGACGACCTGCCTGAGGATGAGCCGGAGACAGCCCATCGATCAGAGCCATGAGCACGGCGCGATAGTCTTCGGCCGAGGCGCCGGCCTCGACGGCAAGTGCTGCGCGGTCGAAGGCAGCGGCGAGCAAAGCGGTCAGAGCATCGGCAGGCAGTCTGGTCATCGACTGTTCGCGCATCGCCGCAACCAGGCCTTCGCGCAGCGACCGGTTGCCGTGGCGATTGTCGATCGCATCCATGGCGGCGCGGCCAAGCACGGCCGGTCCGTCGAGCAGCAAAAGCCGCGTGCGGCCGGGCGCGCGCATGGCGGCGAGATAGGCGTCCGAGCCGGCAATCAGCGCATTGCGGGCAAACAAAGAAGGCGGCGAGGCGCGCTCGATCTCTTGCGCCACCGCCGCCGCCTCCTGCTCGACCACGGCGGCAAACAGCGCCTGCTTGTCGGCAAAATGGTGATAGAGCGCGCCGCGGGTGACGCCGGCGGCCGCAACGATCTCCGGCGTGCCGGTCTCGGCATAGGACTTTTCGATGAACAGTTTGCGCGCCGCAGCGATCAGGTCGGCGCGCGTCGCTTCGGTGCGGTCGCGGTTGGAGCGGCGCGGGGTTTCTCGTTGCATACATGCAGCCTGTATGTTATTTCGAATTGCATGCAAACTGTATGTTGGCTAACGGGAGAAAGAAAGATGAAGACGACGAGCTATTATCCGGTGCTGATGACGGGCGACGTAGCCGGCACGAAAGCCTTCTATATCAATCACTTCCGCTTCAAGCCGCTGTTTGCGAGCGACTGGTATGTGCACCTGCAGTCTGCCGAGGATCGCAGCGTCAATCTCGGCATCGTCCAGGGCGACCACGAGACGATCCCCGAGGAGGGGCGCGGCCGCACATCGGGGCTGCTGATCAATTTCGAGGTGAGGGATCCTGACGCTGTCTATGAACGGATCGTTGCGGCCGGCCTGCCGATCCTGTGCCCGCTGCGCGACGAACCCTTCGGCCAGCGCCACTTCATCACCAAGGATCCCAATGGCGTGCTGATCGACATCATCAAGCCGATCCCGCTCAGCCCGGAATTTCAGGCGCAATTCGCGGCGGGCGCGGCGGAAGGCTGAACAATGGCAGCAAATGTCGGCAGCGGCTCCGGCCGCTGTGGCCGGACCCGCACCATGCGGTCTATGTTGGTGATGTTGAAGCTGGGCCTGCCGCATGCGTGACATCTGCCTTGTTCGTGCGCCATCCAATCTCGGCCTTCGGCCCTTGGAGCCGGGCCATGTGCCCGGCACCTGGCGTGCGCCGCAGGCGCTGAGCCAAGCTGGTTTGATCGAGTCGCTGGCGCCGGGGCGGGTGGTCGATCTCGACAGACCCGCCTACAGTACCGAACCGCAACCGGGCACTAGGCTGCGTAATGGTCCTGCGATCCGCCGCTTCAACCTCGATCTTGCCGAGATCGTCACCCGTGCGCTTGGGCAAGGCGAGTTCCCGCTGATCATCGGCGGCGACTGCTCGATCCTGCTTGGCGCACTGGTCGCCGCGCGGCGCTCGGGCGCGGTCGCCCTGATCCATTTCGATGGCCACAGCGATTTCCGCCATCCCGGCAACTACGATGTCAATGCCTCACTCGGCTCGGTTGCCGGCATGGATCTGGCACTTGCCACCGGACGCGGCGAGGCTTTGCTGGCGCAATGGCCAGGTGTTGTCGGTCCGCTCGTCGCCGACGATGCGGTGGTTCAGATCGGCGAACGCGAGAGCCGCGATGCCGATTTTGCCTGGCCCGACATCAATGCGACCGCCGTGACGCGCATCGACGTCTTTGCCGCGCAGGAACTCGGCGCGGCTGGAGTGTTGCAAAAGACAAGAGCGACGCTGGCGCGCGCCGGCTGTCCCTACTGGCTGCATCTCGATGTCGATGTGCTCGACCAGACGGTGATGCCGGCGGTGGATTCGCCCGGCAGCCCCGGCATCGACCCCGATGAACTCGTTGCCATTCTGTCGGCGCTGGCAGCGGACCAGCGCTGCACCGGCTTGGACATGACGATCTACGATCCCGACCTCGACCCGACCGGTGACCTTGCGCGACTGCTGGTGTCGCTGCTCGGGCGGGTGCTCAAGCCTCGATAAAGGCTCAGCTCGCCCTTGCTACCGGCGTCACCGTCACCTGGCTGACGCCGGTGCGGCGCACCACTGTGCATAGCGTCTCGCGGCCGATGCGTTCGGCGTCGAGCATGCGCACGAGGTCGTCGACGCCGGTGACCGGGCGACCGTCTATCGCCGCGATGATGTCGCCTTCCCTGAGGCCGGCCTTCGCCGCGGGTCCGTCTTTCTCGACGCTGCGCAGCCGCACCGCCGTACTGGTGGTCACCTGCGACAGGAGCGCTGCGCGGCGCGGCAAACTCGTGGTGTCGGCCGAGATGCCGATGAAGGCACGGCGCACGCGGCCGAAGCGGATGATCTCCGAAATGACGAAATTGGCGGTGTTGGAAGCGACCGCGAAGGCGATGCCTTGCGCGCCGTGGATCATGGCGGTGTTGACGCCGATGACCTCGCCTGCCGACGACACCAGCGGTCCGCCGGAATTGCCGGGATTGAGCGCGGCATCGGTCTGGACGACATCGTCGATCAGCCGCCCGGTCGAGGCGCGCATCGAACGGCCAAGTGCGGAGACCACGCCTGACGTTACGGTCCATTCGAAGCCGAGCGGATTGCCGATGGCAATGGCGATCTGGCCGCGCCGCAGCCGCTTGGAATCGCCGAGCGGCGCGACTTCGGTGAAGCTGCCATCGGCGCGCACCAGCGCGATGTCGGTGTCAGGGTCGCGGCCTAGCACGCGGCCTTCGCTGGAGGCGCCGTCGGGCATAGAGACGCGCACCGTTTTGGCATCGCCAACGACATGGAAATTGGTAACGACCAGCCCGTCCGGCGCGATGACGAAGCCGGAGCCATGGCCACCTTGGCCACCGACCCGCTCGATGCGGCAGACGGCTGGGCCGATGCGGTCGACGGCGTCGGCGACTGTCGTCGAATAGGCGTCGAGCAGTGTGTCGTCGGTTTCGAATTTGTGGGCGGCGAGGGCCATTGGCGGGGCTCCGTGTTTTTCAGGCGCGATGATGACTATATGTGCGGAGCGGCTCGAACTGCCGCGACCTGACCAGATGGCCAGTCACACCAGTAACTAGCCGTCAGACGAGTACCTCCGGGCGCACTGCCGAGCGATATCTGGGGCATGAGAAAACCCAGGAGATCATCATGAGTGACTTCAACCTTAATGCATTTTCCGAGGCCATCGCCGATCTCGCCGCCAAGGCTGCGCCGGCAACGGCAAGTTTCACCACCCATCACCATCGCACCGCCAGCGCCTTCCACTGGCGTGACGGCTATTTCGTCACCGCCGAGGAAGCTGTCGAGGCCGGTGAGGAGATCGAATTGACATTGGCTTCGGGCGAAGCGGTGAAGGCCGAACTGGTCGGTCGCGATCCGTCGACCGGCGTAGCGCTTCTGAAGCCGGCCGGCGCGGCCGCGGCGTCTGCGCTCGCCAAGGCGGATGGGGTGCGGCCGGGCAACGTCGCCATCGCTGTCGGCAGCAGTCAGGGCTCGGCGCTGGCTGTCTCGGGCTCGGTCGGCGAGGTCGGCCCCGCCTGGCGCTCGATGCGCGGCGGCACCATCGATCGGCGCATCAATCTCGCCGTCAATGCCGGCGGCCGTTTCGAGGGCGGGCCGGTGCTTGACGCCAAGGGCGCGCTGATCGGCATGCTGCTGTTTGGGCCACGTGGTCGTGCGCTGGTCATGCCTTATGAGACGATCGAGCGGGCCGTGGCGACGCTGCGTGAAAAGGGCCATGTCGCGCGCGGCTATCTCGGCGCCGGCCTGCACCCGATCCGTGACGGCGCGGCGCGCGGCGCCATGGTCATGAGCCTCGACGACAACGGTCCGGCCAAAGCCGCCGGCCTTGCGCTGGGCGACATCATCGTGGCGTGGAATGGCGAGGCAGTGCACGGCCCGCGCGAACTGATCCGAAAGCTTGGGCCGGATAGCGCGGGCGCTGCGGTGACGCTCGGCGTGGTGCGCGGCGGCGAGCAGCGCGACGTCGCGCTGACCGTCGGTGAAAAACCGCTGAGCTGAGAGGGCCGATGGAAAGCGACACGCTGACAAGGCCGGAGGCGGGTGGGCCGGAGGCGGGTGGGCCGGAGGTGGGTCGGCCGGAGGTGGCGGGCGGCGGACGCCAGCTCGTGGTGCTGATCGCGCTGCACGATGCCGCGCGTGCCGAGCGCCTGTCAGCTTCGCTTGCCATGGCGGACGATCTGCTTCCGGTCGTAGCCGGCAGCGGGATTGCCGACGTCGCTGTCTTCGATGACGCTGTTGCGAACAGTGCGGCCTGGCTCGATCGAGCCGATGGTGGCAACAGCGCAATCCCACGGGTGCTGCTATCCGCGAGCGCTGGCCGGCCGGAAAACCGGGTGCTTGCCGTGCTGCCTTTGGCGTCGGATGCGAATCTGATCGCGGCTGCCGTCAGACTGGCGGCGGCCGGCTACCGGGTGTCCAGGGATGGGCGTTCGACGCCCGCTCGCCACGACGATTTCGATGGCGCCGCCAACGGCGGAAGCCATAGCGGGCTGTTCGGCGAGGAGCCGTTGGACGATGGCGCTACCGCCCGTCCGGCGCTGTCGCCGCGCGAGGCCGAAGTGCTGGCGCTGCTGGCCGAAGGCGCGCCCAACAAGGTGATCGCGCGGCGGCTGAACATCTCCGTGCACACGGCAAAGTTCCACGTCGCCGCGATCCTGATCAAGCTGGGTGCTGCGAACCGCACGGATGCCATCGCGATCGCGATGCGGCAGGGCCTGGTGCTGGTCTAACCCCCTTATCCGTTTGAGCCTACGTTGCGTAACCCGTTGCAGGCTGCCGAGGCCTTGCGCAGTGCATTGCCGCCGCGCAATGGTTCGCGTCAGTGATGTAGCAAGGGAGGTGCCAAGACATGTCGCTCAAGGGAAAGACGCTGTTCATCTCCGGCGGGTCGCGCGGCATCGGGCTGGCGATAGCGTTGCGGGCGGCGCGCGACGGCGCCAATGTGACGATCGCGGCCAAGACCGCCGAGCCGCATCCGAAGCTGCCGGGCACGATCTACTCGGCAGCTGAGGAGATCGAGCAGGCCGGCGGCAAGGCGCTGCCTGTTTTGTGCGACATCCGCGAGGAGGCGCAGGTGGCCGAGGCGGTTGCCAAGACCGTCGAAAAGTTCGGCGGCATCGATATCTGCGTCAACAATGCCAGCGCCATCCAGCTCACCGGCACGCTGGAGACCGACATGAAGCGCTACGATCTGATGCACCAGATCAACACGCGCGGCACTTTCCTGGTGTCGAAAATGTGCGTTCCCCACCTGAAGTTGGCTGAGAATCCTCATATTCTGAATCTGGCACCGCCGCTCGATATGAAGGCCAAATGGTTCAAGAACCACGTCGCCTACACCATGGCCAAGTTCGGCATGTCGATGTGCACGCTGGGGATGAGCGCCGAGTTTGCCAAGGACGGCATCGCGGTAAATTCGCTGTGGCCGATCTCGACCATCGACACGGCTGCGGTGCGCAATCTGCTCGGCGGCGCGACGGTGGCGGCGATGAGCCGCTTACCCGACATCATGGCCGATGCCGCACACGCCATCTTCCTGCGGCCATCGCGCGAGACATCGGGCAATTTCTACATCGATGAAGAGGTGCTGCGCGCCGAGGGCGTGACCGATTTCGCGGTCTATGCGCCGGGCGCGACCGGGCCGCTGGCCGGCGACTTTTTCGTGCCGGACGCGGTATTTGCCAATTCGCCGACGAACGTCAAAAGCGTCTATTGACGGAAATCACGGGCCGCCGGCGCTGCCCCTCATCCACCTGCCGGCGTTGGTCGTTCGAAAAACCAAGCAGTTGCCTTTCGCCCGCTGTGCGGACCAGCCTCACCTCCCCATGAACGGGAGAAAGGGGCTCATCACGCCTCGCCCTTCTTGCCTTTGCTCAGTCCCATCAGCCGGTCGATATAGGCCAGCATCAGCGCCGAGACGACGAAGGCGAGATGGATGATGGTCAGCCACATCAGCTGGTCGATCGTATAGGAAGACGAATTCAGGAACACCTGCAGCAGGTGGATCGAGGAAATAGCGACGATGGTCGAGGCGACCTTGACCTTCAGCGAGCCGACATCGATGGTACCCAGCCAGTGTACGCCGCCATCCTGGTCGTCGAAACGGCTGACGAAATTCTCGTAGCCGGAGATGATCACCATCACCACCAGCGAGGCGACAAGTGCGGCGTCGATAAGGCCGAGCATCTTCAGGATGGTGTCGGTGTCGTCGAGTGTGAAGGCGACCATGACGAACTCGTAGAGTTTTTTGCCGAAGGACAGCGCATAGACGGCGAGCGCCAGGGCCAGCCCGATATAGAAAACCACCAGCAGCCAGCGTGAGGCGAGGATGATCGATTCGATGGCTAGTTCGAGACGTTTCATGCAGCGGTTCCGGTCAGCTTTGATGTCGACTGGGGTATTTCGATCAGCTTGCCGCGGTTTGCAAGGCAAATTGCGACGCAAAAAAACCCCGCCGGGAGGGCCGGCGGGGTTCAATGCATCCCGCTGGAGTCGGGACGGGGCAGGGAACGCCCAGCCTTGAATCTGGGGAGGGCGGCCGCTCTATTCAATGAGCCGGTTCTAATACCAGTACAATTCTTGTTGAACCGGGATTGCTGTCCGCAGCTCGACCCATCCCGGTCTGCCGGGATGGGTCCTTGTTGTCGATCTGATTCCAGAAAGCTGCTCAAGCCATTGGAAAGCAGATCAATTGTTACTCGCCACCGGTGCCACCAGCGAGGTGATGCGACGGATGCCGACGCGGCGGTTCTCGCGGTTGGGCGCCGTGGTGTTGACCTTGAGGTATTCCTCGCCATAGCCCTGAGTGGTCAGGTTTTCCGGCGGGATGCCGAAGGCATTGGTCAGCGCTTCGGCGACAGACTCAGCGCGCCGGTCGGACAGAGCAAGGTTTGCCTCCGGCGTGCCAACCGCATCGGTGTGGCCTTCGATCAGGAAGGTTTCGGCCGGGTTCTTCTTCAACAGTTTCTCCATGGCCGTGGCGACGCCTTCCAGTTTCTGCACTTCGGTGTCGGATATCGAGGCCGAGCCGAACTCGAAGTTCAATGTGTCGAGGTCGACGCGACGGGCAATGTCGCGCACGCGCGCCGAACGCTTCACTTCGTCGATGGAATAGAGGCGCTGGACCTTCTCCACCGGCGGTTGTTCGAGGAACTCGTAATAATCGTCCGGGCTTTCGACATCTTCCGAATCGAGGATGTACTCGCGGCGCGGGATGGTGAGCCGCATCGGCGGCAGGTCGTCACCGGGATCGCGCCAGTCGTTGTCGTCGTCATAGCTGCGCTCGTCGACATAGCTCAGCACATATTCGTGCCCATCCGGCGTGATGCGCGATCGCCTGATGACGTCGCCATTGCGGTTGCGGATGGTGACGATCTGGATGCCATTGTCGCGCTCGACGATTTCGCGGGTGCGGTTGCCCGACAGATCCTCGTAGTAAACATTCCTGGCGCCGCGGTGCATGCGCGGGGCGTCATTGCTTTGCACGATCGTCTGGTTGTTGAACTGCAGGATGACGCGGTCGCCGAGTTCCTTGACGACGTCGACGCCTCTTGGACGCCGGCGGTCGCGGACGTTCTCATCGGGTGCACGCTCGACGCGTTTGCCTTTTTCCTCCGTCACCGGGGCGATCTTTTCTGGCTGAATTGCCTGCTGAGCCGACTTGTCGTCGGTGGGCGGCGGTCCCTGGTCGACCGGAGCCGGCTTCGGGGCTTGCGCCTCGCTGCCGCCCTGCGCGGGCTGCTCGCCCGTCTGGCCGCCAGCATTCTGGCCGTTCCCATTTTGGCCATCGCCATTCTGGCTGTTGCCGCCCTGGTCCTTGCGGTGCTTGCGCCTGGCATCCTTCTGGCTGTCCAGGATGGGTGCTTCGTCTGGATTGGCCGTGGCTTCGCCTTGCGCCGGCGTCTCACCTTGCGCGGGCTGCTCGGCATTGGCCGGTTGCTCCGCAGGCTGTGGTTCACCGGTCGCAGGCTGCTGTTCGCCCGTCACCGGCTGTTCGCCGACAGTTTTTTTGCCGTGCTTTTTCGCCTGATCCTTCGGCTGTTCACCTTCGGCGGGAGCCGCTTGCTGATCGGCCGGGGGCTGAATCGGCTCGGCCTGCGGCGCGGGCTCTCCGGCAGGCGCAACTTTGACGTCTGGCGCTTTGTCGGCAGGCGCGGCCTCAATCTGCTGATCCTGCTTGCGCTTTTTCTTGCCCGACTTGTTGTCGTTTGCCGGCGCCACCTGTTCGGTGGGCGCTGCTTGCTCGGCAGGCTGCTGGGCCGGCTGTTCAGCGGGCGCCGCTTCGATCTGCTGTTGGTCGCGCTTCTTCTTGCGTGGCTTTAGCGGCTGTTCTTCATTTGCCGGAGCTACCTGTTCGGCCGGTTGTTCAGCCGGTGCTGCCTCGATCTGCTGCTGGTCACGCTTCTTCTTGCGTGGCTTGAGCGGCTGCTCATCGGTCGCCGGCGCTGCCTGGGCGCCGCCCTCATCCGCAGGCGCCGCCTCGATCTGCTGCTGTTGATTGCGCTTCTTTTTGCGCGGCTGCTGTTCCTCAGCGGCAGGTGCGGCCTGTTCGGCCGGGGCCTGCTCGGTCTGCTGCTGATCCCGCTTCTTCCTGCGCGGCTGTTGTTCCTCGGCGGCAGGGGCGGGTTGCTCTGCAGCCGGTGCAGGCTGCTCGGCGGCCGGCGCTGCCTGTTCGGCCTGCTGGCGTTTCTTTTTGCGCGGCAGTTCCTGGTCGGTCTGCTGACCATCTGCAGCAGGGTCGTCCTGGACCAGGATCAGTGGCGCGGCCGTGTGCTGCAAGGGGCCGAAAACGGCGTTGCCCTGCAACGGGGATGCGCCCAACGGCGCGGATGCCATAAGCAGGCCAAGTGCCGTACCTGCCAGTACCCGTGGTTGGCGTTTCATCTTAAATTCTCCTTGTGGGGTCCCATCCCTGCCCAAACTGTCCTTGACCGGATTGGTTCCGGTTTGCAGGCATTACCCGCACCCAAGGACGATTGACCGGCGTTTTGAAGGCAACTTCATGTTTTTCCTATGGTGCGGCCGGAACTTGAAGTCACACAACAGCTTGACCTTGCCGCATGCGGAGGCCACATCTCGACCCATAATGGAAACGCCGTTCTGGAAGACCAAGACGCTGGAAGCGATGACGCCCACCGAGTGGGAATCGCTGTGCGACGGCTGCGGAAAATGCTGCCTGTCTAAACTCGAGGACGAGGATACCGGCGAGATCTACTGGACATCAGTCGGCTGCCGGCTGTTCGATGGGCAAAGCTGCCGCTGTTCGGACTATGCCAACCGGCTGGCGCGCGTGCCGGACTGTGTCGGGTTGACGCCGCAGAATGTGCGCACCATCACGTGGCTGCCGAAAACCTGTGCCTACCGGCTGGTTGCCGAGGGGCACGACCTCTATTGGTGGCACAGGCTGGTGTCGGGAAGTGCCGAGACCGTTCATGATGCCGGCATCTCCATGCGCGGCCGCGTCCGCGCCAGTGAGACCGATCTGGCCGAGCCGGACGACTATTTCGACTATATGCTCGATGACGAGCCCTGAGCATTCTGGAACGGACGCTGCCATAGGGCGTTCTGCGCCATTGGACGTTTTTGACGGTCAGGATCGTTTGCAGCGGTGGAAGGGGCGGTTGCTTTCAACCTGTCGGGCAGATTAACCGAAAATGAACGGCCGGTTCGCGAAGAGTTCAGATTGCAAGGAGCATTCTCCCCCCATCGGTTCGACCAAGACGGGCGCAAGCCCTCAACAAGGAGAGAAGACAATGTTCAACTCATTCAAGACGGCAGCCCTTTCGGGTCTCGTAGCTCTCGGCACGCTTGCCGCAGTGCCCGCCCAGGCGGACTCGATCTATCTCGGCTTCGGCAACAACCATGACCGCCGCGTCGGCGTCTACACCGGCGACGATGAGGACGGCTTTCGCCGTGACCGCAATTGGCGCCGCTGCTCGCCGGATCGCGCCCTCGACAAGGCCGAGCGCATGGGCCTGCACCGCGTCCGCATCGTCGATGTCAATCGCCGCGTGGTGAAGGTCGCCGGCCGTCAGTATGGCGATCGCGTTGTGATCGTGTTCGCCAATGAGCGCGGCTGCCCGGTTATTTATCGCTAACAGAACCAGACTGATCTTCTGCGAAGATCAGTCTGGGATACGACCTTCTGCGAAGGTCGATCCGGAGGCATGTTCCTCCGCGAGGATCAGCCTGGAGTAGCGGCATGACCCTTCTAGGGTCAGCCAGGAGCCCCTTTCCCTCCGCGGAAGGGTGCGGCTCGAAAAAACCCCGGAGGCCAGTCCTCCGGGGTTTTTCATGTCGGCGATAGCGGTTCCGGCCGACGGGTTCAGCAGAACCGCACCCGGCCCGGCGGCCTGCTACTTAAGCTCGAATGTCACTGTTACCTGCACGGCGTAGGCATTCTCGCCGGCCTGCACGGGAACCGCGGCGCCTGCCGCATCGAAGGCCTTGGCATTGATCGGCATCGGCGCCGGCGCAACGTTCTGGTCGGTGATTTCCAGCACCCGGCCGATGCTGACGCCGGCGGCTTCGGCCAGCGTCTTGGCCTTGGCCATGGCATCGGCGACCGCCTTCTTGCGGGCTTCGGTGACGGCAGCCTTCGGATCCTCGTTGGAGAACGAAATGCCGCCGCCCTGGTTGACGCCGAGCGACACAGCCTTGTCGAGAACCTCACCTGTTTTGTCGATGTCGCGAATGCGCACCGAGAGTGTGTTGGTCACCTGGTAAGCGACAAGCTCGGCTTCCTGGCTGCCGTCGGGCTTGTTGGTGTAATTGTAACGCGGGTTGATCTGGATGCCGGCGGTCTGCAGGTCGCGATCCTTGATCCCTGCCGACTTCATTGCCGCGATCACGGCGGCCATGGCGTCGTTGTTGGCGTCGAGTGCCGCGCGTGCGGTCTTGGCCTCGCGCATGACGCTGAGCGTCAGCAGCGCCAGGTCGGGCGCCACGGTCGACTGGCCTTCACCCGACACGATGATCCGGGGCGGGGGCAGCGAATCGGCAGCGCTTGCTATCGCCGGAAAAGCGATCGCGGCGGCAAGTGCGAGCGGCAAAATATGTCTGGTCATGAAAATCTCCTCGATGTGCGATCCAGTCGCGCCTGTCGACTAGGGCGCGAATATGGGCTGATTTGGGCGATCTCGGCCAGCCCGTCCGGAAAGCCTTGTGCCGCGCAAGGAAAAACACTAATCCAGCGCGCGTGGGGCCTGTAGCTCAATGGTTAGAGCCGGCGGCTCATAACCGCTTGGTTGGGGGTTCGAGTCCCTCCGGGCCCACCATCCAGTCCCCTCATTTTTTGGGTTTCCATCCGTCTCAGAATAGCTCCGACCTTTCCGTGGGTTAGCACCCGGTAGTGGGCAACACTTGGCCGAGACGACGCAGTGAGCGCCTGAAACACCTGACTTGTGGTCGTCCGTCTCTGTCGGGCGAATTCCGTAGCCAAGTGTTTGCCAAAGTGATGGGCGACTGATCGGCGAGATGCTCGCCGGATGATTAGAAGCCGAGGAGTGAAGCCTGGTCGGCCCAGGCAAGGGGGAGGTCCGACCATCGGGACAGCCGGTGCGCCGTTAGTTCAACAGGTTGATCACCTGCAACGATGTTGGCCGCAATTTTTGGAGCGAGGAAAGCGAAGGGCAATAGGCGGCTGACCTCGGATGTATCGGTGCCGTTGAGCATGGCAACGTCGGTAAGGCTGCGACCGACTCCGTCTGTAAGTTGGCTGAGATATAGCTGGGCGCGGCGCAGAAGGTTGATCAAGGCGGCATCGGGTGCCCGGTTGATGTTGGATCCGTTGGTAAGCACGATCCGCGTTTCGACGCCGCGACGCTTCATTCCGATTGGACATTCGATGGAAGTTACTTGGGCGCTATCGTTGGGTGGCAGCTTTCGGTCGAGAAGCAATTCCGATAGCAAGCGGCGATCCAGTTCGATGGTCAATAACCCAAGCTTGACGGTGATCCTGTGAACGATCTTTTGGAGCAGAGATCGCTTCGCATCCGTAGTGCCTGAAGCCCAACACGACCGCGTCTCGTCAACTCGCCGCATCGCTGCCTGGATTTCGCCAGAGTCTGCCCATTGCCGAATCCAATCAGACAGTTGGGCTTGATCACTGAGAATCAGATTGAGGCGATGCTCAACAACTGATTCAAGTGCGGGTGCCGGAAGACGCCAGCCCTCGGAACCTTTCGTGCGCTCATCGACGAACTGCTTTGAGACATAGTATCGGTAGCGAACACCTTGCTTGTTGGCATGAACCGATCGCAATTTCTCGCCCGCTTCATCAAAGAGCAGACCGGTGAGCAAATGGGCTTGCGTGACATTGGACTCGCTTCGCCGCCGCGGCGCCTGAGAGGCAAGTAGTGCCTGGGCCTCGTCGAACGTGGCAGACGTGACAATCTGCTTGTGCTCTCCATCGTAGACCTGATCCTTGTGCCTGATCTTGCCGACGTAGACCGGGTTCGAAAGCAGGTGGTAGAGGTTGCCGCGACCAAACGGCATGGTAACTGCAACTGATCCGTCTTTGAGGTGTCGCGATCGTGTGGAAACCCCGTCGCTCGCAGCCTCATCGACAAGGTCGCGCACTGACCTCAGGGTGAGATAGCGGGCGAACAGGTATCTGACTGTTTGTGCCTCGGTTTCGTCAATCACCAGCTTGCGGTACTCGACACGATAGCCCAGGGGCACCACGCCACCCATCCACATGCCTTTCTTCTTCGAGGCCGCGATCTTGTCGCGGATACGCTCTGCTGTAACCTCTCGCTCGAACTGGGCGAAGGACAAGAGCACGTTGAGCGTGAGCCTACCCATTGAGGTTGTGGTGTTGAACTGCTGCGTGACCGAGACAAACGAGACGGAGCTGGCATCGAAGATCTCGACGATCTTGGAAAAATCCATCAGCGAACGGGTGAGGCGGTCGATCTTATAGACGACCACCACATCGACCTCTTTGTCCCGGATGTCCTGTAGGAGACGCTGCAGGGCAGGGCGCTCCATCGTGCCGCCCGAAATCCCGCCGTCATCGTAGTGGCTTGGCATCAACTTCCAGCCAAGACCGACCTGCGATGCGATGAAGGCCGCGCACGCTTCGCGCTGGGCATCGAGCGAATTGAATTCCTGCTCCAATCCCTCTTCGGTCGATTTGCGAGTGTAGATCGCGCAGTTGAGGCGAGGGATTGCTGTCATAGGCCAAAGAACCTCGGGCCAGACCAATGGGCGCCGGTAATGCGGCGGGCGACAGCCGACAGCGATCCGTACGTCTTGCCATCGAGCACGAAGCCGTCATAGACCACTTCGATAACGTGCATCCGGCCATTCCATTCCCGCACCAGACGGGAGCCGATTCTTGGCGGAAGGGATCGTGGCGGGGACGTTAGTGCCTTATCCGATGACGCTGCTCGGACCGACGGAACACCGTCCTCGCGATCCGGTCCAGTATTGCTCGGTTGGACAGCCTTTACGTTGGACCGGCGCGCGTTGCCTGCTCCGAGTGTTTTCTTGACGGTCGAAGGTAAACCACCCAATCGCTTGGCCTGGAGATGCCAGGCGGCCGACCGTTCAAGCAACCCACGTTTGACCCCTTTGGGCGGCGGGCAGCCATAGGCCTTTTTCCATGCTGCCGTGAGTTCATCACGCGTGAGACCGCCAATCCCGGCGATCTCACTATCCAGATCCTGTCTTTTGCGCATCTAGGTCAACCGGCGGTCTTCGCCTCGGCAATGCGGTACCGCCTTTGTCCGTCCTTGCCGGTTTCGCTGAGCAGTTCGTGGCCAAGCTTCTTCTTGACGGTACCGGAGAGGAAACCCCGCACCGAATGCGCCTGCCATCCCGTCGCATCCATCAAAGTTTGGATTGTAGCGCCTTTGGCCGACTTCAGCTTCTTGAGGACGATGTCGGTTTTGGTAGGCGCTGCGGGCGCTTCGTCCTTTGCCTTCTTGACCGTCACTGCGACGGTCACCACGGACTTCTCGCGCGGCTTCCGGGTTGGGGTGCTGTCGTCGACGCTGGGTGCCGTATCGGCGGCTTCCGCATTGTCGGCCTTCATAGTGGTGTTGTTAAAGATAGACATTTCAAATCTCCATCAGTTAGAAGCCCGGACCATTCCGGCGCTTGTACTGACCGAAGCCCGCTGCTTTGGCGGGCTGGAGATTCTGCTCGTTCTTAATCCATTGTTCTTCTGCTGCGCTGGCAACACCAATGCTCCGTTGCCGTATGAAGTCCAGTCGAATATCGCTGCCTCAAGGCTTAGACCACACCAGTGGACCTTGCCACGACGTGTCGATGCACCCAATTCCATCCGGCATTTGAAAAGTTAGGAAATCGCGATGAAATGACAGCGATCTGCAATGAACCGCAGATCTTCAATTCTTCGGAAATAAGTCAAATATAGAAAAGGCATTGCCTAGGCTGTCTTAATATCGGAGGAAGGGCAAATGGAAATCGCGGAAGCCTCTCTTACAGCCGAAGATGACAAGGGGAAAGGCGATCCAGGGTCTACGCTAAGGGCCAGCCCTCTCCGCATCGGAATCTCTACGCGCGCTCTTTTTGATCTGGAGGAGGAACATCGCGTATTCGAGAACTACGGCGTCAAGTCGTATGCGGCCATGCAGCTCGAACGCGAGGACGTGATCCTCCGCAGGGGTGCTGGCTTTGAGGTAGTCGAGCGGTTACTCGCGCTGAACGATCCTGAGGCTGCTCCGTATGTTGAAGTGATCCTTCTGTCCCAGAACTCGCCCGACCTCTCTCTCCGAGCGTTCAAGTCGATCGATCATTATGGGCTTGTCGTCAAGACAGGCAGTTTTACTAGCGGGCGGTCACTCGCTCCTTTTGTTCCTGCTTGGGGCATTGACCTATTTCTCTCAAACGCGGACACGGATGTAAAAGGAGCGGTAGACGGCGGAGCAGCCGCTGCTCGGCTTGGCTTGGCGCCCAAGGATCGTGCCGAAACACCCCAGGGCGAGGTCCGGGTCGCGTTCGACGGCGATGCTGTAGTGTTTGGCCCCGAGTCCGACGCAATCTACAAAGAAAAGGGCCTGGAGGCTTTCCTTGCGCATGAGACCGCGAACGCGAGCAATCCGATGGCGCGCGGCCCGTTTGGCAATTTTCTTCACAAGTTATCGGCATTGCGCCGAGTTTTCCTTAATGAGGGCAACGTGAGTAAGGTCCGCATCGCACTTGTCACTGCCCGGAATGCCCCTGCGCATGAGCGCGTAATTCGGACGCTGAGAGCGTGGGGAACACCGGCTGACGAGGCGCACTTCGTAGGCAGCCGTGAGAAAGCACCCATCCTGAAGGCGCTCGGGGCCCACATTTTCTTTGATGATCAAGAGAAGCACGTTTTAGGCGCGGCGGCAGTGGTTCCTGCCGGCCATGTTCCCGGACCTCACGATCCGGCTGCGCCGGTAATCCCGGCCGGCTGATTCTTCAGGATTAGATCTGGTTCGCTTTGACTGAGCGTCGGAACGTGACGGCATGCGCTCTGGGCATAGTGGAAGCCGAACGGCGGCTTTGCGCCTCATGTCGGCCGTTTAGACCCATTTCGGCGTTCCCAAAAGCGGACATTGCGAGCGCTAGGCGGCACATCTAAGTGGCGACACACCGGACATTGATCCGCGAGGATAGCCACAACACAATGGACTAGCGCTGCTACTGACGGCCGTATTTCTTGAAGGTCGCGTTCCTTCGCGATCCTCTGAGGTGCATTGCGCATCGCCGCGACGAAGGCAGCGGCCTCAGCGCCGCAGTTGATCATTGGGCAAATCACTCCGTAGGCTCTGGTGCTCGATAGGGCAGGGACTATTCTAGCCGCCAAGACTAAAATTCGGTGGGCACACCCACCTGAAGTCGCATAAAATGCAGTCCGGAACTCAATCAGGACCAAGGCCAACAAGAGGCCACAAACAGGGTTAAGCGCCGGGAGGCTTGGCGGGCGAGATGAGCGTGCCATTCGAAAATCTGCCGGCGCAGACAGAAGTGCATCCGGCATCATCCCTGTTTCCAGGACGGCCGTCATCAAGACTGTCGATAAGCGAAGCGGCGAGATCCATTCATTGCTGCAAAGGTGGATCGGAATAGCGTGTGCCAAAGGTCAAAGGTCAACCGCGGTGCACGCAGCGAGTTCGTCGACGGTCCCGGGTGCTGACCGAGATATGCCCTCATATCTTGGTCCGCTCGCGCCTTGCGCGGAGCGAGCCACCATTCACCAAGGGAACCCAATCCAGCGGTCGCCCGTTTATTCACGCCAGGGCCTTCCTGGTTGCTCCAAGCCTTTGCCCGCTGGCTTCGGTCTCAGCAGCTATCGTACTTCTCGCGCGCGCCGGAAACTCTGCACTAACGAGAAATTCGAGCGATTCCCGGCGCGAGGCTCGCGGAGAACGCGGCTCTACTTAAACGCGGCTCTACTTACATGACCGAGACGATCGCAGGGGCCAGCGCCGCAACGCGCATCTCCGCAATCGCTCCCGGCGGAAGCCCATGCTACACAATCCGTACAAACCGCTTCAAGCTTTGTTGGAATTGCTCATGCCTCTTCCGAGAGCAGGAGTGGTTTTCGCCCACCAAGAATATAGGCGACGGATTCGAGGATGATGCCGTTGGTGTTGACGTCGCTGACCCGGATGGCCTTGCCTGTCTTTTCCGAAATGCCGGAGGAGAAGCCCATGCCCGGCATTTTCGCTCGATCCCTGACCAGGTCGACCAGGATGGTCGAATAATCACCGGGGCGTGACGCGTGCCAGAGATAGGCGCCCTTGGCGCTGACCAGACGCAGGGAATCAGCCAGTTTTGCCGCCTTGTCCGGGGCCGAGGTTTTCATCGTGTCGACCGTGAAATTGCCGCCAATGTCGGTCAACTGATACCCCTGATAGGTAAAATAGGGTGGGCCGACCATGGCGCTTTCCGAGACGCAGGTGACAATGCCGGTCTCACGATAGCGCTTGAGCTGGGCGGCGTAGAGGATGTCGGCCATCAGGCGGCCGTGCGGTGAACCGCCCAGCTCGATCTCCTCGGTGACGTGAGGTTCGGTGGCGATCCGCCCGCGGCGCTGGATTTCCCCCAGCGCAACAACGGCCTCGTCCATGTTGCGGTCCGGATGGGCTGTATCGAAGACCGGCTTGAGCTCTTCGCCCCACATGCTGTAGCCGCGGCCGGCATAGCCGGCATAGCTGTTCGCATGCGCGGACGAAATGCGGCCCTTGTCGCTGACGACATGCATTTCGCCGCCCTTGAGTACGGGCTTGAACGACCAACCCGACACAAGGTCGAAAACAGGGAACGTGCCGGACGTGTAGTTGTCGAGGATCTTCAGAGCGATCAGCAAGCGTCCGGTGTCGGCGCTGTCGAAGCCGTCGCGCTGGCCAGCTTGCGACTTCAAGGCGCGCTCGGTGTGCGGCAGTTTTCCGCCTGCATAACGGAAGCTGGTTTCGCCCAGGAAAGCAATGATCCGGCTGACGGTCGTCTCGAATTCGGTTTGGCCGATGATGCCGAGACGCTCGGCCGACAAGGCGGCGAGGATGTACGATCCGACATCCCACATCGTCGTGAACGGGTAGCCCGTCTGCTTGCCGAACTCGATCCATGACGTGGCCGGAACCATGCCGTTGTAATTCTTCGCGCCCCAGTCGAAATAGCTCCAGGCCAGTGCCGCATCTGCTTTCAGCACGCCGTCGTCCAGCGGATACGGATCCGGTTTGATCCAGTCGCGCACCGACACATCGGCGCGCGCGCTGCGAATGCGATCGACCTTCGGCATCGCCGGACTGACGGCGCGACAATATTCGTCGAAGTTGACGAGTTTCGTGCCGGGCTGACTGGAAAGCTCGGCCAGCATGTCGAGGACCAGCGCCTGCTTTTCCGGCGTGTTGGCAGTCTGCGGATGGATGCAGAACACCGCATCGTTGTGGGTGCCAAAATAGTCGAGCACCTGCTGCCTGGTGAAATAGGGGAGGTCGGGGGTCCAGGCTTTCTCGAATTTCATGGTGTTGGAGACGTGCAGGATGCCACGCCTGTCGATCCCGCTGAACCAGCGCAGATCGCCCTTCTCGGCGCTGAAAACGGGCGTGCCGGTGGCAGCCACAGCATTCAGCGTGTTGTCGTCGAAGGCGTCGTTGGGCGGGATGTAGGAAGTCGGGAACTTGCCCGTGGAGCGATAGACCTCGCTGATACCGTCCCTGATCAGGTCGAAGTCCTTTTGCGACGAATTGCCGAGCAGTTCCTGTGGCGTATGGTTCCAGCCATGTGCGGCGATATCGTAGTGCTTTTCCGGCAGCATGGCGCGCAGAAAGGCCTTGATTTTTTCATCCGTGGACAAACGGCCCGACCGCGGCGCGGGGATGATCGCATCGGTGACGGGATAGCCGGACTCGATCAAATCGTAGACAAAAGCCATATGGCTCGGGTCGGTGTCGCGGTCGACGCGGAGATCATCGACCCGGACGACGATGAGGCGGTTGGTCTGCTTGCTCTGGACGTAGAGTTTTTGCGGCAGAATGCTCCGCACCTTGCCGCTCGCGATGGCATCGACCGCCGCCTGTGCGACGGTCGCCCCATAACCGGCCAGATCGCCGTCGCTGAGGCCTGCCAGTGCCGCAAACGGGATATCGACAATGATCGGATTTTTGCGGTCGGTCAGGCCGGCAATGTTGGCGCCGAGGGTCGGCACATCCATCGGGCCTGAACTCGCGGCCGCCGGCCTGGTCGAGGTCAGGGCGGAAGCGAAGACATTGACCAGGTTGGTGTCGGTGCTCCAGTAGCCGCCATCAACCGGCTGCAGCCCGACCTTGTCCTCGAGCCCGCCACGCAGCCTGATCAGCGAACGGATACCGGCCGCGCGCAGCGACGAGGCGTCCTGGTGCGACCGCAACGGCGAATTGGTTGTCATTGTCAAAGCCGTGATGACCGCCTTCGACTGATATCTCTGGTACTCGTTGGCCAGATAGGAAAAGGCGGCCTGGATGTCGCTGGCCTGCCGCGCCTGGAAATAGGGATCCGCAGAAGTGATGGTGTCCGTGTGCGCGCCGAATTCGATCCCGCCCGTATTGAGCAGGATCGTCTGGCGCAGCCATTTGGCCACGTCGGAATTGTAATCGAGCAAAGCACCAGTGGCATCGACGGGCGCGATGGTGACCAGGATCGGCACCTTGCGGGCCAGGAACGCATCGGTAAGTGCTGCGAGCCGGGCCGGCTTTGCCGTGGCATCAAGTCCGCTGATGGCGACGATCAGCGGGTTGGGCAATGTCTCGGCGGTCGCGGCCCGCGAAATGCCTTTGCCCGCGAATGCGAGCAGCGGCATCGCAAGACCACCAAGAAGGGCAGTCCGTCGGGTTATGTTCATGTTTTCCTCCCGTCGAGGACGACTGGCACGTATCGTTCCGGACTGATCCAGCGGCCGTCCGATTTTGCGGAAAGCGACTTGAGCAGCGCGCGCAGGAAAAGAGCAGCGTCGAGCAGCCGGATGAATGGAAATGCAAGGCCATAAACAAGCAGACTTGGACGGCACTCAATGACGGCGACGACGAAGGTGAGCGAGTAGTCGACCGCAAGGAACAGGGCCAGCAGGCCGAGTGGAGACACCGGATGCACAGCCAATTCATTGAGCGAGATGGCCGGAATCTCGATACCCGTTGCGAGATAGAAGATCGCGGCGAAAGGCAGTGCCAGCGCAAACAATGAGATGACCATCAACTCCGTCAGCAGTCCGCCCAGCGACAGCCAGAACCGGCTTGGCCAGATCCCGTGGCGCCATACGGTCTGCCAGAAGCCGAGGTACCAGCGCTGAACTTGCTTGCGATAGTCGTTTAGTGTGAAGGGGTCTTCGGAAGAGCAGCGGGCCAGTGGCGAGTAGGCAACACGCCCCAGCCGCTTGTGCTGGACCTCGAAGGTCATATTGAAATCCTCGATGACAAGTCCGGGCGCGGTGATATCGATGAAGCGCAGCGCGTCGGTGCGATACATGCTGGCAAAGCCCGGCGCGATATAGGTGACATTGGTCCATTTCCAGGACTGTCCGTATTGAAATGCTGTCTGCAGAATCCGATAGAGCCGCGTCCGGTAGGCCGCAAACAGCATGTCAATGCTTGGCCAGCGGTGGTCGCGCCAGCGCGACAGGACATGGCCTGCAACTGCCGCCACACCGGGATCGTCGAACAATGGCAGTGCGTGGCGGAAATAATGCTGATCGATTTCGGAATCCGCGTCCTGGATCAGCACGGCCTTGTATCGATCGCAAAGACGGTAGTGCCGTATCGCCTGGTCGATGGCCTTGGCCTTGCCGCCATTGGGCTGGATGTCGAGAGCCCTGCAGCCGGCAGCGCGAGCAATCGCCACTGTGGCGTCGCGGGAACCGTCACTGGCCACGTAGATTTGTCTGGCCGGAATGATCTGCTTCAGCGCTGCGATGCATTTCGGCAGGGCGATCGCTTCATTGTGCGCGGGAATGACGACGGCTACATCGGCGAGGCGGACACTCGGCAGTGCGCCCGTGGCATTTCGCGATCCGAATTCGCTCACGAACCTGATGACGCCGATCGTGCACCAGAAGATGATGTTGATGCCCAGCGAAGCGCTGAGCACTATCATGGCTATGTTGGCCGCCGCGACCTCGTTCATGTCAGGGCCGGTCGCAGATCGGGATCGAGTCCTGCGGAAATTCGACGTCCCAAAAGCTGACTGGTCACCGCGCCGTTGCTGCAGGGCGGATGAGCGTTGATCGATGCCAGCAGATCGCGATGGCTCTGGCGAATGCCGTCGGCGAGCGAGACCTGCGGGCGCCATCCCAGCGCCCGTACTTTTGCGGTGTCGGGGCACCGGCCGCGATGATCGGCAATGAAGTGTTTCTTGAACTGTGCCTTGCCCGCGAGGCCGGTTGCCGTCTTCACCAGCTCGAACAAGTCGCAGATGGTGATCTGCGTATCGCCGCCAATGTTGTAGACTTCGCCTTTCTTGCCTTTTTCCATGACGGTGACCAGGCCGTCGACCAAATCGTCGACATGGAGGAAGGTCCGGGTCTGGGCGCCGTCGCCATAGATCGGCACCGGCTTGCCGGCAATCAGCCGCGACAGCATCTGCGGGATAACCCGCTGGTCATCGGGCGACATTGCTGCACCGTAGGTGTTGAAGATACGCACAATGCGGACATCGACATCGTACTTCTGGGCCCAGAAGTGAGCGAGGGCTTCGCCGAAGCGCTTGCCTTCCTCATAGGGGCTGCGCGGGCCGACAGGATCGACCTTGCCGACATAGCTTTCCGGCTGCGGAAAGATTTCTGGGTCGCCATAAACCTCTGCGGTGCTGGCGAAGAGGTAGCTGGCCTTTGACCGGCGTGCGACCTTGAGCAGGTTCAATGCGCCAATCGAAGATGTCATGAGCATTTCTTCGCCGAGCAACGCAATATTGGGTACGCCGGTCGGGCAGGCAAGGTTGTAGACGTGACTGTAGCGGCGCCGCAGCAAGCGGTCGCAGGATGCCGTATCCGTCACATCGAGCTTGATGAAGTTGAAGTTCGGATATCGGGCAAGATCCGTCACATTGGCCTTGCGGCCTGTCGAAAAATTGTCGACGCAATCCACGGTAGCGCCATTCTCAAGCAGACTGCGCGCGAGGTTCGTTCCGACGAACCCTGCACCTCCCGCTATCAGGCATCTGACTTCTCTGATGTATGTACCCATAATGGCGACACTCCTGCATTGAAGACGAAGGACAACCGCACCCCCTCATTGTGCGCCCCAGGTATCGAAACAACTTTTCCACAGGCAAATGCAACTAATTGTTAACGATATGACTAACGGGAGTGGTTAACTATCCTATTGTAATCATTGGATTTTTTGGGACACAATTTGCTATATGAGCTATTACGCAACAAAGATGTATGATTTTGGCACATCTCTTGCTCTTGACATTTTCAATGCTCAGCAGCAGCCGGAATCCCGTCTTTCTCACCTCCTGGGCCGTTTGAATGCGGAATTTTGCCGGATAAATACGGATTGGCACAAAGGTTGCGCTCTGTCTCAAGGCGGGAGACGCAATTCGCGGCTCTCAAGTTGTTGAGATTGCAGCGCGAACGTCCTCGCCTTGCATCTTTGGAGGCGCAATTGAACATTCATACGGACAAGATGCGCGGTGCCTTGCTTCTTTCCAGACTGGAAAACCGCACGGCGACAATCGGTGTTGTCGGGCTTGGTTATGTCGGCCTGCCACTGGCCGCTGTCACAGCGCGCGCCGGCTTCAAGGTCATCGGATTCGACGTCGACCACAGCAAGGTCGAGAAACTGAAAACAGGCCGCTCCTACATTGGCGCGGTCAGCGACGAAACGCTGCAGTCGATCATGGCCGAAGGCTCGTTTACGCCGACATGCGACTTCGCCAGCTTTGCCGAATGCGATGTCATTTCCATATGCGTTCCGACGCCGCTGACCAAGCAGCGCGAACCCGATCTTTCCTTCGTCGAGAACACGACGCGCGCAATTGCTGACTATCTGCGCAAGGACCAGTTGATCGTACTTGAATCCACCACCTATCCCGGCACGACCGACGAGGTGATGAAGCCTATTCTGGAAGCCGGCGGGTACCGGTCCGGGCGTGATTTCTTCCTCGGCTATTCGCCGGAGCGCGAGGACCCAGGCAGCGTCGGCTTCGAAACCGCGACCATCCCCAAGGTCGTTGCGGGCGATGGCGCGATCGCGGCCAGGCTGGTGGCGCAGTTCTATGGTGCCATCGTCGACAAGGTTGTGCCGGTGTCCTCCATCAAGGTCGCGGAGGTGGTCAAGCTGACCGAAAACATCTTCCGCGCGGTGAACATCGCGTTGGTCAACGAACTCAAGGTCATTTATGCCGCAATGGGCATCGATATCTGGGAGGTGATCGAGGCAGCCAAGACCAAGCCCTTCGGCTACATGCCATTCTACCCGGGACCGGGGCTTGGCGGGCACTGTATCCCTATCGACCCGTTCTATCTGACGTGGAAGTCCCGGGAGTTCGAGGTGTCGACAAAATTCATCGAACTGGCCGGCGAGATCAACGTGTCGATGCCGCACTATGTCATGTCGAAGCTGTCGGAGGCACTGGATACGCAGCTTGGTCTTCCACTCAGCCAGGCATCCATTCTCATCGTCGGCGTCGCCTACAAGAAGAATGTTTCCGACGTGCGTGAAAGTCCGGCGCTCAAGCTCATCGAGTTGCTGGAAACAAGAGCCGCGGACATCGCCTATCACGACCCGCACGTGGCGCGCATTCCAAAGACGCGCAAGCACCCGACGCTTGCCGGCAAGGATTGCATCAAGTTAAGCCGTGATTCCATCGGCGCTTACGACGCCGTGGTCATCGTGACTGATCACGACGATATTGACTACGGCTTGCTGGCCAACCATTCGAGGCTCATCATCGACACGCGAAACGCCATGCAGCGCAATGGCATAGTCTGCGACCGGGTGGTTAAAGCGTAGGATTTCGGGCAGGGCAGGGTCAACGCCGTGGCGCACCCTGCAACGCCCGCACCACGGCGTCAAAAGCCGGCTTTGGCTGAAGCCCGTCATCGAACAAGGCAGGGCGAGCCTTACCGGATCGGCGCCTTTCCCGTGTCTGGCGCCGGACCACCCAATTGTCGAAATCCGAGATGCCCCAGAACACCAGGCGCTTGACCGATCGTCTGCTGAGAACCACCGTCAGAAAGTCTTCGTAGTAGGCTGCGACCGCATTGTCACGAACCGCAGTGTCGACGGGCATGGTGGAGTCGTTGACGTCGAGTTCCGAAATGAAGACATCGAGACCGAGATCCGCTAGCCGGTCGATGAAGCGCACGGTCGATTCAGCCGACGCTTTGTGGATCGACGACAGGTGGCCCTGGATGCCGATCGCATGCAGCGGGCTGCCCATGGCCTTGATCTGCACGATCAGCCGCAACATGTTGTCTTGCTTGGCATGCGACCAGTCGGTGGCGCATTCCAGATTGTAGTCGTTGATGGCGAGGCGGGCGGCCGGGGCACATTCGTGCGCGAGGCGCAGACAGTAGTCGATGAACTGCAGGCCGAATGGCTGGATGAAGAACTCGTCGCGCAACGGCGCCTGCTCGCCGACAATCTCGTTGAAAACATCCCACGAGACCGCCTGGGGGTAGTGTTGCATGACATCACGGATGAAGCCGCCATAATTGTGCTTCACCCGATCGAATTTTTCACTTTGCGCCCAGCGGATCGGCTCTTGGTGCCAGAACAGCGTATGGCCGTGGAACGCCATGTTGTTCGAGCCAGCAAAATTTGCAATCGCGTTACAGGGTTCGAAATTATACGTCGAGGTCCGCCTCGGTCGCACAAATCGTGGTTTCAGTTGCCATTCCGGGACGATTAGTCGGGAATGATGAGCAAGCAATCGACGATACCGCGCGTCGACATTTCCGGAAAAGGCACAACCTATCTCCAAACCGCTATTTTTGCCCAATTCCGCAAGGGAGGGATATGCTGTTGCCAAGCCCCATTTGATATCATCTTGTTCCATTGTTTCTACTAAGTGTGCGGGCAGTTGTAGCGGTCGACAGCGTCTTGCGCGTTCCAGTTCGGCTGTCGTGGCGCCCCACACGCATCAAGGCTTCCATAGCGTCTGGCGCGGCGCCTACGGCACGGTCGTCACGGCTATCGTGCGCCTGCCCGACGGACGCGTTGCCGGTGCCTTTACCACAACCGGCGGCATCGGGGTGACATACGGATACCGATCTGCCAAGTTGACGCCAACAAGACTGTGCAGGTCGTGGCAAGCGCAACCGGTGGCCGGGAGGGGGTGTTCGTGTACGGGTCAGCGCCGCTGATTGGCTTTTTGCGATCGAGACTGTTGCAGGCAATTGCGGTGTCTGGCGCTCTGGCGTGCCTGGTCGAGGGCTGCGCGAACCCGCGCGTCATTGAAAGCGCCGTCCCGGCGGTTCCCCCATCCAAGGCCGCTCCCCCATCCCCTGCGGTTCCCCCGGCGCCGGCGGCTCCTCCGGCCGGAGCCCAGCCATCCTGCACCGCGCAATGGCGGGCTCGAGGCCACACGACCCAGCCCCAGGCACAGGCGTTCGCCAAAAAGTGCCTTGACGGGCAAGGCGCGGTGGAAAAGCAGCTCGACAACAAGATAGTCACCCGCAAGGTGACGGCGCTGATCAATGCAGACACACCCTTGACTGCGCTGGAACCCTCCGACATCGCAACTTTCTGCCCCGGCTACATGCTGCAAGACAGAAACGGGCGGGCGGTTTTCTGGCGCACGATGATTGCTGACCTGGCCGCTGAAGAGTCCGTAAACAATACCTCGGCGGCCTTTTGGGAAGCGGATCAGGGCCAATATTCCATCGGGCTGCTGCAGCTGTCGCTGGCAGATGAAGAGAGATACAGATGCGGCTTCAAGTCGGAGGTCGACATCACCGATCCCAACCGCAACCTCGCCTGCGGGATCAAGGTCGTGACGATGCTCGTCGGGGCGGACGGCATGATCGGCGGCGGCGCGGGGCGCGAGATGAAGGGGGCCGGAGCCTATTGGCAGAACCTTCGGCAGCCATCCGTAGTGCGCACCCGGTTGATCAACACTACCAAGGCGGTCCCGCAGTGCAGACCCGACCCGCGCAGCTCGTAGCCGATACCGACGGCGCCGGCAGCTCGCGTCCGGGAGTGCCTGCATCCTGAAATCCTTGACCCGCCTGTCACCCGCGCTATGGTCGCGGCCATGTCAAAACCAGCACCTGCATCCACCGCGCCGCTCATCGTCATCGATCTCCAGACCGGCATGTTCGACGGCATCGCCGAGCCGCCGATCCATGATGCGGCGGGCATCGCCGCGCGTGTCCAGGCGCTGTTGGAATGGGCACGCCGCGGCGGGCGCAAGATCGCTTTCATCAGGCATGATGGACCGGCGGGAGACCCGCTGGCGCCCGGCGCGCCGGGCTGGCCGGTGTGGCCGGCACTCGGCCAGGCCGACAGCGAGCCGACCTTCGCCAAGAATGTCGGCGACGCCTTCAGCAATGCCGCACTTGGCGAATGGGTTGCAGGGCAGGGCGCGGGTGAGGTCGTGCTCATCGGCGCGCAGAGCGACTATTGTGTTGCGGCCACCGTGAAGGGCGCCTTTGCTCGCGGGCTCGGCGTCACCGTGGTGTCCGACGCCCACAGCACGCTGGACAGCCCCAGTGAGACGGCCGCGCAGATCATCGCCCGGCATAATGCCGATTTTCGCCAGCGCCGGTGTGACGCTGGTGACGACAAAATCCTTGACCGGCGTTTGATCCTCGCTCCGCTGTGATGTCGGTGCCGCATGCAAATAGCACCGTGCTGATCACCGGAGCCCGGGCGCCGGTGGCGTTGCATCTGGCGCGGCTGCTGCACGGCGCCGGGCGGCGAGTGATCCTGGCCGACAGCCCGGCACATCCGATCGCTGCGGCGAGCACGGCATGCGCGCTTTATCGCCGCCTGCCGCCGCCTCGTTTTGCGCCCGATGCCTATGCCGAGGCGGTGGAAGCGCTGGTACGCAGCGAGGGCGTCGTCCTCGTCATCCCGACCTGCGAGGAGGTTTTCTATCTCGGCCAGCTCTGGCGCGACCGCGCCATGACTGCCCGCCTGTTTGCGCCTGACATGGATCTGCTCGCCCGGGTCCACGACAAGCACGCCTTCATCCGGCTGGTTGAAAGCCTCGGCCTCGCCGTGCCGAAAACGACGCTGCTGCAGAGCACCCACGATCTGCAGGCTGTGCACGACCGGTCGCGCGAGCTGGTGTTCAAGCCGGTCTGGTCGCGTTTTGCCAGCCATGTCCTGCTGCGCCCGTCACCTGAAGAACTCGACGCCATCAGCCCTTCGCCGGAAATGCCGTGGGTGGCGCAGCGTTTCATTGCCGGCGAGGAGATCAGCGCCTATGCGGTGGCCCGTGACGGCAAGCTCAAGGCGCTGGCGTTCTATCGTTCGCTCTATCGTGCCGGCAAGGGCGCCGGCATCTGCTTCGAGCGGGTCGAGAATGTGGCCGCGCGCGAGCTGCGCGTCGCGCTCCCTGGCCTCTGCCAGCAGCGTTTCGCGCGGCGGCATGGAGATGATGGCGTTCACGCGCGGGTTGAATGCGTAGATGCGGTCGAGATAAGCGGTCATCACCTCGACGCAAGAAACTTGCTTCGATTTGATAGCGCTCGAAAGCCCGATGCCGTCCATAAGGACGATGTCGGAGATCCTACCGGTAGCCATTGCCTTGCGTCCCCAGTCTCATCCGTCGAGCACCCCGGCACTTCGGTACCGCCCGGCGGCCGGAATCTTACTAGCAGGCTCTCTTTCCTCAGTGCAACGCGAGTGACCGCAGACAATTTGGGCCGGCCCGATGTGAGCGAGGGCCGCTTCTGGCGCAAAGCGGTCTGCACTAGGCTGGACGCAACGGTCGGCTTTCTTGCCAGTCATCCTGAAAGCTGCCAGGCCGTTAACGGCCCCTAAACCGACATCCTGACTGAATGTCTGAAATGCGCCTCGAAGCCGAGATCAAGAGTCGGCGTGCCGAACGTCCTGTCTGGCAGAGAGCGAACAGGCAGCTTGCGGTATGATGATCCTCAGACGGGGCCGTTCGCGGCCCCTAAACTCGCGTCGAAACTCCTTGGCGCGCATTGCAGCAGTGATGTCACCGCCTCCCGCAGTTTCATTGGTGACGCAATCGTAAGGCCAAACGTCCAAAGAACTGCGCCTTGGGCAAATAGCCAAGGTCACTTATCAAAACTGATGGTTATGATAAATTCGCTCTCGCTGGGCGGAGTTTGGCATGAAGCGTCGACTGATTTTTGCAGTGTGCATCCTGATAAGTCAGGTGGCGGTCGGAAACGCCCAGACGGTTGAGACGGCGGTAGCACGCGCCCAGACGACTTCCGACAACAATATCATCCAGAATGCCGCTCTTTCCAAGGACTACACCACCCTTGTAGCAGCTGTGAAAGCGGCCGGGCTGGTTGAGACGTTGGAGGGTAAAGGCCCGTTCACTGTTCTCGCGCCGACAGACGCTGCATTTGCAAGATTGCAGCAAGGTGCAGTGCAGGTTCTTCTTGCGCCCGAAGCTAAAAACGAACTCTCCAAAATCCTAAAGTGTCATGTGATTTCCGGAGATCTGAGTACCGACGCGATCCTCGCTGAGATAGCCGCGAACAACGGAGCCTACTCGGTCGACACAATCGGGGGATGCTCTCTCACTTTTCGGGCGGCAGGAAGCAATATTTCTGTAACGGACCAATTTGGCGACATCGCCAGTCTCGTTGCCAGCGACGTGAAACAGACGAACGGCTTGGTCTACGCGGTCGACAAAGTACTTTCGCCCGGCGCTCCAGACACCTCTCACGAAATTCACGCCTCTAGGATCTTTGCCGGACCGAACGAATATCCACCCACTAATTTCGCGGCTTATGGGATTCTGGCATTCAAATCGAAAGTTACCACCTACGACCAGGAACGGCAAAAGATGCTGTGCGAGGCGTTTGTGAATGCCGTCCTGCCGTCGTCGTCGCTCGTCGTCCCTACAGCGGCCCAAATGGTAACGGTATGGCCGATGGACAGCGCCGAGCATGCAAAGGCCGCAACCAAGGCGAACATAACCAGGACCTGCGACGAAGCCCTTCAGGATTATGGACTAGCTGTTTCGCAAAAGGCAGTCCGCGATGCAGTTGCAAGCGGCGTTGCTGTCGACGGCGACGGGCCTTTTCTGATTGCGTGGGCACCGCCGACGCAAATCGGAAAGCCTGGTGCTGTGGTTCTTAAAGCCGACCTTTCAACAGTGACCGAATACAAGATGGCAAGTGACATCATGCACCGGTGGGTAGTGGAAATTGAAAACAGGCCCGAGCTTTGGAGATCGGGAACGTTCGATAGAAGCTTGATCGCAACAGCTCGCGAGTGGGCGGATCACTACGGGTCCCTGATCTTTTCAGTCGTCGGTGTGAAGTGACGCCCTTCCTAGATTTCATAGCCGGGTTCGGTGTGTCCGGAGTGGTGGGATTGGTGCTTGGGCTCATTGCGATGACGATCATTGCGCCAAACACCACTGGTGGAGCGTTGCTAATAATTTTTGTTGGGATAGCAGTGGGGATTATTTTCGGCGCGATTTACCACTCATTTAGACCAGCTAAGACGCCACCCGAAACGAAACAGTGAAATTTGCTGAGTACACCGAAGCGCGCTGGACTAAAAAAACGATATTGAGTAAAAAAGCCGCCGAAGCGGGTTTTTCGTTATCAAATACTAGCCAAAAGCGCGGGGCCGAGGATCATTACCTCCGGCGGCCTGTCTGGAGCCAAAGCGCGGGAGAGCGATCTGCAGGGCATTTGCTGATCCAGCAGAGCCGGGAGATCGGACTGAAGGCACGGATATTTGATGTGATTCCGTACCTCTTCTCAAGCAGCGTTCTGACGGTCGCTTGGCGCAGACAGACCGTCACGCCGATCATCACGATGTACGCTTTTGGACGCGGCAAATGTCGACCTTCTGGCCGAAATGAGGCGCATTGCAGACTGGCGACTCTGGGTCGAATGCGGACTGGCGGCTTTCAGTGAGCAGCAATCAACACGGACGATTGCACCATAGCTTTTGAGGCCAGCCAAATGGCTTTGTCGTCCTGGGCGGGTTGCATAAGGCTGCACTCCAAACATGGCTTTCAAGGAAGCTGGACGATTCCCTCAAGCGCCGCGTAGACCGAGATTCGCGGTCCATGCTTCGCGCGAGGCCGGGGTCGCCGATGAGGAAAAGGCCGCCCCTCTCTTTCTCACGCTCGATGCTGGAGCGGCCCTCCAGGATGGCTCCCAGTGAAACAACGCCGGTCTCAACGTAAAGATCGACGTCCCGGCGGGGGTCGAGCGAGCATAGCTCGGGCAAGTCTGAGCCTGGCTCGACCACAAACCAGTAATGGGGACACTTCGGTGGGGGATCGTCGCGGAAATGGAAGCGGATGACGGCGCGCCGCCGCGGCAGTTCAGCGAGGTCAATCTTTCGCCGCACGGCCCACATGAGGGTCGAAACATCCACGTCGGCGAGCGCGATCTCCGCCTCGATGTTGCATTGCGCCCATTCCGCCAGCGCGTTCATCGCCGGCTCGAGCCTTATCGACTTTTCGATACGGAAATAGCTGATGGTGCCCGTCGCCTCGTCCTCGACGCGCTCGACCAGGCCCAACGCTTCCATTTCCTTGAGCCGCCTCGACAAGAGGGCGGACGAGACGTTGCCCACCCCCTTGCGAATGTCATTAAAGCGGGTCGAGCCGTTCCAGAGCTCGGTCAGGATTTGGATTGTCCAGCGTGGCTCCAGGAACTCGCAGGCGTGCGAGATCGGGCAGACCAGTCCGTAAGGCCGTCGCGTCATGGCTGACCGCTCCTTTGCCGCAGGTTAGGCCTTGCGGAGGTCTGAGGCCAGTTCACAATCTGAAGCGGAACGCTTCCGAAGCTGCCCTGGTGCCTTCTCGCCTTCTGCCGTCACGTGATCGTCATTCGCATCCCCGATCAACGGAGGTTCACCATGACTTGGCGTAACATGACGCAAACGACAATAGGCCAGACCGCACGGCGCTTGCCGGGCACTTTTCTTGACCCTCCGCTCGAACGCCTGCTGGCCCTTGTCCGTGAGTGGAGGACCCGCCGCAACATAGAGCGCGGGCTCGGTCACCTGTCCAACTTCCTTCTGCGGGACGTTGGCTTGACCGAAGCGGACGTCGAAGCGGCCTGCGCCGACAGCTTCGATAGGTCCGCCTCTCGCGCGCTCCAGAGTGCAGCGCAGAACCGCACGGGAAATTGGTGAGAAGGGAGAGCCCCGGGAGCGGAAGCCGTTTTGACGGGGGCAATCGATCAGCCGAACTCAGGGCCATCCCAGTAGCGCCTTGGTTTCAGAGATCTAGCGCGCCGAAGCGATTCGGATGCATACTTCCAAGTAGTCGGCCGGCTCTTCGGATTCATCGTGAGGAACGTCTGCTGTTGGAAGAAACCCACCGAAGCTTTAACAACCGAGTTGAGGCGCTGAGCGCACACTCGTGCGGTATAGTAGGTCCGATAGCGAGTTACGAGCACGGCACGATCCGCAACTATCGAAGCCCGGCAATGCGCAGCCCCTCTACATAGAGAGCCCGGTGCTTGTCGTGAACGATCGGATGAAACTTGTCTACCCATTGAAGGGATAGGGACGGTTGAAGGCGCTTGGCCTGCGAAAGCGCATGAACCGCGATGTCCATTTCACCGGCCATCCCAGCGGCCGCCGCGTACGTCCGCCATGCAGACCCAAAATGGGGCCGGAGTTCAACCGCTCGACATTCGCATTCGACCGCGTCTGCATATCGTCCAGCCATGAAATGACATAAGCCAAGGATGGAGAAATTCGCAGCATATGTGTGATCGCGAGGACTTAGCCTACCCGCGATTTCAAGATGGTCGAGCCCCTCGGCGGGCATGCCCCCATATCCGTAAGTTGAGCCCAGGATCGAATGCGCAAAGGCGAAGCTCGGGTTTAGCTCGATCGCTTCATTTAGTTCTCTCACAGCAGAGTCGAAGCCGCGCGAAATCATGTGCACAAACCCTGCCGCTAAATGCGTCCACGGGTCCTCGGGGTCGCCTTGGATTGCCCGCTGCGCGAGGGCGCGAGAGGTGGGCAGAATGTCTGCTGCGTTGGCCCATCCTGACAAAACGCGGGCCGCGTGAGCCCACGCCAACAGGCTGTTGGCGCGGGGATAGTCAGGATCGAGGTCCGTAGCCTGCTTCAGAAATCCCTGTGCAATCTCGATTTCCGTAGCCGAACTCCAGGTCCAGACATATGGCATCGCCTTCATGACGAATCCCCAAGCGTCAAGATTGGTGGGGGACCTGCTCTGAAAGCGTTGCTGTTCCGCCGTGTAGAGCCGCGGCTCGATCGTAGCGATGACACTTTCGGCAATCTGATCCTGAAGCGCGAAGAATTCCGACAATTCCACATCGTATCGTTCAGCCCACACTTGGACCCCGTTCGATGTGTCACTGACTTGCGCGCTTATCCGGAGGCGATGACCTGAGCGCCTTACACTTCCGTCCAGCACATACCGCACACCAAGCTCTCGACCGACTTGTTTTAAGTCGACCGCTTTTCCCTTGTAGGTGAACAAAGAGTTGCGGGCGGACACGAAGAGCCAACGAAGACGCGACAGCCGAGTAATAATGTCTTCGGCAAGGCCGTCGGCGAAGTATTCCTGTTCGGGGTCGCCGCCCATGTTCTGAAATGGCAGGACAGCAATCGAAGGGTTGTCGGGCAGCGCCAGCTGTTCGGAGGACCCGGCAGTCGCAGCCAGATCGGTTTTTGGGACTGTGTCGCGCATACATAGACAATAGGTCCGCACCGGGCGTGCGATATTTTTGAGCTCTTTCTCGCCCAGATCGACAAATTCTTCCTTCAGTTTGTCGCGCACCTGTTCGTAAGCGGCGGCCGATAAACAGATGCCGTTCGGCTCAGCGATGCTTTCTAGACGGGCGGCAATATTGACACCATCTCCCATCAGATCGCCGTCGCTCTCCTCGACAACATCGCAGAGATGAATGCCGACGCGAAATTCAATGCGTCGCCCGGGCGGTAAGCCAGCGTTGCGCTCAACCATGCCGTTCTGCATTTCGATTGCACAGCGTACGGCGTCAACAACGCTCCGGAACTCTACGAGGGTGCCGTCACCCATAAGCTTCACAACGCGCCCATTGTGGACAGCGATGGCCGGATTGATGAGATCGCTCCGGAGCGCCCGTAGCCGCGCGAGCGTTCGATCTTCGTCCGACCCCGCCAACCGGCTATATCCGACCACGTCGGCGACCAGGATCGCCGCAAGTTTCCGCGTCTGGCTCACTTTGCCCACTCCTGTCGACTAAGTGGCATAGCACAGATTACAGAATCCCGTTTTCGAAGGCGACGTTCGATAGGTGAATTCCGAGATGCGGATGGCCAGGCTTTCCGCGAGAAGGAGCCTACAATCCTGGTCGTTCGCCCCAGACGGCTGAACCCGCCACTAGGATTGCCGCAATCTTACGGCGCTTCCGTCATTTCTGCTGCCAAAACCGCCACAAGCTTTCGTTCTGGGCGCGCCACGATCCCCTCCGGCGCTACACGTGGGTTTGCTGTAACGTGGCACCCCTGCCTACGCGCACCAGCCACCAGAGTCCGCTTCAATCGGCGGCAGAGCTCGGCCCAATGGCCGAATTGAAGCGCGAAGCGGAATATGGGTATCGCGCCGCGGCGGCCGAGATTCAACCGCAGCTCAGAACTCGCCGGAGAGCACTGAAACGAATGCGATATTGCGCCGGCGTCAGCCCGACCTTGCGGCGGAAGAGACGCCCGAAAAAACTCGCATCCTCGTAGCCAACTTCATTCGCCACCGCTTCGACCGGGAGATCGCCCGTCTCCAGCATCTGCTTGGCCTGCTCGAGCCTGAGCGCGTGGATGTAGTCGATCGCCTTCATGTCCGTAGCCCTGGCGAAGCGGCGCACGAAGGAGCGCTCGGACAGGCCTGACAACTTCGTCATGGCGGCGACGGGCGACGGCGTCCGATAGTTGAGTTCCGCCCATCTCTGGCACCGGTTGATCACCGCGTCGCTGGTCTGGCGAAAGCGCATCAGCGCGGCGAAGGGCTGCTGGCCCATGTCGTGCCACTGCAGCATGTAGACCTTGGCGACCTCCATCGCCTCCCTGAGGCTGACGAAGCGCGCGATCAGATAGAGGGCGAGATCCTGCCAGCTTGAGCCGCCCCCGGCCATGACGATGCGCTGGGCCTCGCCGCTCAGCACGAGCGACTGGCCCGGCTTCACCTTCACGCCGGGATAGTTGTTCGTGAGCGTCTCGACATAGCCCCAGTGAATGGTGGCCTCGCGATTGTCGAGCAGCCCGGCCTCACCGAGCAGCACCGCGCCCGAACATGCGCTGGCCAGCATGGCGCCGTCGTCATGCGCTCGCTTCAGCCACGCGGCTTCGGCGTCATACTGCCCGGCAACGCTTTCGCCCGGATTGACGAAGAAATCTGGAATACAGACGATGTCGGGTGGCGGGCAATCGGCAAGGCTGTGATCTGGGCGCACCCAGATGCCGTTTGCCGCGCGAAACGGGCTGCCGTCCCCGGCAACCACATAGGGCCGCATGCGTGGCGTGCCCGCGGCTCCGCTGGTGATGAACAGGAAATCCCTGCCGGGCGAGGAAAACAAGTCGAACATGCCGTAGATCGTGGAGGCGGTAGCCTCCGGAGCGGCAAGGATCGCCACTTTCAATGGTCTCGCCTGTTCAACCATGGCAGAAATGACCGCTTTCCAGCATTTTCGACTTTAGCGGCCGTGCCCGCGCCGCGCTAGCGTGTGTCAAAACGAGGAGACCGCCACATGGCCGCCACCGCTACCCTTGCACAATCGAGCATCGATAGCTTCCGTTCCATCTTGTGCGGCGAGGTGCTGGAGCCGTCCAACCTGTCCTATGACGCGACGCGGGTCGTTTGGAACGGCATGATCGACCGCCGTCCCGCCCTCATCGCGCGCTGCCGGAGTGCTGCCGATGTCGTGGCGTCGGTGAATTTCGGGCGCGAGCATCGGTTAGCGATCGCGATCCGCTCGGGTGGCCACAATGTTGCAGGCTACGCCGTCTGCGAAGGCGGCCTGATGATCGACATGTCGCTGATGAAGGGCGTGCGGGTCGCGTCCGGCCTCGACCGTGCCCTCGTCGAGGGCGGCGCGACCTGGGCCGATGTCGATGCGGCCACCACACCGCTTGGCCGCGCCACGCCGGGCGGTCTCATCTCGGCGACGGGCGTTGCTGGCCTGACGCTTTCCGGTGGCATCGGCTGGCTGCGCGGCAGCCACGGCCTCAGCGTCGATAATCTGCTGGCCGCCGATCTGGTGACCGCCGATGGCCGGCTCATCCATGCCGACGCGACGCAGAACCCGGATCTCTTCTGGGCGCTACGGGGCGGCGGCGGCAATTTCGGCGTGGTGACGAGCTTCGAGTTCAAGCTGCACCCGATCGAACCGGAGCTGATGTTATGCGGTCCGGCCTATCCCGAGGAGCGCGCCAACGAGATCATTCCGCTCTGGCGCGACTACATGCAGACCGCACCCGACCGCCTGAGCGGCCTGGCCGAGTTCTCCACCTTGCCCGACGACCCCTCGATTCCCGAGCATGCAAGGGGCCGGCGCGTCCTGGCGCTCGCGCATGTCTATGACGGACCGGCCGACGAGGGCGAACGGGTCGTGGCGCCGTTGCGCAGTTTTGGGGAACCGCTCGTCGATTTCAGCGGCCGCATGCCATATCGCACCGTCCAGTCGCTCTATGACGGGCTGTTCCCGAAAGGCCGCGACCGCTGCTACTGGAAATCCACCTACCTCTCGCGCCTCGACGACGAGGTCATCGAGGAGACCACCGCTTGGATGGCGAAGCGCCCCTCCGAAATGACCTTCGCCTCGATCTGGAAGTTCGGCGGTTTCGTCCAGCGCGTTGCAGCCGATGCAACTGCCTTCGGCGACCGCTCCATGCCCTTCATGCTCAGCCTCGACGCCATCTGGCCAGGCGCTAACGAGGACGATGCGAACATCGGCTGGGTTCGCAGCTTCTGGCAGGACATGCAGCGCTACTCGACTGGCCGCCTCTATCTGAATTTCCCCGGCCATGGTGAAGGAGCGGATCTCGTGCGCGACGCCTTGGGAGCCGACGCCTACGCGAAGCTCGCCAAGATCAAGCACAAATACGATCCGGACAATCTGTTCCGCCTTAACCAGAACATCCTACCAATGCGCTGACGCACAATCCAAGTCGGGTGTACGGTGGCGACTCTTGTTTCGGCCGTGGTGGCTTTGATCGCGCCCAGCCTGGTCGCCGCGATGCCCGCTTTCAATCAGTGGCAAATCTGTCCGCAACGGCTGAGATGAAGCGCAAGCTGTCGGGCAACCTTGGGGACCGCAAGCCAACTGGCAGCTTTAAGGCTTAAATCCGTCAGAAGTGGACGTTCAGCGTGCGCGAGTTCCGGTGGCCAGGATCACGTCTGCTTTATGACTTCATCTCGACACGGATACCATGCACGGTCTTGCTCGAAGCGTTGAGCACGCGACCCGCTGGTTGGGGGGCCATATGCACCACGAGACAGCCTTGACCGTCCCATGCCTGAACCGCCTGGATGACATCTCGATTGGGCGGCATCATGGTTCCATCCGGCGCGAAGTCGTGGATAGGGCCTTCTACCTGATCGAACACGAATACTGAAGGCCAGCGGTGGTGATGTGTCGGCTCTTCCTCGTCGGGCTTGAGGATTACCTCAAGCACACGTAGCCGGTCATTCTCAAACAACACCTTATGGTTTCCGGGAGCCGCGATAACGGCGTCAAGCTTTGGATCCCACTGCGTAGGGTCGGTCTGGTCGATCACCTTGGTGGTCATGGCGTAATTCTCCTCTCAGATAGACAGGCGGCCCTCACGCCGTCGTCACTGGTTGAATTGTGCCTTGCGCGCAGAACTGCTGCCCGTCCGCCAGTCGCGCATAGTTATGAACGATCTGGTTCTCGTGATCTTGAACCTGCACGACGAAGTTGCCGCCTTGCTCGGTCCAACTCATGATGACAAGTCCGGGTCGAACGCCGGTCAGACTGCTCTGAACCACCTCGTCGATCTTTGTAGCGCCGATCGTCGCCTGCAACCGCAATTCGGTCGGCGACAGGACCGTCAACCTCGGTACAAACTGTCCGAACAAGCAATCAAAAGTCTTTCCGACGAGTGAGGTCGGAGCACCATTGGTCGTAGCCATCCTATTCCTCCTTAATGATTTGCGAAATCAGGCACGCTTGGCCGATGTCCGGCATAGAGACCGAAAATCTGCAATTTTTCAATCTTTGGAGCGCTCCAAGTACAAATTCCATCATTTGACGCTTGACGTCAAGAAAAAACTTGGAGCGCTCCAAAAAATTGTCTAACTGAGGGAAATGAACGCTTCTAAAACGCCTACGCTCGCCGATGTCGGCCGGGTCGCTGGAGTCTCCCGCGGCACCGTCTCCAACGTATTCAACCATCCGGATCTGGTGCGATCCGATCTGCGCCAGCGCGTCGAGGCCGCGGCGCGTCAGCTTGGTTATGATGGCCCCGACCCGAGAGGACGCGTGCTGCGCGACGGCAAGTTCAACGCCATCGGCCTGATCCCCCCGGGTGCATACGCCATTGCCGACATGATCAGGAGCCCATATCTGCGCGAGCTGGTGCTTGGCGTTTCGCTTGCTTGTGACGAGGTTGGAGCGACACTGAGTTTGGTCAATGGTACGGACGAAACGCGCACCTCCACCATTCGAGAGGCCTTGGTTGACGGCTTCATTCTGGGCCACAGTGCGGACATCGAGTTGATCGCGTCTTTACGCCGCCGGCGGCTGCCCTTCGTCATCCTCGAGAGCGATGCCGGTCCGGACGTCAATTCTATCAGGATAGACGGCAGGAGCGGGGCGCTGGCGGCCATCAGGCATCTGGCTGCGCTTGGACATCGGCGTTTTGCAATCCTGTCCATTCGGCGCACATCGGGGTCACCCATCGTCCATTTGCCGGGCAATGCCCCGCGCGCTATCTCTGCCGGTTTTCAACTCGATCACGAGAGACTCTTCGGCTTCGCGCAGGGTTTGGCTGAGCTCGGTCTGTCACTCGACAATGTCCCGATCATCGAGACGACTCCAGGTGAGCCTTCGGCAGGAGCGGTCGTGTTCGACCAGGTTCCGCAAGCAACGGCGATCTTGACCATGTCGGACTGGCAGGCAATCACCGTCCTGGACGAAGCGCGTCGGCGCAATATCAAGATACCCGAGCACATGTCGGTCGTCGGCTTCGATGGCACCGCAGAGTCTTCGCGCACCACGCCTCCGCTCACGACAGTGGCCCAAGACATCGTCGGGAAGGGGAGACTTGCCGCCAGGATGGTGTTTGCAAACGGCGCCCCGAGCCAGGTGATAATACCGGTCGAACTCTTGGTCCGCGGCTCGACCACTCGACCGCGCGGTTAGGCCGGCCACCTCTTACATAGTCGTGACGCACAGTGCGCAACCGCGACCTCCAGCGTGGTCGCCGTCAACGTCTGCTTTCAGAAGGTATCAAAGGTGGCTGCAACGGCCGAGATGAGGCGCATAGCTGACATTTGGCCCAGACTTTGGAGCAGGACTTCAAAATTTGCCGAAATAGAACCTACCCGTCGGCTTGTCATCCTTCATCCAAATCAGCGCCTGGGTCATGGAGTCGACCTGGTCGTCGTGCTTTCCGTTCGGAAATGCGAGCACCTCAAGCAGGAAGTCGTCTCGCCAATGCGCGTCTTTCGGAAGATTGACGTTGCCGTTTTCGATCATTGCGGCAACACGTGACAGCCGGCTTTCCTTGTCGGTTCTGGCTTTTACCGGCGTGGTGCTGATGTCCTGGCTATCCAAGTCGGCGATGAGGCTTGAGCCGGAACCCGCATCCTCGATGAGGATGATGTCGGGGGAGTGCTCCAGAAGGGAGTTTTTTACCGCCTTGATGAGGTCTGGGTAAGCTGCCCGGACGCGGACGAGATCGAGGAGATAATAGTTGTTGTCGTCTTTGGCCCATGTCGTTCCGACGGAGTAATCGCTGGAGGGGTCGCCCTTGAGGGCGGTGTCCCAGCTTTGAACGATGGTCATAGAACGACGGTCGAACTGATGCGGATCGTAGTCGCGAAACCACACCCTCTTGACCATGTTGCCGTCCGGTGGGGCAGGGGATTGTTGGTACTGCGCGGAAAAATTAAGCGATCCTAGTAGGCGCTTTAGACCGTCCAATTCGACGTGTCCAAGACGCGCGGGGTGCAGCAAGTCGCCAAGCTTGCGATCGTGCCAGCGATTTACACTTGTCTGGACGCGTTCGTCCTGCTCGGCAATCGCCGACAGGTTCAAATGCTCCCAGCCGCCAGTCTCCAGAAGCACGCCTGCTAGGTCGTCGACATGCAATCTTTGCATGACAAGGACGACGGCACCGGCCGCGGGATTGTCGAAGCGCGACATCAATGTCGTGCGAACCCAGTCGGCGCACCTATTGCGAGCCGATTCCGAATGCGCTTCATCTGCCTTCAAGGGGTCATCGATAATGATGATGTCGCCACCCCGGCCGGTTAGCTGACCACCGGTCGAGGTCGCCAGGCGCCCACCGCCGAGCGTGGTCTGCAGCTCATTTTCGGTGTTCTTGCGCGGGCTAACCTTGAAGGTCGGAAACATCGATCGGTACCAGGCGGTGTTGACGACCGTTCGAAAGTCGTTGGCGTGCTTGACCGCAAGTGGTTGAGCATAAGAGACGCAGATCATTTTCTTCGACGGATCGCGGCCAAGAATCCATGCCGGGAACGCGACCGAGGTGGTGACCGACTTCAACGATCTCGGTGGCATCGTAATGATCAGGCGCTTGCAATTGCCCGCGGATACGCGCTCGAGCTGATGCGCAATGGCGCGGATGTGCCAGTTGGGCAAATACTTGGCGCCTGGATCGACAGCGGAGAAAGCCAGGGCCACGAAGGTCGCCAGGTCAACGCGGGCCGCGCCCAACAGCAGCTGAAGGGCAGTCGGTGCAACGGGCGAGGAGGATGGTCGGCCCGGTAGGGAGAGGGGGGCGTTCATTCCTCATCTCCTTGATCGCCCGTCTTGGAAGGCGTCTCGGTATCGTTGTTCTCTGACGAGTCCTTGTGGTCGAGATAATCCCGCATCATCTCGACCATCGTTTGCGGATCGAACACGTCAACCTCCGCATCGGGATGCCGGCTTTCCTCAAGTTCGGCACAACGGGATGCGAGCTGAAGAGCATGGGCCGCCGACCGGAAATCGCCTGACAGCGCGTTGTTGCGCATTTTGAGAAGGATGGCCTCCAGGGCCGTCACCGTCGTCGTCCTGCCATTCTGCTGGATTTGGATCGGCCCAAAGAGCGTCTCGCGTACAATGGTGTTCATGTTCTTTTTGCCTTTCGGTCGGCCTTTCGGATTGCCTGATATTCCTTTCTGGAACCGGGTTTCAGCCGGAGGCTTGCCGTAGCCTATCGAGTAGTCGGCAGATCTCTTTCTCCGGGTGGTCACAGCACGCCTCCCACAGTTTCAGGCGCTGGGGCCGCGGACGCTGTTTTGGCGAGTACGCCGGAAGCTTTGACGCTTCCACGCTGCTCGAACAGTTCCTCGAAAGTCTCGCCCGTGGTGGCGAGCGTTGCCTGTTTGCCCGTATGCCTTTCGAAGCGGCGGATGATCAGATCGCAATAGACAGGATCGATCTCGATAAGGCGTGCGTGGCGCCCGGTCTTGTGCGATGCGAGTAGCGTGCTGCCCGAGCCGCCAAAAGGGTCCAGCACGACGTCGCCGCGGCGGCTGACGTCGAGCAGAGCGTCGGCAACCAGAGCGACAGGTTTGACGGTCGGATGCGCTTCGAGCTCTTCCATTCGCGAGGTGCCAAAGCTGTTGGCGCCGCGATAGGTCCAGACATTGCTGCGGTGACGCCCATGTTTGCCGAGTTCAACGTTATTGCGATGCGGCTCCTTGCCATTCCTGAACACCAGCACCAGTTCGTGCTGAGAGCGGTAGAGGCTGCCCATGCCGGCATTAGTCTTGTTCCAGACGCACAGATTGAGCAGATCGCCGAACGTCTGTTTACCCGCCAATGTGGTCTCTGCGATATGACGCCAATCCATGCACACGAAGGCGATAGCGCCCGGCTTGCTCGACCCAGCAATCAGTGAGAACGACTGTTCCAGGAACCCTGCGAACTCGTCGTCGGACATCTCGCCGGATGCCATTGCAAATTCCCGGTGGCTCGTCTTGCCAAGCCCGCTGACGTGTCCGCCGATCGGAACGTTGTAGGGCGGGTCTGTGAAACAGACGGACGCCTTCTCCCCCTGCATCAGCGTCTCGAAATTCTCTTTCGAAAGCGTGTTGCCGCAAAGCAATCGATGTTCGCCGAGCAGAAACAGATCGCCGGGCCGCGTTATTGCTGGTCCTGCTGATTGCTCCGGAAGGCCCGTTTCATCCTCTTCCGATTCATCATCCTGATTGTTCGGCGAGAACTCGCTGATGATCAGATCGACCTCTGGGATGTCGAAGCCGGTGAGGCTCACATCGAAGTCGAGGTCGACCAGCGCCTGCAACTCGATGGCCAGGATCTGCTTGTCCCAGCCGGCCTTCTCGGCGATCCGATTGTCGGCAACTATGTAGGCGCGCTTCTGCGCCTCATTGAGATGGGTGATTGAGAGGGTTGGAACTTCCTTCCAACCCAGGAGGCGCGCTGCTGAGAGCCGGCCATGGCCGGCAAGGACGTTGTTCTTCTCGTCGACCAAAACCGGATTGGTGAACCCGAATTTTTCGATGGAGTCGGCAATTTGTCGGATTTGTTTCTTGGAGTGGGTGCGAGCATTGTTGCGGTAGGGGGTGAGTGCGTCCATCGAAACTGTGGTGATTTTGGTGGCCATTTGATCCTCTGAAATTCGTGCGCGCCGCATGGTAACGCGCCTGTGAGGTCGCAGAATCGACGATTCGAAAAAACCATCTAAATTAGCCATACCCGGAATTCACAGAGTGTTTCGGCAGCGTTCGAGCTAGGATTCACAAATCACCGATTTTGTGTAAGTATGGGGCAACAAAAAATTTTGTCGGCTCCTTGCGATACAGCGATTGCCGACAAACTGTTTTGCTCCCCCTTTCGGAACTAGCTATCAACTATTTCGATATGCGAACAACTGCGGAAAGCGGCCTTGATGGCGCTCTGCTTGAGGCGCGAGGCGGTTTGCCCTGGCTTGTCTGGGGCACACGCCAAAAATAGCGGTTCTCGATCTACACAACTAGATAGCGTAGGAGAGTTTTCTGACGCCGTCGCGACAGGTTGACCGGCACGGATAGAGGCAGCCGAATGTTCAAAGGCTTCGTTGATCCCCCGTCGCCTTGGACACCGCTCCGCGAATGGATTGCGTTTGCGACGATATACTGACGGTCGAGCCGCGAACCGCCGATGTGCAAGAGTACATTGATCAGGCAGATGCGGAATCGAGCGTCGGAAGGGCAAGAGCTCATTGCCTAAGCGGCGTTCTGGTTGAGACGCGAAGCCAATGCTTTCGCCTCGGCTGGAGACAGCCGACTGAGCCTCACTCGCAGCGCCTCGCAAAGTTCGTCGAGTATCGGGTCGCTATCTTCGGAGCCCATATGACGATGCGCTCGATGCTGGAAGAACAGACAGAGCCAAAGGTCGAGCGCGCTGCCGTCCCATTTGCCAATCTTGCGAGCTTGCTCCGACATTCCGATGGCAAGGCCGGCAAGAGGGTCCATTCCTCCGGCGACGTCGTACCCGTTCAGGAAATGGGCGAAGCGCCCTGACTGATCCCACTCGAAGGGCCCGGGCATCGCCGAGAAGTCGCCCTTCAAGGCCAGTCGTTCCCACTTGAGAAGCCGTGTCATTCGGCGGCTTCCGCCAGCACGCTAAGCCGAGGCCGGATCAGAGAGACAAATCGATTTGCAGCATCACAGAGCCAGTCGAGTTGCTGTTCCTCGTCAGCGAAGGTCGACCGCGGTCTGAATACGCCGAGTTCGGTATAGAACGGTGCGGCGGATTTCAACCTTGCTGCCAAATCGAGGCCGCTTTCGCTGCGCAGCTCTGCAATGTGGGCGTCGAACTCATCGAAAAGAACTTACCCATCCTCGTCCCTGAAGGTCAGAAACAAACCCACTTCAGCCTTTGCGCCAGTGGAGCGAAAACCTGTAATCCAGCCTAGGGGCTTTGAGAGCGGTATCCTGACCCAGTTGTCGCCACTGTGACGCGCTGGCAACTGGTCGGAATGATCGAATTGAACGTGGTCTTTGAACCGTTGCCAGAACGCACGATTGACGCTTCGCCGACTGCCGCTTTCCGGATCAACAACGCTCTCCATCGTTTCGCTGGCTTCTGAGGCGCCGATTTCCTGCGTCTCCAGCTGGAGCGGCACGCCGCCGCCGTCGACCAAAACTCTTTGCTGAAGGACTTTAGTCCGCAAGGGCACTATTGGTAACACGACAATGGTACCCGAAGCCGCCTGCCACAATTGGATCTCAAGCAGTGTCAGCTGAGCTAGGCCCGCACCTTGCGAATTCAGATGCTCGGCAATCGCGTGCGTATCCGAGCGGATGCCATCTCCGGCGATAATGAGCTGAAAGTCACCCAGCTTCAGCGACCGCGTCACGGCATCGACAAAAGGGGCCTCTTCAAGCTCTGGCCAACGAATCTTCGCAGCGACAAAGATCGGGTTCGGCTCATGGGTTGCCAGCTTGCGTTTTATCCCTGCGGTCAGATCACCGAAGCTCCAGCGTCGCAGCAGCGCGGCATATTCCAGGATTTGCGCCAACACCTCCCGTCGCGCCTGTGGGTTGCGCCAAAGCTTGCACTCAATAATGACCAGTCGGCCGGTCCTTGCGACGCCCAGAATATCCGCGAACACTGTCCCGCCCGCTCGAGGAATGGCGAGTTCCCGGCATAAAGGCACGACATCGCCAAAGCTGCCTTCAAGGCGGTCAGCCATGATCAACTCGGGATGCCGAAACAGCAAACCTTGTAGCCAATGCTCGTCATAAGCATGCTGCGAAAAAGCATTCGAAACTGGCACTCGCCCTCGGGCAGGCGTTTGGTTTGGCATCAGCGAGCGACGGCCCAGGGGCTCGGGAACTGTTGAACTGAAGCCAGAAAATAACAAGGCACTCATTCGAAGGTCACCTTCTCCAATATGCCACCTAGAAATCGTCGTCGAAGATATTTCGATTATATTGGCAGACGTTCACCAGACTTGTGAGGTGGACTTGCGCTCGATCGGGAACGACAGTCAACTCGAATTGTCGAGTCCATTTCCTCTAGGTGAGCGAATTGGGCCACGGCGCCAAATGTCTCATAATATGCAGTCGGGAACATAGCCGGGTGGCGGCGCAAATCGCGTATGCCGAACAATAGAAATCCGGACAGAGTTTCCGGACACAGCACCTGCGAAACAACCCGCTGTGCTACGGCCGCCACAAGCTGTCCGAAAACGGTCGATTTCTGGACATCGCAATGTCGTGTTGTCGACTAACGCGCTATCTCGGCTCGAGGACCAATTCAGGTACGCGCCTGACATTAGCTATTGAGCATAGATCCGTGCGTCCCGGAAAGCGGACGCGGCACGATCCGGGTTAGGCGAGTAAGATTCGCTCGATGACGGCGGCGCGCGCGGAACCGTCGCAACCAAGGATGAAGCTGTTGCTGGAGCCGAGCGGGCATTGACGCGGCCATTGCCGGAGCAGATCGGCGCTAGGACGGCCAAGCAGCCTTTGTCGCGGGGGGACACTTTGCGGCGGGCGGGCCGCTGGGCCCGACCGGTGAGACTCAGCGCCGGCCAGCAAACAATATGCGCACGCCTGCCAATGCCAACGAATCATACAAACGGAGGAAGGAAGCGATCTAACCAGCGATCCCCATTTCCGATGCCAGCGCCTAAGCCTTTTATGAGACGTAAGCGCAGCTTGCCGGCCGCAGCATGGTCCCAATTTGGGACGAATAGTTTGGCACCCATATTGCACCCACATCTTTCGCCGGCTGATCCCCGGTCCTGATCGCGTACTCTGATCAGGTGTAAGGCTCGCCGGGCTCGAGGTAGTTGGGGTCTTCGCCCGGCGAGTTGTCTACATTGCGCAGTCGCAGCCACATGGTGACGCCATACTCCGCAATGCCGCAAGCATTCCGCAGTTGTGCATCGCCCGACCAAGGTCCGATCGGTATGGGACTTCAGTCGCGCAAAAGGCCGACAGGGTCTGCGACTCCGAATTTTTTGTTAGATTTCATACGCTTACAAAGAGCTTCGCAGTCGTCAGTCGCTCATTGCAACAAGCATTTATCTAAAGTTCCTTCAGTCGGATTAGGAAACTCTTATAAGCCGCTCTATAAGAAATCGGCGAGGTGAGTATTCGCCTGAGGAGGTACCATGACATCCCGAAAAACGCTGTTGGCAGCGCTTGCCGCGCTTGCGCTAGTGACCGCTCCTGCTTTCGCTGGCGCGGGTGGAAACGGTGGTGGTCACGGCAACGGTGGTGGTCACGGCAATGGTGGTGGTCACGGCAATGGCGGTGGTCACGGCAATAGCGGCAAGTCCGGCAACAGCGGCGGGAAGTCCGGCAACAGCGTTTCGCACGGCAAGTCGGCATCGGCTCACGCCGGAAAGAAGGCCTCGGCCGACGACCAGGTCGCCGTCGACGACATTGAGGTCGCCGCGACGCCCAAGGACAAGAACATTCACGCCAAGCTTGGCCGGCTGAACTCGCTGCAGCGCAACATCAACGCTTATATGAACTCCAAGAGCAAGAAATTCGCCGGCATTCAGGCTTATGTGACAGCTTCGGCCGCCGCCAAGGGCGCCCAAGCCGCGGTAGATGCCGCCCAAGCCGAAGTCGACGCGTTGAACGCCAAATTGAACGACCCGAATACTCCGGCCGACCAAGTCCCGACCCAGGAGCAGATCGATGCAGCGCAGGCGGCGCTCGATGCGGCCAATATAGCGGCGGCCGATGCTGCTGCCGCCGTCCCATCGCTGGATGACGCGCTCGCCGATATGGCCAACAAGCCGGTAGACGCCGAGGTCACCGAATGGGCCAATGGCGTGCTTGCCGAGAAGATCGACGAGTTGGCTTCCAAACAGGATCCTGCGCCAACGCCGTAAGACCGGTCACCGCTGAAACGACCCTAGTCGAACGTGCAAGCCGCCGGGTCACACCCCCGGCGGCTGGGCGACGACGAGCTTGCCACCTTATTCTCCTCTTTGAGGGCGACCCTAAACAAGCGGAGTCGCTACCGACGCGTAGGAACAAAAGTGCCGAAATACCGTGTTGAGGAGATGGCATGCGATGCCGTGACGGCCACCCACACCGTCAACGCGAAAACTCCGATCAGGGCGGCGCGCGAAGCGACGGAACGCGACGTCATTCTACGCCCGGCCACATCTTCGAATACAGCTCAGCCCGTAGGGCGGTCCATACCCGGCTGGCCGACGGCTCACGCTGGTTTCTTGAAACGCACCATGCCGTCGACCTCGATGCGCAAGTTCGACTATTGACCCGGACCAGGGTTCTCTCGGTCTGGTTTTGAGCCAAGGGGGAAGCAATACGATTTCCTGGACGTGCCGCTTGAGGCATTTGTCGCGTTCAAATCTGCCTTCGCCAAGGGCCGCTATTTCAACAATCACATCCGCAACTAACTATGCATTCCGACTCGCCCAAGATCCGACTCGCCCAAGAAAAGGCTGCAGGCTCGTTGGACGATTAAGGGAGGTACTTTCCGAAAAACGGCCCGCGCTGATCGAAGGGCGCGCAGGCCGGACCGTTGCCGCCGGTCGGCAGCGGGAGGCATCCATTCCGGCCGGTGCAAACCGGCCTCTCCCGGCACAATTAGCAACCTTCGGCAGTCGTTTTCATCTGTCCAGGGGCTGCGGACTGGGCACTGGTGTCATCCTGTTGACCAGGAGCGGCCTGCTTGGCACTGCCACTCTGCTGGCCCGGCGCACAGTCCTTCGCTGAGTTCGAATTGGTCGACTTCGTTGTGGTCGAATCCGTGTTGTTATCTGTCGTCGGCATCGTTGTGGTAGTGGAGGAGCCACTCGACGTTGTCCCTGTTGTCCCTGTTGTCCCTGTCGTCCCCGCGAACGCAAGCCCGCTGGAAACAGCCATCATGGCAGTGGCAAAAAGAAGCCGTTTCATTCTTCATCTCCTAATGACAAGTAATGTCCCTTCCATTCGATAACGGGGGATGCGAAGGATCGGTTCCGATGCGACCTTGTGTTGACCGGCAGCTTTGGGGCGGCCGTTAGCGGACTGGCAGCCTTCAGGCGGCGGATCTTCGGTAGCTGACATTCCGGCTAGCGCGGACATCGCCTTCCCCATGGGCAGAAATTATTCTCCTGGGGCCCGCCCACGTTTCTCTCAAGCCTCCGATTTCATGACCGACAGGTTATCACGATGTGTCTGAAAGTGCAGAAGCTGATCGTCGCCCCTTGGTTGTGCAGTCCTTCAGCCGTGGGCCAACCTCCCAACACCCTTGAAAAGGACTTGAAGTCGTCCCGCACCAGAGCGAACGTCTTCGCATGATCGGGATAACACGACAAAATACATGAGCCGGCTCTGTGCCGGTGTGGGCATGGGCCTTCTCCCAAGTAGTCGGGCGAAAGCCTGATGATCGCTCCCAAGCGCCTCGTGCCTGTTTGTTTTTGATTTTTCGAGGCGACCGCAGCAGTGTGCGCTCGTTAGCAGGCAATGGCAACCGGCCAGGCAATTGCAGCATCCACGCTGCGCACGCCGCCCTGACCGCGCGTGCCGGTCCCCTGGCGTCGGTCGGCCGCTACTTCAGTGTTTCTGGTTGACAATCGTGGCGGCCTCACTGCATTTTTCGCGTTGAGGGACAAACGTGGGGACCCTGCATGAAGAAGCCTTATCAGAAGCCTGAATTAAAGAAGCGCGAGAAGCTCTCGGCCGTAACGGCTGTGTGCACGCCATCAACCTGCACCGATGAGTGACAACATTTAGACCGGCGCTTTGCCGAATTCGCTAGAGAGGGACTGCCGTGAAGAAAGAATACAGCAAGCCAGTACTGGCCAAACGTGGGCGTCTCAGCGCAGTGACGGCGCAATTGGCACCCAGTGTTGAACCCAGAGGAGCCTAGGCAAACCACGGCCCTGCAACAAAGCCAGTTGGCTTCGGCAGCGGGCTTTTCCGTGTCTAGGCGCCGAAACGTATCTTCGTATGCCTGTCACAACGAGCCAGGCGGTTTCCGTGCTCGGTCTCCGGACTTCAGGGTCGCTGAACCCTGCCTCTCGCAAGGCAGCAATGACCTCATCCGGCTCGCGAGGTGTAAAAAACATCGGCCGGCATGTTCATCCGGTCCATATGTGCCTTCGGGAGTAAGCCAAGCACGACGCGACCGCCTGGTTTGAGGACGCGATGGAGCTCTGCGGATCCAGCTCTAAGGCTTTGCCAGAAGTACACTGTGTGGACGCTGAGGGCCTTGTCGAATGTGCTATCCGGCAAGGGCAAGTCCTCGACTAGCCCGGTCCGGAACTCGGCTCGTCCGACGCGCACTGCATCGGCGAACCGGTGGGAGGCAGCGTTCACGACATCCTGCGAGCGATCAACACCGCAAACGAATGCTGCCTCACGGAGAAGTTGCGGCAGTAAGACTGCGCCGCTGAAACCGACCTCCACGGCGCGATCTTCCGGGACCAGTTGCACTTGATCGAGAGCGTAGCCGTTGAGCCGGGCATTGCCCCGGTTCATTCCGGCCCGGACCAGCCAGCCGCCGATTCCGGTCGGCCTAGCCTTTGCACGAGCCGGTGATGACGGACGCGAATTTGTTGCTGCTGCGAGCCACACCTACCATTTGGCGGAGCTCTTCGCAGATCTCTCTCGCGTCTTGGCGCGAAATCTCGGAGAGATAGCGCAGGATTGTAGCCTGTTCAGTCAAGTCCTGCTGAATGTCGTTCAATTCGGCCAGCTTGCGTTCGATAGAACTCATCTAGGCACCATGCGCCTAGAAGTGGCCGCGCGCAAACGCTGCTTCGATAGCGATGACCAGTTGGGTTGTGCTGCGCTCTTAGGCGTCGAATTCCAGCGGCTGGCGGTCCGGTTGCTCGTGCCACATCAGTCGGCGGAAATCGCGACGGTCTACCTTTTGCGCGCAAATGGGGCGCGCATAGAAATGCTCTTCCCAGTCAGGTCATGTGGCTTGCCGGGGATGGGCGGTCCGAGGTTGGCTATTCTGGCCATGCCCGACCGAACCCGTCGCAGCGGCAAAAGTTCCGGAAAGGCGTGCCTGTTGCCCGATGGCCCGCTCGCATTTTTTGTACCATATATTCGCGGCTTCCATTAGCATCCTCTCATGGCAACTCTGCGGTACGGCGTAAGGCGGGAACCGGATGGGACGTGGACGGTATTCGACGTGTTCACCGGGCTGCCTGCTATTGTAGCGGGCCACCCATCTGTCGACCTTCCCGACATGGAGTATGCCGAAGAGCTGGCGGCCATCCTGAATGCCAACGACCTAAAGCAGAGGCTATCTCACGGAAGGTTCCTGGGAGGGTTCGCCTGACTGAGGTGTGATTCGCCCGGCTTCGTACTCCCCATCCAGGGTGGTTCGTCCGATCCGAACAAGCATTTGTTATTGAACTACCGACTACCAGGGTCTTAAATCGACTTGCCATTGCTTTTCGTAGGGAGGATGTGATGAGCAACGTGGTGCCAATCCGCAAGGCGTTGCCTCGCGTGGAAGTGGTCGGAGCCAGTGGCGAATGGGTCGTGCGCATCATAGAGACCGACCAGGAAATTACACGCTCATTCGGCTTGGAATCGTTCGCCCTGTCCTTCGCTGAACGCCAGCGGATACGGCTGCATCTCGACAAGGTTGTGCGGCTTTAGGACCCTCCTGCGGCTGGGTAACCTCAGGGCCTCGACGGTGATGGCCCATGGATGTGCTTGAACAGGAGATTGCCGATCTCCTGCATTGCCGTCATTATCCGGGTAAGCCGCTAAACGGAGACTTCACCGCAGACGCTGCCGAGCAGCGGGATCAACACGAAACTGTCATCCCGAAACTTGGTGGTGATCGTGAAATCTTGTGCTCGACAAGCCACACCCATGAGGAGAATGCTTCCGCTGTCCGAACTCACGACCTGGCAATTTGGCGCCTTGCGCGAAGCGCGATCGACCCAAGATACGCGTGTGTGTGGATCTAGGACTCCTGTCGAGGCTCAATAGCGGAACAGCCGCGCAGCCATATGGCTCCCAATCACGGACGGTCAGGTTGCGGCCCCAAAGCTGCCGGTCAGCAATGCGCCTCCATTGGCCGTAGTGATGACGCCGCGTGAAGCACATGCGAGGCGAGGAGGAATTGCAGCACACCTGTTTCGTCTGGCAGATCGGACTTCATCGAATCGGAATGGGTTTTTTACACATTCGTTTATCTATTCGTGGTTTCTAATACATATGTCATCCAACGCGTTCACCCGGATCTGGTTTGCTTTGGGCCGGCTAAGGCGCCTCACGAACGGTAACGTTGCCGTCATCTTCGCCTTCACCTTGCCGGTCGTGGTCGCCGGCGCCGGCCTCGGTATGGAGACATCCTTCTGGTACTACAGCAGCCTTAAGCTGCAGGCCGTTGCCGATGCCGCGGCCTATGCCGGTGCGCTCGAGAAAGTCGCGGGTTCCGATAACCCGACCATCATCGCCGCCGCCACGCAGTCCGCGACCTCGAACAATTTTGCCACGCCGGGCACGATCCAGGTCAACACGCCGCCATTGTCCGGCCCGAACACCGCGAAGAAGGCAGTGGAGGTCATCGTCAAGCAGAACCTCGACCGCTACTTCACGGCGATTTTCAACCAGGCGCCCGTTGCCGAACAAGCAAGGGCGGTGGCGCTGATCAATGACGCCTCCAAGGCTTGCGTGCTGGCGCTTAGTCAGTCGGCCTCCCAGGCTGCGCTCTTTTCCGGCAACACCACCGTCAACCTCACCGGCTGTTCGGTCATGTCGGACTCGATTGCCTCGGACGCCATAAAGACGCAGGGCTCGGCGGTGCTCAAGGCCGACTGCCTGATCACCGTCGGCGGCATGGTGCTGAACAATCCAGCGACCACGGTCTGCAAGTCCAACATCACCCATGCCTTGCCGGCGGCTGATCCTTTCTCCAGCCTGGCGAAGCCGACGGCCGGCAACCCGTGCAAGTCTGTCAACGGCAACAAGACGTCGCAAACACTCCAGCCTGGCACCTACTGCAGCGGCATGAGCCTCAGCGGCAACGTCACCCTGCAGCCCGGCGTCTACGTCGTGCAAGGTGGTATGAAGGTCAACGCCAACGCGGTCGTCGCGGGCAGCGGGGTAACCATCTTCATGGCAGGCAGCAACACCGTCAGCATGAACGGCAACGCCAAGGTGACGCTGAGCGCGCCTACCTCCGGAGCCTATTCCGGCGTGCTGTTCTACGGCGACAGGACTGGGACTGCGGCGCAGAGCACCTTCAATGGCACCGCGGACTCGCTTTTGACCGGCGCCATCTATTTCCCCAGGCAGCAGGTCAACTACCTTGGCAACTTCTCGGGGAACGGCGGCTGTACTCAGGTCGTCGCCGACACCATCCAGTGGTCCGGCAGTACGACCATCAAGCAGGACTGCACCAGCCTCGGGATGAAGAACATTCCGGCGACGCAATCCGTTCAGCTCGTCGAGTAGCGGGGTGGGTGGGCGGACCTTGCGCATTGTCTTGGACAAATCCGGGATAGCTGCCGTGGAGTTTTCCATGTTGCTGCCCATCCTGTGCCTCGTCTGCCTCGGCATCGCCGACGGCTGGTCCTACGTGACGAGTTACCTGCAGATGCGCGCGGGCGTCAAAACCGCGGCCAATCTCGTAATGGCCGGCGCGTCCAATGACACCGGAACGCAGGCGGTCGCGCTTTCGAGCTGGAACGACAAGCCCGAGGACGCCGCGGTCGTGCTGGTCCGCTCCTATTTGTGCGGCGCCACGGTCGTGGATGCGACCACCATTTGCGGCGGAACGAAGCTGCCGACCGTGTTCGTCCAGATAACGGCCACGGGCACCTGGGTGCCCCCGTTCAACTTCGGTGTCTTCCCGGACCCGCGCGCGATCAGTCATCAGGAGGTGATCCGTGTCCGCTGAAAGGATCGGATCCAGATGGCGCCGTGACTGCTCCGGCGCAGCCGGGCTGGAGTTCGCCTTGATCGCGCCTTTCCTGGTGATGCTTTTGTTTGGAATCTTCGCCTTCGGCTGGGCCATGAATGCCGTGTCGACCGTCCGCTATACGCTGGAAACCTCTTCTCGGGCGCTGCAGCTGAACAACACGCTTTCGCAGAGCGACATCCAGGCCATCGCCACGCAGAAATTGGTGAACCTGGGTCTGCAGAACGTCATTGTGACGATCGCGATCGACCCTGCCAGCGGCGGCTTCAAGATGGCGCATCTGACCGCCAGCTATGCCTTCGTCATCGCTTTCCCGTATTTCGACCAGTATCCGATAAATTACGCCACGACCGTCACGGTGCCCCTGGTTGCAAGCTAGGATACAGCCGGCTTGGTTGAGTTGGCGGCCCTGTATTCAGCTTCCCAAGGCAATGCGTCGAAGTCGGGCTTGTGCCCCGCTTCACGGTAGTCAGCCTGAGTGAGGAAACCTGCTTTGTCCCGCGCCACAACGCAAACTAATGGCGGAGTGCCCGGGCACCTATAAACGCCTACAGCTTTTTCCATGCAACAGGTGTGCTACGGGTGCTCGGAGATGTCGTCCTTCATTGCGATGACAGACCATGAGCGAGGATAGTAGCGGCCCGGCATCACTGAAGGTGCGGGTTGGTCAAATTCGTACAACTCTTTTCATTGCAGAGAGAGTTTCGGCGAGCTTATTAATGTGTCGTTTGCCATTGCCTTTTCTGGGAGGCCGCGATGGTTGCAACGCCCATAGATATCGCTCGATCGGCCACTACGGCCACCTGCTCATGCGCCAGAAGTCCATGGCGGAACCCGCCACATTTCGCTGGGACATGGATCAATCGCGCAGGGCCATCCGAGCCTCACGCGAGCTTCTGAAGCGCCTCGTCAACGTCGTCGCGACGTGGCGCGAGGCTGGGAAGATGGCGACCCGTCTACTGTTGCCGTCTCCGCGTTTCAAGCCGACGTTTTCCGCTCTGCATTCCGAGCCCTAGTAGGGGAAACGGGTACGCCTGAGTGTCAATGGCGCGATTTAGCCAAGGCCCTGGTGCGCGATTTCACTGGGTGCGAGCTGATCGAAACTGGCTTGGTGGATTGGATCATCAGCAAGTAGCCGCTGCCCGCCAGCGGCCCAGCAGCCGTCTGCGGGACTTTGCAGCGGGCGCGCTGGGCCTGACCGGTGGGGCGGTGTGGTATCCGCCGGCTGGCGAACATATGCGCCTCCTGCCAACGCCAGCGAAACATCCAAACGAACGAGGCGATCTAACCGCGATCTCGCCATCCAAGGCCAACACATAGGCCGATGGCAAAGGCCTATAATAGCTGAGAGAACGAAAATGGCCGACGCCCATGGTTGGGGAACCCGGGTGGGTAGGCGCCGGCCACAAGCGGAACAGGCCCGCCGCGCCACACACATGGCTGATTTGTCATCACGTGGTTATGGTGTGATCGCGTAAGGCTAGACCAGCGGAACCTAGTAAACGCCGCTTGGTAAGCGATCCTCGACGCGATCGTTCATCGCCACGACGACTTGGGAAACTTGACGGTTGCAGCCCTCTGCCATGTCGAGCTCAAGTCATGAACATCGGCCCTCCGATCATGAGCAGGCATGCGCCCATCCTACCATATCGCGCTCCCGGTTTCGCAAGGCGCAGCAGCAAGGGGGAGGCGACCAGAGCCGATGTGAAGGGGACTAGGCAGCTAATATTCGCTTGCGCTAATTTAAATGTGCCGTAACGTCATGCTCAGCCTTTTTGGGGAGGAGCAACGGTGGGGAGTATGATGAGAGTAGCTGTGTTTTGCGCGGCGATCGTGATCGCTGGGACTGGTGTCGCTGTTTCCAAGGAGAAGAAGGTGGTGGTGAGTGACGCCACGGACCTTTGCTCTACGAAGCACTCGGCCAAGAAGCAGGTGCTCGAGCTGGACTGCAGGCCGACCGGAACCGCCAAATTGCCGGCCGGTGGAACGCCGGAAAAGCCGCGCCTCGGATACGACACCGATCCGTGGCTGGTTAAAGGCCTTTAGACACTAGTCTAGCCGACGGCAACACAGCGCGGCTAAGGGGAATGTGCGCTGGCGGTGAAGCCTTCTTTGTTCTCTCGTCGGTGGAACATTGTCGCTTGGAAACGCTTCGGACGGTGCACTGCCCCATCAGTGCAACGTTCCCTTCCTTGTTTGCACTGGCCGGCTGCTGAAAGGTGGCCGGCTTTTTTGCATATAACCGCGACCTGATGTTTGAGGCTTGTTGATTGGACAGCAGCGAGTGGCCGCTGCTGGCTTAGCGTCCAGGATTGAAATCTGTAAAGGCGAGATCACCGAGGCAGGGATGACCAGACTAAATAACGGTTTCGTCTGTTAGCCGCGACGCGGGCGATAATTGAATTCAGAAGGGCGTCGGCCGGGCTGCACAGCCGGGCCAAGGCTGGAAAGAGTTCCGCTCCCGCCCAGCCGTGCCCGGCATGATACGCATCGCACCTGGGCGCAAGCGGTACCAACGGCTCGCCTATTCCGCCGCGCCTTTTCGGCAGGAATCCCTCGGCCTCATCACAATGGAGGGCGACATTCGCAGCGCCCTATGGAACCATCCAGAGTGACATAGGCTGTTTCATGGAACTTACTGATGAGATCAGGAGGCCTGTTAAGCATGCCAGTTGTTCGCGCTCTTAGCTCAGATGCAGGTTTGACCCTGCCCAGTGCGTCGGTCGGGGAAGCGAGAACTAGGAACCGGGAGTGCTACGAATAGATTGCCGCAGTCGAGCTTCTATCAGAGCATGGCAAGGGCTGCCTTTCTCTCCACGTTGGCAGTCGTCCTGTTGCTCGCCCTATTGCCAGACCACCTGCTGCACGCCCTCGGATTGGCCTTTACGTCTCATCACGACAAGCTCAACCACGCCGCTGCGTTCGCCACCTTGTCGGCTTTGGGTAGCCTCGGCTGGCCCCAACAGGTGGTCCGGCTGGCGGTTCTACTTGCTTTAACGGGCGCAGCGATCGAAATCCTTCAATGCGTCACAGGGCGTGACATGAGCGTCTTCGACTGGTTTGCCGACTGCGCCGGAATGGCATACGGGCTGAGAACCATGAGCTGGCTAAAGGAGATTCTAGGGGAACCGGTTATTTGATCGCCACAGGCTCCGCCTTACCGCCGCCGTCTTGGCCCACTTGCCAGCCTCACGCCCGGGGCCGCCCTCGAACCCTCGCTATTTTCAATTTCCGACGCAAAGGCCGACACCAAGGCGAATGGGTTTCAGGGCCGCTCACCATTTAGACTTAGGTCCGATTCTTTCGAGCAAATGGCCGAACCCGGAAACATTTCTCCTTGTACTTTGTTGCAGTGGCCGTGCCGCTGAGGAGAACATGCACAGTGCCTCTATCAAATGAACTGCGCGACGTACCTTTAGAATTCCAATGCCCCTCCTGTTCACGCCCTATGGTGAGAAGGGGATCCTGGCTGAAAACGATTGCCGGTTTCAAATGCGATAGCTGCAGGTCCAGAGTGCGGCTCGGCTACGAAGAGAAGCTGGCCATATTCGACCGGCACCTTAAGCGAGGCGCGCCGGATCTGGGCCGACGACCAATGGAGTGCGATCCCGGCAACGGTTCCTGAGTGTGTGTCGGCAATTCAAGCTCCAACTGCTTGCGGTCTGCCGCAAGTCCAAGCTTTCATCTGGTCGCAAGGTCAGGAGGCTCTTTCGTCCATACGGAACCGATGATGGCGAGAGGTTTCGATGCGCTCGGAGCACCGAGCAGGTCGACACGTTTCTGGTAGCGACCACCAATCTCTAGCTGACCGCTTCCACGTTCTGACGAGGTGCGAGCAACTTGGTCTTCAATAGCCTTTTTCGAGCCAGCATGCTCGCCGCCTCTGCGATACGGTCTCCGTAAGCATCGGCGACGAATGATAGCGTCGACAGGTCGATAATGAGGTCGTCGATCGCGCCCGCCAAGACACTGGACCCGCGCCCAAATTGATGCACCAGCGCCCGCACTTCCTTAAGTGCCGTCGAGGCTTCACCCGCATCCAGCAGCGCCTCGATGTCATCGAAAACCTGCATCCCGACCCTCCCGCTTTAAAACGGTGGCAATTTCGCGCGAAAAGAAAGCGCCTGCCAAGGTGCTCACGCGCGAAGGCGGCTATTCAGACAACAAGAAAGACCCTGGTGGCCCAACGATGAAGGGCGTCCATGGAGGGCGTTCAGCGAGACGCAACCGAGATCCGGCGCGACATTAAACGACAGCGATGCTTGAGCCGCGCTCTCTTACGAGCAATCCGAGCAGCGCCCAGCCGCCAGCCGATCGAAGATGTACGCCAAGACCGACAAGCTGGTGCAGCGTTTTGCCAAGGCTGAAGACGCGGTGAAATCCTTCAGCGAAGACATGACCGGGGTGAGGCGGCCACTGCCGAGGTGACCCTGTGGAAGTTGATGGGCCTCGGCGCATTCGGCTCACTGCATCGCAGCGGCGGCGCTCGCGTCGCTAGTTACGCCCTATTGGTCTATCTGGCGCGTGCTGCGTGGCGGATCACGAGTTCTATCCGTGCTGCTAAGTCAGCAGAATTCCACACCACCTCCGGATAGGCCGTATAGATCAGGTAACCGCACATTCTTGAGCACATTGTACGATTGTTACGCAAAGCAGCGGCCGCATCGACTCTCATCATCTTGGAACTACATTGCCACAATGGCTCAGCTCTTCGAATCCGCCCCAGTGAACGCTTCATATCAGCTGATCGTGGACCACTATGAGACAGCGGTTTCACTCCAGGAGCGCATTGTCACTCGCGTTCGACAACGCGGTTTGTCAACGAAAAGTGATGACGAATTCCTGGAGCATCTGAATGCCGTCTTAGCGCGGGCGCGCCAAAGGTTGGCTCGGGCCGATCAATGCAATTAAATTAAGAATGGGACATCCGCGGTCCGCAGGCATAGAGTGTGCCATCGACGGCAACTCCAAGGGCGTCCGTCGGCTGTGAGCGATCAACATGCTTCCGCCCCCAATAGGGAGAGGGAGCTATGACAGACTCCAGTTCACAAACTCACACTGCCGCGCAACGCGACACCGGCCAAAATTCGATCTATCGCAATTCGCTGCTGCTTCGAATGTGCTCGGCAGATTTGGCATTGCTGCAACCTCATTTCGAAAGCGTCTCCCTTGGGCTGAAGACGCATCTCGAAGTGGCGGGGTCACCAATCAGCACCGTGTACTTCTTCGAGAGCGGTCTCGGGTCAGTGGTGGGCGAGCTGCGGCCTGGTATCGAAGCTGAGATCGGAATCATTGGTTGTGAGGGCATGACCGGCTCAGCGCTCGTCATGGGCGATGACCGATCAACGCACGATTGCTACGTGCAATTAGAAGCCCGAGCCTTTGGTATAGACGCGGGCCTCTTCAGCAAGGCGCTTTTGACAAGCCCAACCCTGCGAACTTTTCTGCTCCGCTACGTTCACTACTTTCACCTCCAGGCAAGCTTCACCGCTCTCGGCAATGCCCGGATGAACATCGTCGACAGGCTCTCAAGATGGCTGGTGATGTGTGATGATCGCGTCGACGGGAACCGCTTTGCGATTACGCACGAGTTCTTGTCAGTCATGCTGGGTGTCAGGCGGCCCGGCGTCACCATAGCGCTGCAAACCTTGGAGGGCCAAGGTCTGATACGATCGATGCGAGGAGAGGTCGTCATCCTTGATCGCGCGCGTCTAATTGCGCTGGCTGATGGGTCCTATGGCAGGGCTGAAGCCGAATACGCTCGGCTAGTCGGCAAACTGCATTGACGGCAGACGCCGCGCCCGTGCACAGTGCCCCTGAAACAGAGCCCGCCGGCTGAGCCACGGGTGTTTTTGCGTCAGGCGGGAACATTCCCGCTCTGAGGCTGTTTGGCCACTGCTGGCTCGTTCTTCAGCGGTCCGTGCCGGTGACCAAGATGTCCTCTCCACTCGTCATGGTCGGCCCGCGCAGCCTCCGAAGCAGGCGCGGGCCATCCCTGCAGCGTCGCCAGACGTCAGCGGGCTTTTTATCATTCGCCGTTTATCATGGAAGATTTGCAAGTTCGCGCCTGCCTGGCGCGAGCCGGAATGCATAACGGTTCCGGATGTGGCTGTTAGAATAGACGCCCTTGGCAAAGGCAGCTTTGAACGCGGCAAACGCCTCAGCAGGTACGTCCAAAAACTCGTATTTCTTCCCGCTCGCTACAAACCAAACCGAGAGAACCCTGGTGTTCGGGTCATAGTCGAACTTGCGTATCGAGGTCGACGGCATGGTATGCCATTCAAAAACTCAGTAGCCGAGTTGGATCGCCACCTACAGGCTGAAACTGTATTCGAATATGTGGCCGCGCTTTTCGTCGGCAACCCTGATCCAGATGGGCTCGCTGGTGCGCAGAGTGACGTCGCGCTCTGTCGCTTCCCGCGCCGCCCTGATCGGCGTGACCTGGCGAAAATCGCGCATATCAATCTGTTGCCCGCAAACAGGGCAAGGGAGGAAATGCGCGAGTTCGCTCGCGGGCGGGCCTTCATGTCGGTGCCCGATTAGTGGTCTGCCGAGATCAGACAGCTTGGTCATTGTTTCCGCAGCGCCTTGGCTACCCGCTCCAAAGTCTCGCGTTGGTTGCCGTGCTTCGCGATCAGCTCTTTGACCTGCTGGGGTGTGATGCCGGTCTTTGTTGCGAAATATTCAACTTCATAATCCTCATCGGCCGAGACACGGTCCCGATCACGAAAATCCCGCTTGCTCTTGTCGTCGGCCATATCGATTCCTCCTTCGCTCATCCCGCAACGCCGAGTTGACGTGTTTGTTGCACCCAAGAGGCTGATTCCGGTTTCGGAACTATTTTAGCTTCATCTTATTGAATCGCCGGAGGGTGGTCAGTACATGCGTTTGAAGTTCATCGAGCCGTTGATGCCGACCCTTGTGGAGAAGCCTCCCGAGGGTGAAGGCTGGACCCACGAAGTCAAGTTCGACGGCTACCGATCGCAGATGATCATTGATGAAGTCGGCACGCGCATTTATACGCGCAATGGCCACGACTGGACGGCAAAATATCGCGACATGGTGAGAGAGGCCAAGCGCCTTGGTGCCGAAAGCGCCATTGTCGACGGCGAGATCGTCGTTCTGAACGACAAGGGCCTTTCGGACTTCGCAGCGCTGCGCAGAGCTATCACCCGCCGGCAGCACGACTTGTATTTTGTTGCCTTTGATCTGCTTCACCTTAACGGCCATGATCTGCGAGACATGGCGCTGGAGGAGCGGCGCGAGATCCTGTCCAGCATGATCGGGCCCGGCGGGCATATTCAGTTCAGCGAGCCCTTGCCGGGGGAAGCCAAGGCCATCTTTCACTTGCTCGACCAGGCCGGACATGAAGGCATGGTGTCGAAGCGGAAGGGCAGCAAATACCGAAGCGGTCCGTCGACCAACTGGCTGAAGGCCAAGTGCTATGCGATCGACGATTCGATCTGCTCGGCGTCGAGCGTGAAGCTGGCAAGCCGGCTTTCGCTCTCATGGCCGAGCGGGGCACAGGGCGCTATGTCGGCAGCGCGTTCGTCACCTTGAACCGGGAAATGCGCGAGAGGCTATGGAAACGCGTCCGGGAGCACCCAGGCACGGCGCCCAAGGGCATCATGAAGCGGCCAGCGACGCAATGGATCAAGCCAGGGCTGATCGGTCGTGTGAAGCACCTGCGCGGCGAGGATGACCTGCGGCATGCATCGCTGCAGGACTTCCGCGAGGAGAACAAATAGCAGCTCCACAACTGGTCATCGCTTTTGCGAGAGGCGCGCATCCTAACGCCGCAAAGGCGGAGCTGAACGCGATACCGCAGGAACTCGCCTCACGCTTGTCAACGGTTAACACGGCTAAGAACGCCTAACACAATTCACTTCGTCACTGTCATTGCCAAGAATAGGTATGGAGTTTTTAGACATTCATTCATCTATTCGTGCTTCTAATGAGCTATGTCTTTCAGCATCTTCACCCGGATCCGGTTTGGAGGATGTCGTGGTCACGATCATAATTAATGCCGACAGCGGAGGTTTCCGCATGGCACATCTTACGGCCGATACGCGTATCTGATCGCGTTCCCGTTTTTCGATCAATACCCAATCAATCACTCAACGACCACACCGTCCCGCTGGTTGCGAGCTAAAACACCGCCGGCCTTGGTTTGAAAAATGGGCTGACAGCCTTGGAGGCGCATTATGACAAAGATCTTTGATATCCTGGTGGGAAGCATGGCCATTGGAGCCGTTCTCGCAAATCTTTGCATGCCGGCGAACGCCGCAGTTGGCGACGACGGAACCACTGCACCCATTGGCACGAGCGGTGCCACTGTCGGAACCGAGTCCCCCGACAATCCGACCAATACGGATCTGACTCGCATTGTCGACGCTATGTCGAGCGCCGAAATCACTCGGTTCAAGAAGCGCTGCATCGACGTGATCGAGAGCCGGGGCGCTTATGATCGTGACCTGCGCCAGCTCTGCCTGCTGATCTGGCGCCACTAACCAATCGTTCGCAAGTGCCGGAGCTGTCGACATGACACTCTCCAGTTCCGACACTGGAGGCCCGCCCACCGAAAGGTTGGCGGGCTTTTAGATAGCGGCCCTTACCCTACGGTTGGGTAAGTGTTTCCGCCCGATTACCGCGCCGCATCCCGCTCCATCGCGATCTTCACTGCACTTCCCAATCAATCCCACCGTCTGAGTCCGAATGCTTGGCCCTGAAGGTTTCAAGATAGTCGACTATTTGAGGGTCGTTCGGGTCCAATGCTTGCCAATGTGGATCATCGTCGACGTTGGCCAGATCGAGAAATTCGGTGATGTCCACCCCGCCATTGAGGGCGGCAACGCCAGAGTTCAAAACCAAATATCTCAGGTTGAAGTCAACGCGAAAATCGGGTGACCGGAAGAACTTGGCCCTGCCGCAATTCGCGAAGGGCCGGGCTCGGAAGTGGTCCATCAGGCGCTGCTTTTCAGCAATACCTTCAGTCACTGAAAGCACGTATATTTCCGGCCGTGACAGGCTTTCGTTGATCGGGCCGGCCGGCTTTCTCATGGCGCCCCAGAGATGAGGCAAGCCAATCGCAGAGAAGAAATCCTGGCCGATCGGCTCGCCGGGCCAAAATTTGGCGTTGTATGGTCGAACGACAACACGATCGCGCCGAGTGCCGCAACAAACGGTCGCAGGATTTCCTGGAAATCGAGTTGATATTCCGCGACTTCGATGGGGCCCGTAAGGTAGTCTTTGACGCATGCGAATACACGCTCTCAAGCAAGTGATCGAAGCGCCGCAGATAAACACCACTTCACCTCGGCGCCAACATCCAACAGGCCTTCGAAAAAGGTTGGATGAGCGCTTGCTCGAGAAAATTCTCGCCTGACATTAGTGCGGTTTCTAAATGCTTTAGATCCATCGCGGCCTCCCTTCCGGCGAAGGGATTTATTCACTCTTTTTTTGCAAAGGAGGTTCAAAGGTACGGTTTCGTACAGGGGAGGCCCCGGCCTAATCGGCCAACATTGAGCGTGGTCGGCGCTGTCGGGGGCAACGTTACAGTTGGGTGACGTGACGGTGCCGACCACACTGGAGAGTGGCATTAACCACACCCCGATCCTACCCGCAGAATGACAGCGCAGCAATTAAGCCTGATGGTCTAATCCGCGCTGCAACCATAACCCGATTTAAACTCGGTCCCTTCCCGAGTGCCCGTATGAGTTTGAGCTGTGAAGCACCTGCGCGGCGAGGAGGACCTCCGCCACGCCTCACTGCAGGACTTCCGCGAGGAGAACTAGCCCGGAGGCTTCTCCCGCGGCTGTGCCGGTCCTGTCATGTTCGGCTGGATGAATGGCGCCCTCTTGCCGGTAATGGTCTGAACCGACTTCAACAGCGGTCGATGGACCTCACGTAGAGCTTGGTAGTGCTCGCTGTGATACGCCAGGAGCGGCCCGACGATGCTCTTGTGCAGCGCTTCGGCTGCCGCGATGAAGCGCTCGATTTCAGCCCGGGAAAGCTGTTCGGAAGGTTTGGTTCTGGCCATTGGCGATCTCCGCTTGAGGGGGTCGCCGCAACGAGGACTACAATCCTACATGCCGGACTGCCTCACAATAGGGCTCGCTGGCCTACTTCGAGGGAAGCGATAGGACCAGCGTCAGCATGATCCTCATTGCCCCCGTCCGCAAGCGGCCACCGAAGACCCTATTTCCTCAGCCTATCTGGTCTCGGCAAAATGACGCGCGAGGCTCCCCTGGAGCCTTGCGGAATCTTGGGCAGATACCCTCTCTATTCTCTACTCAGGAGCCGAATGCTGGTATCGCGACGCAGTTCGGAATCGGCGCGATCGACGCCTTCAACCGTGATCGCGATTGTCCCGTTCTCAATTCTTGCAATCCATCCCTTTGCCTTCATGTACCAGAGATGAAACTCCAGATGCTCTGGTGGACAGCCTAACAACCGTTCGATTTCGACGTCGCCAATGCCCGGATTGCCGACATCCTGGCGGCGCTTCACATAGAGCAGCGAAAGCAGTTTGGCCTGGACCAAAGCATCCTTCTCGACCCCTTTGGGGTCGCTTGCCTCCTCGACCAATTTAAGCCGCTCACCGGCATGCTCTCGATAGGAGATATCGTACTGGGCGCGCTTAACGGGATCCCTCAAGACGTTGTGTGCTTCTACTATTTCGCTGAAGCGGGCTTCGTTTCCAGTTTGCTGATTGTCGGGATGATAGCGCATCGCAAAGTAGCGGAATATTCGCTCAAGTGTCTCCGAGTTGGCGTTTGGGCTGATCTCCAAGAGTTCGTAGTAATCGACGAACAATGCGCTGCTCCCTCAAACATCGCTCGACAGCCGCGAGGGCCGACCGCCTACATGGCAATGCAGTGCCCTCACTCGTCGAGTTCATATACGGACAATACATTGCGCCCGGGGTCAAGATGAGCGGGAGCTAATGGACGTCAGCCAAGGCGGCTCCCGCGCGGGGTGCAACGAAAATGGCCGGCGCCGCAGTGGGAGATTGCCTGATCAGCGCCGGCCGGAGTTAGGGGTGGAACTCAATGCCGAAGCCGCCTGCGCAGCCAAGGTTGGGGTTTGACCGCGCCGTCCTATAATGGGGCAGCGCGGTCAGGCGGTTTCGTCATCACGCGCAATTGCATCTGGTCGATCGTTGCGACGATGGCAGCCGCCAGCGCTTCCGCCTCATCCATGAGCCCCGGCCCATAGAGACCGTTCACCGCTTCCTCGCTCGGCAGCACGCCGGGCGGGCAGTGGTCCTCGATTGTGCGCCGGATGAGCGTCAACGCTGCTCGGCATTCGTCGGCTTCATGCATTTGAGCTAAAATGTTCCGGAACCGATTTCGGGCTCGCGGCTTGAATCGCCGGGTGTGGGTCAGTGCATGCGTTTGAAGTTCATTGAGCCTTTGATGCCGACCTTGGTGGAGAAGCCTCCCGAGGGCGATGGATGGACTCACGAGGTGAAGGCTACCGTTCCCAGATGATCATCGACGAGGACGGGACGCGGATCTACACCCGTCGCGGGCTCGACTGGACAACCAAATACCGCGACATCGTGGCGGCAAGCGCAGAGCTCGGCGCCGAGAGCGCAATCATAGACGGTGAGATCGTCGTGTTGAACGATGCCGGCCTGTCGGACTTCGGCGAACTGCACAAGGCGATCACGCGGCGGCAGCACGACCTCTATTTCGTTGCCTTCGATCTCCTCTATTTGAACGGTCACGATCTGCGGGAAATGGACCTCGAAGACCGTCGCGAAATCCTGGAAGGCCTCATCTTCCCTGATGACCGCATCCAGTTCAGCCAAGCGCTGCCCGGAGATGCTAAAGCCATATTCCACCTGATCGACGAGGCGGGCATAGAAGGCATGGTGTCGAAGCGACGTGACAGCAAATACCGCAGCGGCCGGTCGACAGCCTGGCTGAAGATCAAAAGCTACATGGTGGAGGAATATGATTTGCTAGGCGTCGAGCGGGAACCCGGCAAGCCGGCCTTTGCGTTGATGGCCGATCGGAAAACCGGGCAGTATGTCGGCTCAGCGTTCATCAACTCCAGCCAGGCAATCCGCGAACGGCTATGGAAGCGCGTCCAGGAGCACGCTGGGCCGGCGCCGAAGGGCATGAAGCGGCCGGCGACACAGTGGGTTAAGCTCGGCATCATCGGCCGCGTGAAGCACTTGCGTGGTGAGGAAGATTTGCGGCACGCTTCTCTGCAAGATTTTCGAGAGGACGACACAGATGGCGGTGGCTAAGAAGGATCAGGAGCGTGCCACCTATGCGTGGATGTACGGTGCTCAAGCGCAGAAGGACGGCACGGAGCGCGCCGCCCCGCCTTACTGGCAGGAGCATGCCGACGCCTGGCTACAAGGCTTAACGGTGTGCCGATGGCCGGTTTGGGCAAGAGCAAGACGGTCAGCGACGAGATGGAAGCCGAGGTCGACGAAGCCGCCGTCGAGCGCCCCGACGAATAGCCATTTTCGTTTTTGATTGAAGAAAGGGTTTCGTAGGGCCCATAAAGATTGCGTTTACCATTGCCTTTTGGGGGGATGCGATGGTTGCAACGCCCCTAGATATCGCTCAAGCGGCCACTGCGACTACGGCCACCTTGCTGAAGTGGCAGAAGGAACGGATCCGTCTGAATCTCGACAAGTTCGTGCGGCTTTAATTTTATCGGTCGCGCGGCTTTGCCGGTTCTGTCACCATTCCACTGGATGAACTGTGCCTTCTGGCCGGTGATACGAGCCCTTGAGCTACGGCTGAGTCTGGTGAGGCCACTGCGACTAACCGGGATCGAGGGCCAACGAACAGCTTGCCTGCCCTCCTCAGCATTTGGACTTAGGTCTGATCCCTCCGCGTAAATGGCCGAGCCGCGAAACATTTCACCTTCTACTTTGTTGCATTGGCCGTGCCGCTTAGGAGAACATACACAGTGCCTCTATCAAATGAACTGCGCGACGTACCTATAGAATTCCAATGTCCCTCCTGTTCGTGCCCAATGGTGAGAAGGGGATCCTGGCTGAAAACGATTGCCGGTTTCAACTGCGATAGCTGCAGGTCCAGAGTGCGGATCGGCTACGAAGAGAAGCTGGCCATATTCGACCGGCACCTTAGAAAGGTGAGCGCAGCACAAATTCAGTGAACAACCGCCCTTGTTAGCGGCCGCTTTAGAGATCGGGTTGCAGAGGAGGGTACACGGGCTTTTCTCCTTATCCTTTTTTCTCCCTGCGGCGCCACTGTCTATTATCGGTGGCGAGGCTGCTATCACCTTCTGAGCGGGCTAACGATGGAGTGCCTTCGACTGTGAAGATGATTCCGGCGTCTTCAAACGCTTTGCGGACGGCCGCGATGTTGTGGGGACGCGGTCTCCTGAAGCCGTTCTCAAGATCGCTGATCACCATTTCGCTAAGATTGGCCTTTGCGGCTAGTCGCACACGCGACCAGTTCAGTAGGGCTCGTGCTGCTCTGGATTGATCTGCTGAGAGTACGGTTCGGCTGTCCATAAACAGTCGAACATTCAATATCGCTAAAATGTTCCTCTTGACCTTCTGCGATTTCTAACGGCGTGAGGCCGGCCTCTCGGGTAACGCGGCGGGGCTTTCCAATAACTTTGCGGAACGCTGATCGTCACGCCGCAACGTCTTCTTTTTCGGCTTGGTCTTCTCAACCAGATCTGGCCTTTTCGCTATCAGGTAGTCAGCCTTGTTCGTTCGATAGTCTTCTTTGTGGATGGACATTTCTACAATCTCCATTGTGGAGATCAACGCGGCCGGAAGCCGACACGTTCCCAAAAATCGCTTGTTCAAGGCCGAGCCGAACGGCGCACGGATGCCAAAAACGCGAAAAGGGCGCGGTTCGTGACGCGCCCTTTATTTGAACAGGCTCAACTGTCGTATCCTACGAGTCTTGTCGGCCATACCAGTCGTCGACGTCTCGCCGCACGCGATCCTTCTCAATGCCGTAGCGCTCCTGGATCGTACCTTCGAGCTGATCGCGGTTGCCGGCTATGCGGTCGAGATCATCATCAGTGAGCTTGCCCCACTGCTCCTTGACCTTGCCTTTGAATTGCTTCCAATTTCCTTCGACGCGGTTCCAGTCCATGATGGCGATCTCCTTTCGTTGTCCTTTCGAATAACGGTCGTAGTGGCCATCAGGTTCCGCTGCAGGTAAGCGCGCTTGCTGGTGATCTAGCAATGGAACTTAATGCCCGTCGACCGCTTGTGTGCGCCGGCCTTTTCAGTTTGGAACACAGCGTTGGGTGCAATGGAACAGCTTCGCAGCCAGATGCAGGTATTCGCCGATCCGGGCCTGTGGGTCGCCTTGGCGGCACTGCTGATCCCTTATGGGATCGGTGTCGCACTGCTTCTGCGGGTAGCCGGTTGACGGACCTGCCAGCTCTCGCGTTAAGATGAGCGGATTCCAATAGAAGGCGCCTTAACCTGCGGCTGGGGGTCTTCGCGTTCGGCCATCTGTTCCAAGAGCTTCCGTGACGCAGCCAGGACGCGGCGTGTCTCGTCGATGGTCGTACGTAGGGAGTTGAGTTCGCCAACCGCCCGGCGTTGGTTCCGGCGAGCGCTTTCGAGGTACGTTCGTCAGGCTTCCAACCGTCTGTCATCGGAATGTGCAGCCCGCGTCACGTCACACGTGACTTTCACCTCAAACAGCGAAATGTTGGTGCCGTCATGAACTTGGAAGGCGACTTGGCGGAATGTGCCGCCCGGCACCTGGTCTTTCACTATTTCAAACAACGCCCTTGCCGCCTCATCTTCAGCGGCGGCCGAGTTTGCAAGCTCGGTGCCTTCGGTATCCCGGTAGGGGATAGTTTTCGGTTAGATCGAAGAAGAAGCGGGCCATGGTGCCCTAACAGCGAAGCTTTGAAAAGGTTTCCTCGATCCCGAATCACAGCGGCCAGGTGACGGCCACGGCGCACAAGGGCATTATGAAGCGGCCGGCGACGCAATGTGTCAAGCCGGGCCTGATCGGTCGCGTGAAGCACCTGCGCGCCGAGGCTGACCTGCGGCACGCATCGCTGCAGGATTTCGCAAAGAGGAATAGCGGATCGCATTGCAATGCCTCATTGTGAAAGGCGCCGATTGCTGTAGGCGGCAGACCTTCTCACAAAAGGTGAGTTAATGAATCGATTGTTGTTTTCAGCCGCCGATTTCCTTTCGCGGCCGCCAGGCTTCTACGTGATGCTAGTTGTGATGGCCATATGCACGCTGCTGGTGCCGTTTGGCCTAACGAACGCGGTCACCTAATGCTTTGTCTGTCGCTGCAATCATCATCACTGGGGTCGTACTGATCCAGGGCTATCGCGACACTGCAGCAATTCACGCCAAACTGGACGAGATCATTGTGGCTCTAAACGAGACCCGGAATGACGTTGTCGGTTTGGAACACGAGGATCCCGAGACGATCAAGACAAGGCTTGGCAAGCTTGAGAAGGAGGCCTCAACCCGTCCTTCATCCAGACGCAAAAAACGAGAATGAGTCCCATCGGCGCGCGAGGTGACCCGATCGCCTCCAGCGACTTGGCCGATCGACAGCCCGCGCAACAACACGCCGGACATCATCGAAAACATGGGTTTAGGGCCAACCGACCCTTCTGCTCTGTTCCGGCAGCAGGCCAAATCGCGGCAGGAAAATTCGCTCGGGGTAGGAACAGGTTGCCATTGGCCGAGTTCACTTCACAACAACAGGAGTGGAAAACCGTGAACACGTCAATCAGCAACGACCCCACTGGATCATCGAGCGACCTGAACTGGCTACACCCTAACGATGCCGAGGTGGCCGACAGCAGCAAGGAAGCGCTCGGCAAACTAAAGTCGAGCGCTGCCGAAACCGCAGGGCATCTCAAAACCGCTGCCGCTTCGGTGACGACTGACGCGAAAAATTATGCCGGTTCGGTTGCGTCGGATGCTGCAGGCGCCTTCAAGGAAGCGGTGGAGTTGAACAAGACCGCCGGCGCCGACGCGATCGCCAACATTGCCCATTCCGTGAAGGAGGCGGCTGATGGAATCGAGAAGCAATCTCCGCAGGTTGCAGGCATGGTTCGGAGCGCGGCCGAAGGTGTCGAACGGATTTCGTCGGATATCAGGGACCGCAACGTGGGTGAACTGCTCGACTCAGTCACGAGATTCGCCCAGCGCCAACCGGCGGCCTTTTTCGGCGTAGGCATCCTGGCCGGCGTTGTGCTGACCCGGATCATGCGAAGCTCCGATCGGTCCTGACACGAAGAGCGTTCCAAATGGATGATGGTTCCAATCTCCGACCCTTGGGAAGCGTTTTCAGCGAAGGGTATAGCCATCTCGCTTCGCTGATGCGCCTCGATCTTCGTCTTCTCCAAGCCGAGATGAAGGTTAAGACGTCTACGATCGTCTCGTCAGGCGCGTGCGGCATCGCCGCACTGGTGCTCTTTGTCTTGGCTGCATTCGCCATGGTCCAGTTCCTGATCCTCGCTATGATCCACTTTGGTGTCGATCCGATGGTAGCTTGCCTAATCGTCGCAGCACTTCTGGGGGTAGGCGGCGTGCTGTTTCTCTATCTTGCGAAGCGAGCGCTCGCGGGATGGACCATCACACCTGTCGAAACCGTCAACCAGGTGCGCACTGACATCGCGGCATTGAAACAGGGGATGCGTTTTGGCTCAACCCAGTGAAGAGATGCGCGAGATCATGCTGAAAAGCCGCACAGAGCGGCAGGCTTTGTTTGAACCTGTCAGCGAGATAAGCCGGCGCCTGCAGCCCCGAAATCTGGTCGATGCGTCCGCCCGGTACGCGAAGCAGAAGGTGGCGAGGGCGCTAGGCGGTGTGTCGGACGCCGTCAAGAATAATGGCGGCACTGCTGCCGCGGTCGCACTGGGTGCAGTTGCGGTATTTGACGCCGGCAGGCGTAGCACGCATGGCCCGGCAGGCGCCGACGATATAGCTGTAGATAAGGTCGCCGGCGCCTCGCATTCCGACGCCGCGTCAATTCGTTATGAAGCCCATCCGCGCAAGGCGATCACAAACCTGTTTCGGGCCAAGGTGCTCGCTGGATCTGCGGGTGGCCTGCTGCTCGGCCACATAATCGGTAAGGCGTTTGAGCCCACAGCGAAGGAGCGCACCCTATTCGGCAAGGCTGGAGCTGAAGTTCAGGATGCGACGGATGCATTTATCGCCGAGCATGCACGCGGTGCGAAATTGGCCGCCGCGCAGGCCTTCGGGTTTGCCAGATATGCCGCTGCGTTCTTGGCCGTACTGGCCGCAGCTAGCGACTATCTCGTCCGCGCGGATGAGCACGAGCAGCGAAAGCACTGAGAGTGCGAAACTGAGCGTCAAAGGTATCCCCCATGCATATCGTCGGAATCAACATTGGACAGGCGGCCGCGCCTTCCGGCCTGCCTCTTGTTAGAGTGGTGTTTGAGGGCCGGGGGGGTGAATCTATCGCGGTCGAAATGGCGCGAGGCGACGACGCCGACGGCGCGCTGGGGGCAATCGACCGTGCAAAAGCCCTGCTTGTTCAGACCGCGACCTTCGAAATGCCTGTCGATAGAATTGGCGGTTTCAATAGGACACCGGAATCCGGCAATGTCCGCGGCCGGCAGAGCAATGTCTATACGTTCGAATATCGCGACGGCGACCAATCTCGCCAGGTTCCGCCTGCCGTGATGCCAAGTTTTGAGGCTGCTCGCGCCGAGGCGATCCGTTGCGCGATCGACTCGATCTGCAACCCGGCGACGACGATTTGACTGGATGGCTGGTACGGATGCGCGATCAGGCAGGCAACGAGCTTTGCACGATCGACGTCGCCGAGGCCGAAGCCGCCCGGCAGGCCAACGACAACACGCCGCTTTAGGCAAATGGTAATTGCGGGACAGGGGAGTTCGTGACCGCAGCTCGCTGCCTGTTCCACGGTCCTAGGCGAAGCCACCGCTCACGTCGGTGTCGATACGCCAGCCCTTATTCAATTAGACCGTCGCCGTCGGAACTTTTGTGATGTTGAGCCCTTGTCCATTGAACAGTGGAGGTACCAATGGCTAACCTGGGAAAATTGGCGATCGCGATGCTCGGCGTCTTGGCATACCAAAATCGCGACAAGATCGGCGACATGATCCGTGGAGCGGGTGATCGCAACCCAAATGATCCGCAAGGCGGGATTCTGGATCAGCTTTCAAAAGGCGTTTCGGGGGCCGCGCTTGGCGATATTCTCGACCGGTTCAGAGGGGCAGGCGCCGGATCGAAGGTCGATTCGTGGGTAGGCACCGGGCCGAACGAGCCGATCCAGCCAAGCGAGGTGGAAGCAGCCATAGACGAAGACACCCTGACTTCCCTCTCGATGCAGACCGGCCTTTCGCGCGAGGAGCTCATAAGCCGGATCACGCGAGATTTGCCTGAGGCCGTCAGCAAAATGACGCCTACTGGTGAATTGCCCGTTGAGGCGCCGAAAAGCTCCGGTGAGACGACCTTGCTCGACGACGTGCCATCGCACAGGACGCAAGCGAATTCAGGCGGTCAAAGCGATATCTAAGGTGACGGCTATCCATCAGGGAGAGATACTAAATCGTACTGGCGCGCGAGTTGGCATGATCGGGCAGGGCGGTCACGGTGGTGATACAGCAAACGTACTTGCCGAGTTGGATCTATTGGCCGCGCTACTCGATTCCCGCTGGCGCATTCCAGGCACATCAATTCGTTTTGGACTGGATGCGCTCGTAGGTCTGGTCCCCGTACTCGGAGATGCGGCGACGGGCATTGTCTCGGCCTACATCGTCTTGCGAGCTCGAAACGTCGGTGCCGGAAACGGCTTGGTCGCCCGCATGCTAGGCAACGTGCTGCTGGACACGCTCGTAGGAAGTGTCCCAATTCTCGGCTCGATCTTCGACGTGTATTTCAAAGCTAACAATCGCAACATCAGACTGCTGCGCCGTCACCTCAACAAAGTAATCCGGACAGGGCCCGCTTACCTCCGCTGTGAATAGCAGGCGCGTGATCCTTCGATCACGCGCCTGCATATTCGAGGATGTGTGCAAGGTCGATTTTTGAGGCTCAGCGTTTAATCATTCGCGCCACGGCAATCAAAATACACGCGCCGATGAAGCCTGCGACAAGATAGCCGAGCCAGCCGGCCAGCGATACGCCCAGCAGCCCGAGAAGGACATTGGCGACGATTGCGCCGACGATCCCCAAAATGATGTTCATAAGCACGCCCATGTTGCTTTTCATGAACATCTCGGCAAGCCAGCCGGCGATACCGCCGATGACGATCGCTGCTATCCAACCCACACCTGGATTTTCCATATTTTCCCCTTTTCCTTGAACCTTAGTTGGTTCGGCCGGAGAACGTGCCAAACGCCAATAAAGTTCCGGGATGTAGGGGTGTTCCATCGTTCCCCGCTCATACCGGATATCTCAGTCTGAAGTCCGCCCCACCTGAAGGAACCATTCGCCTCGCTCCCACTTTCTCCCGAAGCCAATTCGGGCGAACGGAGCATCACGATGAAAACGCTAGCCGAAATTTTTGAACATACCCTCCAGGACATCTACTATGCGGAGAACGCGATTACGAAGGCGCTACCCAAAGTAGCTGCCGCCGCGAACGACGCCAAGCTGACGAAGGCGGCCGAGGATCACCTCGCTGAGACAAAGGGGCAGATCAAGAAGCTGGAGCAGGTGTTCAAGTCTATCGGCAAGAAGGCCGTCGGCGAGAAGTGCGACGCCATTGAGGGGCTCATCAAGGAAGCCGACGGACTGATGGAGGAAGCGTCAGGTACAGCCCTCGATGCGGGCCTGCTGGCCGCCTGCCAGGCCGTCGAGCACTACGAGATTTCCCGGTACGGCTCTCTGCGGGAATGGGCAAAGGAACTGGGGCATGACGAGGCGCATAAGCTGCTCAGCGAGATCCTCGACGAGGAGAAGGCCACCAACAACAAGCTGACGAACCTTGCGATAACATCGATCAACAGGACAAACTGATCACTCGACTTTTGATGTCGCCTGCGGGCATCCATCTGGGCCACTGGGTCGGGAGATGGACGTTCTGGTACTCTGGTCACGGCGCGGAAGTGATGGTCCCTAGAGCAAAGGCCCTCGGTGCAGCACCGGTGGCCTTGTACTCTGACTGAACTGCTACCAGTCACGATCATCGGCGCTAACTCGACCTGATTACCTTCTTGGTTGGTCGATCACGTCGCAAGGGCAAAGCTAAGAGGCTAGTTTTGCACGCGGGGCTTATTAGCTCTCGATACTTGATGGCGCACTCGCCCAAAATCGGGCAGGAATGCGCCGATGCAATTCTCCAACCGAAAAATTGTCCGATTCACTTCCGCCTCCCTGCTAATAGGGTTTGCGGCGCTTATGGCCATTGTCGCCACCAACTTCTGGCTGGGGCAGCGGGCTCAATCCTATTTCGACAATGCGATTGAAGCGCGCGATATACGAGTCGCTGCTGTCGAGTTGAGAAATGCAATGCAGACGGCCGAGGCGAGCGAGCGCGGCTTTGTCATCACCGGGAACGAAATCTATTTGGGGCCATATGAAACCGCCAAGGCTGGGGCACAGCGCCACATGCAAGCGCTGCAGACCTTGCTGACGTCCTATCTCGATTCGAAGCCTACACTGGAAAGGCTTTCCGCAATCATTGCCGCCAAGTTTGGTGAGCTGGACCAGACAATCGCTCTCAAGCGAGATCACCGCGACGCCGAGATATTGGCGATATTCCGCACGAACAAAGGCAAGGCTTTGACTGACGAAGCCAATGTGTTCTTTTCGGGTATCATTGTAAAAGCAGATAACCGGCTTACCTCCGGTGTCGTCGAACAACGAGCTAACAGCGCGTGGCTGCGGCTCGTTTCGGCAATCGGCGGATTTGTCATCATCGCTGTGGTTGGCGGAGCAGCCTATGGTGCTGCTCGCTACACCAGGGAACTTCGCGATACCCACGACGAGGTCAATGCGCTTAATGACAAACTGGAGCAACGTGTCGCCACCCGCACCGAGGACCTGGCAAAGGAGCGCGATCGAGCCGAAGTGCTTTTGTCAGAGGTCAATCACAGGGTCGCCAACAGCCTGGCTCTTGTGTCGTCTCTGGTGAAACTGCAGGCGAAGGCTGTCGGAGATCTCGCGTCCAAGGAAGCGCTGGCCGAAACCCAGGACCGCATCTTTGCCATCTCGCTGGTGCACAGGCGGCTGTATGGCTCGGCCAACGCTCGCTCGGTTGACCTGGACGAATATCTGACCGGCCTGCTCGATCATCTGCAAACGTCGATGCGCAGCCAGGTTCACGGTGTCAGCCTGTCTTACAAGATCGAACCAATCGACCTCGAAACGGACATCAGCATCAATTTGGGCGTTGTGGTCACCGAACTGGTCACCAACGCTTTCAAGTATGCCTATCCGGATGGTGTCGGAGAAATCCGCGTCCGGCTAAGCAGGCTGCCAGGTGGCCAGGCGGAGCTGGTGGTCGAAGACGACGGTGTTGGAAAGGCAGACGGCGCACCTGCCAAAGGCACCGGCGTTGGCAGCAGAATCATCAATGCGATGTGCATCAGCCTCGGCTCCAAATTGGACTACCGGGACATCCAGCCCGGAACGGCCGCCCATTTGGTGTTTTCGACAGAACCACGGCGCGCTACTGCTGGATAGTAGACCCGTTCATCGCAAGGTGAAATGACTGCAGCGGCATCACCAGCGTTGGCGCGTTCACCGCCAAAGGGTGATGTCGAGGGGGGACAAAAATGGTTGATCGCAATAAAATTGCCGGTCGACGGCTGATCGGGACAGCGCTGCTTTTGGTCGCCGCGATGGGCGGGCTTACCGTCGCGGATGCCAAGGAAGGCGCCCCCGGCATTACCCAGCGAACGGTATTCCCCGCCTTCGATCCCCATGCGCCCTCCTGCAACGCTCCGGTTGGCCTCACAAAAGTGTTGGCCTACGTGCAGGAGAACGAGCGCGACTTCCTGCAAGGGGTCGACCACGGTCTGTCCATGGCTGCAAAGAACCGCGGCCTGGAATATCGAAGAGTGTTGGCGGAAAACGATGTGGGTAAGGCGATAGCCCACGTGCAGTCTTTGGTCGCGGCGAAGGTTGGCGCCATGGTTGCCACCTCATCGGATCCAGTGGCTTTCAGTACGGCTCTTCAGAAGGCGATCTGGTCGGGGGCGTTTGTTGGCACGATTGTGCCCCCACCGGCAACGCTGCTGCTCAATGCCCCGCAATATCGAACTGGCAAGGTGCTGACCGATGCAGCCATTGACCATATCAACACCAAGCTCGGCGGTAAGGCCAAGGTCGTTCTGCTGACCCAGGATACGATGGAGTTTCTGGCGCCCCGGTTCACGGCTATGCGCGATGGCCTGAATGCGATGCCTGGCGTGATCATCGTCGCCGATATCGCACCCAAGCCGGTTACCAAGGAAGGCGGCGCCGCTACCATGAAAACCATCCTGCTGGCCAATCCGGATGTCGACGTCGTGCTCGGCGCGGATGCGGTCGTGCTGGGTGCGCTTGAAGCGTTGCGCGCGGCAGGCAAAGACCGACCTGACCAATTCCTTGGCGGAATTGACGGAGAGGCGGAAGCTGTCGCTGAAATCAGGAAAGGCAACAGCCCTTACAAGGCGAGTATCTCGTTGTCCTCGCCCGTCTTCGGCTATGCCATGGGACAGTTTGCGGCCGACTGGCTTGAGGGCAAAAGCATCCCGCAGGCGATGGACATCCTTCCTATAGCGCTGACAACTGCCAATCTCGCGCAATACGAGGCCGATCTCAAGGACCCCGCCTCGGTGTATGCCAACGCGGCGCGCCGGGATGCATACCTCAAGATGTATGGAAACATCTGCTATGACAGCCGCGACCGATATATAAATTCCCTTGGTCGTCCGAGCAGAAGTAGCTACGCGGTGCCACCGTCGATCTGGCATCAGACTGCTACGCCTTTGGGCTCGAACCTCGTGACTTCCACGCCGTGTTCGAAGCCTACCTGGGTGGCCGCTGGTGGCTTTTCGACGGCACTAGGCAGGCCAATCTGGACGTTCTCGTTCGCATCGGTGCGTCGCGATGCAGTCTGAGATCGCGTTTGCTTCGCAATTCGGCGACATCGATGAGGGGCCGGTCAAAATTACTATCGAGCATGCGGACGGCTCAATCGAGCCCCTGGGCCTGACAGTCGACGCAATCTCGACCGAGGAAGAATGGGACATCCTGAGTCGGCGCGATGTTGTAGCGCGGCTCGTCGTTGCGTCCGGTCTCGGCCTGGGAAGTCAGGCGGTACAGCCGGTGGATTTCCGACCACGACAGATATTTGGTGTAGCGTCTCACATGGCTCTGCCTCAGTTGCGCAGGAGTTCAGGCACGCTGAGCGGGCCAAGGTCGAGAATTCTCCTATAGCCGTCGCCGCGGCGACGCCGCGTATCTTGCCCTTCCAGCGATCCCGCTTCGCGTCGCAGTAGTCGTGGATTTTGGTCCGGTTCCGACGGGTGCAGAGGTCATCAGGCAGCGCCACCTGGTGTGGCCATTTCTGGTCGATCGTCGACGGCGGCGGAATGCTTCGCTGCGCTGGACCATTAGTGGCGACAGCCGCCGGCCTTTCGCTCTCACGGAGATAGATGTCGGCCTGATGGCGTCTGCCAAAGAGATGGCCATCCGACCGGGCCCAAAATCGAGATAGTAGCGGCGGCCAGAAGGATGCCGCCAGCAATGTTCACCATCAACATGATGTCCATCGATCCCCCTCTGCTATGTCGCAGCCATGTGGACCTGCCGATAGTCGCAGGAAACTTTTTGAAATCAACACCGGAACAATGTGTGAACACTCTGCTACGGTTTTTGCAACGCAACGCTACGGTATTGGCCGGCACGGGATAGCACAAAGCCGACATAAGTGAGCTGCAAAGCGTTGACGGGCAAGGATTTGATAACACCGAAGGGGAAGGGCAGGGACGGCAGCAACCGAATTTCAAGACCGGTGCCTCCGGGCCGAGACGTGTGGATCATGTCGCATTCTATGTCGCGTCGACTAGCCGCTTGTCACAGGAAACCGTTGAAAATCAATGCAACCCAGTTGCAACATGGCGCGACACGTAACGGCCTAGTCAAGTTGCCAGGATTTGTTCCAACCAATTGATTTATCAGCATATGCCCTTCCCGAGAGATGGGTGACAGTTCATTCCGGAGACATGGGTTACACTTTCGGCCCTTTGCAAGGAGAGCAAGGTGCCTTGGAAGGAGTGTAACGTCATGGAAGAGCGGCTGAAGTTCATTGCTTGCCGTGAGTTCGATATCTCGCGCAAGACCGGCTACAAGATCCTCACACGCTACAATGACAGTGGCCTTGAGGGGCTGACGGATCGATCACGCCGACCCTACCGCCACGCCAATCAGCTTCCGTTTCAAATCGAGAAGCTGATTGTGCGCCTCAAGCAAGACAAGCCGACCTGGGGTGCGCCAAAGATACGCGAACGGTTGGCCCGGCTGTATCCTGACGTTCACCGGCCTGCGATCTCGACGGTGCATGCGGTTCTCGACCCGCCGCAAGCGAAGGCGCAACAGCGCGATGGGAACACCACTTTCAAACGGCTATCGGCCCAACGATCTGTGGTGTGCCGACTACAAAGGCGAGTTCATGCTCGCCGATCGGCGCTATTGCTATCCGCTGACGATCACCGACTTCGCCAGCCGCTATCTCATCGCCTGCGAGGCGTTGTCGACTACCAAGGAAGCCTATGCCTTCACGGTGTTCGAGAGCGTTTTCAAAGAGTTCGGCCTGCCCAGCGCCATCAGGACCGACAATGGCGTTCCCTTTGCCAGCCCAAACGCGCTGTTCAATCTCAGCAAACTGTCGGTCTGGTGGCTGCGCCTGGGCATCGACATCGAGCGCATCCAGCCGGGCTGTCCGCAGCAGAACGGGCGCCATGAGCGCATGCATCTGACTCTCAAGAAGGAAACCACCAAACCGGCTGGCGCCAATTTCCTGCAGCAGCAGGCCAGGTTCGATGACTTCATCAATGAGTTCAACTCAGAACGCCCACATCAGGCGCTCGACATGGCCTGTCCAGCCGAGCGCTACACGCCGTCACCGCGCATCTATGCCGGCCTGCCGGATCTCGATTATCCGCTTCACGACAAGGCCGTCACCGTCACCACCTGCGGCCGCATCTGCTACAATCGCAAGAAGATCAACCTCAGCCTCGTCTTTGCCGGCCAGACCGTCGGCATCAAACAGGTCGAGGACCATATCTGGCTGGCTTCCTTCATGGATTATGATTTGGGCTACTTCGATGATGAGACATGCAGGCTCGAACCACTCCAAAACCCCTTCGGGCCAAAAGTGTTACCCATGTCTCCGATATAAACCGTAACCTATGTGTCCGGAATGGACCATAAAGAGATGGTGCCCAGAGGCGGCATTTACATAGGACCACAGCGTGTATCAGGGCCTATCAAATTTCCTGTAAGTGTCGATAGTTGCTGATTTTTATGTCTCACGTCGTCGCAATTGAATGCAACCTATCATAGATGGATAGGTGGGCCTTGCGGTGGTTTGTGATCGGTGACATTTGGGAATTTTGGAGAGGTGAATGCGATGCGCGCCCTCAACAGGCTAAGCGCCATTGCCGTCAAGAAATTAACACCGGGCAAGCACGCTGACGGTGGGGGATTGTGGCTGCTGAGGCGCGATGACGGGGGAGGTCAATGGTTCTTGCGCTACACGATGCACGGCAGGCGGCGGGAAATGGGCCTTGGCTCCATCGTGGGGGTCAGCCTCAAGGAAGCCCGCGACGGAGCCGAGAAATGGCGGGCGGTGGTGCGGGCTGGAAGAGACCCCATCAGGGTACGCGACCACGAGAAGCGGGAAGCCGCGCGCAACCTGCACCTTTTGGCCGACATCGCCAAAGATGCTTTTGAGTCGCGCAAGGCAGAATTGAAAGGCGACGGCAAAGCTGGCCGGTGGTTCACGCCGCTGGAACTGCACGTGCTACCGAAGCTTGGAAAGGTGCCCGTCGGAGAAATAGACCAGCGCGACATTCGTGACACGCTGGCGCCGATTTGGCACGTCAAGGCCGACACGGCGCGCAAGGCAATGAACCGGCTGAGTATATGTCTCAAACACGCCGCCGCGCTGGGCCTGGAAGTGGACCTACAGGCCACGGACAAGGCAAGGGCCTTGCTGGGTAGGCAACGGCACAAAGCTGAAAATATTCCCGCCATGCCTTGGTCGCATCTGCCGGCATTTTACGCGACGCTTAAAGACGACAAAATCACGCATTTGGCCCTGCGCTTGCTAATCCTCACGGGGGTGAGGTCAGCGCCTATCAGGTATATTCACGAGGATCAGATTGAAGGTGACGTGTGGACGATACCGGCTGAGGCAATGAAGGGGCGGCGGGACGCCACCACCGAATTCAGGGTACCTTTGTCGGCGGAAGCGCTTGCCGTGATTGAGAAGGCCCAGCAGTTTGAGCGTGACGGATACCTCTTTGCCAACCCGAAGAAGGGCGTCATTAGCGATATGGCCATGAGCCAACACATGAAGCGTGCCAAGCTGGAGTACAGACCGCACGGGTTCAGATCATCCTTGCGGGATTGGCTGGCGGAAACGACCGACGCCCGGCACGAAGTAGCCGAAACCATGCTTCGCCGTACCATAGGATCAAGCGTTGAAAGGTCCTACCGCCGCACCGACTATTTGGATCAAAGGCGTGACTTGTTGGATCGTTGGGCGGGTCATGTCGCAAGCCACGTTGGCAAGAACTATCGTGCTCGGGTGAGACTTTAAGTGGCGCGCAAGGTCGGGCCGGCAGTGCCGCGAGCGGGATGAACTGCTATCCCCGACCCAGCGGCGCACACTACGCTTGGGATTTTTCGGTTGGGAGCACCGGTACGTTAGGGCGAGCGTGGCAGCCAACATGCTCGGCGTCAGCGCTGCTCAGTTCCGCAAACTAGACCGAGAACTCAAGACCTACCAACTGAGTCCAACGGGGCGACGTCTGTTCCTTGTCCGCGACGTGCTGCTCATAAAAGCAGACCTGCCTAGCCGTGGCCACAGGATCTAGGATGGCCCAGGCTGTGAAATTTCTGAGCGTCAAGGAAGTTGCCGTGACGATGCATGTGTCAGTCGCGACCATCTGGCGCTACGCGGAACGCGGCACCTTGCCGGAACCAGTCCGGATAGATGGTCATACGTGGTGGATTGAGGCGGAAGTTCTGGCTGTGATTGAGAAGAAAATGGCGATCCGCCAAACGCACGTAAATGCGTCGATACCGTCGGTACCGACATCGAAGACCAAGAACAATCGCTTTCGTGTGCACCTTGATAGAAGCGGCTTGAAGTAAGCGCGACATGGCAGCCTTCTTGACCATACCTGGAATTGGGACGTTTCGGCCCACGTTCGACGCAATCAACATTTGCACCGAAGTACCAAAAGACCAGCTAGGACAACTCCTGCCGATCGAGGAACTCGAGCGGCGCAGTCACTCATTCAAGATTGAGAAGAGACACGGGAAGCGAGGCAGCCGGCTTAAGATCGTTTGCCTGCCCGACAAGGCGGTCCTGAAGCTGCTCCAAAAACATGAAGCTGCACTTGGCTCGTATTGGGTAAACAAGGTCGAAGCGGCCTTCGACATTGATGCCAGGTCAGAGAAAACTGCCCTTCTTGTTCGAGACTGGCTGCTTCGGCACCTTGGTAAGATAAACCACGAACGCGGATACATAGGGTTCGTAAGCAAGGCGAAAAAAGGTCCGAGGCTTACGGCAAAGGAACTGAAGCGTCGGGGCCTATTCGACCACCCCACGATCTACTTCGAGCACGATAAGGCGGCCCACAACTTAAAAATATACATTCGGCGAAGAAAGCTGGCGCTGGGGCAGTTTGGATCGATCATTGCCCACCTAGAATGGACATCGAAAGGCGGCCGAGCCGTCAGGACTCATTTTGGCGGCGACCAGCTTTCGGACCTCATCAATGCGAACTTGGAGAGCTATCTTCACCGGTTCCTGATCTTGGAACAGATCGACTACGTCAAACTCGGCAAGCTGCTCGCACCACGGACCGTGATGCGGCACGCGAAACTTACGTCGAGCAACCCCCGCGCGAACGCCATTCCGGTAACCGCTCTTTTCCGGGATGCGGACTACCGAGCAAGTAGGGTCGCCCACCTTGCGATCAAAGTGCTCGAAGAGCGCGAATGGCCACAGATAGAAGAAGTCCGCAGTGTGCCCGAAGAAGTTTGGCGATCCTCCCCCGCACAGATAAAGGGACGGTTCCGGGATGCCATCAGAAAAATGCAGGCAAAGCGACACGCAAAAAAGCCTGCCAAGCGACGGCTTCAGCGACACCCGCTTACAATGAAGAAGCTACAAACCTGCTTCACAAAAATCTCACTGAGAAGGAACCGCGTACGGTTGAGAAAATAGCCGCCATAACAACCCTAATGTAAAGCGTAGACACCACCACCGCCTAATTCCCACGAAATCACAGTGAGATAAGACAACCACGACTTTCATAGAATGACCACGATGAACACGCCTTGATCGTCACCAACACGACAGCGTTGTTTAATGTGATGGTCACATGTAATTTCCTGTCCAGGAAAAGAACCATCAAGTGCAAACGATTGCCGGCCCCGAAAAAGGTAGGGCTGGCCACCGTTGTCGGCTTAACGCTAGGCGGAACACTGCTCTTTTCGCCCAGTGTCCAACGTTGGTGGACAGGTCAGCCTTCACAGGCCGACAACGGGCGATACAGCTTGGAACGACACCTCAGCCGGCAAAGCCCTGGCAAACCGCCTTCGTGCGCTTCTAGGATCTGTTTCCCCACGCCGCAGTCATCGGCATTGGCGGGATGAGTCGGTCCGGACCAGGCGGCATCCACTCAACGGTCTAGACCATACATCACAGGTACAAGTGATCGGCTACGGCGAGTCAGCTTGGTGACCCGACAAAAGGCGCACAGCGGCTTGCTGCACTTGGCCAGTGTGGAAGCCCGGCAGATACCGTTGCGCTTGGTGGCGGCTGTTTCTGAGGCTAGGAGGGGCGGTCCCAATTTGCGCGCTGGGAGGGGTCCCCTTCTCACGTTACCTTGCTTCGAAATCGCCGTAGATTTTTTATGACTTCCTGGCATGGCCCATGCGCAAACATCTTCAGTCACCATCAAGGACCGGCGACAACGACCCTAGCGACGTGCGATCAACTGGCAATTGCCTGTCGTCGCCCCGACAAACGCCTGACACCGCACGCTCTCAGCGGCCTTTCTTGACCTCATAAGGTCTGTCCGCTTTTGACCGTTGCCTTCCCACGGAACGACCATGGAGGTCCGGATCGGGTGGAACGTTGCCATTCGCCACGTTGATGGGGACGAGCAAGTGGCGGACGAAGCCGTCATTCGGCCACGAGCAGATCCCCCCAGCTTATCCTGAGGAAAGGCTTCGCCGTTTTGGGAAGCTTCGAGCGAACGACCATTCGGGATGAGACTTCAAAGTCCGCGTTGATCTTCACGACGAGCAGCTTGTTGAAGTTACCTGCTAACTTCACGAAAACCTCGTCCTTGATTTTGAACGGGGTGATGGTCTTGATCTCAACGTGATCGTTGCCAAGCCTACCATCAGAACCCTGCGCATAGTTCTTGTTCAGCTTTATTCCATAGGTAATGGCGCCGAAGAGTTCCCCAATGTCTCCGTACACATTGAGATGACGACCTGTCTCAAGGTGGTAGCTTTCTGCCAGCGACAAGAGATCCTGAAAATAAGGAATCAAAGATCTTATCGCATTAGGATATTTTGCTCGCCACTCCTGGTATTGGAGCTGTTCTTCTACGTCGGACCAGGAGACCCACTCGCCGTCGTCATAGAAGGCCTGATTCCAGATATCATCATCCATTTCACACCTCTTGGAAGTCCGAACTGTATCGGAAGCCGATCAGCAAGATGCGGTCGAGTTTGAGCGGTTTGGGCCCGAAGCAGTCTTTGCCCCATTGCCTATCAGACAGTTGCACAGGGTCGAACCCAAGCTGTAGCGCGAAAGTCAGGTTTGGAGAAGCGCCGGGAATGGCAGCTCCTGGCGCAACGCTGCCGTCCGACGCCGGAGTATGTCCGCTTGAGGCTGGAAAAGCGGTGGGCTACGACCCTAATAGATAGGCATACCAACCAATACCCCTATTTTCACATGAATTATCAAAAAGATAGACCGACATAGAATACCCCAACGAACGACTATGGAACGACCGCGACCTGGGAAAAACGCCTCACCTACGATTGACCGTTGCCTGTAGGCGGACTGCTGGTTTTCCTGGGGATGTGGCGTATGGAAATTCCCTTCCATGGAAAAGAAACGTCCATTGAAAAGTGAAGTTACCCTGATCGTGGAGATTGCCCGATCTCACGCCACCGCCGAAGCCGGCATTGCAACATGCTCTTTTCGTCCGTTCAGAGGGAGCAAGGAAGGCTTGGCCGGCTGTTAGCGTGTATCGGGCCGACAAATGCCTGGACAGTGGTGCTTCATGCCTGACGGGTGCGCCTACACCGGCAACGCTTACCAACTTCGCGACAGCCTTATGTCTAGGTGCATCAGATGAAGGGGGGGAGTGCCGTGGTCGTTGGTCTAGGAAACATCGTAGGGCTTAGACGCAATGATCGTTCCTTGATATGCAGGTGAAAAACAGCACCGCTTTAGGAGGGCTGTTTCCGGTTGCTGCTCACCATGATAGTTTATCCTTGGAATTAAACTCACTACCTCACAAGGTTTGAAACAGTGAATAAGAAGGATACAGGATATGGAGCTGGGTTTGTAGGCGGGATAATACTATTTTTGATAGTCATAAACGTGATCTATACCGACCAAGATGGCTTTCGTCCTTCTTGGTTGAACCAAATCACGTTTTGGACGGTCGCAATATTCGTCGTCGCTGGAATATTGCATTCCACGTCTGAAGAAAAGCGACAGCGTGAGCATGAAAAGTGGCTTGCAGCTTTAAGCGAAGAGGACAAAAAAGCTTATCTCACAAGAAAAATGGATGTGCGCGGTGATGAGTGAAATCTGATTTACTTTAACAAGCAGATCGGAGGGCCGGTCGCGATTTGCGGTGAGAGAGGGGTATGGGCGCGATCGTACTTCCAGCAGTACTACAACTTATTTTTCCCAGGAGCGCCCTTAATAACAATCGAGTAGGCTGAACAATGCTGAAGGAACGCGCTTTGCACTGCAACTCCTTTGCCAACAAAAAATTCTCCGCCGACCGAGCAGAACTTCTTGTCAAAAGAGTTCTTCAGGACGGCTTCAGATTCGTGGGCTGACTCCCCATCCTGGAACTTATGATTGGCTACAACTTTCCATTTAACCACTGATGGCGGGGGAAAGCCGCTGTTCAGTTCGCACGTCCTCCTTTTGAGATCGTTGCTCCTTCCCACCTTGAAGAGAGTATTTCCAGAGTAAAGTGGCGAGTCACCAAGCAGGTACGTAGCGGATCCGGTAAATTCCATCAGGTATAAAATGTTCTCGCCGTCCTCAGACGTGTGGGTTTTGGAGCCAAAGGACGGCGGAATCCCAACAGACGGTTTGAATATCTTAACAGCCTGTGTAGGAAATGCATCAACGGTCTCGATTGGAGTCTGCCCATAAACGTTCACTTCAACTATTGGATAGCTCAATGCACGTTCAGTTTCCTGGGTGTTCAACAAGACGCCGCGACTTGCCCTATCAAACCGAAAATCATTTGAATAAGCCTCTACCGCGATATTTCTAATATGAACGTTGTGTAGGAGACGCCAAGCGCGCGTAACTACGAGACCATAATTCCAGCGGTCCTCAAATTCTCCATCTTGCCTTCGCTGCACGGCTTTGGGTGACATGCGTTCAACGTCCAGGCAGAGCTCTGTTGAAAGCTCCAAAAAGCCCAAGGCTTGGCGCGTTTCCTCGGCCGCCGTGTGCTCGTTTACACCGCCATATATCAAAACCCAATCGCCACCGTTCGCCGCATTCAGGAACTGTTTCCGATCTCCTTCATGCGTGAAGCCAAAATACCCCTCGTTCTCTGGATCAAAACCCCAAAACGCACGAAGCCAGACTTGCTTTGATGTCTCCATTACCCCCTCATAGCCGCGCCCGTCTGCGCGAGCTTCTTTGGCTCAGGCTTCGCGCAACGGCACAGACCGTCATTACCAGCAACGCACGTCAACGCAATCTCTTCGTGTTTTCGTCTCTCCGTGGAAGGACTTTTGTCACGATTCGGCGTCGTTTTGCGCGAGCAATGGCTCACTTGCCTCCTCGGATGACGGCCGAGACAAACTTGACTTCCCTCGTCCTGCCGTGATCGCGCGCCGCAGTGCCTCGCGGTCTAGGCGACGGAGCGTTCCTGGAGGGGCCGGTCCCAGTTTGCGGCGGGGAAGGGATACCTTCTTGCGTGACCTTGCTTCGAAATCGCGGCAGATTTTTTCTGACTTTCTCACTGTGGGCCTTTAGCGCGAGATTTGGCCGCTGAGCGGCATACCGCTTGTCAGCAGTCTCTGACCGGCGGATCACTTATCGGCGGTTGTCGGGCTTTCTCGGCAGCGACAGGGGTGGTCTACAATCTTGCCACCTCTTGGCGGCGGTTGCCGCCCTTCCCGACAGACTTGACTGAGCCAGCAAGTCGGATATTTTTGGTGCATGCTTTGAGAAGAAGCGGCGCCGGGCATTTTCTGAGCCGCATGATAACCGACGACGGTCCGACCTCACGTCGAAGATAAGAAGAAACAGCACCAGCTCAGGCTGGCCGCGCTGCCGACATAGCTTCCCAAACAAGAAATCTGGCTGCCGCCTACGGTGGTGTGCGGCCCTGAACGCTTATGGAGAAGAACATGCGGTTTGCATTGGTGAACGATATTCGGTGTCAGGCATCGCCTGGAATGGTCGCTTTCTGCCCGGGCTGTTCGCGGCCAATGACTGCAAGGTGCGGAACGCAAAGGGTCTGGCACTGGGCGCATCACGGCAACAGGAACTGCGATCCGTGGTGGGAGCCCGAAACCCTGTGGCATCGCAGCTGGAAGGACCAATTTCCAGCGGGATGGCAGGAGGTGGTCCAGCGTGACGAGGCAGGCGAGAAGCATATTGCAGATGTGAAGACCGAGTATGGCTTGGCTATCGAGTTCCAGCACTCGCACTTGCCCATGCAGGAGAAGTCAGCACGCGAGGCGTTCCATCGAAATATGGTCTGGGTCGTGGACGGAGCGAGGCTGAAGAGAGATCGATCCCGGTTTCTGCAAGGTCAAAGGCTTTTCAAGCCCATACCGGGGACAAGCATTTTCATTACCCGTAGCCCAGAGCAGAGCTTTCCCTTGGCGTGGCTTACATGCACAACGCCGGTGTTCTTCGACTTCGAGGGTATCGAGGCAATGGATGATCCGTCGGGGCCTAACCGTGGCATGCTCTGGTGTCTGTTGCCGGAGCGCGTCGAAGGGCAGGCCATAGTTGCGGCAGTTCCGCCAAGTGCATTCTTGAATGCGGCTCGGAAGCGAGCGCAGATCTTTCCAGTTCAAACGGTCGTGAAAATGGTCGCCACCAGACTCAGGCATGAGCGGGTGCTGGAGGCCAGGCGTTGGTCCTATGTTCTTCCTCCGCGCCGGGGACGACCGTTCCACCGGGGTCACAGAATGAGGGACGTTTGAGGCTGGAAAGCCGCAGCGGTCACAACCCTAATGAAAGGCATAGACAGCGGTACCGCACAACGTCTGGTCTGAGCTGAAAATCCTTCGCTACGATCCGCTGATCTTCTTTGCGGTGTTCGACGCAATGTCGCGTGTTGCGAACCTGATGGCCAAAGAGTGCCACAGCCTTTGCATAAGCCGTTGATGGGGCGTTTTCCCCAAAGGCTTTTGCAAATGCCAGAGGGAGGTTGTCAGGAAATTTTCCTTCGGCTTTCATTTGCGGGCCATAGAAGACTTCGGCGAGACGATATATTGCTTGAAGCGCGTGTTCCGCCTTCTGGATGAACGTATTCGCTCGAGACTCGACTTCCGTGACAGCTGGCAGTCTTGTCGGATCCTTCGACGCCTTTACATCGGCAATTCGCTTTTCTTGGTCTGCCTGTAGGTGATCCAGAACCTTCTGCGCCGCCAGAAGGTGAGTCATGATTTCGGCTGAGACCAAAACCACTCGGTCTCTCACCTTCTCATCCGGAAAATGGGTTTTGGTAAAAAGTGCGTCGGCCGACAGAAACGTTCGGGCAACGATGTCGGATTCCGAACCAGCCTCAGCGAACAATTGCTGAGTGTTGGGAACATTAATGTTTGTGCGATCAGGGTCAATTTGATCCGCGAGTCTGATCTCATGCACTGAGTTCTGCTTTATCACAAAAGCTGATCCCGTGGTCGCGACCATGTTCAGGACCGCTGCTCGGTCGCCTTGGCCGCCGATTGTCATCGAGAACGCGGATTCGCGTCTTAGATCGATTGGACGTTTGGGTGGCTTACTCATTGTCTTGCCCTACGATATCGCTGTGAGGATAAGGCGGCGATTACCTTCACCGAGAACACCATTACAACAGCCCCCAGCGAGTGCAAATTTCAATGACCGCAAATGGCGCTATGCTGCCCCCCAAAAAGAAGAAGACGGATCGCATAGGCATGCGCCATGGCGTCAACCACGTCCAAGGTGCTGCGGAGCCACTGCTGACCTGGACCAAGCGTGGCCCAAAATGGCAGCAGGCCGTGGAAGCCTATGTGGCGGCCATGGCAGACGAGGTATCCCCGAAGGATGTCCGAAAGGCCTTTGAGGAAGCTCCCATGGAAGAAGGAATGTTCCTCCCCTCTTACTAACGCGGTCCCGATCTATTTTCGCGATTTTACCGAAGGCGAGTTTATCTAAGTGATTGTGCTTGAGACCAAGGGCGAACCAATTGCACATGATACGGCCTGCAAGGCGGATTGGTTCAATCTGATGACTGATGACTGATGGCTGATGCCGTCGCCTAGACGGCCATGGTACAGGCAGGACGCGACCCTCACAGGGCTGCCAACGAAGCATTCTAAGGTGGGTGTTCAGGTGGATCGAAATCCGCCAAGTTCCTGTATCTTACTGGAAATAAAGCAACTTCAGTCAAGAACTGGTGCCCAGAGGCGGATTCGAACCACCGACACGCGGATTTTCAGTCCGCTCAAAATCGCTTACACCCGGAACTGAGACCTCGCCGTGTTGGTCTGGATTTGCAGATCTCAGCGCTGCCACTAGTCCAGCGACCGGGTGTGGGGACGTTTCACTCTTCGCTCGTCCTGGATCCGAAATATCGAACCGCTCACCGAGCGTGATGATGGGCGTCGACCAAAGGAGGTCGTACAATTCTTGGCGGTGAAGGTGTGCTGCACTCGGCTTTTTTCCATGGCGGAGTGACGAACCCAATCGTAAGCTGCTCAAAGGCGAACAGGGGACGACGCGCATTCCTGGCCTCTAAAGCTCGCTGCGTTCCCTGATAGGCCGCGTCCATTTCTCTGTTAGGCTGAATAGGGAATTTTATGCCAAGGCGTTGAAACTGCGCCGGGATTTTAGGTCGAAAATGGCTCAGGCGCCCAAAATCGCCGAAAATTCGCTGTTTTTCCGGGCGAAACAGGGACGATCAGACAGAGACGGGTTCGCTCCAGACTGCCACCACCACCATAACCATTGATTTCATTATTAAAGATATGCCTCGGCCCAAAACGTTTTGGGCCCATTATGGGCCCGAAGAAAAGGGCACCCGATATGGGACCCTGCTCATGGTCGGTTGATTTCACTTACTTGACGACGCGCAGGGCCGCTCGCTGCTTCATCGCATCGCGTTTGGCCTCGCGCTCGTTGATGGCGCGGGCTATGTCGACGGCCATTCGCTTCTTGTTAGCCTGCCGGACATATTCGTCCGTCACCGTCATGGAAGAATGCCCCATCGCCTCCATGATGGCACGCGATTGGGTGTTGCATTCGGCGAGATACGTGCCGAAGGTGCGGCGTAGCCCGTGGAGAGTGTAGCCCTCCGGAATGCCGGCCTGCTTGTTCCAATGTGCCATCATGCCGGTGAGGCTCTTTTCCGCGAATGGACGCCCATAGGCATTCTTCAGTACCGTTCCGCCTTTCGAACGGTCGAGCGGCGCCAAGGCTTGCGCCAGCTTGTCGAGGATGGGGATAAACATCTCGCGACCGCCGTGACGGTTGCGGTTCTTCTTCTGCCGGAAATCGAAGGCTTCGATCACCCCTAGGGAGCCATCGAACAGTTCGATCTCCTCGAAAACCAAATCGTCCCATTGCAACGAGGCGATATCGCCTCGTCGCTTGCCGAGCCAAAAGGCGAGCGTGTAACAGGTGCGCGGCGGGGAGCCGATCGGATGGCGCGCCTCGAACTTTTCACGAATGGGGACCGGCCACGCGGGATTGGTGGTGGATTTAGGAATGCGGACGCGGATCGACAGTGAGGGATTGTTCTGCGGTTTGCTCCATTTCTCAACTTCGATCCCCACCCACAGGAGCTTCTTGATTGCGACCAGCAGGTGCTTGGCAACCGTCCGGTTGGCGGCAAAGGCGCTTTCGACAATCGCACGCAGATGGTCGGCGTCGAGATGTTCCTACTGGCGTATCGCGCCAAGTCAGCGGGTAGGCAGGTTCGACCTGCTCCGAAGGAAGCGTTCAATCAGCCTGGCATTCTTCCGCTGCGTTGCTTCGTCCAGCCATTCCATAGTCCCTTCAAGTCGCCGCGCTGCATGACCGAACGTCTTTGGCAACGCCCGACCGGGTAGGTCGATAATAATTGCCTTTAGGCCCTGGCTCTGGGTCGCCCTTTGTAGGCAGCCTCGAATTCCGGATCACCGGGCTGGCCGGGGAGGCGGATTTCAGGCATTCCCTTTGCACGATAGCGATAGACTGTCTTTCCATTTTTGAGGCGCGACGAAACGCCGGGGAAAGTGTCATCCTTGAATGGCCGGGCGATTAGGCCTCCTTCCAGTCCTCTACCGCCGCTTTTTCACATGCGGAGAGACCTCTATCATCGCTTCAAGCGAAAGGTTTTTGCTTTCGAGGGCAACGCGTAGGAGTTTCGGGTACGGGAAACCTCGACCTTGCTCGATGCCCTCGTATGTGCGTTTCGGTATTCCCAACACCTTCGCTGCACTCTCAGCAGTGAAACCTCCCTTCGAACGCCAGGCTTTCACATCTCGCGCAAGCTTGTCATTCTCGTTCACGTCATCATTCCACTCGGAGGATAATGGTACTACGCCCACAGCGTATACGCAATGCGCGTAGCTTCCTATCTTGTTGCCGCCTTCTGCTTACTCCGATCTAACAGTTCTTGGAGGCCGTTATCTTTGTCTGGCAGGGAGGAGAAAGCGATATCGAGGGTGACACGATCCCAAATCGTGCGACTGTTGATGAGCTTAGGCCTCGGCATGCGGCTATCGGCAACCATGGTTGTGTGCGTCAAGTTCTGCAAAATGGGGCAGCCATGATGCTGGTCATGCGGCTTGGCGCAGAGCGAGCTTCTTGTGCTCGCGCAGGTCGTCCATGTTGATGTATCGGTTGGCCTCCATCCAGTTTTCATTGGTCTCGACGGCCAAGGCCCTGACCAGGCGCAGGCAGCTTTCGGTATTGGGGAAGATGTGCACGACATAGGTGCGCTGGCGGATTTCCTCGTTGAGCCGCTCCAGCATGTTGGTGGATTTGAGATGCTTGTGGTGCTGTCTCGGCAGCCTGAAGAAGGTCAGGGTTTGTTCGATGGCATC